>CAWEUR010000030.1:0-12895 GCA_963812285.1 uncultured Alphaproteobacteria bacterium | reverse complement strand
CGTTGATCACCGGGATCGAGGCATTGGCGGCGAGCTCGGCGACCATGTTGGCGTCGAGGGTGCGGATCATGATCGCGTCGACATAGCGCGAGAGGACCTGCGCCGTGTCGGCGATGGTCTCGCCACGGCCGAGTTGCATCTCCTTGCCGGTGAGCAGGATCGGATCGCCGCCGAGCTCGCGCATGCCGACGTCGAAGGAGACGCGCGTGCGCGTCGACGGCTTGTCGAAGATCATTGCGAGCACCTTGCCGGCAAGCGGCTTCGGCGCCGCGGGCCGCGGCGCAGGCCCTTCAGGCGGGTCCCTTCGTCGAGGATCGCTCTCAGCGTATCGCCATCGAAATCGGCAAGGTCGAGGAAATGACGGACCATCGACGCACCTTCAGGCCCCGGCCTTGGCGGACGCGAGCGTGGTCAGCGCCTTGTCGAGGCGCTCGACCGCGTCGTCGATCTCGGCCTCGGTGACGTTGAGCGGCGGCAGCAGGCGCACGACATTTTCCGCCGCGGCGGCGCCGAGCAGCCCTGCTTCGCGCATCGCCGCCACGACCTCGGCCGACCGGCGTGACGCAGCGCAGGCCGATGAGCATGCCCTCGCCCCGTACCTCGGCAAGGGCGTCGGGATGGGAGTCGACCACGGAGGCGAGCCGCTGCTTGAAATAGAGGCTCATCTTGCGGACATGCTCGAGGAAGCCGGGCTTCGAGCATCTCGTCGAGGACCGCCTTGCCGACGGCCATGGCGAGCGGATTGCCGCCGAAGGTCGAGCCGTGCGTGCCGGGGGTCATGCCCTTGGCCGCCTCGGCGTGGCAAGGCAAGCGCCGAGCGGGAAGCCGCCGCCGATGCCCTTGGCGACGCTCATGACGTCCGGGGTGACGCCCGACCATTCATGGGCGAAGAGCTTGCCGGTGCGGCCCATGCCGGTCTGCACCTCGTCGAAGACGAGCAGCAGGTCGTGCTTGTCGCACAGCGCGCGCAGGTCGCGCAGGAACTGGTTGGAGACGGCACGCACGCCGCCCTCGCCCTGCAGTGGCTCGATCATGATCGCCGCCGTCTCCGGCCCGATTGCTGTCTCGACCGCCTTGAGGTCGCCGAGCGGTACCTGGTCGAAACCGCCGGCGACAGGGCCGAAGCCCTCGAGATATTTCGGGTTGCCGGTGGCCGCGAGCGCCGTCAGCGTACGGCCGTGAAAGGCGCCGGCGAAGGTGATGATCCGGTAGCGCTCGGGATGGCCGGCGACGAACTGATAGCGACGCGCCGTCTTGATGGCGCATTCGACCGCCTCGGTGCCGGAATTGCCGAAGAAGACCTTGTCGGCGAAGGTCGCCTTGACCAGCTTCGGCGGCAAAGGCCTCCTGCTCGGGCACCTGGTAGAGATTGGAGACGTGCCAGAGCTTCTGCGGCCTGGTCGGTCAGCGCCTTGACCAGCGCGGGATGCGCATGGCCGAGGGAGTTGACCGCGACGCCGCCGGAAAAGTCCAGCATTCGGCGGCCATCCGTCGTCTCCACCCACACGCCCTGGCCGCGCTCGAAAGCGAGCGGCAGCCGTGCAAACGTGTCATAGAGAGGTGACCGGTCCATGGGTCTCGTCCTGCGGTTCGGGGTGTTTCAGAAAAATCAAAAAAAGTGCCGCCGGGAGCAGCACTTCGCGCCGGCCCTTATACCACCCGGTGGCGGATTTCTGTCAAATAGTCTGCCTGCGGGGCGGCCACGGACTCGTCTCCCGGATCAAGGTCTGCCGCCTCGACTGGCGCCGTCCGCTCCGCTTCCCGGACGCCGGAAGAATACCACTTGGGGAAAACAGCCGGAAATCGGTTAGCGAATCCCTCGGACTCTTGTCAGCGAGTCAACAGGTATTGTACCGTTCTCCGCGTCGACCACGACATATCGAAGCGGCGGTTTCTGTATTCATCGTCAGGCGTTGAGCACCGGTCAGCAATGACGGCCGGCGTGCGCAGACGGATTCCGAGTTCCGCCGCCATGGACGGGATAATTGATAATGAGCTGGACCGACGAACGAGTCGAGTTGCTGAAGAAACTCTGGGCGGAAGGATTGAGTGCCAGCCAGATCGCCGCCCAACTCGGTGGTGTGACGCGCAACGCAGTCATCGGCAAGGTGCACCGCCTCAGCCTTTCAGGCCGCGCCAAGCCCGCCTCCAGCGGGCCGAGGCCGCGGAAACCGCGGACTTCCTCGCCGCATCGGGCGCCGACGCGGAGCTATGTATCGGGCAATACCGCCCTCAAGCAGAACCCCAATCCGGCACCGCGGCGCCTGCCGGCCCCAGTGCCGATCGAGGACATCGTCGTGCCGATCAGCCTCAACGTGTCACTGATGGCGCTGAGCGACCAGATGTGCAAATGGCCGATCGGCGATCCGAGCACCGAGGACTTCCACTTCTGCGGCCACCGCAATTTCAACGGGCTGCCCTATTGCGAATATCACTGCCGTCTTGCCTACCAGCCGGCCAATGACCGGCGGCGTGAGCGCAAGACCGGCAGCTACTGACGTCAACGGCCCTTCGCGGGCCGCTTGAAGTCAATATGCCGCACCAGAGGTTGTGACGGTGGGGTGGTGCCGCGCATCCGCGTACCACTGCCCTCCAACAATCCGAGGCGGCATCTCGGGCGGTCGAGGCCGGTTGAAATGTCGGCTAAAATCCGTCCACGGTGCTCTCCGGCCCTTCCACCGGAGCACGCGCCCGATGTCACCCCTCCGCCAGCCCGTCATTTGAACTCCGCCTCGGCGTGCCGCCGACGGAAGCGGGCTTCGCCGCCGATTTTGAACAGAAGCTCGAAGCCGGCATTTTATCCGGCCTGCTGCGGGCCGACCACGCGGTCCTTAACGCCGGCCGTGCCGACTGGCGACGGCCTCGACTACGGGCACCTCTGGTTTCTCGGAACCGGAAAGGCTCCGGCCTTCACGCAGCCGCGGCGATGGATGGGCGGCTTCGGCAATGGCGTCCAGAGGTTGTAGCTGGTGCCGGACGCCGACCTCGCGCTCGTCATCTTCTCCGGCGCCCACGACACGCCCGATTCCTGGGTGAGCCGGCTGCGCATCTGGCGCGAGATCGTGCTGGCGAATTTGCGGCGCGCCTGACCGGAACTGCTTCAGGTTGTGTCCGCCGAGGCTTCGACCATGCGCGCTTGACAGGCCCACTCCACCGCAGGACAACTGACACCTCGTGAAACAGAGCGACATCAAGTCGCCGTTGGCACGCGGAAACGCCAGGCAGGATGGATCAGCCTTTGAGGGGATGGATCGAATCCTATCTCGATCGGCTCTACGGTTACGCCTACGCGCTTACGCGTGACGCTGACCAATCACGCGACCTGGTACAGGAATGCGCATTGCGCGCGCTGAATGCCTCGCAGCGGCCGAGCGACGAGCCTGCCTATCGGGCTTGGCTGTTCCGCATCCTGCGCAATCTTTTCATCGACAAATGCCGCAAGAACGCAATGGAAACCGGCCTCGACTCCAGCGATCGATACCGCCGACGATGTCGAGGCCGGCTGGCAGGGCGACCGGCGCATCATCGACGTCGTGACGGTGCGCGTCGCCGTGACGCGCTTGTCGCCCGCGCATCGAGAGGTCATTAGCTTGGTTGATCTCGTCGGCTTGTCCTATGGCGAGGCGGCCGAGGTTCTCGGTGTCGCCGAAGGAACGGTGATGAGCCGCCTGTCGCGAGCGCGCAAGGCGTTGCTGGCGATCATGGCGGAGGAGAACATTACGCCGCTCGCCCGTGTCCGCGGTCGAAGACGATGACCACGCATTCACCGGACTGGCAGACCCTCAACGCCTATGTCGACGGCGAGCTCGATGCGCCGGCGGCGGCGGCGGTTGCGCGAGGCGGCCGGTGACGACCCGGCGATCGCCGACCAGATCGCCGCGCTCTATCAGCTCAAAGGGGTCATGCCGGAGCGCTCTGGGGCGGCCCCGGCCGATCTCACCGGTCTGATGCCGCGCCCGCAGGGATGGCGCTGGCCGCGTCGGCCCGACTTGCCGCGGCGGCATCCTCCTGGTCGCGCCTGCTGGCGATGTCGGCTGGCTGTTGCTGACGCCGCAGTATGGCGACGCTGCCGGCCAATGCCTGCTGGCGACCGCGCGGACGCTACACGCCGACTGGCTCAAGAACGAGGGCACGGCGGACGCCAGCGCAGCCGCCGCCGCCACACTGATCGGCGCGCTGACACAGTTCGGCCAGCTTCCGGTCATTCCCGATCTGACGAGCGCCAAGCTGACGATCGACCATGTCGGCTTTGCCGAGCGGCCGGACGGCCGGGTGCTGCAGGTCGGCTATCGCGGCGACTCACGGCTGCCATCTCAGCCTCTTCGTCTTCGCCCATGGCGAGATGCCGGCCGAAGCCGTGCGTCTCGATGAGAGGCGGCGAGCGCGCTTTTGGCTGGCAGACCAACGATCTCGGCTATCTGCTTTTCGCGACGGGCATGGACGGCAGCCGCTTCGACCTGATCGCCCAAAAGGTCGAGCAGGAGACGCGCTCGCACACCCCCTTCGACCAGCGAACGCGCGAGGCGCTGGCGGAAAGCAAGCGCACCAGCGCGCATTGCGCCGCCGCCTGATACGTCGCCCGACTTTTTTCGCGACCCCAGGGAATATTTCGCGCCTCCCTATACGTTTCTTCTCTTATCCGACACTCTCAACCGAGAGGGCGGGGATAATTTCGCCTGTCGGCGAAAGTCTCAGGGAGGAGACCCAGCATGCCGCATCAGCGCACCACCGCGGGAATGACGCGTCGCCAATTCGGGGCCCTTGCCGGCGCCGCCGGATTGGCGCTCGGCGTCTCGCCAGCCACATGGCGGGCCGCGCTCGCCGCGGACGACGCCGGATTCCGCTGTCGATCATCGCCGGCAAGGCTTCGGGCTTGACCGATCCACAACGCCCAGCTCGGCGTGATGGAGACGCCGCTCGCCATGCTGCGCAAATATGATCACACGCCGAAGGAAATCCTGTTCAACCGCTTCCACTATCCCCATGAGGGCGACGCGGCCTGGTACGCGACGACCGCGGCGCCGTCGGCAGAGATGGTCAAGAACTGGACGATCCGCGTCGACGGGCTGGTGCAGCGGCCGCGCACCCTGACAATCGCCGATCTTCAGAAGATGCCGCAGGAGAAGCGCGTCTCGGTGCTGCAATGCGCCGGCAACGGCCGCTCCTTCTATGCCGCCAAGCAGAAGGTCGCCGGCGGCCAGTGGAAGAACGGCGGCATGGGCAATGTCGAGTGGGAAGGCGTGCCGCTGATGCCGCTTCTCGACCGATCTCAAGATGGAGCCGAGCCAGGCGGCGCAATGGCTGACGGCAGAGGGATGGGACCAGCCGGCGACACCGGAAGGCTCCGACTTCGCCAAGAGCTACCATCTCTCCGACCCGGCCCTGAACAACGCCATCCTCGCCCTGAAGATGAACGGCGAGCCGATCCCGGCGATCAATGGCGGTCCGGTCCGGCTGATCATCCCCGGCTATTACGGCAACATGAACGTCAAGCTGCTGACGGTACTGCTGTTTGCCGCGAGCAGTCACCGAGCGCTTTCCAGTCGGTCGGCTATCGCATGCCTCTGGTGCCGGTAGAGCCGGGCCAGTTCGAGGCGAACGATTACACGATCCACAACAGCGTCCCGACCTACGGGCACAAGATCAAGAGCGTGATCTTCTCACCGCTGCCGGAGGACGGCGCCAAGGCGGGTGCGGTTGAGATCACCGGCGTCGCCTTCAACGATGGTGAGGCGAAGATCACCATGGTCGAAGTGTCGGCCGATGGCGGCAAGACCTGGGTCAACGCCGACATCAAGCCGCCGGAAAGCCCGTGGGCCTGGCACCACTGGTCAGCCAAGGCAACGCTCGCATCCGGCGCCAATACGCTGATGTGCCGGGCGACCGATGCTCTCGGCCGGTCGCAGCCGATGGACGGGCTGACCCGCTGGAATCCGCGCGGCTACGAATGGAACGGTGTCGACCGGGTCGACATCACCGTCTGATGCGCGACGGAACGGGGGGCGACCGCGTCTCTCCCCGTTCTTCCCCTTCCCACCATTTGAAAACGGAGCTGAACGTCGTGCGACCGGCGCTTCTCTTCCTGTACCTTGCCGCTCTCGGACTAGCGGCGTCGACGGCTTTCGCCGCGGATCGTTTCGACCTGCCGCAGGGACCGGGACGCGAGCTGATCTACGGTCAGTGCCAGACCTGTCACGACCTGCAATCGCTCGTCGATTCAGCCGGCATCGGGCACGGCGCGTGGGACGCGGTGCTCGACAACATGCGCGACTTCGGCCTGCGCATCGATACCGACCAGCGCGCCAAGATCCTCGCCTACCTGTCGACCTATCTCGGGCCCAACCCGCCCAAGGAAGCGCCCGCCCCGACGGCCCCGGCAGAAGCCGCGACAGCCGATGGGGCCAAGCTCTTCGCCGATACCTGCGCCGCCTGCCATCAGCCGGACGGCAAGGGCAAGCCGGGCGAATTTCCGCCGCTGGCAATGAACCGCGACATCTTTCTGGCGCGCGACTTCCCCATACTTGTGGTGCTGCACGGACTCGACGGTCCGATCAAGGTCAACGGCAAGAACTACAAGAACACGATGCCGCCCTTCGATTTCCTGTCGGACGCGGAGATCGCGGCGGTGATCAACTATGTGCGCTCAAGCTTCGGCAATGACGCGCTCAAGCCGGCGGACATGGCCGAGCTTGCGGCGAACGACGTGGCGGCGGCGAAGAGCAACGCGATCGCCGACGATCAGGCAACGCACGCCTATCGGCAGTCGCTGAAATAGGTGAGGGACGCAGTCGCGCTATGACGCGGCCGCGGCAAAACTCTCGTCGAAGGAATAGCCGGAGCCGCGCACGGTGCGAATCGGGTCGCGGCCACGGCCGAGCGCCTTGCGCAGGCGGCCAACATGGACGTCGACGGTGCGCTCGTCGACATAGACGTCATGACCCCAGACGCCATCGAGAAGCTGGGCGCGGGAGAAGACGCGGCCGGGCGACTGCATGAGAAACTCGAGCAGGCGGAACTCGGTCGGGCCGACATGCAGCTCGCGCCCGTTGCGGCGCACGCGATGGGTCTCGCGATCGAGCTCGAGATCGCCGGCCTGGAGAAGGGTGGCGACGAGCCCGGGACGGGAGCGGCGAAGCATGGCGCGCACGCGCGCCATCAACTCGGGCACGGAGAAGGGCTTGACCACGTAGTCGTCGGCGCCGGTCGCCAGGCCGCGGACGCGCTCGGACTCCTCGCTGCGGGCGGTCAGCATGATGATCGGTAGCGAGCGGGTCGCCTCGCGCGAGCGCAGACGGCGGCAGAGCTCGATGCCCGACATGCCCGGCAGCATCCAGTCGAGCAGCAGGAGATCGGGCACGCTCTCGCGCAACTGAGTCTCCGCCTCGTCGCCGCGCTCGACGGTGTCGACCGCGTATCCTTCCGCTTCGAGATTGTAGCGGAGCATGAGAGCCAGGGGCTCTTCATCCTCGACGATCATGACTTTCGGGGCCATCGGCAAACGGTCCTGGTCGGGATCAAGCGCGCTTGTATTCGACGGAGGTCATGCTCGACTCGTCCTTCTTGGGACGCTCGTCGGTCAGTGGCGTGCCGCTGATGAGATAATGCACGGTCTCGGCGATATTGGTCGCATGGTCGCCAATGCGCTCGATGTTCTTGGCGCAGAAGAGGAGATGCGTGCACAGTGTGATGTTGCGCGGATCTTCCATCATGTAGGTCAGCAACTCGCGGAAGAGCGAGGTGTACATCGCGTCGATCTCGTCGTCCCGCTCCCAGACGCTGTGGGCGGCGGCGAGGTCGCGGGCGGCGAAGGCGTCGAGGACGTTCTTGAGCTGGGCGAGGCTGAGCTCGGCCATGTGCTCGACGCCGGCGACCAGACGCTGCGAGGTGAAGGTGCTCTCGACGGCGAGCACGCGCTTGGCGGTGTTCTTGGCGAGGTCGCCAACACGCTCGAGATCGTTGGCGATATGGATCGCGGCCATGATCTCGCGCAGGTCCTGCGCCATGGGCTGGCGGCGGGCGATCATGGAGACGGCATTCTCCTCGACGAGCTGCTGGAGCTTGTCGATGCGCTCGTCGCTGGAGATGACGCGCTGGGCGAGATCGGTGTCACGCCGGGCAAGAGCGGCGACGGAATCGGCCACCTGCTGTTCGGCCAGCCCGCCCATCTCGGCGATACGCTGTGCCAGCTCGTTCAGTTCGTCGTCATAGGAACGGACTGTATGTTCCGGCATGGGCGTTGTCCTTGTCGGCGTTCGGCTCAGCCAAATCGGCCGGTGATATAATCCTGCGTCCGCTTGTCGGCGGGCGCGGTGAAGATCTTGTTGGTCTCGTCGAACTCGATCAGCTCACCCAGATACATGAAGGCGGTGAGGTCGGAAACACGCGCCGCCTGCTGCATGTTGTGGGTGACGATGGCGATCGTGTACTCGTTCTTCAACTCGTCGATCAGTTCTTCGATCTTCGAGGTGGAGATCGGATCGAGGGCCGAGGCCGGCTCGTCGAGAAGCACGATCTCGGGCTGGACCGCGACGGTGCGGGCGATGCACAGGCGCTGCTGCTGGCCGCCCGACAGGCTGAGGCCGCTGGCGCGCAGCTTGTCCTTGACCTCGTCCCACAGCGCCGCCTTGGTCAGCGCCGCCTCGACGCGGTCGGCAAGCTCGGAGCGCGACGGCCGCTCGTAGAGCTGAATGCCGAAGGCGATATTGTCGAAGATCGTCATCGGAAAGGGAGTCGGCTTCTGGAACACCATGCCGACCTTCGATCGCAGGAGGTTGAGATCCTGCCGCGGCGACAGGATGTTCTCGCCGTCGAGGAGCACCTCACCCTCGGCCCGCTGGTTCGGATAGAGGTCATACATGCGGTTGAGGACGCGCAGCAGCGTGGACTTGCCGCAGCCGGACGGCCCGATGAATGCCGTGACCTGCTTCTCGTAAAGCGGCAGGGAGATCGAGTTCAGCGCCAGCGTCTCGCCGTAGTAGAATTTCAGGTCGCGAACCGACATCTTTTCCGGCGCCTTGGTCTCGGCCGCCTTCATCTTCTGCGGCACGGTCGGCGCTACGGTCGGCCCTCTGGTCGCGATATTGGCGTCACTCATTGTGGCCCCCGAGGCTCGAGAGATAGCGCGCAACGACATTCAGCGTCAGCACGGCGAAGGTTATGATCAGCGCCCCGGTCCATGCCAGTTGCTGCCAGTCGTCGTAGGGCGACAGGGCGAACTGGAAGATGGTCACCGGAAGGCTCGCCATCGGCTGGTTGAGGTCGACGCTCCAGAACTGATTGTTGAGCGCCGTGAAGAGCAGCGGCGCCGTCTCGCCGGTGATGCGGGCGATGGCCAGGAGGACACCGGTGACGATGCCGGCCCGGGCGGCGCGGTAGGAAACGTCGGCGATGATCTTCCAGCGCGGCGAGCCAAGTCCGGCCGCGGCCTCGCGCAGGGGATCGGGAACCAGCAGCAGCATGTCCTCCGTCGTCCGGATGACCACCGGCACCACCAGAATGGCAAGCGCGATGCCACCGGCCCAGGCGGAGAAGTGGCCGACGCGCGCGACGGTGATCTCGTAGACGAACAGGCCGATGACGATGGACGGCGCCGACAGCAGGATGTCGTTGACGAAGCGCACGATCATGGTGAGCTTCGAATAGCGGCCATACTCCGCCATGTAGGTGCCGGCGAGAATGCCGATCGGCGTGCCGACGACGACGCCGAAGACCGTGAGAATGATGCTGCCGACAATGGCATTGGCCAGGCCACCGGCCGAGCCAGGCGGCGGCGTATTGGCGGTGAAGACCTCGACCGACAAGCCGGAGACGCCGTTCCACAGCAGCGTGCCGAGAATGGCGACGAGCCACGCGGCGCCAAAGACCGTCGCCACGATGGAAAGCACCATGACGATGGCGCTCTTGCGCCGGCGTCGGTTGTAGCGCGCCATCGACTTCATGTGCCGAGCTTCCTCTCGATGCGCATCAACATCAGGCGGGCGGCGGCGAGGACGATGAAGGTGATGACGAAGAGAATGAGGCCGATCGCGACCAGCGACGAGGTGTAGATATCGCCAACCGCCTCGTTGAATTCGTTCGCGATGGCCGCCGAAATGGTCGTGCCAGGCGCCAGGATCGAGGCCGAGATGCGGTGAGCATTGCCGATCACGAAGGTGACAGCCATCGTCTCGCCGAGGGCGCGGCCGAGACCGAGCATGACACCGCCAATGACCCCGACGCGCGTATAGGGCAGGACGACCTTGCGGACGACCTCCCAGTTCGTACAGCCGACGCCATAGGCCGCCTCCTTCAGGACCGGCGGCACCGTGAGAAACACATCGCGGGTGATCGCGGTGATGAAGGGCAGCACCATGATCGCCAGGATGAGGCCGGCGGTGAAGACGCCGATGCCGTAGGGCGGGCCGGCAAACAGGGCATTGAGCCCGGGGATGGGGGCGAAGACGTTGATCAGAAACGGCTGCACCGTCGCCTGGAGGAAAGGCGCGAAGACGAACAGGCCCCAGATTCCGTAGATGATCGAGGGGATGCCGGCGAGAAGCTCGATGGCGATGCCGATCGGACGGCGCAGGCGATAGGGGCAGAGCTCGGTCAGGAAGATCGCGATGCCGAAGCTGACGGGGATGCCGATCAGCATGGCGATCAGGGAGGTGACGATCGTGCCGTAGATTGGCGCGATAGCGCCGAACTTCTCGGTGACCGGGTTCCAGCTCTGTGTCGTCAGGAAGCCGAAGCCGAAGGCCTTGAACGCCGGCAGCGACCCGATGACCAGGGAAAGAATGACGCCGCCCATCAGAATGAGAACGAGGACGGCCGCGCTGAGCGTTGCGATGCGAAAGGTGCCTTCGGCGATCATGAAGCGGCGCAGAGCCTGCCGCTTGCTCATGTCGTCGGCGCCGACGTCTGCTGTACGACTCAAAGCAACCTCGGTCATCCAGATCCCCGATCCGTTACCACTCTAGGCGGACGAATGGCAATTGAGGCAACAGACGCTCCTCGAAATCCAAAGGCAGGCCGGGAGCCTCGGCCCCGGTGCGGCGCCGTGCGCGTCTTTCCATCGGACGCGCACGGCTCGCTTACTTGTCGTCGCTATCGCGGACTACATGGCACCGTTGAAGACGGGCTTGCCACCGGCCTGGATCTCGGACGCCCAGCGGGCCTCGATATCCTTCACCACCGCGTCGGGCATCGGGATGTAGATGAGCGATTTCGCCAGATCGTCGCCATTGGCATAGGCCCAATCGAAGAACTTGAGCGCCTCGGCCGAAGCAGCCGGATCAACCGGCTTCTTGTACATCAGGATGAAGGTGGCGGCGGTCATCGGCCAGGTGGTCGCACCGGGCTGATTGGCGAGGATGACGCCGTAGCCGGGCGTGCCCTTCCAATCGGCGTTGGCGGCCGCTGCGGCGAAGGCCTCGGCCGTCGGCTGCACGACCTTGCCGTCCTTGTTGGCCATGCCGGCATAGGTCATCTTGTTCTGCACGGCATACGCATACTCGACGTAGCCGATCGAACCCTTGGTGTTCTGGACGTTGTTGGCGACGCCTTCGTTGCCCTTGGCGCCGATGCCAACCGGCCACTCGACCGCGGTCGCGGTGCCGACATCCGACTTCCAGCCGGCGCTCACGTCCGACAGATAGTAGGTGAAGTTGAAGGTCGTGCCCGATCCGTCCGAACGGTGGACGACGGCAATCGCCGAGTCGGGCAGCTTGACGTCGGGGTTGAGCTTCTTGAGCGCGGCGTCATCCCACTTGGTGATCTTGCCCATGAAGATGTCGGCAAGCGTCGGGCCGTCGATGATCAGCTCGCCCGGCTTGATGCCTGCGAGATTGACCACCGGGACGATGCCGCCCATCACGGTCGGGAACTGGATCAGGCCGTATTTGTTGAGGACATCGGCGGTCAGGGGCGCGTCGGAAGCGCCGAAGGTAACGGTCTTGGCCTCGATCTGCTTGATGCCACCGCCGGAACCGATCGACTGATAGTTCAGGCCAATGCCGGTCTTGGCCTTATAGGCGTCGGCCCATTTGGCATAGATCGGATAAGGGAACGTGGCGCCGGCGCCGGTAAGATCAGCGGCGCTGGCGGCGGAAATCGAAAGCGCGACAGCAAAGCCGGTCGCGATGGCGAGGTTGACGTGTTTCACCTTGCCTCTCCCTGTTTTTGGGGTGGTGAACGTGCGGTTGACGGGCCTTGCAAGACGGCCCCTGAACGCCGCGGACCGTAGAGGCGGTCGGCGACTGTCCTATGACAGCGAGACGACAGTTCTATGACAGGGCACCCTTTTTGATTTTCTTCATCTTTCTTGGCTGGCGAGAACGAGTTCGGCCTGTGGAAAAGTGACGGGGAGCGCCGGCGCCCTCTCCCATCCGGCTGTCGATCGTGAGAACCGCTCCCGGTGGCGGGCAAGGATATGTTTGACGATCGCCAGGCCGAGACCGGTGCCGCGATGTTTCGCGGCTTTCCTCGACATCGACCCGATAGAAACGCTCGGTGAGGCGCGGAAGGTGCTCCTCGGCGATGCCGGGGCCGTAGTCGCGCACGGTGACGACAGGCCCGCCCTGGGCGCCGTCCGATATTTGCGGTGACCGTTACCCGGCCGCCGGTCTGGCCGTATTTGCAGGCATTCTCGATCAGATTCTCGAAGACCTGGATCAGCTCGTCGCGGTCGCCCGACGACCGTCGACCGGGTCGTCGGGCAGGTCGGTCTCGATCGTCGACGCCGAGATCGCGCGCCAGCGGCTCCAGCGCGTCGACGACGTGGCGCGACGACGTCGACCAGGTCGACCGCGGTCGGTCGGGGCGCACATGCGCCTTCATCTCGATCCGCGATAGCGACAGGAGGTCGTCGACCAGCCGGCTCATCCTGCGTCGCCTGCTCGCTGCATGATCTCGAGAA
>CAWEUR010000029.1:0-156188 GCA_963812285.1 uncultured Alphaproteobacteria bacterium | reverse complement strand
TGTCCTGTTGCTTGGTTCAGTTACGTATGCCGACGGGATCAATGGCGAGAAGCGTCGAGGGAACCTTGGCGACGACAGCCTTCTTGTCGTCCAGCACCTCGAGGTCGTTGACCCGGATGACGAGGCCGAGAACCGGATCGACGTCGACGATCGCCTTGCCGACCGAGACCTCATACTCATTGCCGAGATTGGCCTGCAGGACGCCGCGGATCCGCTCGCGCACGGCGGTCACTTCTGTCGGCCCGGAAAGCAGGAACATGGCCGCACCGCCGATGGCGATCACAAGCAGCACAAAGAGCACGGCCAGCGCCTTGACGCCGTGGCGGATGATCGCCGAACGACCGCTGCGCTGGCGAAGCGGACGGCTTGCGCGTTCCGATGGGAACTTCCTCAGGCGCATGGTCCTACGCTTCATCCCATCGGCGGGCCGAGTGCGGGTCTCTTCTGTTCGATTTGCGCGCGTGCCCTTCATAACAGCATCAGCGAAATCGCTGCGAGCTATTGTTGGCAGGAACGACCTGCGGTGAGCCGTCGCGCCATCTCACCGGATCCCAGCCCTTGCCTGTTCTCGAGCAGGTCATGCACTTGAAGCCAGCCAATCACGACGAAAGGAAGGCGAAGTGAAACCTCTTTCGGAAGGCGATGTCGCACCATCGTTCGATTTGCCAGCTGACGGCGATCGCCGCCTTCGACTCGCGGATTTCAAGGGCAAGATCATCGTCCTCTATTTCTATCCTCGGGACGATACCGAGGCTTGCACAGTCGAGGCAATCGATTTCACCGCGCGCGCCACGGCGTTCGAGGAACTCGGCGCGGTCGTGATCGGCGTCTCCACCGACCCGCTCCGCTCCCACGACCGCTTCAAGAAGAAGCACGACCTGACTGTCCCGCTTGCCTCCGACGTCGATCACGAGGTGATCGGGCGATACGGCTCCTGGGTCGAGAAGTCGATGTTCGGACGCAAGTACATGGGCACTTCGCGCGACACTTTCGTCATCGGCCGCGACGGCCGGATCGCCCGCCTGTGGCGCCGGGTGCGCGTACCGGGACACGTCGAGGAGGTACTGCGCACCGTTGCCACACTTTAGGGATTTTCGCGCGGAACCGGAGCCCGCGAAGGATTTGTTAACCTTAACCCTTTCTAATTACTTGCACTTGGTTGGTTGAACTACAGTGATTTCAGCTCCGGTGAACGCGTATGTCGGCAGTCGGTATTGGCTCCCCTAGCTTACTCAGGCCACGCAGGTCTCCCCGTCGCATCGTCGTCGCCTATGGCGATGCCGTGCGAAGCTTCACGGTCCGCCCCTGGCTCGCGGTTGGTGCGGTCGGGGTCGGCGTTGTCTTCGGAATTCTCTATCTCGCCGCAACCGGCTATCTCTTCTTCCGCGACGATATCCTCGCCGCCTCGCTGACGCACCAGACACGGATGCAGGATGCCTATGAGGACCGGATCACGGCTCTCAGGGCGACGATCGACCGCCTGACCAGCCGCCAGCTCCTCGATCAGCAGGCGTTCGACGCCAAGATGGACCGACTGCTCAACCGGCAGGCGGCGCTCGATGCGCGCCAGGATATCATCGCCGGCCTCAGTCAGGCTGCGCGTCGCGCGGGTCTCAATACCGGCCAGTTCATGCCGAAGGCGGCGGTCGTGCCGACCGATCCCAAGGCGGGCGATGCGAAGGACCAAGCTGCCGCGCCCGTCAAGGCCGACCCCATGGTCACCGGCAGCATCGCCCCCAACACGGTCGGCACTCACGCCTCCCTCGCTGTCGCGATGCTGCGCACGGCCCCGGTAAGCGAGAAGCTGCCGGCGACGCCGATCGACCTGCAGATCAAGTCGGCCGAGACCTCGCTCGACCAACTCGCCGGCGCCCAGGTCGCCTATGTGGACGCGGTCGCCGGCACCGTGGCGCATCGCAACGACAAGATCGGAACGGTCCTTGCCCGCCTCGGTCAGAAGCTTCCGCCCTCGCACGGCAATACGGAAGATGTCGGCGGCCCCTTCATCCCGCTCGACAAGAATGCCGACCCCGACACATTTCGCTCCGGCGTCGCGCTGGTCTCCGGCCAGCTCGAGCGGCTGGCGATGATGAAGCGGCTCGCCAAGTCGATGCCCCTCAGCCGCCCGATCCCGAACGCCGTCATCACCAGCCGGTTCGGTCCGCGGCTCGACCCGTTCCTTGGCCGTCCGGCCATGCATCCGGGCATCGATTTCCGCGCGCCGATCGGCTACCCGGTGCGCGCCACGGCGCCGGGAAAGGTCATCTCGGCCGGCTATGACGGCGGCTATGGCAACATGGTCGAGATCGACCACGGCCACGGCATCACCACACGCTACGGACATATGAGCAAGCTGCTGGTGACGGTGGGTCAGACGGTGGCCAAGGGCGACCTTCTCGGCCGCGCCGGCAGCACCGGCCGCTCCACCGGTCCTCACCTCCACTACGAAGTGCGGGTGGATGGCGAGGCGGTCGATCCGATGCAATTCATCAAGGCCGGCTCGGAACTCGCCTCGCTGCTGTGAGGCGGCGCGAACAAACCGGCCGGCCACCTCGCTAGTTCATTGTTTTTGCTGCAATTTCTGATGGAAAAGTGGTCTCCACTTTTCCTGTAATGGCTTTAGTCGATATCCGCGACCTGCTTGCGCTCGCCGCTGACGCGGTAGGCGAGCGCTGCCTCCATGAAGGGGGTCAGCTCGCCGTTGAGCACGTCCTGAGGGCTTGGGCTTTCGACGCCGGTCCGCAGGTCCTTCACCAGCTGATAGGGCTGCAGGACGTAGGAGCGGATCTGGTGGCCCCAGCCGATCTCCGACTTGGAGGCCGCCTCGGCCATCGCCGCCTCCTCGCGCTTCTTCAGTTCCGCCTCGTAGAGACGGGCGCGCAGCATGTCCAGGCGGTGGCCCGGTTCTTGTGCTGCGAGCGCTCGCTCTGGCAGGCGACGACGATGCCGGTCGGGATGTGGGTGAGGCGCACCGCCGAATTGGTCGTGTTGACGTGCTGGCCGCCGGCGCCCGAGGAGCGGTAGGTGTCGATGCGCACGTCGGTCTCGTTGATCTCGATGTCGATGGTGTCGTCGACCTGCGGATAGACCCAGACGCTGGAAAAGGAGGTGTGGCGGCGCGCCTCGCTGTCGAAGGGCGAGATGCGCACCAGCCGGTGGACGCCGGATTCGGTCTTCAGCCAGCCATAGGCGTTCGGTCCCTTGATCAGCAGCGTCGCCGACTTGATGCCGGCCTCTTCGCCGTCGTGATATTCCAGCATCTCGACCTTGAAGCCGTTCCGCTCGGCCCAGCGCGTGTACATGCGCAGCAGCATCTCGGCCCAGTCCTGGCTTTCGGTGCCGCCGGCGCCGGCATGGACTTCGAGTAGGCGTCGTTGCCGTCGGCCTCGCCGGACAGCATCGTCTCGACCTGCGCGATGCTCGGCGTCGGCCTGCAGCTCCTTCAGCGCCGCCTCGGCTTCGGCGACGACGCTGTCGTCGCCCTCGGCCTCGCCGAGCTCGATCAGCCCGACATTGTCGCTCGAGGTCGCGTTCGAGCTGCTCGACGCTCGCCGATCTGGCCGTCGAGCTGCTGGCGCTCGCGCATCAGCTTCTGGGCGCGCTCGGGATCGTTCCAGAGTCGGGATCCTCGGCCTTGGCGTTCAGCTCCTCCAGGCGGGCCTTCGCGCTGTCCCAGTCAAAGATGCCTCCTCAGCAGGCTTACGGCCTGCTTGATTTCGTCGACGATCGGTCTCGATTTCGGCGCGCATTCTCTCGGCTGTCGTTCGAGGCAGATGGGACTGGGAAGCGGGCGCGACCATAGTCAGCGCCCGCGAGCTGTAAACCGGCTGCGTCAGTAAAGGCCGCCGGTTCCCGAAATCACCGCCCGGTCCGATTCCGGGGCCACCGTCAGCGGGCGGCCCATGCGAATCGGTGTAGCCGATGATCGAATAGGTGTCCGGCGGGCCGGTGCCCGGCTTGAAGGCCTCGAGGATCGTGTCCGGATCGCCCGGCTGGGCGCGCAGGCCCGGTCTTGCGGTCGATCGGCATGAAGGTCAGGCCCGTGGGCACGCGGAACGGCACCGGCGGCTTGCCGGCCAGCGCCATCTGCATGAACTCGGTGAAGATCGGCGCCGCCAGCCGGCCGCCGGTCTCGCCACGGCCGAGCGAGCGCGGCTTGTCGTAGCCGACATAGACGCCGACGACGAGGTCCGGCGAGTAAGCCGACGAACCAGGCGTCCTTGTAGTCGTTGGTCGTGCCGGTCTTGCCGGCGATCGGCTTGCCGATCGCCTTGACGACCGTAGCCGGTGCCGCGCTGGACCACGCCTTCCATCATCGAGGTGATCTGATAGGCGGTCATCGGGTCGAGCACCTGCTCGCGATTGTCGATGATCGGCGGCTCGGCCTGGTTGTGCCAGTCGTCGGCGTCGCAGCCTTCGCAGATGCGCTCGTCGTGCCTGAAGATGGTCTTGCCGTAGCGGTCCTGGATGCGGTCGATCAGGGTCGGCTTGATCTGGCGGCCGCCATTGGCGATCATCGAATAGCCGGCGACCATGCGCATGACGGTCGTCTCGCCGGCGCCGAGCGCCATCGACAGAACCGGCAGCAGATTGTCGTAGATGCCGAAACGGCGCGCATATTCGGCGACCAGCGGCATGCCCATGTCCTTGGCGAGGCGCACGGTCATGACGTTGCGCGATTGCTCGATGCCGATCGCGCAGCGTCGACGGGCCGTAATATTTGTTGCTGTAGTTCTCCGGCCGCCAGACGCCGAGCCGCCGCCCTGGTCGATCTCGATCGGCGCGTCCATGACCACCGAGGACGGCGTGTAGCCGTTGTCGAGCGCCGCCGAATAGACGAACGGCTTGAACGACGAGCCCGGCTGGCGCATACGCCTGCGTCGCGCGGTTGAACTGGCTTTCGGCGAAGGAGAAGCCGCCGACCATGGCGAGCACGCGGCCGGTGTGCGGGTCCATGGCGACGATGCGCGCCCTCGACCTTCGGGCACCTGTCGCAGCGGTATAGTCGCCGGGTCGCCGTCGGCCGGCTCGACATAGACGACGTCGCCGACGTTGAGCACGTCGTCGAGGCTTCTTGATCGCCTTGCCCTTGCTGGTCGCCGGTCGGCCCACTTGGCCCATTTCATCTGGTCGAGGGGGATCGTGCCGGTCTCACGGCGTCTTGCCGATGGCGCCGGTGCCGGGCTCGCGCTCCGGCTGAGGCCGATCTTCGCCGCCTTGGCGTCAACCGACAGCACGACCGCCAGCCGCCATTCGAGCACGTCGGTGAGCGGCGGCACGTCCGAGACGGTGACGCCCCAGTCCGCGCCGAGATCGTCGAATGCTTCGACCGGGCCGCGCCAGCCGCGCGTCCTCGTCGAACTTGACGAGCCGTCCATCAGCGCCTGGCGCGCCATCACCTGCAGTGCCGGGTCGAGCGAGGTGCGGACCGACAGCCCGCCCTCATAGAGGGTCTTCTCGCCATACATGTCGATGAGCTGGCGGCGGACCTCCTCGGCGAAATAGTCGGCGGCGAAGATGCGCGGACCGGTCGTGCGGGTCTTGACGCCGAGCGGCTGCTGTCTTGGCCGCCTCGCCCTCCGCCTTGGTGGCGTAGCCGTTCTCGACCATGCGGTCGATCACCCAGTTGCGGCGCTCGATGGCGCGCTCGGGATAGCGGAAGGGATTGTAGTTGTTCGGGCCCTTGGGCAGCGCCGCGAGATAGGCGGCCTCGGCAAGGCGTCAGCTCGTGCACCGACTTGTCGAAATAGGCGAGCGAGGCGGCGCCGACGCCGTAGGAGCCGAGGCCGAGGAAGATCTCGTTCAGATAGAGCTCGAGGATCTTGTCCTTCGAATAGGCCTGCTCGATGCGCAGCGCCAGCATCGCTTCCTTGATCTTGCGGTCGATGGTCTGCTCGTTCGACAGCAGGAAGTTCTTGGCGACCTGCTGGGTGATGGTCGAGGCGCCGACCAGCCGCTGGCCGGTGCCATAGGCCTTGATGTTCTGAATAATGGCGCGGCCGATGCCGTAATAGTCGAGGCCGGAATGCTCGTAGAAGTTCTTGTCCTCGGCGGAGATGAAGGCGTCCTTCACCCGGTCCGGGATGGCCTGGATCGGCAGGTAGAGCCGTCGCTCATGGGCATATTCGGCGACGAGCTGGCCGTCCGCGGCGTGCACCCGCGTCATGACCGGCGGCTCGTATTTGGCCAGAACGTCGTAATCCGGCAGTCCCTGAGTGAGGTTAGAGACGTACCAAGCGATACCTGCGGCGATAACCAGAAAGAACACGGCACCGATCCCAAATAGGTAGCCGATGAGTCGGAGTATCATAACGCGCGCGTTCCTCGGCCGCTTGCCCGACCTGAACCGTCCTGCAGGGCAACGCCGACATCGATGCAGCGCGACCAACTGTCAAGAGCGACCATCTCAGGCGCGACCCGACTGACACATGCGATCAAACCCGAACCCCTTGCGAAACTTGGCTGTTCGGCCTGTTTCGGCAGGCTTTGTGGAGAAACTAGGGCGCCAGGCGGCTTTGGTCGCGGTGCCCGGGCGCCGTGTCGTTTAGGCAACATCACGATCATGGCGTGGTTTTCTCGGCGATCCGGGTGCGGAAATAGTCGCCGACCGCGCGCACCATCGCATCGGCCGTCTTGTCGCGCCACGCCGCGGAAAGGAGATGCTTCTCGTCGATGCGGTTCGACAGGAAGCCCAATTCGACCAACGCCGAGGGCACGTCTGGGGCCTCGAGCACCTTGAAGGCGGCCGTCTGGTGCGGGTCTTTGAACATGTTGATGTCGACGCCCATCTCCTTGACCAGATTGCGGGCGAAGACGACACCGAAATTGTGGGTCTCCCGCCGTGTGAGGTCGAGAAGAATGTCCTTCACCTGGTTCGAATCGTTGCCCTTGATGTCGATGCCGGCCAGGACATCGGAGTTGTTCTCGGAACTGGCCATCTCCGCCGCCATCCGGTCGGAGGCCTCGTCCGACACCGTGTAGATCGTCGCCCCCCTCGCCACGCTGGAACGGAAGGAATTGGCGTGGATCGAGACGAACAGGTCGGCATTGTGGTCGCGGGCGAATGCGACCCGGTCACCGAGCGAAATGAAGCTGTCGTCAGTGCGGGTGAAGAGGACGTTGTAACGCCCGGTCGCTTTCAGCTTCTCGCCGAAGACCTTGGCGAAGGCGAGCGTGACGTCCTTCTCCAAGGTGCCCGAACGGCTGCGAGCGCCCAAATCGATGCCGCCATGACCGGGATCAACAACCACGGTCAGCTTGCCGGGGACCGCCGGCGCCACAGCGACGGCCTTGTCGCCCTTGGTGCTCGGCGCCGCCTGCTCTTGTGCCTGCCGGTACTGGGCCGTGGCCTTGAGGAAGGCGGCGCGGGTCGTGGGTATCACGTCGACCACCAGTCGCGCTGGCTGCTTGCCCGTGGCGGCTATGACGAACGACCTGTCGACCTTCACCGGCCCGGTCGCATCGAGCACGATCCGCGACTTGCCGGTCGAGATCAGGCCGTAGCGGAAGGCGGAGACGAGGCCACGCCCCTCCGTTCCGGCGGACTTCGGCAGGGCGAAGCGGATTTCGGGCAGGTCGATGACGATCCGGTAGGGATCGGCAAGGGTGAAGACATTGAGGTCGATATCGCCGCTGAGATCGGCCACGAAGCGGGACCGGCTGTTGTCGCCGACCACACGCGCGTCAACCATGACAGGCACGGCGGCACCGTCCGCGGCAACCGTGGCTGGTGCCGACGCCGACAGCGACGGAATGCTGATCACGGCGAGAAGCGCAAGTCGCCGGGCCACCGACAGAACGGTCATTGCTCTCTTTCCGGGCGATCGGCCGCTGCCCGCTAAATCATGGCCGAACCACGTCGAAATTGCCGGCTTATGGTTAACCGGGTCTTAGCCATCACAAGGTGAACGCTGCATTTGCCTTGCAAAATCGCCCGATATTGCGTGCTTGCCAAGACTCACTTGCCCACCTAAAACACTGCCCACGGAATTCATCCTCCGTCCGTAACGCTCCCGAAGGCGGTAACGGCAATTGAACGCCAAGGAAATTCCCGTATGGGATGACCGCGGCGCGGCAAATTGTCGACCCTCTTTCCCGCACCGAGGCAAGAACGGGCGCTGAGGATGTAAAGGGCCGCAGGCCGGTCGGCGACACGCATGGGCATCTCCCTCCGCCGCCACCGAAGTTCCGACGGCCTCCAATCCGGCACCGCGCATGGCTCATCGGCCTGACGCGAGCAATCGACCGGGCGGCTCTTGTACTCGTTCTGGTTACACATGACATAGAGGCCACGGCGCATAAAGATGACCAGACCCCTGCGACCCCGCAACCGGATGCCGTTCGCGGCCCTTTCCGGGCGGATTGTGTCGCAAGACAAGCTCGGTCGTTGCGCCTCTTCCCATTCACAACAAGCCGATCGTTCCCTCAGCGCCGCGGCCCGGGCACCTGACGCCCGCCGCCGGCCGATGGCCAGCGATCGTGGAGATTCCAGTCCATGGCCAACAAAATGCTTATCGATGCCGCCCACCCGGAGGAGACCCGGGTCGTCGTGCTGCGCGGCAATCGTGTCGAAGAGTTCGACTTCGAGGCGGCAAACCGCAAGCAGCTTCGCGGTAACATCTATCTAGCCAAGGTTACCCGGGTCGAGCCGTCGCTGCAGGCGGCCTTCGTCGACTACGGCGGTAACCGCCACGGCTTCCTCGCCTTTTCCGAAATTCATCCGGATTACTACCAGATCCCGGTTGCCGACCGGCAGGCGCTGATCGAGGCCGAGGAACGGGAGATCGCCGAGGAAGACTCGCACGATTCGCACGGCCATGGTCACGATCACAGCGAGACGGCCGAAGCCGGCGCGAAGGATGCCGACGAGGCGAGCGAAGCCAGCGATGATCGGGACGCGACGTCCGAGGCGATGGCGGAATCGACCGGCACCGAAGCCGAGACGGTGAGCGCGCCGGCCGAGGACGACGACGAGACAGAGGCGTCCGCCGGGTCCGAAGAGGACGACGACAGCGAACACGACACCGACGATGAGGAATCCCCGGACGAGGTCGAGGCCAGCAAGGCTTCGGACGATTCCGGCGACTCGGATGATGGCGACGAGGTCGTCAGCGACGATCAGGTCGACTCGGTCGGCGCCGAGGACGCCATGGAGGAGGTGCCGGAGCGCCGCAAGCCGCGGATGCGCCAGTACAAGATTCAGGAGGTCATCCGCCGGCGCCAAGTCCTGCTGGTCCAGGTCGTCAAGGAAGAGCGCGGCAACAAGGGCGCGGCGCTGACCACCTATCTGTCGCTCGCCGGCCGCTATTCCGTGCTGATGCCAAACACGGCGCGCGGCGGCGGCATTTCGCGCAAGATCACCAGCCCGACCGATCGCAAGCGGCTGAAGCAGGTCGTCAGCGACCTGGAGGTTCCGGAGGGGATGGGCGTCATCCTGCGCACGGCTGGGGCCAGCCGCACCAAGACAGAGGTCAAGCGCGACTTCGAATATCTGTTGCGGCTGTGGGAAAATGTCCGCGAACTGACGCTGCGCTCGATCGCGCCGACCCTCGTTTATGAGGAAGGCTCGCTGATCAAGCGCTCCATCCGCGACCTCTACAACAAGGACATCGACGAAATCCAGGTCGCCGGCGACGATGCCTATCGCGAGGCCAAGGACTTCATGCGCATGCTCATGCCGAGCCATGCGCGCAACGTCCAGCCCTATCGCGAGAAGCAGCCGCTCTTCGCCCGTTCGGGCATCGAGGCGCAGCTCGACGCGATGTTCTCGCCGCAGGTGACGCTGCGCTCGGGCGGCTACATCGTCATCAACCAGACCGAGGCGCTGGTCGCCATCGACGTCAATTCCGGCCGCTCGACCCGCGAACACAATATCGAGGACACCGCCCACCAGACCAATCTGGAAGCGGCGGAGGAAGTCGCCCGGCAATTGCGGTTGCGTGACCTTGCCGGCCTCATCGTCATCGACTTCATCGACATGGAGGAGAAGCGCAACAACCGGGCGGTCGAGCGCAAGCTCAAGGAAGCGCTGAAGAATGACCGGGCGCGAATCCAGGTCGGCCGCATCTCGCATTTCGGCCTGCTTGAAATGTCGCGCCAGCGCATTCGTACCGGCGTGCTCGAATCGACCACGTCCGTCTGCCCGACCTGCCAGGGCATGGGCCATGTGCGCGCACCCGCATCGGTGGCGCTGCATGTGCTGCGCGCCCTGGAGGACCAGCTCCTCAAGGGCGTCAACCACCACCTCATCGTCCATACGCGGACGCCGGTCGCCCTCTACATCCTCAACCAGAAGCGCGCCCACATCTCCGAGTTGGAGCAGCGCTTCGGCCTGACGATTACCGTGGCGGCCGACGAGACGGTCAGCAACGGCGCTCATTTCGTCGTCGAGCGCGGCGAGCCGATCGAGCGGCACGAGGCGGTCTCAACCACGGTCCAGCCGGATTCGGTCCAGCCCGTGGTCGAGGACGACGAGGACGAGATCATCCCGATCGAGGCCGAAGAGACCAGCGACGAGAGCACCGAAGACAGCGGCAGCGAGAACGGTAGCGACGGTGGCCGAAAGCGTCGCCGGCGCAGGCGTCGCCGGGGCGGCGGAGACCGCGACCGGGCCGAGCCGCGCGAGGCGACGGTCGATGCCCGTGCCGAAGACACCGAGCCGGCAGCCGACGAGAGCTCCGAAGACGAAGACCATGACGAGCAGGCGGCGGGCGCGGCCAATGACGAAGGCGGCGAGCGCAAGCGTCGCCGCGGACGCCGCGGCGGTCGTCGCAGCCGACGCGGACGCGGCGGCGAGGACAAGGCCGAGCATTCGGAGCAGAGCGAAGCCGACGCCGAGGCCGGCGCGCATGCCGCCAATGGCGACGATCGCGAGGCTTTCGGGGAAGAGGTGCCGTCGATGGCCGAACCACCGGCGGAGGTTTCCACTCCCGAGCCGGTGATGGCCGAGTCCGAGGCACCGCCCACCGTTCCCGAAGCGCAGACCGAGGCACCGGCCGAGCCCGAGCCCCAAATCCAGCCCGAGCCCCAGCCCGAACCGGAAGCGCAGGCCGAACCGGAGCACGCCCAGTCCGAGGAGGAAGCTCCTCCCCCGCCACCGCAGCAGCCGGAAGCCGAGGAAAGCTCCGAGCCGGACCGTCCCAAGCGCAGCGGCTGGTGGCAGCGCCGCTCGTTCTTCTGAGCCCGATTACGAAGAGCCGCCGCCGGTCGCTGACCGGCCGGCGGCGACGCTACCCGTTCCCCTAGACAGCACGTGAAGACGGCGGCATAAGACCACTATCGTTCCGGAGCATCGCCCGCCCATGAATCGCTTTCTCACCGAACTCTTCACATGGTGGAACGGTCCGACCATGGGCACGCGCTTCTACACGTGGCGCAAGGGCGTGTTCGTGGGCGAGGACGAGGCGGGCAACCGCTACTATCGCGAGCGCAATCGCGACCGCCGCTGGGTCATCTACAACGGCTACGATGAGGCCTCCGCGATCCCGGCCGCCTGGCATGCCTGGATGCATCACCGCTCCGACACGCCTCCGACCGAGCAGGACTACAAGGCGCGCGACTGGCAGCAGCCGCACCGTGCCAACCCGACCGGCACGGCCAAGGCCTATCGTCCCGGCGGCTCGATCCTGCGCCCGCACCCCCACACGCCCGGCGGCGCCGACTACGAGCCCTGGTCGCCGTAAGGCGCACGGCACCGTCTTCAGCCGCGCCGGCCGCCCCCTGGCGGCCTTATCAACTCGGCCGCGACAATACCCAGCGCTGCTGCTTGATTTCGACGCCGCGCGAGCGGGACGTCTTCCGGACAATCTCGTGGGGCTCGAAGCCGAGCTTGCGCAGGACCTGACCCGAAGCGGGATTGTCGACGGCATGTCCCGACCGGAGCTTTGTCAGTCCCAAACTGCCGAAGCCGAAGTCGACCACGGCGCGTGCCGCCTTCCGAGGCATAACCGTGTCCCCATGACGATCGCTCGAACCAGTAGCCGAGCTCGCCGCTCGTGCCGGATATCTCGTCGATATCGACAAGGCCGATCATGCGATCCTGCCGTTCGACGGCAAAGCGATAGGCCGTGCCCGCCGCCCATTCGCCGGGATGATCCGCGAACCATCGGGCGATTTCGTCGCGATCGGGCGGAAAGGACGCCATGCTCAGCATGCGCGTGACCTCCCAATCCGACTGGATTTCGAAGGCGCGGTCGGCGTCGCCCGGTCGTGTCGGGCGCAGGACCAGCCGATCGCAGACCAATAGCGTAGGGACAAGCGAAGCCGGTTTCATGGTGACCGACAGCAATACGGGCATGCATCGGCATGATCCATAGCCGTCTTCACACCATGGCGGCGCCCTAATACCCCATCGCCGCGCCCGCCGGGCGGCGGTCGTCATTGGCGCCGTAGAGGACGCGGTTGCCGTCCTTGTCGGTGCCGATCTCGATCGCCTCGGCTGCGCCCCAGGTGCCCTGCTGCTCGATGGTGTAGCCCATGGCGGTCAGCAGGCTCTCGGTGTCGGGCGAAAGGGCGCCGCGGCTCGACGAAGACCTTGTCGGGCAGCCACTGGTGATGGATGCGCGGCGCGTCGACCGCCTCCTGGATGTCCATGCCGTAGTCGATGACGTTCATGATCGTCTCCAGGGTGATGGTGATGATGCGCGAGCCGCCGGGGCTGCCGGTCACCATGCACGGCTTGCCGTCCCTGGTGACGATGGTCGGGCTCATCGAGCTCAGCGGCCGCTTGCCCGGCGCGATGGCGTTGGTCTTGCCCTGGACCAGGCCGAACATGTTGGGCGTGCCGGGCTTGGTGGTGAAGTCGTCCATCTCGTCGTTGAGGAAGAAGCCGGTGTCGCCGGCGATCACCTTGGCGCCGAAGAAGGCGTTGATCGTGTAGGTGACCGAGACGGCGTTGCCGTCCTTGTCGACGATCGAGAAATGCGTCGTCTGGGTGCCCTCATGCGGCGGCTTGCCGGGCTGGACGTCCTCGGACGTCGTCGCCTTGTCGGGATCGATCGCGGCGCGGAGCTTCGTCGCGCATAGGCGGCCGACAGCAGATGCTCGATCGGGTTGTCGACGAAGGCCGGATCGCCGAGCGTGAAGTTGCGGTCGACGAAGGCGTGGCGCATCGCCTCGACCATGACGTGGACGCCCTTGGCCGAGTGGAAGCCGCCATTCGCCCATCGGATAGCCCGACAGAACGTTGAGGATCTCGCACATGGTCGTGCCGCCCGAGCTCGGCGGCGGCGACGAGATGATATCGATAGCCGCGATAGGAGCAGCGCACCGGCGCGGTCTCGACCGCGGTGTAGTCGGCAAAGTCCTTCTGGCTGAGAATGCCGCCATTGGCCTGGCTCGCCGCGACGACCGCGTCGGCGATCGGCCCCTTGTAGAAGGCGTCCGGACCGTCCTTCGAGATCGCCTTCAGCGTCGCGGCCAGCTGGCTCTGCACCAGCCGCTCGCCGACCTGCCAGGGCTTGCCGTCGTGGAGGAAGATCGCCGCGACATTGGGCTGCCTGGCGAAGGCCTCGGCGCCGCGGTCGAGGATGTCGACATCGCCCTGCGCCAGCACGTAGCCGTCGCGCGGCGAGCTTGATCGCCGGCGCCATGACATCGGCGCGGCGACATGGTGCCGTAGGCCGTCAGCATGGCGTCGAGACCGGCGACGGTGCCCGGCACGCCGACCGCCTTGTAGCCGTCGAGGCTGAGGCGCGGGATCGACCGTCGCCCTTGTCGTCGAGATACATGGTCTCGGTCGCCGCCCCCGGCGCCTTCTCGCGGAAGTCGAAGAAGGTGTCCTTGCCGTTGGCGAGATGGATGGTGGCGAAGCCGCCGCCGCCGATATTGCCGCAGCAGGGATGGACGACGGCCAGCGCGTAGCCGACCGCGACCGCGGCATCGACGGCGTTGCCGCCGCGCTTGAGGATATCGACGCCGATCTCGGAGGCGTAGCGCTGGGCGGTCACCACCATGCCGTTGCTTGCCGCGACCGGTGGCGGCGAGACGGCATGGGCCTGCGAGATACCGAAAATCGAGACGGCCACCAACGCCGTCGCCACGCGCATGAAAGCCATCGCCCCCTCCTCGCCACGCTTAGCCGATCGTCCCGGCACCCGGCCGGGTCAGGAAGTCCCGAGGCCGCGGGCTTCGCCGGGCCTCGGGACTGCGCGTGTCACCGCGTCGGGCTAACGATAGTACGGACCCGGCCGCGGTGCATAGCGGCAATGCCAGACCCATCTTTGCGCCCAGTCATTCCAGACCCAGCAGGAACGCCGCGGCGGCGGTGGCGCGTAATAGCGATGGGCGAAAGGCCCGAAGAAGGGGAAGGCCGGCCCGTATTCGTAGTGGTGGTGGTAGTGGTGATGCCGGTAGCCGTAGTCGCGGTAATCGCGGGCTTGCGCCGCGCCGGCGGTCGTCGCTACGCTACCGACCGCGATCGCTATCGCGGTGCCGGCAATTGCCAGCTTTTGCTTCAGCATGATCAGCTCTCCTTACGAGGCAGAGAGAGCCCCCTCGCCCTTCACTCTATCCGGGGATGCGGCGAAATTCCGGCCCGGAGGTGGCGCCTTCCGGTTCAGGGTTTGGCACTTGCGGGACCGGTCTCGATCGGGTTCGACGGATCGGCGCTCCAGCCCGCCATCGACTGCACGTAGAGTGCAGCGTTCTGGTAGCCGAGCAGTTCGTGAAGCACGAACCAGTCGGTCGCCGACCACCAGCCCGTATTGCAATAGGCGACGACGTCGGCCTGCTTGTCGGCGCGCAGCGAGGCCGGCACCAGCGCGGCAAGCTCATCCTTCGGCTTCAGCCTGTGGGCGGCATCGTCATAGAAGCGGCTGTTCTCGAGATTGATGGCGCCGGGAATGTGCCCACCGCCCGCTGTCCCGAGATATTGGGAGGCCGGGCGGGCATCGACGAAGACGGTCGCCGAGTGAAGCCGCGCGGCGACCGACTGGGTCGTCGCCAGAAGTCCGGGGCGCGGGCTGGCGGTGAAGTGGGCGAGCGCCGGCGTGACGGTGCCGCTTGCCGTGGGCGCGCCCATGTCGGCGGCCCAGGCGCTCCAGCCGCCGTCGAGGATCGCGACCGAATCATGGCCGAGATATTTGAACGTCCAGTAGACCCGCGCCGCGGCACCGAAGGCGGTGTTGTCGGTGCCGGCGGGAACGATGACGACCGTCTTGTCATTGCCGATGCCGAGGCTGGCGATAAGCCCTTCGAGCACCGGGACCGGCGGAACGCGGGCATCCGGCGTCCGCCAGGCGCCGGGAAAGTCGGTGCGCACGGCGCCGGCGATGTGGGCCGAGGTGAAGGCGCCCTCCCCGCGCACGTCGAGAACGGCGATGTCCGGCCGGCCGAGATTCGCCTTCAGCCAGTCGAGGGAAACGAGCGGTGTCACCGCCGGAGCGGCCATGGCGGCCGGCGCCGCGGCGACCAGAAGGATCGCGATGACGATGCGGGATAGCCAGGAGAGAATTCGGTCTCATTCGGTTTCCTTGTCGGCGGGCGTCGCACGCCCGGGCGCGTTGCCGATGATCTGGCGGAGGCGAGCGCATTGGCAAGACCGCGACCGATCACGATCGGCGGCGGAGAATCACAAATCGGCGATCGCGCGGCCGCTCGGGGAACGCGGCGCCCGATTCGACGACCGGGGTTCCGGACGGGCGTCAACAGCCTGCGACAAGTCGATGCCAGCGCCGTCGCCTGTTGTCCCCCGAATCCACGAAAAACTGCCCCCATATGTAGCGACCGAGCCAATTGTGATCCGCAATTCCTTGACGCCCTCCGCCGAGTCGTCATAGCGTCACTCCAGCGTCATGGTTTGACGTTCGAGGGGCCGATTGGCCCGCGAGTTTTCCGAAAAGCGTTGTGGCGTTGAGGCTCGTCTGGGGCGGTTTTGCCGTGTCCGCGAGGCACGAGAGCCTGTGCCGGTTTTCGGAGTGAAAAAAGCGTCTCTGTAGCGTTGAAAACGACTGACATGAACGCGCGGTAACACTATATTTAGTGTTTCGGCCTGAATGTACCTACAAGGGCTGGACGAACAAATCCGGCTCATGCGGGGCCGACAGATGGATGGGGCGCGATCCTGGACCACGGATCTTGCGCTAGGATGACGGCGCGAATGACGCCGAAAGATGGGGCATAAAGAATGCGGATTGAGCGGCGCTACACCCAGAAGACCGAGGGGCCGTATCAAGGCACTCGAATTCCGGACGACGCAAGAGTGAGATCCGCAATCCGGACGGCTCGGTTGTCTTCAGGCTCGACGATATCGAGGTCCCGGCAGGCTGGAGCCAGGTGGCCAGCGATATCCTGGCGCAGAAATATTTCCGCAAGGCGGGCGTGCCGGCGCGGCTGAAGAGCGTCGAGGAGAACGACGTCCCCTCGTGGCTGTGGCGCTCCGTGCCCGACGAGGCGGCGCTCGCCGCGCTTCCCGAGGAACGAGCGCTCGACTCCGAGCAGGACGCCCGCCAGGTCTTCGACCGGCTCGCCGGCACCTGGACCTACTGGGGCTGGAAGGGCGGCTATTTCGACGACGAGGAAGACGCCAGCGCCTTCTTCGACGAGCTGCGCTACATGCTCGCCACCCAGAAGGCCGCGCCCAACAGCCCGCAATGGTTCAACACCGGCCTGCACTGGGCCTATGGCATCGACGGGCCGAGCCAGGGCCACTATTACGTCGACTTCAAGACCGGCGAGGTGCGCGCTTCCGAGACCGCCTACGAGCATCCGCAGCCGCATGCCTGCTTCATCCAGTCCGTCGCCGACGACCTCGTCAACGAGGGCGGCATCATGGACCTGTGGGTGCGCGAGGCGCGGCTGTTCAAATACGGCTCGGGCACCGGCTCGAACTTCTCCCTGCTTCGCGGCGAGGGCGAAAAGCTCTCCGGCGGCGGCAAGTCCTCCGGCCTGATGAGCTTCCTCAAGATCGGCGACCGGGCGGCCGGCGCCATCAAGTCGGGCGGCACGACGCGCCGCGCCGCCAAGATGGTTGTGGTCGACATCGATCACCCGGACATCGAGGACTACATCAACTGGAAGGTCCGCGAGGAGCAGAAGGTCGCGGCGCTGGTCACCGGCTCGAGGATCGTCTCGCAGCACCTCAAGTCGATCATGAAGGCCTGCGTCAACTGCCAGGGCTCGGGCGACGACTGCTTCGATCCGGCCAAGAACCCGGCCCTCAAGCGCGAAGTGCGCGCCGCCAAGAAGGCGCAGGTGCCGGAGAACTACATCCAGCGCATCATCCAGTTCGCCCGGCAGGGCTACACCGACCTCGAATTCCCGGTGCTCGACACCGACTGGGATTCGGAGGCCTATCTCACCGTCTCCGGCCAGAACTCGAACAATTCGGTGCGCGTCACCGACGAGTTCCTCGAGGCGGTCGAGAAGGACGCCGACTGGAACCTGACGGGGCGCATTTCCGGCAAGGTGACCAAGACGCTGAAGGCCCGCGAATTGTGGGAGCAGGTCGGCTATGCCGCCTGGGCCTCGGCCGATCCGGGCATCCAGTTCCACACGACCATCAACGACTGGCACACCTGCCCCGCCTCGGGGCCGATCCGGGCGTCGAATCCGTGCTCGGAATACATGTTCCTCGACGACACGGCCTGCAATCTCGCCTCGATGAACCTCTTGCAGTTCCGCGAGAAGGACGGGCGCTTCGACGTCGGCTCCTTCGAGCATGCGGTCAGGCTGTGGACGGTCGTGCTCGAGGTCTCGGTGCTGATGGCGCAGTTCCCGGCCAAGACGATCGCCGAACTGTCCTACGAGTACCGCACGCTCGGCCTCGGCTACGCCAATATCGGCGGCCTGCTGATGTCCTCGGGCATCCCCTATGATTCGAAGGAAGGCCGGGCCCTGTGCGCGGCGATCACCTCGGTCATGACCGGCGTCGCCTATGCGACCTCGGCCGAGATGGCCGGCGAGCTCGGCCCCTTCCCCGGCTTCACCCGGAACCGCAACGACATGCTGCGCGTCATGCGCAACCACCGTCGCGCGGCGATCGGCGCGGCCGAGGGCTATGACCGGCTGCACGTCAATCCGGTGCCGCTCGACGCGGTCTCCTGCCCCGACCAGCGCCTGGTCGAGCACGCCAGGACCGCCTGGAACCGGGCCGTCACGCTCGGCGAGATGCACGGCTATCGCAATGCCCAGGCGACCGTTCTCGCCCCGACCGGCACGATCGGCCTGGTCATGGACTGCGACACGACCGGCATCGAGCCCGACTTCGCGCTGGTGAAGTTCAAGAAGCTGGCCGGCGGCGGCTACTTCAAGATCATCAACCGCGCGGTGCCGGAGGCCCTCACCCGCCTCGGCTATGACGACGCGGCGATCAAGGCGATCATCGACTACGCGGTCGGTCGCGGCACGCTCGAAGGGCGCGCCCGGGCATCAACGCCGAGACGCTGAAGGCCAAGGGCTTCTCCGAGGCCACCATCGCCAAGATCGAGCAGTCGCTCGGCGCGGCCTTCGACATCAAGTTCGTCTTCAATCGCTGGACGATCGGCGACGAGCAGATGAGCGCGCTGGACGTCCCGGAAGAGAAGCTCTCCGACCCGGCCTTCGACCTCCTCACCCATCTCGGCTTCAGCCGGAAGGAGATCGAGGCGGCCAACACCTATGTGTGCGGAACGATGACGCTGGAAGGCGCGCCGGGCCTCAAGTCCGAGCACCTGCCGGTCTTCGACTGCGCCAATCCCTGCGGGCGCATCGGCAAGCGCTTCCTGTCGGTCGACAGCCACATCCGCATGATGGCGGCGGCGCAGCCCTTCATCTCGGGCGCCATCTCCAAGACCATCAACATGCAGAACGATGCGACGGTCGAGGACTGCAAGAACGCCTATTCCCTCTCCTGGCGCCTGGCGCTGAAGGCCAACGCGCTCTATCGCGACGGCTCGAAGCTCTCCCAGCCGCTGAACTCGCAGCTTCTGGCCGACGACGAGGAAGAGGCGGAAGAGATCATCGAGCAGCTCGTCGCCACCAAGCCGGCGGCCCAGCGGGCGGAAGCGCTCGCCGAGCGGGTGGTCGAGCGCATCATCGAGAAGGCCGTGCGCGAGCGCGAGAAGCTGCCCAACCGCCGCAAGGGCTATACCCAGAAGGCGATGGTCGGCGGCCACAAGGTGTACTCTGCGCACCGGCGAATATGACGACGGCCGCCTCGGCGAGATCTTCATCGACATGCACAAGGAAGGCTGCCGCCTTCCGCGCGATGATGAACACCTTCGCCATCGCCGTCTCGGTCGGCCTGCAATATGGCGTGCCGCTGGAGGTCTTTGTCGAGGCCTTCACCTTCACCCGCTTCGAGCCGGCCGGCCTCGTCCAGGGCAACGACACGATCAAGAACGCCACCTCGATCCTCGACTACGTCTTCCGCGAACTGGCGATCTCCTATCTCGGCCGCCACGACCTCGCCCATGTCGACCCGCAGGACATCGGCTCGACGCTGATCGGCTCGGGCGAAGCGGACGGCAGCGCCGGCCCGGAAGCGATCGTCAGCCATGGCCTGGTGCGCGGCCGCCGTCTCTCGGTCGTCGACAGGTCGGCCGAGACGCGCGGCTACGGGCGGCTCAGCCGGCGGACGCCCCGGCCCGTCGGGCGGCGCAACGACCGGCGGCAGCACCGTGACCGCGGTCGCCGGCGGCAATGCCGGTAACACCGGCACCATGGCGCAGATCGGCAACACGCTGCGCGCGCTCGCCAACCAGCAGGGCGCCCCGACCGCCGCCGTCAAGGCCGGCACCGCCGAGGCGGCCCCCGCCCGCGCGGCCCCGTCAGCCAGGACCGCCAAGTCCGGCCCCGCCTACAAGCCGGCCGGCACCCACGCCAAGGCGGAAGCCCCCAAGGCTTCCAAGGCCGACCTCAAGGCGGTCGCAAAACTCCGCGGCTACGAAGGCGACGCCTGCCCCGAATGCGGGAATTTCACGCTTGTGAGGAACGGCACGTGCCTCAAGTGCGACACGTGTGGCGGGACGACGGGGTGGAGGCTGACTGCGGCTGGAGAACTGAAATGTGGGAAGACGATGAATTCATCGAGAACAGACACGGCCGGAAGTTTTAGCGTCGCCGCTCGGCACGATGACAGTTGCGCCACCGACATGGGATCACTGTGGAATTGATCCGAATTGCTTGGACATGCTCGAGCCATTCGATCGCGACTACCGGGCGGAGCGCAAGACGGATGATGATATGCCGGAGGACGAAGAGACTACGTTCCTGACCGCAATTGATCAGACTGTTGCTTCGCATCGCGGGAGCTCGCACTTATCGACGCATGCCAGGACAGCCCGTACAGATATTCTACGGGAACGATGCGTCTGCCGCTCGCGGTTCACGATCACATTGAGATAGGGACAGCTCGCGCTCAGTTGAACAATCAAGTCCAAACTTATGCGAGCAGCACCGTCAGGAGATCGTTTCTCAAGCAGTTGCTGATGCGTCGAGTAAATCCGATATCTCGTCGAGAAGAGCGCGACGTACGGCGGAAGCCTCGAATTCGCCGCCTGGCGATCATTATGCTGTCGGGGTCATCGTAGCGGGATGAATGCGACCATGCTGCCGAATGGCAGATCGCGGAGAGAAATTATGCTGTCGGTGTGGCAAACCTTAAGCGCGGCGACTGAACCCCTTCCTGACATCCGTCAAAAGAGTTGGAGCGCTATCAGGTCGCCGAGAAACATAGGGCAGTGTTACAAACGCTGCCGACTTCACATTCGTGGTCGAATTTTTGAGATAGGATGCATCAGACACAGAAGTCATTCAAGCTCTTGCGAAAAACTTGCTGAAGGGCGGATTGCGGAGCGTATGGAACCACCATGCGGCGCAAGATCGAGGCCAGTCGCTCACCTTACGCAGAGGCGCGTAGCGCCCTGATCAGTGCTTTGCAGAAACGCGCGCTTCGCTGGCCGGAAGCACCGCCCGAATGGGGCGCGGTCAAATCGGGAGGCGCTGTCCACGCCCTGGTTTTCCGTGCACAAGCTAGCGTAGCGCCGGATAAAGCGGAGCGAAATCCGGGGCCGACCGATCCGTCGACTTCCCGCATTCGGCTCTATGACACGAGGCCTTCAGGTGCGTCTCGCTACGGTCGCCGGTGCAGAAGGCCGCCGCTACCCCGCCGCCGCCACAACGCCCTGCGCTGGCACCACCTCCCGAACGATCGCGCCTTCGAGGTCGTCGGCACAATCCGGATCGGCCTCGATCGCCTCTCGCGTCCGAGTTGTCGGCAGAGGATCGCCATCGGCGCGCATGACCGCCAGATGCCCGGCCAGGGCTTCGGCGGCGTTGGCGAGCGCCTGGCGAGCGTGTCGCCGGCCGAGATGCAGCCCGGCACGTCGGGGAACTCACGCCGTAGCTGGTGCCTTCGTCCCTGTGGATCAGCGTGACATAGCCTGCCATCACCGTGGCTCCTTCAATACCGCCTGCCGATAGATCGACCGGACGGTCTTCGGATGCAAGTCCACAGGGCGGAGTAGCGGAGCCTACTCCGCCAATTCGCGGGGCCAACACGATGCAATAGGCTGCGCACTTGCGCCCTATTCTTCCGTGCTCTTTCCCGCCCCATCGCGCCCCCTCTGGCGCCGCCCCCGCTGTTGCGGCATCATCGGCCCCGCAACCTCACGGGAAAGCGTTGCCATGGCCGACGAGACGTTGCCGATCGTCTTCAAGTCGAAGCGGTTCATGTCGTTTGTCGTGCTCGGCTTCAGCATCCTGTCCGTCTGGGGCGGCATCGCCAAGATCACCGACGACAGCTTCCATTTCGCCATGGAGCGCTTCGGGCCGTTCGTTATCACCCCGCAGACCTCGGGGTGGTTCATGACCCTGATCGGCCTGCCGGCGGGCCTGCTGGCTCTGGTGATGATCCTGCGCGGCTGCCCGAAGCTGACGCTCGATGAGAACGGTGTCCTCTTCGATCGCTGCCTCCGGAGCCCCGTCCAGGTTCCATGGGCGCGGGTCGCCGATGTCACCGTCAGGCGCGCGACCGTACCGGGCCGCTACCGGACCACCGTCGTCGACCTGGTCTATGTCAAGACCGACGAAGGCAAGCAGGTCAGCGTCGGCAGCTTCGGCTCGGGCCAGGCCCTGGCGGACACGATCCGCCGCGTCGCCGCGCGCATGAAGAGCGGTTTGCCGGTGCAGCCCGGATAGGTGACCGCGCAATCGGGAGCGATGCTCTCCATCCGCTCACCCGGTATCCGGCCACGCAGCAACCAGATTCCGACCGCGTTTCGCCGGCCGGGTCCGGCGCCTCGCGACGCCAATCATGGCGATCGCGCCAACAGCTTTGACTCCCGGCGATGTTTCATGTGACATCCCCAAGAAAGACCGGACGTACGGGGGAACGGGGTGTTGTACAGCGTCATCGCGGACGGGCCGAAGGGCTCGCCGATCCGCCGGTCTTGCCGTGCGGCATCTATCGTCCAACGACAATCGAAGCTCCGCAGACGCCACCGGGCCGGCGTCGCCGTCGCTTCTTGCCGCGAGCTTTTCTTGCCGGGCCCGGGCTTTCCTCCGCCAAGGCCCAGGAACCGGACGGCATCATGCGGGTCGTGCCGTGGCTGGAGGCCTATTCGGCCGAGCGCTTCGGCGACAGCACGTATTCCGGGGGCGGCAATGCGGGCGCGACGCTGTTCACGCCGATCGCGCAGGATCCTGCCAACCTTCTCTTCACCCAGATCGACGGCACGTTCTTCTTCGGCGACGACCTGCCGCAAGGCGGGGTGACCCTTGGCTACCGCCACCTGTTCGACTCGCTCATCCTTGGCGCCCATGCCGGTTTCGACATGAATCGTTCGGCTGGCGACAATACGTTCAGTCAAGTCGCGTTCGGCCTCGAGGCGCTCGGCAAGAATTTCGACGCGCATGCGAATGCCTACCTGCCGCAGACGGACGCGCAGGCCTCGCCCTTGCTGGCGAGCATCGACCTCTCCGGCTCCAGTATCTCCATGGTCGGCGCCGCGGAAGTGCCCATGCGCGGCTTCGACTGGGACTTCGCCGGCAAGGTCTTCGCCTCGTCCGACGACAGGTTCCAATTCTGGGCCCATGGCGGCGGGTTCTATTACGAGCCAGTCGCGGATATGGGCGCGGATGCCTTCTCCGGCCCGGAATACGGAGTCGAGTGGCGCGTCGCGGACCCGCTCGGCGTCAGCGGCAGCCGCCTGACGCTCGGCCTCGGCGGCCGGTGGGACAAGGAACACGGCAACCGGTTCAGCGCCGGCCTCGGCTTCCGCGTCGCCTTCGGCGGATCACCGTCGATCGCTCCGGACACTCTGGCCGCGCGCCTGGCGGAACCGGTGCGCCGGTCGCATGATATCGCGCTCGGCCAATCGCGCGAGCAGGTCAAGGACGCGCTGACCAACGTGCTCTTCGACCGGGTCGATTACAGCTCGAGCCTCGACGCCGGTGATCTCGGCGGTGCCGTCGCCGCGGCGCCCGAGAACACGCTCCTGATCGTCAACGAGGACTACACGACACCGCAGACGATCTCCTCCGGCTCGCACCTGACCATCGCCGGCGCGGGAACGACGCTCGCCTTGACCGGCGCGACGACCGGGACGCCGTTCAACTACGCCCTCCCCGGCATGCGGCCCTCGATTTCGGTGACCGGCTCCAGCGGAATCCTGACGGCTCTGACCATCGGCGGCGCGGACAACACCATCGGCGGCAGCGTCCATATCGCCGGCCTGAACATCACCGCCACCCACAGCTCGCTCGCCGGCGTCGAGGAGACGACCGGCATCTATGTCGACGAGCTCAAGAACCCGATCTATCTCGATGATCTCTCGGTGCTCGCCCAGGCGACGATCAGTCCCGCGGGCGCGAGCGACGCGCATGTCCACGCCATCTATGCGCTCGACAATTATTCGATGAGCGACGACAGCGCGATCGTCACCGTCATGAACTCCGATCTCGAAGGCCGCTTCAGTGGGACTTTCAACGGCAGCACCAGCAACAATGCTGCCTCGGAGGTCAGGGTCTACGGCATCCGTTCACATGACAGCCAGCTCAGCGTCCAGAATTCGATCCTGCGTGCCTTCTCCAACGCCGATCTCATCGGCGGTGCCGGCAACTTCTCCAACACGACGCTCGGGCTTTATGGCATCCGCAGTTCGGGCAAATACGCCACGACGAATGTCAGCAATTCGTCGCTCATCGCCGAATTCGCCGGCAGCCTGACCGGCAACATGGCCGCCGCGCCACCCTCGAAATCCACCCTGCAAGCCTTCGGTCTGTTCGCCACCGATATGAAGACCGTCGTCGACAGGACCGACCTCGCGGTGCGGTTCAACGGCACCATGGACACCCAATCCTCCGCCGAGCTCTATCCCGTCGAGTACCAGGGCCCCGGCACGGGAACGACGAGCCTGACACTGACCAATTCGAACCTCTCGATCACCGGCGCCGACAGCGCCAATTGGGGAAGCTTCGACATCACCCAGACCGGGATCCGCTTCGATGCGGTGACGACCAGCACGTCGACTGTCCTGCTCGCCGACAACATCTTCTCTGGCGTCTTCGACAAGCTCGTCTCGCTCAACAGCGGCTACGAAGTCCACGACGGCAGCACCGGCAACACCGCCTCCTCGGCGGCCACGACGACCGTCTGCTATGACGGCGGAATGCGATGGATCGGGACGCTCGAACTGAATGGCGCGTTCTTCGACCGGTCGAACTGCAGCAACTAGACCAATTGCAGGAAAAGCGGGGACCACTTTCCCGTCCGAAATTGCGGCAAGTACAAAGAGTTAGAGCGGATCAGCAATCTTGTCGGCCAATGATCCGCTCTGGGATCGCGATCTCAAGTCCTTGCGCGGGCCTGCCGAGCCTATTCCATCCCGCTCGATCCGATAGCCGTTCAACCCGAACGACGACGTCGCCCGCGCATCGTTTCGGACGCGCGGGCGAGGTGGCGGTCGCTCGGGGAGGTCGAGGCCCTATTGCTCGTTCACCTGCTCGGCCCAGGTCCTCGCCCCGCTGACGCCGTTGAGGAAGGGCGTGACCGCGTGGGCCATGGCCGGAGCCAGGAACATCTCGTAATGGGTGAGGTCGGGCAGGATCGCGAGCCGGTTCTGCGCCATGTGCTCGCGCTGCCAGCCGGCGTCGCGCTGGGCGCCGCCAAGCAGGTGATAGAACTTCACGGCGTGGTCGAGGGTGATCATGTCGCTGTCACCGTAGACCAGCATCACCGGCATCTTCAGCGTCCCGACATCCGCCGACCAGTCATAGGGCTTGCGCATATATTCGCCCAGGCGATCGAGGAGCTTGGGGAAATCCTCCGGGTGCGGGGCGACGGCGACGTAGGACTTGTACATCGGCGTCTCCTTCATCATCGGCATCAGGCCGGCGCCGAGCGCGGCCTGCTGGGGCAGCATCTCGGGATAGAAGCCCTCCTGCGAGAATGGCGTCGAGACGAGCGCGAGCCGGCGAACGAGATCGGGATGCTGCACGGCCAGGCGGAAGGCGACGCCGCCACCGAGCGAATAGCCGAGCACGTCGAGCCTGTCGTAGCCGAGCGCCCTGACGACGGTGGCCATGTCGTCACCCATGTCGACGAGGCTGATCGGCCGGTCGCCGAGGTTCGAGCGCCCGTGCCCCTGCAGGTCGATGGCGATGGTCTGGCGTCCTTTGCCGAGGATCGGCATCAGGGGATGGAACATCTCGACGGAGCCGAGCCCGCCATGGAGGAGAAGCAGCGGTTCTCCCTCCCCGCGGATCTCGTAATAATAGCTGACGCCATTGGCCTCGATATGCCCGGTCTTCTTCGGCGCCGGCGCGGTTGTGGTGGTCTCCATGGTCTTTCCTTCCTCTGCGTGAGCGATGACGGGCGCAAGAAGCGCGGCGGCAGCGGCGGCGAGTGCCAGCATCTTTCCGGTGAACATTGCGGTCTCCCCATTTGTCGGCGGAAAGCGCCGCCGAAAGCCTCCGATATCCAGACGACGAGCGAGGCGACCGCGGATCGACAGGGCGGCGCGAAAAAACGCCTCCGTGGAAGAGGCGCCCCGCCGGCCCCGTTGTCACCCCTGTCATGCGGGGCCTTTTCGCTAACGTAAAATGCTCTACGCTGACGGCCAGCCGGAGCCCCGCCCATGCCTGCCGAAATTACCCATGACGCGCCCCACCACCGCTTCTTCGCCGAGATCGACGGCCACCTCGCCTATGTCCACTACCGGCTGGCGCCCGGCGTCATCACCTTCACCCATACGGAAGTCGCGCCGGAGCTTGGCGGGCGGGGGCTCGGCTCGGCGCTTGCCCGTGCCGGGCTTGATTACGCCCGTGCGGCCGGGCTGAAAGTCGTCGCCAAGTGCCCCTTCGTTGCCGCCTATATGCGCCGGCATCACGAATTCGACGACCTCCTCGCCGAGCCGCTGCCGCCCGCATAGCCTCGCCCCGCCCTTGCGCCCATCCCGAAGGAAGGAAGCCCTCATGGCCGATCATCCCCGCATCGTGGTCGTCGGCGCCGGCATCGTCGGCGCCTCGATCGGCTGGCATCTCGCAAGCGCCGGCGCGCGCGTCACCATCCTCGATGCCGGCGAGCCGGGCGGTATCGCGACGCGCGGCTCGTGGGCCTGGATCAATGCGAGCTGGCACAATCCGCTGCCCTATTTCCGCCTGCGCACGCGCTCGATGGAAGAGTGGAAGCGCATCGCGCGCGACGTGCCCGGTGTCGAGGTCGCCTGGAGCGGCGGCCTCGTCTGGGACATGCCGCGCGAAGATCTGGAGACCTTCGTCAGCGAGCACGCGGGCTGGGGCTATCGCATCAGTCTCGTCGAGCGCGACGAGATCATGGCACGCGAGCCGGCGCTGGCCGACCCGCCGGCGCTCGCCGCCTACGCACCGGACGAAGGCGCCGTCGAGCCGCTCGCCACCGCCCTCGCCTTCCTCGCCGCCGCCCAGGTGCATGGCGCCGAGATCCTGCCCGGCCGCGCGGCGACCGGCCTCAGCACCGATGACGGCAGGGTCACCGGCGTGGCGACCGATGCCGGCGTGATCGAAGCCGACGAGGTCGTGGTCGCTGCCGGAGTCGCGACGCCGGACCTCGTTGCGAGCGCCGGCGTCCCGGTGCCGCTGCGCGATGCTCCTGGCATCGTCGTCGCCACCGCGCCGATGCCGCCGCTCCTCAATCATCTGCTGGTACCGCCGGAGATGGAACTGCGCCAGACGGCGGACGGGCGCCTGCTCGCCGCCGCCCATATCGAAGCCGCCGGCATGGCCGATGGCGGCGCCACGCGCGCTGAAGAAATCTTCGCCGACATGAAGCGGCTGGTAAAGGGCGGCGAGGCGCTTGTTGCCGCCTATCACCGCACCGCCAACCGGCCGATGCCGCGGGACGGCTTTCCCCTGGTCGGCCGCGCGCCGGGCGTCGCCGGGCTCTACACCGCCGTCACCCATTCCGGCATCACCCTCGCCCCGGCGATCGGCCTCTTCGTCAGCGAAGAAATCCTCGCCGGCAAACGCGATGCCCTCCTCGCCCCCTATGAGCTCGCGCGCGACAGCGGCTGACGGCGCCGGCGTATCAGCACTTCAGGTTGTGTGATAGGCTTCCATCCGGCTTCACGCGGGCGCGCATGCGTGTCCGCATTTCGGTCGGACGGTTCAATAAGCCTAGGCATTCCGGCCCTGCCCGCCAACATCGCGATCGGCTGCCGAACGGGGGCAACGCGCTCATCTGCGAGCCGGAGACGTTACGGTCGGAGCGGATCGGCCGTTCCTTGAGCCGCGTCCGCCTCGATCGTCTCGCCCTCACCGGTCCCTGAGCGCCTGGATCCCGCCGTTCGGCTTTCGTTCAGCTTCGCGTCGCTACACCCCCTCCCATTGCATCCAGACACAGTGTTAGGATGCCAGGAAAAGCGATTGCACCCGAGGAAGCCCATGCGACCGAGACTGTTGCAGGCGCTGTTGGTGGTCCTTGCCCTGCTCGTGGCAACGAGCGCGGCCGAAGCCCGTCGGGTGGCGCTCGTCATCGGCGTCAGCAATTACGCGACGCTGACCAAGCTCGACAACCCGGTGCCGGACGCCAAGGCCGTCGCCAGCGTGCTCAAGGCGCATGGCTTCGAGGTCTACGAATATTACGACCTGACCCGCGCCGACATGCTCGACGCGCTGGAAGCCTTCAAGCGCGCCGCCGACCAGTCGGAGGTGGCGCTGGTCTATTACGCTGGCCACGGTCTTGAGGTCGACGGCAAGAACGTGCTGGCGCCGACCGATATCGACATCACCTGCGAGGCGAAGGAGGCGCGGCGCGCGGTCTCGCTCGACAAGCTGTTCGAGTCGCTCGGCAACGCGGCGCAGCAGATCGTGCTGCTCGATGCCTGCCGCAACGATCCCTTCCCGCAATGCCCGAAGCGCTCGGCCGGCGCGACCGGCGTCGGGTTTCGTGGCTTCAGCCGCGTGACCAGCGAGGACAAGTCGCTGCTCATCGCCACCTCGACGCTTTCCGGCCAGCTTGCCGCCGATGGCGCGCCGGGTGGCCATTCGCCCTTCGCCAAGGCGCTCCTGGCACGCTTCAATTCCAGTCCGCGCCTCTATATGCGCGACCTTCTCGACCTCACCGCGCGCGACGTGCAGATCGCGTCCAACGGCTCGCAAATCCCGGAAGTCACGACCCGCGGCGGTGCGCCGCTCGTCTGCCTCGACGAAAACGGCTGTGGCGGTTCGGGCGGCGGGTCGGTGCCGGGGCCATCGGCCGGTGCCGCCGATCCCGGCATGGTGGCCGAGGCGCGCCAGCTTCTCAGCGATCTCGGCTATCCGACCGGCACGCGTTCCACCGGCGATGCCGGGCTCACCGACGCGGTGCGCCGCTTCCAGGCGAAATCCGGCCTGCCCCAGGACGGCAAGGTCAGCGCCACCCTTCTCGCCGTGCTGCGCGCCACGCGCATGCAGCTCGCCTCGCTGCCCAATCCCGGCGACAAGGGGCCGGCGGTGGCGAGCCATGGCGCGCTGGAAGTCGAGATCGGCTCGACCTTCAAGGATTGCGAAAACTGCCCGGAGATGGTCGCCGTGCCCGCCGGTTCCTTCGAGATGGGCGCGGGCCCGAGCGATCCCGATCGCCAGCAGGCCGAGGGGCCGCAGCACAAGGTCACCATCGCCACGCCCTTCGCGGTCTCCAAGTTCGAGATCACCTTCGACGACTGGGACGCCTGCGCGCTGGAAGGCGGCTGCAACGGCTACATGCCGAAGGACGGCGGCTGGGGACGCGGCCGGCGACCGGTGATCTTCGTCTCCTGGAACGACGCCAAAGCCTACGTCGACTGGCTGCGCGAGAAAACCGGCAAGGCCTACCGCCTGCTGTCGGAGGCCGAGTGGGAATATGCGGCGCGCGCCGGCACGACGACACCCTTTGTCACCGGCAAGACGATCACCCTCGCCCAGGCGGATTTCGACGCCAGCGCCGGCCAGGCCAACTCGTCCTCCTATGTCGGCAAGACCGTCGACGTCGGCTCCTATCCGCCCAATCCCTTCGGCCTTTACGACACCTCCGGCAATGTCTGGGAATGGGTCGAGGATTGCTGGAACCGCAGCCATGTCGGCGCGCCGGCCGACGGCTCGCCACGCGGCGGCGATTGCACCCGGCGGGTGCTCAAGGGCGGCGCCTGGTATTTCGAGGCCGCCTATGTCCGCGCCGCCGCCCGCCTCAGCTACCCGAAGGGGTCGCGCCTCAACGTCGTCGGCTTCCGCGTCGCCCGGTCTCTGGAGTAGCTCTCCCAAATCGCCCTTGACATATCGATAAGCGCCGGCTTATGCGTTAATCCATAAGCAACGGCTTATTGGATTTTGCCGTCATGCCCGAGACCGATGCTCTCGGCGAGGTGTTTCGCGCCCTTGCCGACCCGACCCGGCGTGCGCTCTTCGAGCGGCTCGCCGATACCGAGGAGGCGACCGTCGGCACGCTCACCGACGGCGCCGGCATCTCGCAGCCGGCCGTCTCGCAGCATCTCGGCGTGCTCAGGAAAGCCGGCCTCGTCGCCGAGCGGCGGGCCGGCCGCAACACCCATTACCGCGTCGACCCGCAGGGGCTCGGGCCCCTCGTCGGCTGGATCGGCCACTACACCGCGTTCTGGCGCAGCCGTGTCGCACGCCTGGAAACGCTGCTCAGGGAGATGGACCAATGAACGACCGCGCCGCCGCGCCCGAGACCCAATCGATCGTCGTCGAATTCGACGTGCCGCATCCGCCGAAAAAGGTCTGGCGCGCCCTCACCGTCGCCGAATATCTCTCGGCATGGCTGATGCCGACCGATATCCGCGCCGAGGTCGGCCACCGCTTCACCTTCAAGACAAAGCCCATGGGCGATTGGGACGGCACGGTCGAGTGCCAGGTGACGGACGTCGAGCCCGAGCGGCTGATCCGCTACACTTGGAAAGGCGGCTCTGACAATCTGGAAGCCTATGGCCGACGGCTCGATACCGTCGTCACCTGGACGCTCACCCCGACGCGGACCGGCACCCATGTCCGCCTCGACCACGACGGCTTCAAGCCGGAAAACGCCTTCGCCTTCGAGATGATGGGCAAGGGCTGGGTGTCGATGGGCGAGGCCTGGCGCGACGACACGCCCTCGCGCCTGAAGACGGTGCTGGCGGAGATGGCCTGACGGCAGAAAAGTTCCCCGACCGTGGGTCGGCGCGGTGTGCGAAGAAGGTCTTCGCACACCGCTTCGTGTCACTTCGCGGCGAGTTGCCCGACCACCAGGTTGTCGATCTTCGACAGGAGCGGCTTCTGCTCCAGGCCGAAGGACTTTCGGGCGGCCGTGCGCACCATGTCGGAGGTGTAGACGAAGAGTTCGACCGAATCGACGCGCTTGTCGCCGTTGCCGATCGGCGCGACATCGGCCTCGCCGGCAAGCCCGGCGATGAGGTAGCGGGTGAAGAGGCCGATACCGTATTCGGGATCCTCTAGCGCGTGCTGGTCACGGTCGGAGGCCGTGAACACGGCAAGCCCCGGCACCGGCGTTTCCGGCATTGCCTTGACCTCGAGCTGCGGGATGTTCGGCGGATCGACCAGATCCGAGATGGTCTCGGCGAAGGTGCCCTCGAGCATCAGCATGGTCGTGCGGGCGCCGGTCTTGCCGAGATTGGCGTAGAGCTCCTGCAGCGGATAGGCGGTATCGCCGAGATTTTCGGGATCGGCGTCGACCGGCAGCAGATAGCTGTCGCCGTCCGGCTCCTTGGTCATGCCGTGGCTGGAGATGTAGACGAAGATGTTCTCCGGCTTGGCGTCGGCGACGCGCGTGGCCAGTTCGCCCTTGGGGTTGATAGTCGAGCCGAACAGGCGCTGCAGATCGACCAGCTTGGCATCGCGCAGGTCGATGATGTTCCGTTTTCGGAAGCCGAGCTGCTCGGTCAGCAGTTGCATCACCGCGTCGGCGTCGGCATGGCCATTGACATGCGGCGGCAGGCCGCCGGCATAGTCCTCGTTGCCGATCACCACCGCGATGTCGCCCTCGTGGCCGACGGTGCGCGGCAGGGTGCGGTAGATCGTGCGGATCGCCGTCTGATGCTTCACCGACGATGGCCCCGGCACGTAGCAGAGCGGCGGTGGTGTTGCGCACAGCGTGACGTTTGCCGCCTTCTCGATGCGGAAGACCGTATCGAGCGGCAGCCACGACCCGACCTTGATGCAGGCGCCGCACCAGTTGATGCCGTTGGTGGCGGCGACGGAGGCGAGCTTGGCATCGCTGTAGAAGGCCGGCTTCGGCAGGCAGGCCTCGGTCGTCGGCGTGCAGGCCTCGAGTCCTGGCCGGGCGCCATAGGCGGCGGTCAAGGTATCGTAGAGGTCCTTCGACAGGCACCGCTGATCGCTCTTGTCCGGACCAGAATCCGGCGCTGTAGCGACCTCGGGCCCAGGCTCGGGCGCCGCGTCGCAGAGCTCGAAGAGCTTGTTGACGGTCGCATCGTCGGTCAGCCGGTCGGGATTACGGCCGAGGCCGTTATCGTTCTGGAAGTCGCCGAAGGCCGAGCGGGTCTTGCGACCCGTCTGGCCGTCGATCGGTCCCGGATCGTAGCCGAGCTTCTGCAGGCATTCCTGGACGTGGCCGATATCGACCTTGATCACTGGCGCCGGCTTGACGCACTGGCCGCGGCTCGACACGAACCCTGCGGCGCAGACGCAACGGCCGCGGCTCTTCACCTCGGGCCATTTGCAACTGATCGTGCGAACGGGTGCCTTCGGCGGCGGCGGCGCGACGCAGCGGCCGAGACGGCGCGAGAAGGTGAAGGGTGGATCGCAGATGGGCCGCTGCGCCGCCGGCACGATGCAGCGGCCAAGACGCGGCGAATAGACGGCCGGCAGGCGACAGTCCGGCTGCCTCGGCACGCTGCGGATGATACCGTTGATGATGCCGATACCGATGCCGACCCCGATTCCGCTCGAACCATGGTGTTCCGGCGGAGGCGTCTCCTGCGGCGGCATATGCCCCTGGCTGAACGTATCGTTGAACTGGGCGTTGGCCTCGGTGCTGATCCCAAGACCAAGCGCAAGGACCATCAGTCCGAAGGTAATGCGGCGGAAAGTCAGTGCTGCGGTCGAATGAGCCATCGTCGCCTCCCGGTCGGCGGCGCTTTGGGCGCCCGTCGCCGCTGCGCCGCAGGTGGCTATTCAATCTTCTCAGCGTGGCCAGGCTTCCGGCCACGCCGCCTGTCTCCTTGCATTAGTCGGCATTCAACCTGAACGGCACCTGAACCCGTTGCCAGGTACCGGCCAGACTAGGGCAGCGTATAGGCAGTCTTGACCGTTGTGAAGAACTCGGCCGCGTAGCGCCCCTGCTCGCGCGGCCCGTAGCTCGAGCCCTTCGAGCCGCCGAACGGCACGTGATAGTCGACCCCGGCCGTTGGCAGATTGACCATGACCATGCCGGCTTCGGCGTTCTGCTTGTAGTGGCTGGCGTGCTTGAGGCTGGTCGTGCAGATGCCCGACGACAGCCCGAACTCGGTGTCGTTGGCGACGTGCAGGGCCTCGTCGTAGTCCTTCACCCGGATGACGCTCGCCACCGGCCCGAAGATCTCCTCGCGATTGATGCGCATCTCAGGCGTCGTATTGGTGAACAGCGCCGGCTGCAGGTAAAAGCCGGGGGTCTCGCGGTTGAGGCGCTCGCCGCCCCAGGTCAGTGTCGCGCCTTCGTCCTTGCCGACCTTGACGTACATCTCGTCCTGGTCGAGCTGGCTCTGGTCGACGACCGGGCCGATATGGGTGCCCTGCTTGCAGGCATTGTCGACGACGAGGCCCTTGAGCCGCTCGGTCAGCGCCTCGACGAATTTGTCGTGGATGCCCTCGGTGACGACAAGCCGCGACGACGCCGTGCAGCGCTGGCCGGTCGAGAAATAGGCGCCGTTGGCCGCGCATTCGACCGCGACCTTGAGGTCGGCGTCATCGAGCACGACAAGCGGGTTCTTGCCGCCCATCTCGAGCTGGAACTTCCGCATGACGGCGATCGAGGCCTCGGCGACCTTCTTGCCGGTACCCACCGAGCCGGTGAAGGTGAGCGCCTTGACGTCGGGCGCGTTGAGGATCTCCTGGCCGACGACCGAGCCACGGCCCATGACGAGGTTGAGGACGCCCTTGGGCAGGCCGGCGCGCTCGAGGATGTCGACCAGCGCCCAGGTGCAGCCCGGCACCAGATCGGCCGGCTTGATCACCACCGTGTTGCCGTAGCAGAGCGCCGGAGCCATCTTCCACGCCGGAATCGCGATCGGGAAATTCCACGGCGTGATGATGCCGACAACGCCGATCGGCTGGCGGGTCATGGAGACCTCGATGCCCGGCCGCACGCTCGGCACGGTCTCGCCGGTGAGGCGCAGGCACTCTCCGGCGAAGAAATCGAAGATCTGCCCGGCCCGTACCGTCTCGCCGATGCCTTCGGCCAGGGTCTTGCCCTCCTCCTGGGCGAGCAGGCCGCCAAGTTCCTCGCGCCGGGCGATGATCTCGTCGGAGGCCTTCTTCAGGATGTCGTGGCGCTGCTGGATGCCGGAGCGCGACCACGCGGGAAAGGCCGCCTTGGCGGCGGCGATGGCGCGCTTGGCGTCATCGGCCGACGCACGCGCATAGTGCCCGACGACCTCGTCGGTGTTCGACGGGTTGATATTGGCAGCGGCCTCGCCCTCGACCCATTCGCCATCGATGTAGTTGCGGTGCAGTTCGTCCATAACAGGCAGTTCCTCTGTGCTGAGCGTGGGGGACGCGGCAATCGAGATGCGGGGATCTCAGAGCGCGCGGATGCCGACGGTGTCGTCTTTGCCGATCGCAAGTGGATTGACAAGCGGCAGACCGAATTCGGGCGCCTCGATTTCGAAGACGTCGCCCGCCCTGGTCTTGATACCGGCGGCAAATGACAAGGTCGCCGTGCCGAATGCGTGGACATGGATATCGCCCGGCCGGCGGAAATAGGGGTATTTGAAGTGGTGCGCCTCAAGATTGGCGATCGAATGGGACATGTTCGCCTCGCCGGTGAGGAAAGGCTGATCGAAGATCACCTTCCTGCCGCGCCGGATGCGCGAGGTGCCGCGCACGTCGTCCGGCAGGTCACCGAGAAGCAGTTCCGGCCCGAAAGCACAGGGGCGAAGCTTGGAGTGAGCCAGCCACAGATAGTTCTGCCGCTCGGTCACGTGGTCGGAGAATTCGTTGAGCAGCGCGAAGCCGACCCGGTAGGGCACGCCGGCCTTGCTGACGACGTAGATTCCGGCGACCTCCGGCTCCTCGCCGCCGTCGCCGGCGAATGAGGGCGAGACCAGCGGCGCGCCGGGCGCGGCAACAAAGGAGCCGTCGCCCTTGTAGAACCATTCCGGCTGGACCCCGACCTTGCCCGGCTTGGGCTTGCCGCCCTCGAGCCCCATCCGGAAGATCTTCATGGAATCGGTGAGCGTCTCCTCGTCGGACTCCTTCGCCTTCTGATGCATGGAGTCGCGCGTCGCGGCCGAGCCGAGATGGGTAAGGCCGGTACCGGTGACGATCAGATGGGCGGGATCGGGATGGTCGATCGGCGAAACGACCCGGCCGGAGGCGAGCAGCGCGGCGGGATCCGCCTTACCGGCGCGACCGGTCTTCTCGACCATTGCGGCAAGCGTGCGCCGCTTGGCGATCGCCGCCAGTGCCAGATCGTAGACGGTGTCGTAGCCATCGACGAACCAGGACTCGCCGCCCTCGCTCGCCACCACGCGACGGCCGCCGCGGCCGCCCCTTACCTGCATCAAACGCATGTGCGTCTCTCCCCGTACAGTCCTTGTGCCAGTCTTTGGCGAAAGAATGAATGATCGATCGAAGCGATGCCGTCCGTCTAGGAGTTCGGGCCCTTTGCGCTTGGACCAGATCGCGTCGATCACATCGCCCCTGGAGTTCCTCAGGAGCTTGCGCATCGCAAGGAAAGCCTCTTCGGCGCGACCGTCGCGGACCGCCTCGAAGACGAGACGATGTTGATAGACCGCATCGGCCTGCATGGCGACCCGCCAGCTCAGCGAGAACGATATTTCGAGCGCCAATTCAATCAGCGCGCCAAGCGAGCGCACGATCGGATTGCGCGCCGCCTCGAGGATGCTCATGTGGAAGACCACGTCGGCATCCACCTGCTCGGGGCTGCCGCGTTCATTGGCTTCGATACCGGCCATGGCAATGCGGATACGCTCGATGTCTTCTTCGCTCGCCCGTTCCGCCGCCCGCTCGGCAGCCGCAGGCTCGATGATCTCGCGCATGTCGAACAGGGCTTCGATGAACTCGTCGGTCGGCTTCTGCTCGACATGCCAGCGCAGGATATCGGAATCGAGCATGCTCCAGTCGATCCGCGGGCGCACGCGGGTGCCGACCTTGGGACGGGAGACGATCAGCCCCTTCGCCGCAAGTTGCCGGATCGCTTCGCGCACGGCCGTGCGCGAGACACCGAATTCCGCCTGGATGCGCGGCTCGGTCGGCAGCGTCTCACCGGGCGGATAGTCGCCGGAAACGATCCGCCGTCCGATCTGCTGTGCAACCATCTCCGAGAGGCTGGATCCCCGGTCGCGTGCCGGGCTGCGGCGTGGCTGTCGAATTGGCGCGTCTCCCAACCGCTGCCCGAAGACCGACGGTTCACTTCTGACTTCCCTCGATCCTCGGCGCCACCATCGGGCCACGACCGTCGTCGTGATGCTGTCACCGTCGAAATTCAAGGGCGCGGACAACCGGAACCGGTGCCGGTTGTCTCTTCTATCATATTATCTTTGCACGCCCATAGGGCACGGCGGCACAGGCGACGGCCATCGGCCAGCGTTGCGCGGCGCGCGCCTCAAACCGCTTTGACGTGACGCCGGCGCTCGCCGGGCGACCACGACCTGCGGTCGCAGGCGCGGAAGAGCAGACGTCAAGGTTTTGTCCGTGCCTTCAACGTCCTGCCCTTTTCATCGTACATTTCCGCGATCCGGCTGCCGGAATTGGCCCCGCGGCGTCGACAACCGGCAAATCGCGGTGATACACAAATTGTCAAACCGGCTTTCGCGCCGGCACGCCACCCGCGGATCGCCCGCGGCCCATCGGAAAGAACGACCATGTCCAACGACAAGAAAACTCGTCTGCGTTCGAAGCTCTGGTTCGATAATCCAGAGAATCCAGGGATGACCGCGCTTTACCTCGAGCGCTACCTGAACTTCGGCCTGACGCGGGAGGAACTGCAGTCCGGCAAGCCGATCATCGGCATCGCCCAGACCGGCTCCGACCTCAGCCCCTGCAATCGCCATCACCTCGAGCTCGCCAAGCGCGTACGCGACGGCATCACCGCCGCCGGCGGCCTGGCGATGGAGTTCCCGGTCCATCCGATCCAGGAGACCGGCAAGCGCCCGACCGCGGCGCTCGACCGCAACCTCGCCTATCTCGGCCTGGTCGAGATCCTCTACGGCTATCCCCTCGACGGCGTCGTGCTGACCACCGGCTGCGACAAGACCACGCCGGCCTGCATCATGGCCGCGGCGACGGTCAACCTGCCGGCGATCGTGCTTTCCGGCGGCCCGATGCTCAATGGCTGGTTCCACGGCGAGCGCACGGGCTCCGGCACCGTAGTGTGGAAGGCGCGCGAGGACCTTGCCGCCGGCACGATCGACTACGACGAGTTCATCGAGATCGTCGCTTCCTCGGCCCCCTCGGTCGGCCATTGCAACACGATGGGCACGGCCTCGACCATGAACTCGATCGCCGAGGCGCTGGGCATGAGCCTGCCCGGCTGCGCCATGATCCCCGGCCCCTATCGCGAGCGCGGCCAGATCGCATACGAGACGGGCAAACGCGCCGTCGAGATGGTGTGGGAAGACCTGAAGCCCTCCGACATCCTCACCCGCGAGGCTTTCGAGAACGCGATCATCGTCAATTCCGCCATCGGCGGCTCGACCAATGCGCCGATCCACGTCAACGCCATCGCCCGCCATATCGGCGTCGAGCTCGATGTCGAGGATTGGGAGACGATCGGCCACAAGGTGCCGCTGCTCGCCAATGTGCAGCCGGCCGGCAAGTATCTCGGCGAGGAGTTCCACCGCGCCGGCGGCGTGCCGGCGATCGTCGGCGAGTTGATGAAGCACGGCCTCATCCGCGAGCACGCCATGACGGTCAACGGCAAGACAATGGGCGACAATTGCCGCGGCAAGTCGTCGGACGATCCGGACGTGATCTACCCCTTCGAGACGCCGCTGGTGCCGGATGCCGGCTTCATCGTGCTCAAGGGCAATCTGTTCGATTCCGCGATCATGAAGACCAGCGTCATCTCGCCGGAGTTCCGCGACCGCTACCTGTCGAACCCGGACAGCCCCAACGCCTTCGAGGGCCGCGCCATCGTCTTCGACGGACCGGAGGACTATCACCATCGCATCGACGACGAGTCGCTCGAGATCGATGAGAACTGCATGCTGTTCGTGCGCGGCACCGGGCCGATCGGCTATCCGGGCGGCGCCGAGGTCGTCAACATGCAGCCGCCGGCGGCGCTGATCAAACGGGGCATCCATGCCCTGCCCTGCATCGGCGATGGCCGCCAGTCGGGCACGTCTGGCTCGCCCTCGATCCTCAATGCCTCGCCGGAAGCGGCGGCGGGCGGCGGGCTGGCGATCCTGAAGACCGGCGACCGGGTGCGCATCGACCTCAACAAGGGCGAGGCCAACATCCTCATCTCCAAGGAAGAGCTCGACAAGCGCTACGCCGAGCTGAAGGCCCATGGCGGCTACCACTTCCCCAAGAGCCAGACGCCCTGGCAGGAGATCCAGCGCGGCATGGTCGACCAGTTCTCCGAGGGCATGGTGCTCAAGCCGGCGATCAAGTATCAGCGCGTCGCCCAGACATCGGGTATCCCGCGCGACAACCACTGAGGCGTCACCCCTCACCGAGGCGAACGACGCCCGCGTGCCTGACCGGCGCGCGGGCGCTTCCATTGACGCCGGCTCCGCGCGATCTCACATGGAAACCAGAACCTCACGAAAGAGGTGCGGTCATGGGCAAGATCAACGCGGAATGGCACCGGGCTCACCGGATGCCGAAGAACCCGACCTTGGAACAGCGCATCGCCTGGCATATCGAGCATGCCCGCCATTGCGGCTGCCGGCCGATCGACGACAAGCTGCGCGACGAGATGGAACGGCGCGGCATCGCGGTGCCGGTCTTCGAGGAGCCGCCGGAAATCTAGGATGGATTGCGGGCCGCTGGCTCACGCCGGCGGATTTCCGGGCGTCCGGTCGCTTTGATCTCCGTCAACCCAAGAATGTCTTGACCGATATAGCGTGATGGCGTTCGCATCGCGTCTGAAAGCTGTTGCGGCGCCAGTCTCTGCGGGCCACGAAGTCCGCATCCTGTATGAAAGTCTCCGTCGCAGCCGGATGAGCGTGCTGGATGTCGCTGGCGCTGGTCAGCGACCCAAAACCAAATGGAGAGACAATCCATGCATAGGTTGCTTGTTTCGGTTGCCTCGCTCTCGCTGCTGGCAACAGTCCAATCCGCTTTTGCCGAGGATCTCACGGCCGGTGGTGATCTCTACAACGACAATTGTGCGATTTGCCACGGCAACAAGGGGCAGGGTTATCCCAAGGAGGTCGTCCCCGACGGCGCCGTTCGAATAAAGAAACTGGCCGGCGATTCCGCCTATTGGGACTTCGCGGTGTTCAAGAAGGCCGTGCAGGACGGGAAGGACGATCACGATCGGCCAATGAGGGTCATGCCCGTATTCGCCAAGACCGGGCTTTATGAGCCTCCCGGTCAAATGATGACCGATGAGGACCTTCACAACATTCAGGCCTACATGCAGACCTTCGGGCCCAAGCAGTAGGGCTCGTCACGACCCCTTCGGCGATCTGGCCGCCGCGGCGCGGCTCGACTGGACGAGTTGGTGAAGGCAGCGTCGCGACGCCGGTCTCCGCAGCCTGACTGACGCACTTTGCTGACAGGTGTCCGCCGGACCGGAGCGTTCGGATGCATCCAACGCGAAGTGCGTCATCGGGCGCTGCAATTCCACTGCCTGCGCTCACGGCCGGTCACCCGGCGACCGGCAAACCATCATCCGGTTGCGCTATTGAGACGCCGGGCCTTCCCCCTTTGGGTTCCGGTCGGCGCAACAGCCCCCGCTCACCGGGCTCCGTCGAAACGCCGGACGTACAAGGGTCCGCAGAGGTGCAGAACCCTCCCTGCGCTACGGAGCAATCGCCTGTGGCGGGCGGTTCGGGTCTCCTGCGGAATAGCGGTAGAACCAGATCTGGTACATGGAAACGCACCACTGAAAGGCAAAGCTGAGACCCATCAGCCCACCGCTGACAATGATGAGCCAGGCGAAGTTGGGATTGATCTTGGTGAGATACCAGGAGCCGATGTCCGTGATCATCGTCACGAAGGGCACAGCGATGACGAGCGCCTTGAACCACACCGGCCGCACATAGGCATGGCTGAAGATCATCCCCATGATGAAGAAGATGAACGTCATGCCAAACAGGTGAATGTGGGAGACGCGCACCAACGTCGCGAGGCTCATTCCGGTGTCGGGCTTGGCGTACTCGGCGAAGGCCTCAAAGGTCTTGAACAGCGGCGCACCCGCTTCGGTGCCATCGTGGCATCTCATGCACCTGTTTTCGAGGATCGGCTTGATCGTCGTTTCAAATTGCGTCTTGTCGGCGCCGTCGGAGGCCCAGTCCATGATGGCCCGGCGTTCCCGGGAGGACGCCATCCCCATCATTGGTCCTGTCAGCGCCACCTGAAGGCGGTTGCTGTTCGCGTTTCCGCTATATGCGATGGCGATGTCGGCCGCGTCGATCCCCGGCTTTCCGTCCAATCCCGCATGGACGGCGTAGATCTGAATCATCGCGAAGACATAGCCGATGCCCAGCGTAACGAGCGCTGCTGTGAACAGTGTACGCAGGCTGAAAGGGAACTCGCTGTAGTGAAAGAACATCCGGTGCACTTGTGGCATTGCCGTGCCCCCACTTTGCCAGTCTCTTGTTCGCCAATTCTTACACTGCGGCGCGAGTCGCGCATAGGCGGCGAGCAGCTTTAGCCGTCGAACCAGTTCGACTCAATTGTCGCGGGCCCAACCGTCGCCGAATCTGGCCAGCGGCCGCGGGTCGGGCTGCCTGCCCGCTGCGCCGGAAAGCGGCGCTTCAGCCTGACAAGCGCAAAAAGATAAGGCGGTTGCCGAGCCCCCCGCTCGGAAACCGCCTTACCCGCCTTACCCTGTCTTGAAGTCTTTTTGTCGTTTTTTCGTTGTTTTTCTTATTCGTCTTGTTGTTGTTCTTGTTGTTTCTTCTTCTTGTTCTTCAATGCTTGGTCAGCCACTCCCGCGCCGCGCGCTGGGCCTCGGCCACCTCGTTCATCGACATCTCCTGGGCCAACTCCTGGCGGTGATAGGCCGCTTCCGGATTGCCCTGCATTGCCGCGAGGTTGAACCACTTGTGTGCGGCGATCAGGTCGGCATCGACCTCACGCCCCGTCGAGTAGAGGATGCCGAGCTCGAAAAAGCTCTCGGCGTTCGGCTTCCTCTCTCCCATCGACGCCATTTCGGCGCCCGACATTTCCCACCGTGCCATGACACACTCCCAATTCCTGTCCCGAAACGGGGTCGGCTTGTTTGCCCCACCGCCACCGCTTCCTGATGACGCCGAGTATGCCGGGCAGCGTTCAAAAGGCCGTTAAAGTTCGCGATTAATTTTAGACGAATTGTCGTGAAACCACCTGTTAACCATGATCGACTGTCAACTTTGTTGTCGCAAGGACGCTGGGTTTGCAGCGGGTCGATTAAGAATTTTGGCGAAGACGGCTACGAAGCGCTAACCAAGCACCGCATTTGCGACTTTCAACAATCGCGTGGCGCGCCGTTTCTTCCCCCCTCTGGCGCGTCCGATGGCGTGGCCTTCGAAGTCGATAGGCGGCACCGATATGCCGGGCTAGAATGCGTGATTGTCGCTACCGAACGCGGAGAGGTTCCCGGACATGCATGCCGCCCGCTTCGCCGTGCTGCTCGCCGCGGTCTTCGCCCTTTCGGCCTGCTACGCCAGCGACACGCCGCTCATTCCGGTCGACAAGGCCGTCTTCCCCTTCGAGCGGATCACCTATGAAGCGCCGAACTCGGACCGAGTGACGCTCGTCCGCAAGGGCGATGCCTATGAGACGGTCGAGACCGGCGGCCAACAGCCGAACACCGTGCTCTTCATGCCGGTCGCGGGCGATCTCTATGTCGCGGAAGTCACCAGCGCCGACAAGGGCGTCTCCAAGACGCTTCACGCCCTCATTCAGGTCGATATGGAGAACAAGACCGTGCGCTCCTACGCGACCAATGGCGAGGACAAGGACGCCGGGCCGGGCCTCAGCCTTTGCGACGACGGCATCTGCGTCGCCGATCTCGACGCCTATATCGATCATGCCCGCGCCCAGATCGCCGCCGGCGCCCAGCCCGACGTCGTCTACACGATCGTCGACACCGAATAGGCGCGCCGGGCCGCCAGCGGCGGCGCCCGGACGGCTTGCGGCCGATGCAATCCTGATACGGTCCCGGAACCGGCGTCGGCCGGTGTCTATTCGGCGCCGAGCTTGTCCTTCAGCAGCGCGTTGACCGCCTGCGGATTGGCCTTGCCCTGGCTCGCCTTCATCACCTGGCCGACGAACCAGCCGATCGCCTTGGGATTGGCTCTTGGCGTCGGCGACCTTGTCGGGGTTGGCGGCGATCACCTCGTCGACCAGCTTCTCGATGGCGCCGGTATCGGTCACCTGCTTCATGCCGCGCGCCTCGACGATCTCGCGCGGATCGCCGCCCTCGGACCAGACGATCTCGAAGAGTTCCTTGGCGATCTTGCCGGAGATGACACCCTCGCCGATCAGGTCGATGACGGCGCCGAGCTGACCGGCGGAGACCGGGCTCTCGGCGATCCACTTGCCTTCGCGGTTGAGACGTGCCGGCAAGCTCGTTGATCACCCAGTTGGCGGCGACTTGGCGTCGCGGCCCTTGCGCCACGGCCTCGAAATAGTCGGCCATCTCCTTCTCGGAGACCAGCACCTCGGCGTCATAGGCGGACAGGCCGAGCTCGGCGATGAAACGCGCCTTCTTGTCGTCCGGCAGTTCGGGCAGCGCCGCCTTCAGCTCCTCGACCCAGGCTGCATCGAGTTCGAGCGGCAGGAGGTCGGGATCGGGGAAATAGCGGTAGTCGTGCGCCTCTTCCTTGGAGCGCATGGAGCGGGTCTCGCCGCGGCCGGGATCGAACAGCCGCGTCTCCTGCTCGATCGTGCCGCCCTCCTCGAGGATCTCGATCTGGCGGCGCGCCTCGTGCTCGATCGCCTCGCCGATGAAGCGGATCGAGTTCATGTTCTTGATCTCGCAGCGGGTGCCGAGGTCCTCGCCGGGCCGGCGCACCGAGACATTGACGTCGGCGCGCAGGCTGCCCTCCTCCATGTTGCCGTCGCAGGTGCCGAGATAGCGCAGGATCGAGCGCAGCTTGGTCACATAGGCGCGCGCCTCCTCGGACGAGCGGATATCCGGCCTGGAGACGATCTCCATCAGCGCCACGCCCGAGCGGTTGAGGTCGACATGGCTCATCGTCGGATGGCGGTCGTGCACCAGCTTGCCGGCGTCCTGTTCCAGATGCAGGCGCTCGATGCCGATCTGTGACGCTGGTGCCATCGGCGAGATCGACGATCACCTCGCCCTCGCCGACGATCGGCTGCTTGTACTGCGAAATCTGATAGCCCTGCGGCAGGTCGGGATAAAAGTAGTTCTTGCGGTCGAAGACGCTTGTCAGGTTGATCTTCGCCTTCAGTCCCAGCCCGGTGCGCACCGCCTGGGCGACGCATTCGCGGTTGATCACCGGCAGCATGCCGGGCATCGCCGCATCGACCAGGCTGACATGGCTGTTCGGCTCGGCGCCGAATTCGGTCGAGGCGCCGGAGAACAGCTTGGCGTTGGAGGTGACCTGGGCATGGACCTCCATGCCGACGATCACTTCCCAGTCGCCGGTCTGCCCCTCGATCAGCTTGGAGGTCGGCGCGCTTCTGACCGCTTCGTTCATCGCTCGAGTGCTCTCGTTGGTTCTCGGCCCGGGTATCGGCCGCGTCGCGGGCCCGGTCAAGTATGCCTCAGACGAAGCCGCGACCGGCCAGCATGATCTCGGTGATCCGGTCCCACTCGTCGGAATGGCTGCCCTCGCCCACCGGCTGGCCCGCCTTGCGGTACCAGTAGCCGCGTTGCCGTGGTCGCCCTCGATCCGGTGAAGCAGGGCATGGACCCAGTCGTACTGGGATTGCCCTCGTCGGACTGGGCGATCTCGTGGGCCTTGTGCCAGTGCGGGCCGACGACGAAGCCGCCCTTGGAGTCCACCACAGGGCCTTGAGCTCGGGCGAGAGGTCCTTCGGCGGCTCCTCGTCCACGTGCGCGGATTGTTTCAGCTCGTTCACATTCATTGGTCTTCTCCTCCCAGGACCGCGTCGAACTCAATCTCGACCCGCCAGTCGGGATCGAGCAGGCCGGCGACCTGGACCATCGTTGCAGCCGGACGGATATCGGCGAAGGCCTCGCCATGGGCGCGGCCGATCGCCTGCCAATCCTCCAGCCTTGTAAGAAAGATGCGGGTGCGGATGACATTCTTCAACCCGGCGCCGGCCTTGGCGAGGACGTCCGCGGCGATTTCGATGCACCGGCGGGTCTGGGCGGCGGGGTCGCCGACCCCGACCGTCTGGCCGTCCGGCCCGATCGGCGCCGTGCCGCCAACGGCAATGACATTGCCGATGCGCACCGCCCGCGAGAAGCCAATGATCGGCTCATAAGGGCTGGCCGAGGAGATGTTTTGCCGGGTCACGCCGTCCACCATTCTTTCGGCGCGAAATGCCCCGCCGCGTCCTCGATCACCTGGCCGAGGCGGAACAGCGTCTCCTCGTCGAAGGGCCGGCCGATGAGTTGCAGCGCCAGCGGCAGGCCCTCCGGCGTCAGGCCGGCCGGCACCGCGATGCCCGGCAGCCCGGCCATGTTCACGGTCACGGTGAAGATGTCGTTGAGATACATCTCGACCGGCGAGGCCATCGCCATTTCGGCGATGCCGAAGGCGGCGCTCGGCGTCGCCGGCGTCAGGATGGCGTCGACCCCGGCGGCAAACGTCTCCTCGAAATCGCGCTTGATCAGGGTGCGCACCTTCTGGGCGCGCAGATAATAGGCGTCGTAATAGCCGGCCGAGAGCACATAGGTGCCGATCAGCACCCGCCGCTTGACCTCCTTGCCGAAGCCGGCCGAGCGCGCGTTCTCATACATGGAGATGATGTCGTCGCCGGCCTCCCGCAGGCCATAGCGCACGCCGTCATAGCGGGCGAGGTTCGATGAGGCCTCGGCCGGGGCGACGATGTAATAGGCCGGCAGGGCGTATTTGGTGTGCGGCAGGGAGATGTCGACGAGTTCGGCGCCGGCCTCGCGCAGCCAGGTCTTGCCCGCCTCCCACAGCGCATCGATCGTCGGCGGCATGCCGTCGATGCGATATTCCTTCGGCACGCCGATCCTCAGGCCCTTGACGCTTCCGCCGATCGCCGCCTCGTAGTCGGGCACCGGCCGGTCGGCCGAGGTCGTGTCCTTGGGGTCGACTGCTCGCCATCGACTTCAGGAGGATCGCGGCGTCGCGCACGTCGCGCGCGATCGGGCCGGCCTGGTCGAGCGAGGAGGCGAAGGCGACGATGCCCCAGCGCGAGCAGCGGCCATAGGTCGGCTTGATGCCGACGGTGCCGGTGAAGGCCGCCGGCTGGCGGATCGAGCCGCCGGTATCGGTCGCCGTCGCCCCGGCGCAAAGCCGCGCGGCGACCGCCGCCGCCGAACCGCCCGACGAACCGCCCGGCACCAGCGGCGCGTTCGAGCCCTTCGAGCGCCACGGATTGACCACCGGGCCGTAATAGGAGGTCTCGTTGGACGAGCCCATGGCGAACTCGTCCATGTTGAGCTTGCCGAGCATCACCGCGCCATCGGCCCACAGATTGCTCGTGACGGTCGAACTCGTAAACCGGCTTGAAGCCGTCGAGGACATGGCTGCCGGCCTGGCTGTGGACGCCTTCGGTGCAGAAGAGGTCCTTGATGCCGAGCGGCACGCCCTCCAGCGCCCGGCCCTCGCCCTTCGCCAGCCGCTCGTCCGAGGCCGCCGCCATGGCCAGCGCCTTGTCCGGCGTCTCGCAGACATAGGCGTTGAGGTCGCGCGCCTTCTCGATCGCGGCGATGTAGCCCTTGGTCAGCTCGGTCGCGGAGAATTGCCGCGCCGCCAGCCCCTCCCGGATCTCGGCAATCGAAAGCTTGGTCAGGTCACTCATGCGGAAAGGCTCTTTTCGTAAAAGCGGGAATAGCCGGAATCGGGATAGTCGAGCACGGCGCCACAGATGGTGAAGCCGCCGCGTTCATAGACGCGCCAGGCCGGCTCGAAGCCCGGTGCCTCGCCAGTCTCCAGCACCAGCCGCCTCACACCGCGCTGGCGCGCCAGCGCTTCGATATGGCCGAGGAGCAGCGAGCCGAGGCGCTTTCCACGCATCTCCTCGACAGTGTACATGCGTTTCACCTCGCCGAGGCCGTCCGCATGCTCCTTGAGCGAGGCCATGCCAAGCGGCCGGCCCTTGTCGTCGCGGGCGACGAAGACGGTCACCGTCGGCTCCGCCATCTGCTCGGCGGTCAGCTGGAACTGGAATTCGCGTGGCGTCAGGGGCATCAGATAGTCGTTGAGCGCGGCGACCATGACGCGCACATCGTCCTGCAGCGGCGTCTCGACCGCGATCGCGACCAAGTCCCTCTACTCCACGACCTTCGGCACGACGAAGAAATTGTCCGCATGCTGCGGCGCATTAGCGACGATCTTTTCGGCCTGGTCGCCCTCGGTGACGACGTCCTCGCGCTGTTTCATCGGCATCGGCACCACGGCCGTCATCGGCTCGACGCCGGAAACGTCGACCTCGCCCAACTGCTCGACAAAGCCGAGAATGGCGTTCAACTCGCCGCGCAGGGCCTCGACCTCTTCCTCTGTCACGGCAATACGGGCGAGATGCGCCACGCGCTTGACGGTCGCACTATCGACGGACATCCGAATTCTCCTTTGATGCCCGGGCTATAGCAGAGCGGGAATTCCCCCAGCAAGGCCGGTGTTGCGGTGCGTCCCAGACCCCACCTGTCGACCCGGGCGCGATGCGGCGCGAAGTGACGCTGTAGGGTGGGCAGAGCGAAGCGTGCCCACGCGGCCAGGACACGGCGCCAACGCCGGGGCGGATGCACTCACCCCATCCGCGTGGGCACGCGCATCTGCGATGCGCTCTGCCCACCCTACGTCGCCGACGGATGGCGGCTGACGCCAGCCTGTCATCCCGTGCGCGGCGCAGCGCGAAGCGGTGCGACGCAGACACGAGACCCCGTTCCGCCCCACCGCCGCAACGCGGTTCCGGCTCTCCGCCTCGCTGCGACAGGAGCGCCAATCGCTCCTGACGCCGCCGCCTCGCCTCCTGACGGCGGCAATGCTACCTTCGCGCCGGGTCCCCGCCCGATGGAATCGACCATGCCGGCGCCGGCTTCGACTGCTGACAATGAGGGGTTCTGCCGCGACTGCCTGAGACCAGCGGCGGCGAGCACGCGTCGGTGCGCGGCCTGCGGCAGTCCGCGGCTGCTCCGCCATCCGGAGCTCACCCGGCTGTCCATCGCCCATATCGACTGCGACGCCTTCTATGCGGCGATCGAGAAGCGCGACGACCCCTCGCTTGCCGACAAGCCGGTGATCATCGGCGGCGCCAAACGCGGCGTCGTCTCGACCGCCTGCTATATCGCCCGCATTCGTGGCGTGCATTCGGCCATGCCTATGTTCCAGGCGCTGAAGGCCTGTCCCGACGCCGTCGTCATCCGGCCCAACATGGAGAAATACGCCGCCGTCGGCCGCCAGGTTCGCGCGATGATGCAGGAGCTGACGCCGCTGGTCGAGCCGCTGTCGATCGACGAGGCCTTCATGGACCTGTCCGGAACCGAGCGGCTCCACCACGCCTTCCCGGCGCTGAGCCTGGCGCGGCTCGCCAACCGGATCGAGAAGGAGATCGGCATCACTGTCTCGGTCGGCCTCTCCTTCAACAAGTTCCTTGCCAAGATCGCCTCGGACCTCGAAAAGCCGCGCGGCTTCGCCATCATCGGCGAGCGGGGGGCCGTCGAGTTCCTCAGCGACAAGCCGGTCGGCATGATCTGGGGCGTCGGCAAGGCGATGCAGGCGCGGCTGGCCGCCGACGGCATCACCACGATCGGCGCGCTGCAGCGGCAGGACGAAGCGGAGCTCGGCCGCCGCTACGGCGCCATGGGACTGCGCCTTGCCCGCCTCGCCCGCGCCGACGACCGGCGCAAGGTCGACCCGCGCGATGGCGCCAAGAGCGTCAGCGGCGAGACCACCTTCGAGACCGACATCGCCGACCTGCATCATCTGCAGGCGATCCTGCGCGCGATGTCGGAGAAGGTGGCGCGTCGTCTCAAGAAAGCCGGCCTTGCCGGCCGGACGGTGACGCTCAAGCTGAAGACCGCCGACTTCCGCATCCGCACGCGCAGCCGCCAGCTCACCGACCCGACCCAGCTTGCCGACCGCATCTATCGCATCGGTGCCGATCTTCTCGCCCGCGAGGTCGACGGCACGCGCTACCGGCTGCTCGGCATCGGGCTTTCCGACTTCGCCGATCCCAACCTCGCCGACCCGCAGGACCTCGTCGACCGCGACGCGCCACGCCGGGCGGCAGCAGAGGCTGCGATCGATCGCATCCGCGGCAAGTTCGGCAATCAGGCTGTGGAACTCGGACTGGTCTTCGACCCGATCGTCGAGGCGCCGCCTAGCGGCAGGAAACCGAAGGCAGGATCTCCAGGGAGGTCAGGCGGGCGGTGATGGCGAAATCGCCGTAGTCGATCTTGAGCTTGCGGCCGATGCCGTTGTCATAGACGACGAAGGACATGGTGTAGAACGGCGCGTCGTCGCCGGTCTTCGACTTGTCGAAATAGCTCACCGTCACTGGCCAGTGGCGCAGGCCCGCGATGCCCGCCTCGCGCACGGTGGTCTCGTCGCCGAAATCGTCGTTTGCCGTCGAGACGTGGCCGATGACCGTGGCGGTGGCGAACAGGGTCTCGCCGCTCTCCGAGCCGTCATAGATGTCGGTCGCATAGAAGCGCTCGCCACGCCTTGCGGCGGCCAGCATGCCCTCGACCTGGTTGGTCGGGAACGTCGTCATGGCGGGCAGCGCGAAGCTCTTCTTGCCCGGCCGTGTCAGGGTCACCGCCAGGTCCTTGCCGGCGCGCCGGGCGGTGCCCTTCGATTCCTCGATCAGGTTGTCGTTGGAATAGGTCTCGTTGGTGAAGGTGAACTGGCTGCCGTCGCCAGTCTCGAAGGTGGTCGAGCGCGAATCCGTCAGGTTGGTGCCGCCGTCGGCGTTCTCCAGCTCGGTGACGAAGCGCAGGCGGGCATTGTAGCCGGCGCAGCGCGAGCCCTTGAATTCGGTCACCAGCCGGCCCGAAAGGCCGCCGACGTCGCCGCCGCTCTTGGAATTGTCGAGCGAGAGATCGTAGATCGCCCGATAGGAGGCCAGCGGCGGCATCAACCCGGCCAAGGCCGGACGCGAAGCGCCGCCAATCACGGTGATCGCCACCAGAACAGACACGATACTAGGCGTCAGGCGAGTCATATGTCGTCTCTCCGGGAGCGGTCATGTACCAATCAAACACGGTTGCAATGCGGCGTCCATATGGTCGGGTGACGCTCCCCTTACCCCTTGCGGCCCCGTGCGTTTTGGGCGACATCAGCCGCCGACACTTCCGCAGAAAGAGAGCAATAGAATGGCTAACGAAATCGATGCGCGCCTGTCCGAACTCGGAATCACCCTGCCGACGCCGGCGGCCCCGGCCGCCAATTACGTGCCGGTCGTCGTCACCGGCAATCTCGCTTTCGTGTCGGGTCAGGTGCCGATGACGCCGGAGGGCGTGAAGTTCGTAGGTAAGGTTGGCCGCGAATTTTCGGTGGAAGAAGGCCGGCAGGCGGCGCGTATCTGCGCCATTAACCTTCTCGCCGCTCTCAAGGCTTCGCTCGGCGACCTCGGCAAGATCGTCCGCTTCGTCAAGCTGGTCGGCTTCGTCAACGCCGATCCCGATTTCATCGAGCCGCAATTCGTCGTCAATGGCGCGTCCGACCTGCTGGTCGAGGTGCTCGGCGACAAGGGCCGTCACGCCCGTTCGGCGGTTGGCATGGGAACGCTTCCCCTAGGCGTGGCGGTCGAGGTCGAAGCCATCGTGGAGATTGCCTCCTAGCGCAATTGCGGGAAGAGTGGACGCTACCTTTGCGTCCGACGTTGCGGTGAGAACAGGGAGCGAGAGCGGATCGGCGTTGCAGCAGGCGATGATCCGCCCCAGGCAAGATCGTCATGGCGGCACCCGACTGGTTGACGGCGCATCCCGTAGCCCATCGCGGCTTTCACGACCGCGCGGCCGGGCGGATCGAAAATACCCTGACGGCCGCCCGCGCCGCCATCGATCGCGGCTTCTCGATCGAGTGCGACCTGCAGCTCAGCGCCGACGAGAAGGTCGTCGTCTTTCATGACGATACCCTCGATCGGCTGACCGAGGGCCATGGGCCGGTCGGCGGCTGCAGCCTTGCCGAATTGAAGGCGACGCCGCTTCACGGCACCGCCGACCGCATTCCGACGCTCGAGGACCTGCTTGAGGCGGTCGACGACCGTGTGCCGCTGGTGATCGAATTGAAGAGCCTGTTCACCGGCGACCGCCGGCTGGAAGAGCGCGTCGCGCCAATCCTTGCCGCCTATCGCGGGCGGTCGGTGATCATGTCCTTCGACCCGGCCTCGATGCAGGCGATGCGCCGGCTGGCGCCACGGCTTCCCCGCGGCATGATCGCCGACCGCTTCGACAGCCCCGCCGACCGCGAGACGATCCCCACCTGGCAGCGCCTCGCCTTCCGCCACCTGCTCTACGCGCCGCTGGTGATGCCCGCCTTTGTCGCCTATGACGTCAACGCCCTGCCCGCCAACGCGCCGCTACTCGCCCGTCATCTCGGGCTCAAGCTGCTCACCTGGACCGTGCGTACCGAAGCCCATCGGGCGACCGCGCGGCGCTATACCGACCAGATGATTTTCGAGGACTTCGACCCGGAAGCGGCTTGAGCTTGTCCCCCGGCGACTTACGTGTTCCGATGTCACCGGAAAACCAAGCAGCCTCCCCAAGATGACCAGCAAAGCCGACGCGACCGTCCGCGTCCTTTCCTCGATGAGCGAGATCGCGCGCGACGACTGGGACGCGTGCGCCAATCCCGGCTGGGAGGGCTGGACCGTGCCGGACGGGCAAGCCCCTGTTCAAGATGGCGCGTCCAGCCCGCCGTCCAGCGCAGAAAATGAATCCGGAATTCCCTATAACCCTTTCATATCCCACGATTTCCTGTGGTCGCTCGAAGAGTCCGGCTCGGCCACGGCCGAGACCGGCTGGCTCGGCCAGCATCTCGTCCATGATGGACCGGAGGGCAAGCCGGTCGCGGTCATGCCCTGCTACCTGAAATCCCATTCGCAGGGCGAATATGTCTTCGACTATGGCTGGGCCGACGCCTATGAGCGTGCCGGCGGCCGCTACTATCCAAAACTGCAGGTTTCCGTGCCTTTCACCCCGGCCACGGGCCGCCGCCTCCTCGTCCAGCCGGGCCCGGAGGCCGTCCGCCGCCAGCGGATTCTCGGCGAGGCCGCGACCCAGCTCACCCGCCGCCACGGCGTCTCCTCGGTCCACATGACCTTCCTGACGGAGGAGGAATGGACTCTCCTCGGCGAGCAGGATTACCTGCAGAGAACCGACCAGCAGTTCCATTTCCAGAACGAGAACTACCGGGATTTCAATGACTTCCTCGATGCCCTCGCCTCCCGCAAGCGCAAGACGATCCGCCGCGAGCGGCGCGATGCGCTCGCCGGCGGCCTCGAGGTCGAGCACCTGACCGGCAAGGACCTGACCGAAGGAGCCTGGGATTCCTTCTTCGAATTCTACATGGACACCGGCTCGCGCAAATGGGGCCGGCCCTATCTCAACCGCCGCTTCTTCTCGCTCGTCAGCGAGCGCATGGCCGACAAGATCCTGCTGGTGCTGGCAAAACGCGGCGGCCGCGCCATCGCCGGGGCGCTCAATTTCATCGGCTCGGACACGCTCTACGGCCGCTACTGGGGCGCGACCGAGGACCAGCCCTTCCTCCATTTCGAGCTCTGCTACTACCAGGCGATCGAGTGGGGCATCGACCACGGCCTCGCCCGCGTCGAGGCCGGCGCCCAAGGCGAGCACAAGCTCGCCCGCGGCTACCGGCCGATCACCACCCATTCGGCCCACTGGATCGCCGATCCGGGCTTCCGCCGCGCCGTCGCCGATTATCTGAAGCGCGAGCGCAGCGAAGTCGCGCAGAACGTCGAGATCCTTGGCGACTACGTGCCGTTCCGCCGCGAGGAATAGGCGGCGCTTGTCGGCGCGGCCCCGCGCTCGCTATAGACGGGGCAAGCCTGAAGGAGGACCCCATGGCTGCCACGACTTATGACGACAGCAACATCTTCGCGAAGATCCTGCGCGGCGAGATGCCGGCGGTGAAGGTCTACGAGGACGATGACACCGTCGCCTTCATGGACGTCATGCCCCAGGCGCCGGGCCACATGCTGGTCCTGCCGAAGGCCCCGTCGCGCAACCTGCTCGACGCCGACCCCGCCATCTTCACGCCCCTGATGACGACGGTTCAAAAGCTCGCCCGCGCCGCCATGTCGGCCTTCGCCGCCGACGGGGTGAACGTCTTCCAGTTCAACGAGCCGGCCGCCGGCCAGACCGTGTTCCACCTGCATTTCCACGTGATCCCGCGCCATGAAGGCGTCGCGCTGAAGCCGCATAGCGGCGGGATGGCGGACCCGGCAGTGCTGACGGCCCATGCGCAGAAGGTGAAGGCGGCGCTCGCCGCAGCCTGAGAAAAATCGCCGGCGGCATGTCACAGAGCGCTGGCCTGTCTCGTCCTCAATCCATCAACTCGATGGAGAGACGACATGCACGAGAGAATGAAGATCCAGGCCGTCGCGCCCGAGGCCATCGCCGCCATGATGGCGACATCCAACTACGTCAAGGACAGCCGTCTGGAACATAGCCTTCAGGAACTGGTGAAGATCCGCGCCTCGCAGATGAATGGCTGCGCCAATTGCCTGCACATGCATCTGGCCGATGCCCGCCAGGCTGGCGAGACCGAGGAGCGCATCGTGCTGCTCGATGCCTGGCGTGAGTCCCTCCAGTACACGCCGCGCGAGCGCGCTGCTCTTGCCTGGACCGAGGCGTTGACTCGTGTGGGTGACACGCACGCGCCGGACGAGGATTTCGAGGCGCTTAAGGCCGAGTTCTCGGATGAGGAGATCGTCGACCTGACGCTCGCCATCTGCGTCATCAACATGTGGAACCGGCTGGCGATCGGCTTCCGCACCGTCCACCCGAACGACAGGAGGGCCGCGGCGCTGAAGGCGGCCTGATTTGCTCATGGCCAGTGCATCGGTTGAAACGTTTGAACGCCATCGCGCGTTCCTGACTGGGCTTGCCTATCGCATGCTCGGATCCCTTGCCGATGCGCAGGACGCGGTGCAGGACGCCTATCTGCGCTGGCACGATGCGCCGCGTGCCGAGGTCACCGAGCCGCGTGCCTACCTTGCCAAGGTGGTCACGCGGCTCTGCCTCGACGCCATGAAGTCGGCTCGGGCGCGGCGCGAAACCTATGTCGGTCCCTGGCTGCCGGAGCCGATCGTCGAGCTCATCGATCGTCCGGAATCACTGTCCCCCGAGGATCGCATCGACGCGCCCATGGCGCTGATGCTGGCACTCGAGCGCCTGTCACCGCTGGAGCGCGCCGCCTTCCTGCTGCACGACGTCTTCGAGATGGATTTCCCGGATGTGGCCGAAGCGCTCAACCGGAACGAGGCGACGTGCCGCCAGCTCGCCGCCCGAGCGCGCGCCCATGTGCGCAGCGAAGACCGGCATGTCGCGATCGACCGGCAGGAGGCCGCCCGCATCGCCACGGCTTTCTTCGCCGCCTCGCGCAGCGGCAATGTCTCGGCCCTGCGCGAGCTTCTGGCGGAAGGCGCCATCTTCCACTCCGACGGCGGCGGTCATCGCTACGCGGCACGCAACATCATCGCCGGCGCCGCCAGGATTCTCCGCTTCTTCGCGGGCATCGCCGACAAGGCACGTGCGGCCGGATTGCCACGTCCCCCGTGCAGGCTGGCGCGTATCAACGGCCTGCCGGGCATCGTCAGTCTGGAGCCCGATGGCATGGTGCAGACGACCGCCTTGCGGATCGAAAACGGCCTGATCACGGCCATCTATGTGGTCCGCAACCCCGACAAACTGAAGACAGTCGCCGAGATCGCACTCCTGCCGGCGGCCGTCTGAGGCGGAGCGGCTCTCAGTTGACCTGCGGCCGGAAGAACAGATCCTCGCCCGGCAGGGAGCCGTAGACGAAGGGTTCCTGCTGCTTGGCTGTCGCCTGTAGAACATCGTCGCGAACGAGACGGAAGAGCTTGCCGACCTCGAGGCCGGGCGTGTGCAGACGGTGAACCAGCGCCGCGGCGAAGGGACTGTTGCCGGTACCGCTCCCGTCAAGCGCCTCCTCCCCGCCCTTGGCCGCATAGGCGACCAGCGTGCCGCCTTCGGGCTCGATGCGGGCAAGCCCGCGGTGGATCGCGCGCGTGCCGTTGGTCATGTGCATCTTGGCGGCGAAGGGATTGTTGCGGCAGGCGTCGAGGATGACGAGCTTGAGCTTGCGCGCATGGGAGACGGCCGAGATGACCCGGTCGAGCGAAATCGCCTGATCCTGAACGTCGCGATCGGCCTTCAATGTCGCGTCGACCGGAATGAGGTAGTTGAGACCATCGAGCTCCATCCCGTGGCCGGCGTAGTAGACCACTGCCCAATCGGCGACGGAGGCCTTGTCGGCAAAGGCATTGAGCGCATGGATGAAGTCGGCGCGGGTCACGTCGCTGACGAGCGTCACGCTCGCAAAGCCGTCGCTCTTCAGCGCGTCGGCGACGGCCGCCGCATCGCGCGGCGGGTTCGGCAGCTTGGCGACGGCCGTGTAGTTGGAATTGCCGATGACGAGCGCGACCCGATTGTCTCCGATCGCGCTCGGCGGCAGGTCCGGCACCTTCGAATCCGGCCCGGCGGTCGCGACCGTCTGCGCCGGCTCGTCCGCTTTTGCCACGGCCGGGCCAAGGATCTGCTGCTGGGAGACCGCGTCGCGGCGATTGGCGATCGCCAGCTTGTTCTTCGGATCGAGTTTCAGCGCCGCGTCGTAATCGTCGATCGCGCGGGCGAATTGCTTCGTGTCGCGATAGGCGTTGCCACGATTGACGTAGGCGTTGACGTAGGTCGGATCGATCTGCAGCGCGGTGCTGTAATCGGAGATGGCGTTATCCAGGTCACCCTTGGCGTAGTAGGAATTGCCGCGATTGAAGAAGGCGAACATGTAATGCGGGTCGATCTCGACCACCGCGCTGTATTCGGCGATGGCGTTGTCGAGATCATGCTTGCTGGAATAGGCATTGCCGCGATTGAAATGGGCGTTGGCGAATTTCGGCGCCAGTTCGGCCGACTTGCCGTAATCGTCGATGGCGCGGTCGAGATCGCCCTTGTTGAAGTAGGCGTTGCCGCGGTTGTAGTAGGCGTTCACCCGGTTGACGAGCGACTCCTTTTCACCGCGCTTGATGACCGTCGTGCATCCAGAGATCGAGACGCTGATCTTGGTCGACTGGCAATCCGCCATCGCCCTGTCGGCGGCACGGGCGGGCAGCGCGGCGCTGGCGAGCAGGACGAACGCAACCGCGGCAGCGCGGAACTTCTGAACAGCCATCGCATCCTCCCGAGAGTGTCCGGTGAAGCCGTTCGGGCCGCTGCCGGCATCCCCGGCAGCTCGTGCCACGTGGCCAGAGCCTCCCCGCCGGGAGCGCCCTTGTCAACCCGCCAGCTTGGTGGCGCCGCGTTCCCCTCGCCTTCTCAACACGTCGGCGCAACGTCCTGAGCCTCGGGATTTTTCGCTGGGGGGGTGCGTCAGAATCGCCCAGCGCTTGGACATCGCTGCGGGCGCACCTAGTTCTTCGATCATCACGGCGACGATGAACATTGAAACAGTTGGTGACGCCCGGTCACCGACAGCCGTGGAGCTTTGTCCCGATCCTCCCGCGGCCGATGCGCATCGTCGCCGGTCACAGAGAGAGGATCAAGACAATGACCAAGGCAGAGGAAACCCGGACCCCGAAAGCCAATCGCTTCAGCCTGTCGCGGCGGGGTCTTTTCCAGGCCGGCATCGGCTCTGGCGCGGCCATGTTCGCCGCGGCGGCCTTCGGCGGGATCGGCTGGCCGGAGGCGGCATTGGCCGCGAGCGGGTCCGGCGGTTTGCCCAAGCATCCGGAATGGAAGTTCGTCTTCGTCAATCACGTCACCACCAATCCCTTTTTCGTGCCCACCCAATACGGGATCGCAGATGCCTGCTCGATCCTCGGCTGCTCGTGGCAATGGACCGGCTCGCAGACCTCGGTCGCCTCGCAGATGGTCAATTCGATGAACACCGCGATCGCCGGCAAGGCTGACGCCATCGCCGTCGCGCTGGTCGACCAGCACGCCTTCAACGCGCCGGTGAAGAAGGCGCTCGAGGCCGGCATCCCGGTCTTTTCCTACAATGCCGACACGACCGGCAACGACCGCCTCGCCTATATCGGCCAGGACCTCTATTCGGCCGGCCAGGCGCTCGGCAAGCGCATCGTCAGCCTCGTTCCCGAGGGCAATGTGGTCGGCTTCATCGCCACGCCCGGCCAGCTCAACATCCAGCCGCGTCTCGACGGCGCCAAGGACGCGATCAAGGCGTCCGGCAAGAACATCACGCTCTCCGAGATCGCTACCGGCCCGACCGTCAACGAGGAGGTCTCGCGGGTCGATGCCTATTATGTCGGTCACAAGGACATCAAGGGCATGTTCGCGGTCGACGCCGGCAGCACCATGGCGGTCGCCAAGACGATGCAGAAATACGGCCTCCACGCCAAGGGCGTGCGCGCCGGCGGCTTCGACCTGCTGCCCAACACGCTCGACGGCATCGCCGGCGGCCACCTCGACTTCACCATCGACCAGCAGCCCTATCTGCAGGGCTTCTACACGGTGATGGAGATGGCGATGTGGAAGCTCTCCGGCGGCCTCACCGGCCCGGCCGAGATCAACACCGGCCTGAAATTCGTCACGAAGGGGAACGTAGCCCCCTATCGCTCGACCAAGAGCCGCTACGAGGGCAATGCGAGCGAAGCCAAGGTGCTTCCGCATTCCGGCCCGGTCGCGGTCTAGGGCGAGGCCATCATGCGGGCCGATCCGGCCAGTGAGGGCGAGACCGCCGGCACACGCTTCGTGCGTGAGCCGGCGGCGCGCCCGGGCACTCTCCAGCGCGTCGGGCGGATCCTGCTGCGCTGGCGCGAGGTGAGCATCTTCGCCGCCGCCGTCCTGCTCGTCATCTATTTCCAGGTGACGAGCTCGGCCTTCCTTTCCTCCGACAACGTCCAGAACCTCGTCGACTACACCGCGACCACGGCGATCATTGCCGCCGGCGAGGTGATGGTGCTGGTCGTGGGCGAGCTCGACCTGTCGATCGGCATGGTCTACGCGCTGGCGCCCTTCATCATGTTCTTCGCCGCGAGCGCCGGCCTGCCGATGTGGCTCGCCGTCGTGCTCGCTCTTCTCGCGGCCGGCGTCGTCGGCGTGATCAACGCCATCATCACCATCGCCCTCGACGTGCCGTCCTTCGTCACCACCCTCGGGACGCTTTTCGTGGTCAATGGCTTCACCCTGACGATCTCGGGTGGCTTCCCGGTCCAGCCGGTGGCAGGACCCGTCTTCACCGCGCTCTTCGGTGGTAACGTCTGGGCGCGCCTCGCCTGGGCGCTCGCGGTGGCGCTCGTCCTCCAGTTCATCCTGACGAAGACGCGCTTCGGCCTGCATACGATCGCGACCGGCGGCAACCCCATCGGCGCAGCCGAGATCGGGATCAAGGTCCGCAGCATCAAGGCGCGCAACTTCATCCTGTGCAGCATGCTTGGCGGCCTCGCCGGTGTCATCGACGCCTTCCGCATCGGCTCGATCGATCCGCTCGCTGGCGGGTCTGATATCATGTTCGCGGGCATCGCCGCCGCCGTCATCGGCGGCACGCTGCTCACCGGCGGATCGGGCACGGTCATCGGCGCCCTCCTTGGCGCACTGGTGCTCGGCATCCTCAAGGACGGCTTCTCGCTCTCCGGTGTCAGCGCCTACACCTTCGACATGATTCTCGGCGCGGCGATCCTCGTCACCATGGCGGTCAATGTCCGCCTGACGCGCCTGCGCGACCAGGGGAAAGGCTGATGACCAGTTCCAACAACGGCACCCCGATCCTTGCCACCGAGCACATCGCCAAGCGCTTCGGCCAGGTGACGGCGCTCCGCGACATCACCCTGCATCTCGATCGCGGCGAGGTGCTCGGCCTGCTCGGCGACAACGGTGCCGGCAAGTCGACGCTGATGAAGATCTTCACCGGCTACCACCAGCCGAGCGACGGGCAGCTCTTCTTCGACGGTACGCCGACCGCACTTCGCTCGGTCAGCCACGCGCGCGCGCTCGGCATCGAGGCGGTCTATCAGGATCTGGCGCTGATCAACCAGCTCAACGTCTACCAGAACATGTTCCTGCAGCGCGAGCCGGTGCACGGCGGGCCGCTCGGCATCCTCGACCAACGCAGCATGCGGAGCCGCGCCAAGGACCTGCTCGACCGGATCGGCGTCAACATCCCCTCCGTCGACGTCGAGGTCGCCAAGCTCTCCGGCGGCCAACGCCAGGCGATCGCGGTGGCGCGCTCGGTCTATCAGGACGCCAAGGTGCTGCTGCTGGACGAGCCGACGGCGGCCATGGGCGCCAAGGAATCGGCGCTCATCCTCGACCTCATCCAGCGCATCAAGGAACGCGGCGAAGTGGCGATCATCATTATCGCCCACAACTACGCGCAGATCTTCGACGTGTGCGACCGCATCAACCTCGTCGAGGGCGGCGTCATCACCTTCGACAAGCCGACCTCGGAGACCTCGGTGCAGGAGCTCACCGACATGGTCGTGCGCGAATACCGCTCGGCCCGCCAGGGAGGGGACGCCGGCAGGGCAAAGCCCGCCGGATAAGCCGGGAGCCGGCCCCGGCCTCTCGGCCAGGAGCCGGCTCCCGGAATTCTCGGCAATCAGCCCTCAGGTTCAGCTGGTCTTCAGCGGCACCTTGGGCACCAGGCCACGCGCCGGAGCTGCTGCCACCGCCACCACTGCTCGGCGGCTCGTTGGGCGGCGCCTTCTTGGCGGCGGCCGGCTTCGACCGCTTCGCCCGCGCCCGCTTCGCCTTCGGCGTCGGTTCGGGCTTCGGCGTCACCGGACCATCCTCGATGGCCTCGAGGTCGAGGCCGGACGTGCCGTCCTCGTTGGTCTTCACCCTCACCTTGACCGTACCGCCCTTCTTCAGCTTGCCGAAGAGCACCTCCTCGGCCAGCGGCTGCTTGATGTGCTCCTGGATGACGCGCGCCAGCGGCCGCGCCCCCATGCGGCTGTCATAGCCCTTCTCGGCCAGCCACTTCACCGCGTCCTCCGACAGATCGAAGGTGACGCCGCGATCGGCGAGCTGGGCCTCGAGCTGCAGGACGAACTTCTGCACGACCTGATGGACCACCGCCGGCGGCAGGCCGGCGAAGCTGACGACCGCGTCCAGACGGTTGCGGAACTCCGGCGTGAACAGCCGGTTGATCGCCTCCTGGTCGTCCTGGTCGCGGACCGAGTGGCCGAAGCCGATCGCCGACTTGGCGAGATCGGCGGCACCGGCATTGGTCGTCATGATCAGGATGACGTTGCGGAAATCGATCTGCTTGCCGTTGTGGTCGGTCAGCTTGCCGTGATCCATGACCTGCAGAAGGATGTTGAACAGATCCGGATGCGCCTTCTCGATTTCATCGAGGAGGAGCACGCAGTGCGGATGCTGGTCGACACCGTCGGTGAGCAGGCCGCCCTGGTCGAAGCCGACATAGCCCGGAGGCGCGCCGATCAGCCGCGAGACCGTGTGGCGCTCCATGTATTCGGACATGTCGAAGCGGATCAGTTCGACCCCCATGGCGCTGGCCAGCGCGCGCGCCACCTCGGTCTTGCCGACGCCGGTCGGGCCCGGCGAACAGGTAGGAGCCGATCGGCTTCTCCGGCTCGCGCAGGCCGGCCCGGGCCAGCTTGATCGCCGAGGCCAGCTTCTCGATCGCCTGGTCCTGGCCGTAGACGACCCGCTTCAGGGTCTCGTCGAGATGCCGCAGCACCTCGGCGTCGTCCTTGGAGACGGATTTCGGCGGGATGCGGGCCATGGTCGCGATCGTGTCCTCGATCTCCTTGACGCCGATCGTCTTGCGGCGGCGGCTTTCCGGCAGGAGCATCTGCGAGGCACCGGTCTCGTCGATCACGTCGATCGCCTTGTCCGGCAGCTTGCGGTCGTTGATGTAGCGGGCCGCCAGTTCCACCGCGCTCTTGATCGCGTCGTTGGTGTAGCGGATGCGGTGATAGTCCTCGAAATAGGGCTTCAGCCCCTTGAGGATCTCGATCGCATCGGGAACCGTCGGCTCGTTGACGTCGATCTTCTGGAAGCGCCGGACGAGCGCCCGGTCCTTCTCGAAGAACTGACGATATTCCTTGTAGGTGGTCGAGCCGATGCAGCGGATCGTGCCGGAGGCGAGCGCCGGCTTCAGCAGGTTCGAGGCATCCATCGCGCCGCCCGAGGTCGCGCCGGCGCCGATGACGGTGTGGATCTCGTCGATGAACATGATCGCGCCGGGGAACTCCTCGATCTCCTTGATCACCTGCTTGAGGCGCTCTTCGAAATCGCCGCGATAGCGCGTGCCGGCCAGCAGCGTGCCCATGTCGAGCGCGAAGATGGTCGAATTCCTTCAGGACCTCGGGCACCTCGCCGTCGACGATGCGCTTGGCGAGGCCCTCGGCGATCGCGGTCTTGCCGACGCCGGGATCGCCGACGAAGAGCGGGTTGTTCTTCTGCCGCCGGCAGAGCACCTGGATCGTGCGGCTGATCTCCGCCGCGCGGCCGATCAGCGGATCGATGCGGCCCTTCTTGGCCTTCTCGTTGAGATTGACGCAATAGGCCTCGAGAGCGTCCGCCTTCTTCTTCGGACTCCTCGCGGCCCTCGACCGTCGCCGCGTCATCGTCGACGCCGCGCACGGGCCGCGACTCCGACATGCCGGCGCGCTTGGCGATGCCGTGGCTGATGTAGTTGACCGCGTCGTAGCGGGTCATGTCCTGCTCCTGCAGGAAATAGGCGGCATGGCTTTCGCGCTCGGCAAAGATCGCGACGAGCACGTTGGCGCCGGTCACCTCTTCGCGGCCGGAAGACTGGACGTGAATGACCGCGCGCTGGATCACGCGCTGGAAGCCGGCGGTCGGCTTGGAATCCTCATCGGCTCCGGTCGCCAGGTTGGCGAGTTCGGTGTCGATGTATTCGAGCAGGTTGCGGCGCAGGATATCCAGATCGACATTGCAGGCGCGCATGACGGCGGCCGCATCCTGGTCGTCGATCAGCGCGAGCAGCAGATGCTCGAGCGTGGCGTATTCCTGATGACGCTCGCTGGCGAGGGCCAGCGCCTGGTGGAGAGCCTTTTCAAGGCTACGGGAGAAGGACGGCACGGGCTACCTCACTTCTTTTCCATCACACATTGCAGAGGATGCTGATGCTTACGGGCGAAGTCCATGACCTGCGTCACTTTAGTCTCTGCGACCTCGTAGGTGTAGATGCCGCACTCCCCCACGCCGTGCTGATGCACATGCAGCATGATCTGGGTCGCTTCCTCACGACCCTTGCTGAAAAAACGCTCCAAGAACATGAACCACGAACTCCATCGGCGTGTAGTCGTCATTCAGGAGCAAAACCCGATAAAGGCTCGGTCGTTTCGTCCTGGTCCGCGTCTTGGTGACGACGGAAGTCCCGGAGTTCCCGTCATCGGATCGGCGAATCGAATTGCTCATACGTAGCTCGGTCTCACCTTTTCAGAAGAATCCTGCCGAGAAACGCGCGGCGGCGCAATCCGGTCATGATCAATTTTGCTGTGACCATACCGCCCGACGGACAGGCGTCCGACACGTGTCCCACCGATCACCGGTTCGATATCTAGGGTGCCAAGGCGCGTTTTTGAATATGCGGCGCCGCACCGGGCCGCAATCGGGCGAAGGAAACGCCCCATAAAAAAGGCCCGGCACGAGGCCGGGCCCATTTCTTCCCGCGAATACCGCGGGGCGGCTGCAGGGCAGCCTTACTTTCCGAACTTGCCGAACATGGTCTCGTACGGCTTGTAGGCGGTCTGGGTCATGTCGGCGAAAATCTCGCCGAACTTGGTCACCTGACCGACGTAACCCTCGTAGGCGGAGCGGAGGAATTCCGACTGGACTTCGACGGCCTTGTCGAGGCTCGAGGCGCCGAGAAGCTTCTCGAACGCGGCGCTGCCCTCTTCGAAGCTGCGCTTCGAGTAGTCAGCAGCCTCGGCGGCGATCGCCTGGAAGCCCTTGCTCATGGCACCGACGCTCTTCATTGCGTAGTCCATGTTTTCCTTGCTCACCTTATGCATGTCTTCAAAACCGGTCATCATGGCTGCGTCCCTCTACAGCTTGCGCCGACATCGATGATGTCGCGCGCGTTGTTCAACCTCATGACCGATATATGTGCATTGCAACATCGCTGTCAAGGAATTTGTGCACTGCACAAAACCGAACTCGGCTACGGCGGATCGTTAGGAATTCATTTTTGCTTTACGGATTCGTAACTGGCCACCCATACTGTCGCGGCAGAGGTCGGCGTGCAGCATGAGTGGGGACGAAGCTGCAGCGGAACGTCGACAGCCCATGACGTGTAAACGGGTTGCCCACTTCGCGGTATAGTGGGATAGGGCAACTGTTGTCCGGGCGTCGAGTCTGGTTTGTCCCGCCGACCATATGCGATGAACTCGAGACGCTGGCACATTTCGCCGGCGGGTGCGGAGCGAGATTATGCAGATGGGTTTTGGGGTTCGCAGGCGGTTCTGGGTTATGCCGCTGAAGATCCTCATGGTTGGCGCCATGCTGGGCGCTGGCCTGTCGGCGATGGCGGACGAGGCACTCGCCCGCAAGAACACGGCGATAGTGGTCGACGCGAAAAGCGGCAAGGTTCTCTATTCCAAGGCCGCCGACGCGCGCACGCCGCCCGCCTCTCTCACCAAGATGATGACGCTCTACCTGCTCTTCGACGCGCTGGAGCATCATCGTCTTTCCCTCAATTCCACGATCACCATGTCCCGGCACGCCGCCGCGCAGCCGCCGACCAAGCTCGGCCTCAAGGCTGGCCGGTCGCTGAGCGTGCGCGACGCCATCCTGGCGATGGTGACCCTGTCGGCGAATGACGTCGCCGTCGCCGTCGGCGAGCATCTCGGCGGCACCGAGAGCGACTTCGCCAAGCGGATGACCGCCACCGCCCATGCGCTCGGCATGAGCCGGACGACCTTCCGCACGGCCTCCGGCCTGCCCGCGCCCGGCCAGTACACGACTGCGCACGACATGTCCCTGCTCGGCCGCGCCCTGCAGGACCGGTTCCCGCAGTACTTCCACTATTTCTCGACCTCGACCTTCGTCTTCAACGGCCGCCGCTACGGCAACCACAATCACTTGCTCGGCAAGGTCGCTGGCGTCAACGGCATCAAGACCGGCTATACGCGCGCGTCGGGCTACAATCTGGTCACCTCGATCGACCGCAGCCGCCGCAGGGTCATCGCCGTCGTCCTCGGCGGCAAGACGGGCCGCGCCCGCGACCGTCAGATGGCCTCGCTCATCGACGGCTATGTCTCGAAAGCGACGACCGGCCGCCGCACGGCCTCTGTCGTCGGAGTCTCGCCGGCAAAGATCGCCGCCCTCATCCCGACGCCGCCGGAGCGCCCGGACCGTCCGGACACGCTCGACACGAATGAGCCGATCACCACCGCGTCCATCGTCCCGGTCAGCGACAATGTCTCGGGCTCCCAGGGCGACGGCGGCGACGACGATACCGGTTCGGTCGACAATTCGGTGACGCCGACGATGGTGCCGGCTGGATGGAAGATCCAGATCGGCGCGACGCCGAACGAGTCCTCCGCGGAGGCGCTGCTCAACCGCGCCGCGGCCAAGGCCGGCAGCGTACTTGCCAGCGTCTCGCCCTATACCGAGCCGGTCAACGTCAAGGGCAATACCCTCTACCGCGCCCGTTTCGCCGGCTTCACGTCCAAGCACACCGCCCGTCGAGCCTGCACCTACCTGACGAAGCTGAACTTCGACTGCCTGGCCATCAGCGACTGACGCAGCCTGGCCGCTTCCACCGGGGTCCTTTGTAACGCGTATGGGACTTAACGATGTTTGCCGAGAAGCCTGTCCTTCGCCTCGTTGATCTTGGCCGCAAGGAACGTGGAGCCCCCCTGGTCCGGGTGCACCCTCATCATCAGACGCCTGTGAGCAGCCCGGATTTCCGCATTTCCGGCTCCGGGCGCAAGGCCAAGGACCTCATAGGCCTCCTCGTCAGTCATGGCGCCCGTATCCGTCGTGCCGCCCGCCCCCGCTGCTTCATCACCCTCGACGTGTTCACGCCAGCCGGGGATCCGGCGGTCGAGATAAGCTTCGAGTAGCGCCAGGCTCTCGCTGTCGCGCGCGACTTCCCCATGAAGATCAATGAGCTCGGCCTCGCCGAGTTCGTCGAGTCCGCGGCCGGCATGGGTGCCGGCGACGACACGGCCGCTCATGTCACCGCTGTCGTGGTCGAGGCGCATGTCGAGGAAAGCCGAACGCACGGTCGAGGACGAGCCCGCCGCGCGCCGTGAGCCGCGCAGGTCGACCGGCCCGATGCGGCCGACGGTGAGCGCCGAGATGCCGGCGGCAAGCAGCGGCAGCGCCAGTCCCCACCGCTCCGCCAGGAGCAGCACCGCCCCGACCGCCAGCAGCAGCGTCGCCACGCCATAGCGCAGCGCACGCGTCAGCGCACGCGGGTCGGCGTTCACATAGGCCTGCCCGAGAAGCACGATCAGGCCGAGCAGCGTCACCCCGATGACGAAATAGATCATCGCCCTATCGCATCTGCTCGATCAGCAGCTTCGCCCCCGCGCTTCTGGTGGCGGCGAGCGCCTTCATGCCGCCGGCGGCATAGACGGCGGCGGCGCGCAGAAGCTGGCCGAGCTGGCCGGGCGCACCGAGGTCGAAGCGCGCATAGGCGCCGCCGGTCAGCCTTGCGATCTCGCGGAAGGCGCGCTCGACCTTCGGATCGTCGCCTTCCTGGAAGATGAAAACCTTGACGCCGAGCAGGGCGAGTTCGCCCGCCCGCGCCGCCAGCTTGTCGATCAACTCCTCGAGCGCGTCGCCGACAAAGACCATCGCCCCGACCTTGCGCTTGCGCGCCTCGGCGCGGGCATGGGTGAGGACGCGGCCGATCTGGGTCTCGCCGGCGCGCACCGAGATGCTGGTCATGAGATCGCTCAGGGCGCGGGCGTCGCGCACCCACTTGCTGGCGCGGCATTCCCGGAAGCCCCGATAATAGACGAGCTGTACGTCGAGCCCGCCAATCTCGCTGGTCGCCTCGAACATCTCGGCCTGCAGCCGGCAGGCGGTGTCCCAGGTCGGCTGGCGGCTCATGGTGGCGTCGAGGGCGAAGATCAGCCGACCGCGCCCTTCCCCGACCGGCGCCATCGCGTTAGCCTCGGCGAGGAAGGCATCGATCTTGCCATGGGACGAGCGCTCCGCCGCCGGAACGGCGCCGGCGCGGCTGGCAGGTGGGCGTTTCTGGTCAGCGGCCATCGGCGGCGACCTTTCGGACGACGGACGGCCCCTCCTCGAGGGGCGAACAACTGGATAATGTGGTGATCAGCCCGTCTGTTGCAATCGGGACTGATCGCCGTCCGGCGCCTGGTTGCTGTTGGCAAGCGGCGCCTTGGAGATCGGCAGGTCTTCCGTCCGCCGCCTTTGGCCGCGTCGCGGGGCGGGCAGACCAAGGAGATCGACGAGCTCGCGCACCTCGCGCCGCGCCGCCAGATGCGACAGGGTCGGCTCGCCGCCGAGGGTCTCCTTGTCGAGGGTATCGAGCGCGGTCATGCCGCGCAGGAACAGCTCGCGGAAGATCAGGCGCTCGGAAATGCCGTCGGCGATGCGGAAGTCGAGCCGCTGCGAAAGGTGATCGAGGCCGACAAGCAAATTACGGCGGTTGCGGCTGTCGAAGGTGCCGACGCGGTTGCGCACGACCACCCAATCGGTCTTGCCGCCATCAACATAGAAACGCTGCTGGCGGGCGTCGCTGACCAGCTCCGCGTAATGGCTGATCGCCCGGATATCGAAGGATTCGGGATCGACCTGGGCGAGTACGTCGAAGTCGATGAAACTGTCATTGATCGGCGTGATCAGCGTGTCGGCGATCGCGTGGCTGACCCGCATCAGGTAGGAATTGCTGCCGGCGGTGTCGACGACGACATAGTCGTAGCCGAACTCGGTGCGGCTCAGCGCCTCGGCGAAGGCGCGGAATTCCCTGCCCTCGATATCCGAGACCATCTCGCCATCGGCGAGCGGCACGGTGAAATGGGTCGGAACTTCGAGCTGAAGGCCGGCGCGGCTCATCCAGGCAACCCGGTTCTCCACATACCGGGTCAGCGATCGCTGCCGCCCGTCGGTATCGATCGAAGCGACGCGCGCCCCCGTTTTCAGGAGCGCGATGATCAGGTGCATCGCTGTGGTCGACTTGCCCGAGCCGCCCTTCTCATTGCCGAGAACGATGACGTGAGCGGGGCGTGGGCGACGAGAATCAGAAGCCATGTCATTTAAATACCTGATTCTCGGCCGTTTTGAGAATCGGGTAGTAGGCGCCCCAAGCTTACTCGACCATGGCGACAGACGCCCGCGGCGCGTCCGTCCCCTCGCCAGCGGCGGCAGCCACGTCCCGTCCCCGGCGCGACATCAAGCCAAGGCAATCCATGAGGTCGCGCACTTCACGCCGCGCCGCCAGATGGGACATGGTCGGCTCGCTGCCGAGGACCGACTTGTCGAAGGCGTCGAGCGCGGTCAGCCCGAGGGCGTAGAACTCGCGGAAAACGACGCGCTCGCAAATGCCGTCGGCGATACGGAAGCCGAGTGGCTGCGACAATGAAGCGAGCCCGCTGGCGACAGCCTTCTCGTTACGGCTGGTCAGCGGCGCGAGACGGTTGCGCAGGACGACCCAGTCCAGCTCATTGCCGTCGATGTCCCTGCGCCGTGCGCGCGTCTCCTGGACCATGGCGCCGTAGTGGCTTATCGCAACCGGCGCGAGTGTTACCGGATCGATGCGCCCAAGGATATCGAGATCGACGAAGCTGTCATTGACCGGCGTGATCAGCGTGTCGGCCATCGAGTGGCCGAGGCGCATCAGGTAGGAGTCGCTCGCCGCCGTATCGACGACGACGAAATCATATTCGTGCTCGACGCGATGGATGATCTCGACGAAGGAGGCGAATTCCTCGGCCTGGTTCGTGCGCACGACCTCGTCGTCGCCGAACCTGACGATATGGTGCCGCGGCAGCTCCAGCGCGGCGCCGGTCTGGTCGGCGCGCCGCGCGCGGTTCTCGATGAAATGGGTGAGCGAGCGCTGGCGGCTGTCGGTATCGATCGTCGCAACCCGGAATCCGGCGTTCAGCAGCGAGACGATGACGTGCATCGCCGTCGTCGTCTTGCCGGTGCCGCCCTTCTCGTTGCCGAAGACGATGACATGCGCGGAGGAAGGTGAACCGGAATCGATACTCATGGCCATGACATGCGGGGCCGGAACAAGCGGGGCCGCCAACGCTGTGAGGGAAAAGGACTCTCGCCGGAGCCCTCTCACGGTATCGGAAGAAGATCAGGAAAGTGTCAATGGGCGGGATCAGCGCAGGCCGAGTTCCGCCAGCTCGGCACGCAGCGCCGGCGGCAGGTCGTCCTCCTCGCCGACATCCTTGAGGTCGCGTGGCGCGTCCTTCGGCTCGAGATAGCGCCATCCCTGGAAAGGCCGCCGCGGCTGCCACTCGGTCGCGGTCAGGATCGGCTCAAGCACCAGTCGGCAGCGCTGGATGCCCTCGTCGTCGGTGAAGGGACGCACATCGAGAAGGCGCTGGCGCACCTGGACATTGCCCTTGATGACCCAATAGAGCGAGCCGCCGTCGAGCAGATCGGCCGTCCGCTTCGGCACCATGCGGGTGACATGGCCATGCACCAGCTCGCGCCCGGCTCGACGCGCCTCGTCGAGGCGGTAGTCGATCCATTCGGCGAGATCGTCGATGGAGTCGCACCCCACGCAAAGCTTGATCAGGTGGATGGTCATGGTGACCCAAGACTTGGGCGCCCGGGCGGCTCAGGTCAAATCGCGGCGCCGCTTATCCACAGGCTCAGCCCGCGGAATGCAGGAGGCTGAGGACGAAGAGCCCGATCGCATAGGTGCCGAGCGCGGCGATCGAATCGAAGCCCATGCGCAGCACGGTCCGGTTCCGGCGGTCGAGCAGGCCGACGACGAAGATCGCCGTCATCACGATTCCGAGCAGGGACGCGACCAGTTCGAAACGGCCGGCCGTGCGCAGGATCGGCTCGCCGCGAAAGACGAGATCGGCGATCGGGATCAGCAGCAGGTCGAAGAGGTTTGTGCCGAAGATGTCGCCGATGGCGAGTTCGTAGCGACGCCGCCGGATCGCCGCGACCATGGAGCTGATCTCGGGCAGCGAGGTGGCAAAGCCGACAAGGACGAAGCCGACGAGGCTCTCGCCGAGGCCGCTCTTGGCGGCAATGGCGTCGGCGACCTCGGCGAGAACATAGCCGGCGGCGAGGATGACGAGGCTGGCGATCAGCGCTTCGATGACCATCGGCCGCACCGACGCTTTCGGCTCCACATCGGCGGGTGGCTTCGGCTCGGCTACCTCAAGCGAGCCGAGATAGGTGTCAACATGGTCGTACGCGATCCAGGTCGGCCGGTTTTCGTGGCGCGACGACAGGGCGACCGCCAGGGCGAACAGCGGCACCATCGTTGCCGACCAGACGCCGAGCCCGAAGAGATCGACATCGCCGACGGCGATGCCGGCGGCGACTACACCCAGCAGAACGATGCCGAGCGTTCCCTGGAGCAGCGTCGAAGGACGGGCGACGACCGAGGTCAGCGCGTCCTTGCCGAGCACGGCGTCGGCGATGGCGAGCAGGAGTACATTGGTGGCGACGCTGCCGAGGATGGCGCTCAACGCCAGCGGTCCGTGGCCCTGCGCAGATGCCGTCAGGACGCTGGCAAGCTCGGGCAGCGAGGTGACGCCACCGAGGAACAGGAACCCGGTCAGCGCATGGCCCATGCCCGTGCGATCGGCGATCACCTCGGCGGCGTAGGAAAGCCGCGTGCCGGCGATCCAGACGGCGATGGCGCTGACGGCGAAGACGAGGACGTTGGCGGTCAGGGAGAACTGCTGGAAGTCAGGCACGTTCCTCGCATCCTCTGCCGCTCACGCGCATCCGGTCGGCGGACCGCAACGCCTCGACAATAGACGAGGATTTGTTTCCGGCGAAACCGCCGCCGGTGACGTCCAGGTTCGATCAGCAATCACCGGCGCCCCGGCCGCTTGGTCACGGCGCCGGAAAGGGTCTCCCCCCGCCCATGGCGGGATAGGGCAGTCGGCCCTTGCCCCTACACCGTCACCTGCGTCCCGATCTCGACGACCCGGTCGGTCGGAATGCGGAAATAGCTCGAGGCATCGTCCGCATTGCGGGCGAGCAGGATGAAGAGCTTGTCCTGCCATAACGGCATGCCCGACTTCTGCGAGGCACGGATCGAGCGGCGCGACAGGAAGAACGAGGTGGTCATCGGGTCGAAGGTCAGCCCCTGGCGTCGCGCCAGCACGAGCGCGCGCGGCAGGTTCGGGCCTCTCGGCAAAGCCGTAGCGAACGGTCAGGCGCGTGAAGGTCTTGCTTATCGGCTCCAATGAGACCCGCTCGGCCGGTTCGACCCGCGGCGTATCGCTGGTGAGGATCGTCAGGATGACATTCTGCTCGTGCAGGACCTTGTAGTGCTTGAGGCTATGCAGCAGCGCGGTCGGCGTGCTCGCCGGATCGCTGGTCAGGAAGATCGCGGTGCCGGGGACCCGATGCGGCGGCGATCTTCTCGAGATTGCCGATGAGCTCGGCGAGCGGCACTTCCAGCCGGCGCGTCTTGTCGAACAGGATGCGCGTGCCGCGCCGCCAGGTGATCATGACGACCATCAGGCCGATGCCGAGCAGCACCGGCACCCAGCCGCCCTCGACGATCTTGAAGAGGTTGGCCGACAGGAAGGCGGTGTCGATGACCAGGAACGGCACGATCAGCACCGGCGACCAGAGCAGCGTCCACTTCCACACCTTCCAGATGACGATGAAGGCGAGCATCGCCGTCACCACCATCGTGCCGGTCACCGCGATGCCATAGGCGCCGGCGAGCGCGTTGGACTTCTGGAAGACGACAGTCAGAAGCAGCACGCCGACCAGCAGATAGCGATTGATGCGCGGCATGTAGATCTGGCCGGCATGGGCTTCCGAGGTATGGCGGATCTCAAGACGCGGCAGGAGGCCGAGCTGGATCGCCTGACGGCTGAGCGAATAGGCGCCGGTGATCACCGCCTGGCTGGCGATGATCGTCGCCGCGGTCGCCAGCACGACCATCGGCAGCCGCGCCCAGTCCGGCTCCATCAGGAAGAACGGGTCTCGACAGCGCGGCGGATCGGCCGAGCACCAGCGCGCCCTGGCCGAAATAGTTGAGCACCAGCGCCGGCAGACACGAAGCCGAGCCAGGCGGTCTGGATCGGCCGCCGGCCGAAATGGCCGATATCGGCATAGAGCGCCTCGGCGCCGGTCACCGCCAGGAACACCGCGCCGAGCGTCACCAGGCCGAGCAAGCCGTGGCTGAACAGAAATTCGATGCCGTAGAGCGGGTTGAAGGCGAGCAGGATCGCTCGGATCGCGCGCGATATGGACGAGGCCGGCGACCGCGAGCATCGACGAACCAGACGGAGCTGATCGGCCCGAAGAACGCGGCGACCGCGCCGTGCCGCGCGACTGCACGACGAACAGCCCGACCAGGATCACCACGGCGAGCGGCAGGACATAGGTGTCGAAGCTCGGCGCGACGAACTCCAGCCCCTCGACCGCCGAGAGCACCGAGATCGCCGGCGTGATCATCGCATCGCCGTAGAACAGCGCCGCGGCGACGATGCCGAGCACGACGATGGTCGCGGCGGCATTGGGCGATCGCGCGCTGGGCCAGCGCCATCAGCGACAGCGTGCCGCCCTCGCCATTGTTGTCGGCGCGGGTCAGCACCAGCGACGTATTTCAGCGTGACGACGATGACCAGCGACCAGACGATCAGCGACAGGACGCCGATCGATGTCGGTCGCGGGTCGACGCCCGACCGCCGCCGGCGGCGGCGACCATGGCCTCGCGCAAAGCATAGAGCGGGCTCGTGCCGATGTCGCCATAGACGACGCCGATCGACCCGATCGTCAGGGCCCAGAAGCCAACTTGCGGATGGGAATGACCGTTTCCATCGGCCGGTGCCGCCACCCCTGCGGGGTCAGGCATTGCGTTGGCCATGGCTCAACCGTTGCTGCACCGCAATAAGCGGCGGGGACCGGCCTTCTAGCACCCTTGGCGGGCCGAGTCACCCCTCGCCCCGCCTTTCGCCTAAATGGCGGTTTTCCGCCAATCCGACCGAAGAGCGCCTATTTCGTGCCGGCCGCCTGGAACCTGCCGACCGTCTCCTTGGCCGCCGCGAATGCCGCCATGCCCTCCTTGGACGTGAGCGCCACGGTCGTCTTGAGATCGGTGACGCCGCCGGTTGCGCCGGCGACGATGAGGGCCGGCAGCATCTGCTTCTCGTCGCCCCCCTCGATAACGCACATGAAGTCGTATTCGCCCATGGTCATGTAGTAGCTGAGGAGCTTGCCACCGGCGCCCTTGGCGAGCTTGCCGACCGCGACCGCCCGATCTTCAGGCTTCGCGATCATGCCGTTCATTGCATCGCGCGTGAAACGTCCCTGGGTGATGAAAATCATGCCTGGATCCTCCCAATGCGTCCGGCTGAATTGCCTGACGGCTGGCTTGAGGCCAGCCAGTCATCCTACGCCGGTTGCCGCCCAACCGCGACCTCACGTCGCCAGCCGCACCGGAATCTTGATGTAGGAGACGCCGTTGGCCTCGGCCGGCGGCAGCTTGCCGGCGCGGATATTGGTCTGGATCGAGGGCAGCAGCAGCAGCGGCGCGGCGAGGTTGGAATCGCGCGCCTCGCGCATGGTGACGAAATCGGCCTCGCTCTTGCCGGCGAGGTGGATGTTGCTGCGCTCCTCGCCGATCGTCGTCTGCCAGGCATACCCGTCCCGGCCCTCGGGCAGGTAGTCGTGGCAGACGATAGACCCGCGTCTCGTCCGGCAGGCCAGCAGCTTCTGGATCGAGTGGTAGAGCGTGCGCGCGTCGCCGCCGGGGAAGTCGGCCCGCGCCGTGCCGAAGTCGGGCATGAACAGCGTGTCGCCGACGAAGAGCGCTTCGCCGATATGGTAGGAGATGCAGGCCGGCGTATGGCCCGGCGTATGGAGGATCTCCCCGTCCAGCTCGCCGATCTTGAAGCGTTCGCCATCGGCGAAGAGATGGTCGAATTCGCTGCCGTCGCCGGAAATGTCGGTGGCGTTGAAGACCGGCCGGAAGATCTTCTGCACCTCACGGATGTGCTCGCCGATGCCGACCCTGGCGCCGGTCTTCAGCTTGACGTAGGGCGCGCCGGAAAGATGGTCGGCATGGGCGTGGGTCTCCAGCACCCATTCGATCGTCAGGCCGTCCTCCTTGGCCGCGCGCGAGAATGGCATCGGCGGAGTTGGTCGAGGCCTTACCCGAGGCCTGGTCGTAGTCGAGCACCGGGTCGATCACCGCCGCCTTCCGGCTGGCGGGATCGGAGACCAGATAGCTGACCGTATTGGTCGCCTCGTCGAAGAAGGCGCGGATGTCGGGCTGGGCTCGTCGCCATGACGCTCTCCATCATGCGGTGTCCATCACGTTTCTGCTGTTGACATATATATTAGCAATATCTAATTTAGTCAACGCTAATGGATAAGATGATGACTGCGATCCCTCCCTTCGAGCTGGCGGCGCTCTCGGAAAAGGCCGGCGACGTGACGCGGTTGCTCAAGCTTCTGGCGAACGAGCGGCGGCTGCTGATCCTGTGCAGCCTCGCCGGCAGCGGAGAGATGAGCGTCTCGGCGCTTGCCGGCGCGGTCGGGCTCAGCCAGTCGGCGCTTTCCCAGCACCTGGCGCTGATGCGCGCCGACGGCGTCGTCGGCTTCCGTCGCGACGGCCAGACCCTCCATTATGCGATCACGGATCCGGCCGCTGCCCGCTTCCTCCTCACCCTCAAGACGATGTATTGCGCGGGCGATCCGCCCCCACCCAACGAAAGGACTGAAGAAACATGCTGAAGGACATCACGCCCCAGGAGGCGCATGCCATGCTCGACGACAACGCCGTGCTGGTCGACGTGCGCGAGCCGCACGAACAGGCGGCCGAACGCATTCCCGGGTCGATCGACATGCCCCTGTCGAAGCTTGCTCGCGGCGACACCAACGGCCTTCCCACGGATCGCAAGGTGATCTTCCTGTGCGCGTCCGGCGGCCGCACCAAGGTCAACTCTGCGGCACTGAACCACCTCGCCGGCGGCGACGCTTATTGCATGACCGGCGGCATCATCGGCTGGAAGCGCGCCGGCTTCGGCACCGATCGCGGCTGATCCGACAGGCGGAGAGAGCCGCCAATCCCCATGATGATTCTTGACCCTCTCCAGCACGTGCTGGCACTCGGCTCCGGCGCGCTGATCGGCTTTTCGCTCGGCCTCATCGGCGGCGGCGGCTCGGTCCTCGCCGTGCCGCTGCTCGTCTATGTCGTCGGTGTCAAGGCGCCGCATGTGGCGATCGGCACGAGCGCGCTGGCCGTTGCCGCCAATGCCGCTTTCAACCTCGCCACCCATCTGCGCGCCGGCACGGTCAAGCCGCGCTGCGCGCTGGTCTTCGCCGTCTTCGGCATCGCCGGTGCCGTCCTCGGCTCGACGCTCGGCAAGACGATCGACGGCGACAAGCTGCTCGCCCTGTTCGGGCTGGTGATGATCGCCGTCGGCCTGTCGGTCGGCCGGCGTCCACGCACCGAGGCCAAGCCCGACGTGCACCTCGACCGGACCTCCGCCCGCCACCTCATGCCGCGCCTTGCCGCCGCCGCTCTCGGCGTCGGGTTCCTGTCCGGCTTCTTCGGCATCGGCGGCGGCTTTCTCATCGTCCCAGGCCTCGTCATCGCGACCAGCATGCCGCTCATCAACGCGATCGGCTCCTCGCTGGTCTCGGTCACCGCCTTCGGCCTCACCACGGCCGGCAATTACGCCCTCTCCGGCCTCGTCGACTGGCGCCTCGCCGGCCTGCTCCTCGCCGGTGGCGTGGTCGGCGGCCTCGCCGGCGTCTTCGCCGCCCGGCGCCTCGCCGGCAAACGTCGCGCCCTCTCCTACGCCTTCGCCAGCATCGTCATCGTCGTCGGCGTCTATGTCGTGTGGCGCGGCATCGGCGCGTTCATCTGAGGCGCCCCGAGACACCGCCGCGCTCTGTAGCGTGGGCAGAGCGAAGCGTGCCAACGCTGGCGGGTCACAGGCGCACGGTCCGCGTGGGCACGCCGGCTCTGCAGGCTCTGCCCACCCTACACGTCCGTGCATTTCGTGCGCGTCCGCGCCCGACAGCGCCGTTACGGGATCGACGGCGGACGACGGACACACCACCCGTCATCCCCGCGAAGGCGGGGACCCAGTAAACGATGCGTCAGCAGATATGGGCGCGGACGATATCGCCGGCGCCCAATCCGGCATCCCCGTCGTTTACTGGCTCCCCTTCCCTCGGCCCTGCGGGCCTCGCCGGGGATGACGTGAGGGCGCTTGGCCGGCCCCATCCAGCGCGCGGGCGTCCGGCGGACCGCGCCCGTCCCTGCCCTCGCTTGCGCTCGGGCGTTCGGCACTCGAAAACGTCCACTGGACGTTTTCGTCCGCTTCGCGGACCGCGCCCGTCCCTGCCCTCGCTTGCGCTCGGGCGTTCGGCACTCGAAAACGTCCACTGGACGTTTTCGTCCGCTTCGCGGACCGCGCCTCACCCCTTCGGGAATTCGATCCCCATCACCCGGTAGCGCTCCGGGTCGTCTTCCCACTTCTCGCGCACCTTGACGAAGAGGAAGAGGTGGACCGGGCACTCGGCGATCTCGGATATCTCCTTGCGGGCGGCGGTCGAGATCGACTTGATCATAGCGCCACCCTTGCCGATCACGATCTTCTTGTGGCTGTCGCGCGTGACAAAGACGGTCTGGGAGATGCGCACCGAGCCGTCCTTCTGCTCGAGCCATTCGTCGGTCTCGACCGTGGCGGCATAGGGCAGTTCCTGGTGCAGGCGCTCGAACAGCTTCTCGCGGGTGACCTCGGCGGCAAGCTGGCGCACCGGCAGGTCGGTGACCTCGTCCTCGGGGTAGAGGAACGGCCCCTCCGGCACGGCGGCGGCGAGATAGGCCATCAGGTCGTCGAGCCCGTCGCCGGTCAGCGCCGAGACCATGAAGGTTTCGGCGAAGGGCTGGGCGCCGTTGATCTCGGCGGCGAGCGCCAGCAGCGCCTCGCGCTTGACCCTGTCGATCTTGTTGAGGACGAGGATCTTTCTCTGGCCGAGTTCGCCGAGCTTTTCGAGAAGGCTCCTCACCTCCTCCTCGATTCCCCTGGCGGCATCGACCAGCAGCGCCACGAGATCGGCGTCATGCGCCCCGCCCCAGGCGGTGTCGACCATCGCCCGGTCGAGTCGGCGGCGCGGCGCGAAGATGCCGGGCGTGTCGACGAAGATGATCTGCGCGCGATCGTGCAGCGCGATTCCGCGCACGATGGCGCGCGTCGTCTGCACCTTGCGGCTGACGATCGAAACCTTGGTGCCGACCAGCCGGTTGACCAGCGTCGACTTGCCGGCGTTGGGCGCGCCGACAATCGCAACGAAGCCACAGCGAGTGGGGCTCCCTCGTCCGCCTTCGCGTCTTCGTTCATGCCGGTCCCAGACGCCTTCGCGGACGAGAACACTTGTGGCGGCGGCCTGTTCGGCCTCGCGGCGCGAACGGCCTTCGCCGCTGCCGGGAAGTACGTTGTCGACGGTGACTTCGACGACGAATTGCGGTGCGTGGTCGGGGCCGCTGCGTTCGACGATCGCATAGTTCGGTGTCGGCAGGCCGCGTCCCTGCGCCCATTCCTGAAGGGTGGTCTTGGCATCGCGCAGCGGACCGCGCCAGTTCAGCATGCGGTCGCTCCAATGGGCGCCGATGAAACGGCGGGCGGCCTCGATGCCGCCGTCGAGATAGAGAGCGCCGATTACCCCCTCGCAGACGTCGCCGAGGATCGCGGCCTTCTTGCGTCCACCCGACTGGTGTTCGCCGCCGCCGAGACGGATGGCCTCGCCGAAGCGCAGCTCGACCGCGACATCGGCGCAGCTCTCGTTGCGCACCAGGCCGGTCAGGCGCTGGGCAAGCTCACCCTCGGCGGCACCGGGAAAGGCTTCGAGCAGCATTTCGGAGATGACGAGCGCGAGCACGCGATCACCGAGGAATTCAAGCCGCTGGTAGCTCGTGCCGGTGGAGGCGCTCGCATGGGTGAGCGCCGTGCGGATCAGTTCGCGATCGGCGAAGTGATGCTCGATCCGTTCCTCGAGCGCCGCGAGCGCGGCGTCGCCGCCCTTGGTCATAGCACCTTGAACAGGCGGTCCCAGCGCACCGACCAGGGCCACTTCCAGACCTCCCAGGCCGCATCGCCCTGCTTCACGGAGAAGAAGATGATCTCGGCGCGGCCGATCAGGTTCTCGAAGGGGACATAGCCGACGCCGCCGGCATCGGGCGGCACGCGGCTGTCGGTCGAGTTGTCGCGGTTGTCACCCATCATGAAATAGTGGTTGGGCGGGACCTCGTAGACCGGGGTGTTGTCCTCGAAGCCGTTGGGCGTGAGGTCGAGCGTCATGTAGCTGACGCCGTTGGGCAGCGTTTCCTTGTAGCGCGGCAACATGAACCTCGGCGCCGAAGGCGTCGGTCTGGATGAAGTCGGAGACCTTCTCGCGCTTGACCGCCTTGTCGTTGAGGTAGAGGACGCCGTTCTTCATCTGGATGCGATCGCCCGGCAGGCCAATCACACGCTTGATGTAGTCGGTCGTGTTGTCGCGCGGCAGCTTGAAGACGACGATATCGCCGCGCTTGGGCGGCGCCGACCAGATGCGTCCGTCGAACAGGTGGACGCCGAAGGGGAAGGAATAGCGGCTGTAGCCGTAGGAGAATTTCGAAACGAAGAGATAGTCGCCGACGAGCAGAGTCGACTTCATCGAGCCTGAGGGGATGTTGAAGGGCTGGAACAGGAAGGTCCGCACGACCAGGGCGAGAAGCAGTGCCTGGACGACAATCTTGACGGTTTCACCGAAACCGCTGCTCTGGGGCCGCGTTTTCTGAGTAGCCACGCTCATGCTCTCTGCCTGCTTGAAGGAAAATCCAGCCCTGCGGCCGGGTCGGTCATACCGGCTCGTCCAGCAGAGCGCAACGCTGTCAGCGGCAAAAGCGGCCGATTTACGGCGCGGCGCCGGGGACGGCCTCGATCACCACGAAGGCCTGGGCAAGCGGGAAATCGTCGGTGATGGTCAGGTGGATCTCGGCGCGGTGGCCGTCCGGCGTCATGGCGGCGAGTCGCCGGGCGGCCCCTCCGGCCAGCGCCATGGTCGGCCGGCCCGAGGGCAGATTGACCACGCCCATGTCGCGCCAGAAGACACCCTGGCGGATGCCGGTGCCGAGCGCCTTCGAGCATGCCTCCTTGGCGGCGAAGCGCTTGGCGTATGAAGCGGCCCGCTCGCGGCGGCGCTCCGATTTCCTGATCTCGATGTCGGTGAAGATGCGGTCGATGAAGCGGCTGCCGTGACGTTCGAGCACCTTCTCGATGCGGCGGATATCGATGAGGTCGCTGCCGATGCCGATGATCATACGGCCCACGCCTCCGCGCTCGCCGTCGGAATGGCACGGGTCATGTCAGTTCCTTGTCGTCGGCCGCGACCTGTGTCCCGCGGGTCAGGCGGCGGTGCTCGAGCCGTTGACGGCGGGCGGCCTGATAGGCCTTCACGCCGACGCGCACGATGACATAGCTCACCGTCGCTACCAGCAGGCCAAGCGGCAGCGAGCCGACCAGCATCGGCTTGATGATCGGCAGGATATGGCTGAACGACTGGTGCAGCAGGCCATGGGCCATGGCATGTGGGCGGATCGGCCCCCGATAATCGTTGAGCACCCGGCCGCCGAGCTCATAGGTCGCCCACCAGATGAAGGGAAAGGTGAAAGGATTGCCGACGATCGTCCCGAAGGCGGCGGCGAGGATGTTGCCGCCGACCATCAGCGCAACGAACACGCTGATCATGATGTGAAACCCGACAAAGGGCGTGAACGAGGCAAAGGCGCCGATGGCGAAGCCAAGGGCTATGGCATGCGGCGAGCCGGAGAGCCTGAGGACGCGCTTGGTGAAATAGCGCAGCGACCGCCCCCAGCTATTGCGCGGCCAGAAGGCGATGCGCAGGCGCTCCATCAGGTTCATCGGGGTGCGTCGGCGGAACAGCATCGTTCAGGCTTTCAACCGCCGTACATGGGCATTCATCAGCCGGTCCATCCAACCGTGCACGCTGTTCAACTTATCTGGCCAATCTCCGGCCACGGGACCTCGCCAGCAGATCGCGACGGGCCCCGGTGACCGGCTATCCGTTTGATAAGGTGGTGCTTCCTGCTTGGCCAGCAAGAATGACCGCAAAGCGCGATCGGTCGCGGTCCGGAGCCGTTCCCGACGCGAGAGACGGGGTATATATCCGTTATTTATCAATATGTTATGGATACTTCCTGCCAATGCTCCCGGCCTCCTAGTCGTTCACCCGCGCCGCCGTGCTCACCACCGGCCGCGCGCGCAGCTGGGCGATCACCCGGGTCAGGTGCTTCACGTCGAAAACCTCAACGTCTATAAGCATTTCCGAGAAGTCCGAGGCCGTCCTGACCATCCTCAGATTGGAGATATTGGCCTCATTGTCCCCCAGAACCTGAGCGATCTGCGCCAGGGTGCCGGGCTCGTTGATCGCCGTCACCGCGATCTTGGCCGGAAAGCGGCCATGCTCGTCATCGGAGTCCCAGCGCACGTCCAGCCAACGTTCAGGCTCATCATCAAACGCCTTCAGCGCGCGCGACTGGATCGGATAGATGGTGATCCCCTCGCCCGGCGTCATGATGCCGACGATCCGCTCGCCCGGCAGCGCCCCGCCCTCGCAGAAGCGGACCGTCATGTCGCTTTGCAGCCCGCGAATGGGAATACCGGGGCCGACCTCGCGGCGGCTGCCGCGACGCGCCGGGCAAGGCCGGGAACGCGGAACTTCAGGCCGGACCCGCGCTTGAGGCCGAACCAGCCCTCCTCGGTCTTCGAGCTTGACCGCCCGGCGCGCTCCTCCTTGTGGTCGGGATAGACGGCCTTGAGCACGTTGACTGACGGGATCTCGCCGCGGCCGACGGCGGCCAGCATGTCCTCGATATTGTTCTGGGCGAGCCGCGGCAGCACGCCGCCGATCAGTTCGTCCGAATAGGCCCGCTTGGCGCGGGCGAAGGCACGTTCGAGGATCTGCCGGCCGAGGCCGGCATATTGCTTGCGCACGGCCGCGCGCGTCGCCCGACGGATGGCCGAACGCGCCTTGCCGGTGACCACCATCGATTCCCAGGCGGCCGGCGGCACCTGCGCTTCGGAGCGGATGATCTCGACCTCGTCGCCATTGTGCAGCTCGGTCATCAGCGGCATGTGGCGCCCGTTGATCCGGCATCCGACACAGGTGTCGCCGATCTCGGTATGGACCGCATAGGCGAAATCGATCGGCGTCGCGCCACGCGGCAGTGCGATCAGGCGGCCCTTCGGCGTGAAGCAGAAGACCTGATCCTGGAACAGTTCGAGCTTGGTGTGCTCGAGAAACTCTTCCGGCGTATCGCCTTCGGCGAGCATCTCGATCGTGCGACGCAGCCACTCATAGGCGCGAATTTCCTCGTTGCGCCAAATGGCCGGGCGGCACCATTTCCGTTCGCCCCGTTTCCGCCGCTCGCGCCATGCCGCCGCCGTTCGCCTTGCCCGCGGACGGCGCCACGCCATCCTTGTAAAGTGCGTGAGCGGCAATGCCGTATTCGGCAACGCGATCCATCTCCGCCGTGCGAATCTGCAGTTCGACGCGCTGGCTGCCGGGACCGATGACGTGGTATGGAGCGAGCGGTAGTCGTTCTGCTTCGGGGTCGAAATGTAATCCTTGAAACGGCCCGGAACGGCCGGCCAGGTCGTGTGGACCACGCCGACCGCGGCGTAGCAGTCGCCAAGCGAGCCGACGATGACGCGGAAACCGAAGATGTCCGAAAGCTGCTCGAAGCTGACGGCCTTGCGCTCCATCTTGCGGAAGATCGAATAGGGTCTCTTTTCCCGTCCGGCGACCTCGGCCAGGATGCCAGCCTTTCCGAAGCGGTCTGAAAGCTCCTCTGGCGATGCTGTCGATGAGCGTGCGGTTGCGCTGACGGAGATCGGCGAGGCGGCCGGCGATCGTGTCGTGCGCTTCCGGGTTGACGGTGCGGAATGCGAGTTCCTCGAGCTCCTCGCGCATGTCGTGCATGCCCATGCGCCCGGCGAGCGGGGCATAGATGTCCAGGGTCTCCTCGGCGATCCGGCGCCGCGCCTCCTCCGGCATATGCTGGAGCGTGCGCATGTTGTGCAGCCGGTCGGCGAGCTTGACGAGCAGCACGCGCACATCGGCCGAGATGGCGAGAAGGAGTTTCCGCAGGTTCTCGGCCTGCGCGACCTTGCGCGAGACAAGATCGAGCCGTCGGATCTTGGTCAGGCCCTCGACCAGCCGGCCGATATCCTCGCCGAACATCTGGTCGATCTCGGCACGGGTTGCGTCGGTATCCTCGATCGTATCGTGAAGCAGTGCGACGGCGATGGTGGCGTCGTCAAGCTTCAGATCGGTCAGGATGCCCGCGACTTCGAGCGGATGCGAGAAATAGGGATCGCCATTGGCACGCTGCTGCGTGCCATGCTTCTGCATGGCGTAGACATAGGCCTTGTTGAGCAGGTTCTCATCCGCGTTCGGATTGTAACGCGTTACCCGCTCGACCAGCTCGTATTGGCGCATCATGGCGCGGACACCCAACGCATACGCGGTCAGCCGCTTCCACGGCCGATCCCCATCGCATCAGGAAATATAGTATCGCGAAAGTTTATGCGCGATGACCGGCCATTGCGGCCGATCAGAAGTCGTCGGTCTTGTCCGGCGGAACCATGCTCTCGAGCCCGCGCAGGAGCTCCTCCTCCGACATGCGGTCGAAGGTGACGTCGCCGTCGTCGGCACTGGCCTCCGACGTCGAGGAAGCGATCATGGGAACGGCGTCGGACTTCCGGCTCGTCGACTTCAACGTATTTCTGAAGCGAATGGATGAGATCTTCCTTGAGATCCTCGGGAGCAACGGTCTGCTCCGCGATCTCGCGCAGCGCCACGACCGGGTTCTTGTCGTTGTCGCGGTCGATCGTGAGTGACGAGCCGCTCGAAATCATGCGGGCACGGTGGCTCGCCAGAAGAACGAGCTCAAACCGGTTCTCAACCTTGTCGACGCAGTCTTCGACGGTGACGCGGGCCATTCCTCGTCTCCTAATCAGCGTGATGGGAAGTTGGCCTGAAATAGGCCGCACGCCGTGGAAATGCAAGCAATCCTTGGGCCAACGGCGCCGAATGGCTCGGCTATGCCGGGGAAATCCAACCGCCTCGACACGGTCGAGGGCTTGAATTATCGACAAAATCGGCAACGTAATGATGTTCGTAAAGAGCCTGACGGTTGCAGGCTCCGAATTAATAAACGGCCTTATATCTATTGTCCTGCTCCCTTGGAAGGATGTCCAGTAACGCAGTTTCGAATTTCGCCGATCGGCGGTAGGGCCGCTGTTATTTTCGGACTGTGAAACCTGAGCGCGAAGTGCGGCCCGTATCTGGCAGAAATCAGTTTGAAGCTGCGCTGATAACGTTGGAATCATGAGCTATGTTCGACCCACGAGAAAAGATCGCGCTTTTTATTGATGGCGCAAATCTTTATGCCACAGCAAAATCCCTTGGATTCGATATCGATTATAAGAAGCTTCTTGGTGAGTTCCAGGCGAAAGGCTATCTGCTGAGGGCCTATTACTATACTGCACTTGCGGAAGATCAGGAATATTCCTCGATTCGACCGCTGATCGATTGGCTTGATTACAACGGCTACACGGTCGTGACGAAGCCGACGAAGGAATTCGTCGATGCCTCCGGACGCCGGAAAATCAAGGGCAACATGGACATCGAACTGGCTGTTCATGTGATGGAGATGGCCGAGTATATCGATCATGTCGTCCTCTTCTCCGGCGACGGAGATTTCCGATCGCTGGTCGAGGCCGTGCAGCGGCGCGGACGGAAGGTGAGTGTCATCTCCACCCTTTCGACTCAGCCGCCGATGATCGCCGACGAATTGCGCCGTCAGGCCGATCACTTCGTCGATCTGGCAACGATGCAGCAAAAGATCGGCCGCGATCCGTCCGAACGTGCCCAGCGCCAGTCCGAACGGACACCAGTCCGATCAACTTCGAGGACGAGTTCGAGGAAGACGAAGTCGATCTGACGACGCCCCGCCTTTCTTTCGATCGCTGACGATGTCCCCAACCGATCCGGGCCACGACTGCCCGAAATGCCCGCGTCTTGTCGCCTTCCGCGAACAATGGCGCGCGGCGGAACCCGACTGGCATAACGCGCCAGTGATCGAGCTTCGGTGCACGCGATGCACGGCTCCTGATCGTCGGCCTCGCGCCGGGCCTGCGCGGCGCCAACCGGACGGGCCGGCCGTTCACCGGCGACTACGCCGGCGACCTGCTCTATCAGACGCTGATCGCGTTCGGCTTCGCACACGGAGACTATCTGGCGCGCCCCGATGACGGCTCTGACGCTTGACCGATTGCGGCGATCACCAATGCGGTGCGCTGCGTGCCACCGGAAAACAAGCCAAAGCCGGTCGAGATCAATACCTGCCGCGAATTCCTCGTCGCGACGATCGGCGCGATGCCGCGCCTGAGATCTATCCTGGCCCTAGGCCGGGTCGCCCATGACAGCGTTCTGCCCGCCCTCGGCCTGAAGCGCTCCGCCTATCGTTTCGGGCATGGCGCCGTCCATGAAGTCAGGCCGGACCTCGCTCTCCACGACAGCTATCACTGCTCGCGCTACAACACGAATACCGGCGTTCTGACGACCGAGATGTTCCGCTCGGTCTTTGCCGAGATTCGCGCGCGGCTCGGCTAGCGCAAGCCGCTCGACACCGCTTCAGCCCTTGTCCCGGAGCAGCCGCGCCTTCTCGCGATCCCAGTCGCGCTTCTTCTCCGTCTCGCGCTTGTCGTGGAGCTTCTTGCCGCGCGCCAGCGCCAGTTCGACCTTGGCGCGGCCGCGATCGTTGAAATAGATCTTCAGCGGCACGACGGTCATGCCCTCGCGCTCGACCGCGCGCGGCCAGCCGGTCGATCTCGCGCTTGTGGAGGAGCAGCTTTCGCGGCCGGCGGGTCTCGTGCTGGAAGCGGTTGGCCTGGAGATATTCCGGGATATAGGCGTTGTAGAGCCACATCTCGCCGCCATACGCGCTCGCATAGGAATCGGCGATGTTGGAGCGCCCCTCGCGCAGCGACTTCACCTCGGTGCCGGTCAGCGCGATGCCGGCCTCGAAGGTCTGGCCGATCTCATAGTTGAACCGGGCGCGGCGATTATCCGCCGCGATCCGACGCGCCGGCTTTTCCTTGTTGGCGGCCATGGCACGGTCAGTTGATCAGCCCGGCATGCACCATGGCGGACCGGATCTCGGCGCGCGTCGGCTCCGAGACATTGACCAGCGGCAGGCGCAATTCGTCGGTCATCTTGCCGATCACCGACAGGGCATACTTCACGCCGGCCGGGATTCGGCTCGAGGAAGAGCGCCTTGTGGAGCGGCATCAGCCGATCCTGATAGGTCAGCGCCTTGGCATAGTCGCCGGCAAGGCAGGCCTCCTGGAATTCGGACAGAAGCTTCGGCGCGACATTCGAGGTGACCGAAATGCAGCCATGGCCGCCATGCGCCATGAAGGCGAGCGCCGTGCCGTCCTCGCCGGAAAGCTGAATGAAATCCGGCCCCATCGCGTGGCGCTGCAGGCTGACGCGATCGAGCTTGGCGGTCGCGTCCTTAACGCCGGCGATGTTCTTCAACTCGAACAGGCGCGCCATGGTGTCGACCGACATGTCGATCACCGAGCGCGGCGGGATGTTGTAGATGATGATCGGAATGCCGATCGCGTCGTTGATCGCCTTGAAGTGCTGATAGAGCCCTTCCTGGTTGGGCTTGTTGTAGTAGGGCGTGACGACAAGCACGCCGTCGGCGCCGGCGCTCTCGGCGTGGCGGGCGAGATCGATCGCCTCGGTCGTGTTGTTGGAGCCCGCGCCGGCGACGACCGGAACGCGCCCCTTGGCCGACCTCGACGCAGATCTCGACGACGCGCTTGTGCTCGTCGTGGCTCAGCGTCGGGCTCTCGCCGGTCGTGCCGACCGGCACCAGGCCGTGCGCTGCCTTCGCCGATCTGCCACTCGACGAAGGCGCGAAACGCCTCCTCGTCGAGCTCGCCCGTCGCGCATCGGCGTGACCAGCGCTGGTCATCGAACCCTTGAACATAGCGTTTCCGTTCGCCTTGAAAGTGCCCGGTCGCTGTGACGATTTTGGCGGTTTCTCTAGCGGGGGACCATAGTCCGTGACCAAGAAAGCGGCAAGGACCAATGGCCGATCACCGGACTCGTCAAGCAATCATTCACTATGGCACAATAGGTTCGGGGACGAGAGGTGCCGATGGGGCAGCTGGCACCCATGTGGTCAGCTGCAGCCGGACCGACCCATCTGAGCAAGGGCCCAAGTCAATGAAGCGCAAACCTTCGATGCGCGACGGGCCGCCATTGCCGGGCAGCGATGGCTGGCGGCCTGTGCCTCGCGGCTCGCCCTGCCGCTTGCCGCGCCGTCGATCGCGTCGGCGGCCAGGCACGCAGCGTCGCCGCGGCTGGTCCCCCTGCCGCGCCCGAACCCCAACCGGCAATTGGCGGACCCGATCGGCGAACTGATCCAGGACGGGGCGACGAAGCCGGACCGCCGATGGCGGCCGACCAGAGCGACGGCCCGGGCTCCGACGTCTTTCTGCCGCCGACGAAGCCGCAACGCGCGACCGATACTGCTGGCGACAACAACCCGCTCGGTCACGTCGGGCTGCGGCTCGCCCTGAAGCTTCTCGACGATGGCGATCCCGCGGCCGCGACGATCGCCGCATACGCCCTGCCCGATCGCATCGACACCAAGATCGTCGACTGGCTGATCGCCATCAGCGGCGACAAGAACGTCACCTCGACGCGCATCGCGGAAATCTCGGCGAAGCTCGCCGATTGGCCCGGACAGTCGCTGCTGCGCCTGCGATTCGAACAGGCGCTCATGCGCGAGAATCCCGGCCCGCAGCCGATCATCAAGGCGTTCGCCGGCAGCAAGCCCGAGACCGACGACGGCGCGGTGCTGCTGGCACGCGCCTATCTCGCGGTCGGCCGCAAGGCCGATGCCGCGGCGCTATCCGGCCGCTGTGGCGCGACGAAGACTTCTCCGACGACATCGAGACGACGATCCGCACGGAGTTCCGCAGCCTCCTCACCACGGCCGACACGCGAGCGCGCATGATCCGGCTGCTCTATCAGGAGTGGCCGGACCACGCGACGAAGGCCGCCGAAGCTCCTTTCGCAAGGACGATCAGGCGCTCGCTTCGGCCTTCATCATGGTCATGAAGAACCGGTCGAAGGCCGGTGCCGCGCTTGCCAGGCTGCCGGCCTCGGTGCGCGCCGAGCCCGCTCGCACTTTTTGCGCGGATCCGGTATCTGCGCCATAGCGACAAGATCGAGGAGGCAGCGCGGCTGATGCTCTCCGCGCCCCGCGACCCGAAAGGCGCTGGTCGATCCCGATGCCTGGTGGGTCGAACGGCGGCTGATTGCCCGCGAACTCCTCGACAAGGGCGATGCGCGCATCGCCTACAAGATCGCCGCCGGACATTCTGCGGAGTCGAACGCCATGACGCGCCGAGGCCGAGTTTCATGCCGGCTGGATCGCGCTCGACTTCCTGCACGAGCCGAAGGTCGCCCGGCGCCACTTCCTGGCGATCAAGGCCGTCTCATCGCTGCCTCTCAGCCTGTCGCGCGCCGAATACTGGCTCGGCCGTGCCGACGCGGCTGCCGGCGACAAGGCCGAAGCGATCGACGCACTACAAGAAGGCCGGTGCCTATCCGACCACCTTCTATGGCCAGCTCGCGCTCGCCGAGCTCGGCGTGAAAAAACTGCCGCTCGATCCGCCGCCAACGCCGGATGCCGCGGTTCGCGCGCGCTTCGACGGCCGCGAACTCGTTCAGGTCATCAAGCGGCTCACCAGCATCAATCGCGACGACCGCATCGGGATCTTCTATCTGGCGCTCGCCCGCGAACTCAGCGATCCGCGCGAGATCACCCTGCTCGCCAACCTCGCCGAACAGAACGGCGAGCACCAGATCGCGCTCCAGGTCGGCAAGATCGCCACCTATCGCGGCCTGCCGGTCGACGCCCTCGCCTTCCCGACAGCGGCCATTCCTTCCTCGGCCAAGACCGGCGCGGTCGAGCGGCCCATGGTCTACGCCATCGCGCGACAGGAGAGCGCCTTCAATCCGGGCGCGATCAGCAGGGCGGGCGCCCGCGGCCTCCTGCAGCTCATGCCGGGCGACCGCCAAGATGACGGCCAAGATTGCCGGCGTCGCCCTTCTCGACAGGCGCGGCTGACGACCGACCCCGCCTACAATGCCACGCTCGGCGCCGTGCATCTCGGCGAGCTCTTCGACGATTTCGGCGGCTCCTACGTCATGACCTTCGCCGCGTACAATGCCGGCAAGCGGCGGGTCTATCGCTGGGTCAAGCAATATGGCGATCCGCGCGACCCGAACGTCGACGTCATCGACTGGATCGAGCTGATCCCGTTCACCGAGACGCGCAACTACGTCCAGCGGATTATGGAAAACCTGCAGGTCTATCGCGCACGCCTCGGCGACGGCGCGCTGACGATCAAGGCGGACCTGAAGCGCGGCACGATCAACTGACCGCTTCTGGTCCTTGCCGGCATGACCGGCTAACGTCCTATCGGTTCGATCGCGATATGTCACACTCGGACGACGCCCCGTCGTCCGGTCGCGCAAGGTTCTGGAATGCCCGCCGACGATAATCACGGCGCCGCGTGGCGCGATTTCACCTATTCCAGCGCCGATGGGCTGGCGCTTCACGGACGCAGCTATGGCGATCCGCTGTGGCCGCATCTGCCGGTCGTCTGCCTTCCCGGGCTGACGCGCACCGGTCCGCGACTTCCACGACCTGGCGACGTTTCTGTGCGCCACCGGCACCGCCCGCGCCGTGTGGTCGCCTTCGACTATCGCGGCCGTGGCCGTTCGGACTGGGATCGCGATCCGGACCACTACAATCCGCTGACCGAGATGAACGACGTCTTCGACGGCATGGCGGCGTCGGCATCCATCGCGCAATCGTCGTCGGCACCTCGCGCGGCGGCATCATCGCCATGCTGATGGGCGTCGCCCGCCCGACAAGCCTTGCCGGTATCGTCCTCAACGATATCGGCCCGGAAATCGAGCCGCCCGGACTTGCCCGCATCAAGGCCTATGTCGGCAGACGCCTGAACCCGACGACTGGGACGACGCGGTCCATATCCTGAAGAGGCTGCACGGCGGCGCGCTTCACCGGGCTCGACGAGGACGAGTGGCGTGCCTTTGCCCGCATGACCTTTCGCGAAGTGGACGGCCGCCCGGTCGGCGACAGCGATCCTGCCCTGGCGCGGACGCTCGACGGCGTCGAGTTCGATCAAGACCTGCCGGCGCTGTGGGACGAGTTCGCCGCGCTGAAGTCGGTTCCGATCCTCGCCATTCGCGGTGCCAATTCCGATCTGCTTTCCCAGAACACGCTTGAGCGGATGGCCGCCAGCCACCCCCGATTCAGCGCGATCACCGTCGATGGAGAAGGCCACCCGCCACTCCTGCGAAACGGGCACCTGCTCCAGCATATCTCGGCATTCATGACGGAGGCGGAAGATGCCGGTCCTCCCGTCGATGTCGTCATCCCGCGTGGAGAGCCGGGCTTTGACGCGGACTTGCCGGTCAGTGAAGCTGGTTCGGACCGAAGGCTGAAGGTCAGACCTAATCGCCCCGGCCGCGGCGGCTGTCGGCGGCTTTCGCGTAATCCGTCTTGCCGCCGCTCGCCAGAACGATCGCCTGGCCGATCCACTCGTCGCGCTCGATGCGCTCCGGGAAGGCGAGGAACGACCCCACCCAGCGCACTTCCGCCGGTGTCCAGGAGGCGATCTGGGCAAAGTGGAAGATGCCGAGACCGTTCAGGAGCTGTTCGTTGCTGCGCCCGATCCCGCGAATGCGCTGGAGATCGTCCGGGACGCCATTGCGCGGCGCCGTCAGGGTCGCCGGCTTCATCGGGACGATGTCATCCTCCGGCATTTGCCGATCGGAAGCCGCCGCGCCGATCTCGGCGGCAACTGCATCGATCTCGACGAATTCATCCTCCTCGGTGCTCGGCATGACCGTCCCCGGCACAATTTGGGACTCCCAGGCTTTGTCGTCTCCGGGGGCCGCATGCGGACGGGGACGCCGGCGTCGACCATGGCTCGCGTGCGTACGGCCGTTGCGCACGCTGGTTCAGCGGCGGCGGCAGCGGCCCTCGCCGCCGGTCGCGGCCTCGCCGGACGCCAGACGGGCCCGATGCCAAGGCGGCTCTTGATGCCATCGATCGCGTCGCCAATCAGATCGGCGAGCGCTCCCTGCGCTTTCGGCGAACCGCGTTCGGGCGATCCAGGCATAGAGGAGGACGCCGAAAACGCAGCCGACGAAAAAGCAGACGAGGAGCAGTCCCCAAACCTCGAAGAAATGCCAGATCACGGCTCGTCAGGCCCCCGTTCGAGCCACGCCGTCACGTCATCCGCGCTGCGCGGATCCTGAAACCACCAGCCGACCACGACGCCGGCAAGCAAGGACAGCAGAAGAAACGGCCAGTAGCTGACGATCACATAGAGCATCGCGCCGACCCTAGCCTTCCTCGGGAAGCTTGACCGTGAACTCGATCCGGCGGTTCGCCGCCCGGCCCTGCGCGGTGTGGTTGTCGGCGATCGGCTTCGATTCGCCATAGCCGACTCCGGACAGCCGTTCGCGCTTGATTCCGGCGGTGACTAGGTAGTCGACGATCACGTCGGCGCGCGCCTGGGTACTGTCGCGATTGCGCGAGGCCGAGCCCTGGGAATCGCTATAGGCGCCGATTTCGATCTGCGCATCCGGACACCGCGCGAGGGTCTCGGCGACCCGGTCGAGCAGGCCGAAGCTATCAGGCGCAATCACCGCCTTGTTGCCCTCGAAGGCGATCCGCCCGGTCTTCAGAACCGATTGCAGCATGTCGCTGCATTGCTTCGCCGGAACAGGCTGATCGCCCTGCCGGCCGTCAACCTTGGCCGAGACGACAAAGCCGTTGGGAAGGCTCGCCGCCGCCGCGTCGGGGACCTCTTCGATCGCCGCCGGATAGTAGGCCCATCCGGTCAGCTTGATCGAGTTGTCAACGATTTCCGCGCGCCCGCCGGCCAGACGGCTGATCGCCTGCAACGAGGTCGTCACCGCCTGAACGAGGCCTTCGGGCTGACCGCTGGCAAAGGCGAGATCGTCAATCACCTTCTCGCTTCCGAACTTGCGCGCCACGGCATCGAGCACGGCGCGCCGTTCGTCGGCCGAGGCAACATAACCGGACAGCCTGACACCGTCCGGTTCACGCTCGACAACGAAACGGTAGGGCGAGACGGCCGGCGGGACGAGATTCGACTTCGCCAGGGTCAGGCTTGCCGGCAATGGCCGGCCGCGATCGGCCAGGAGATCCGCAAAGGATTGCGGCGTCGCGGCTTCGCCATTGATTTCTATGGTCTTATCGCCAAGGACGACCGCACCGTGTGACAGCTTCCCGAGTTCGCCCAGCGCAAAGGTGATCGCCCCCATCCAGTCCATGTCGGGCGCACCGGCGGCGACCCGGATCCGGTTTTCGATGCGCACGCCGCTGAACAGCTCCTTCGCCGCGGCTTCGACCTTTGCCTGGTCCTGTGCCGAGGGAACATAGCCGCTCAAGATCACCGAATTCTCGTCCTTGACCGCCCTCCAGCCATAGGGCGACACCGAGGCGGGTTCGATCGCACTCGAGACGACCTGGACGCCCGTCGGCAGATTTCCTCTCAGATTCGCGAGAACCGCTTCGAAATCATCGACCGTCTTAGCCGCGCCTGCGACATCCAGCGAAAGCCCATCCAGCGTCACGCCGCCGCGCGTGAAGCGATCGAGCGTGGTGATGGCAAAGGTCGCGGCCTCGACGAAACCATCCGGCTCACCCGACGCAAGCGCCATGCGGTCGTCGATCTGGACACCGGGAAGCGTCGCCCTGGCGGTCGCGACCAGTGCGTCGCGGACTCCGTCATTGGGAACATAGCCGGCCATGATCACGGCCTTGCCGTCGTAGCTCGCCGACCAGACGAAGGGATCGGCGCGTGCGGGAAGTATTTCGACCGGCCCCAGTGCGACCGTATTGCCAAGGTCCTCGCCGAGCGCGGTCCTGACGGCGCCATAGGCGGCAGCGCTCGCCGCGACGCCGACCACCGACAATGTGCTGTCTGTCAGCATGACGGTGCCTTCGGCCAGATTGGTGAGCTGCCCGAGGGCAAAGTTGACGGCTCCGGTGAAGGAAGTCGGGGCGCCGCGGGCAAGCTTCATCTCGTCGTGAATCTCGGCTTTGGGCAATGCCCGCCGTGCCGCAGCGAAGATCGAATTGCGGAAGGATTCGGAGGGTATTGAGCCCAGCAGAGTCAGGACACGGCCGGCCTTGTGCGCCGACCAGACATAGGGAGAGGCGATCGGCAGGAGGCCACTTGCATCGGTGACCGCATGAACGCCGGCCACTTGTCCTGCCGCTACAAGGGCCACGCGTCGGGACTCTCGGCGCCGGCGCCGTGCCCTCGATCGTTACATCGCGGCCCGAAGCCACGACCCTGGCCCAGCCCTGTCCGGCCGCGGCAAGCCGCGCGGTCACGCGGGCCGACAGGTCCTTTTCGACGTCACCGCTTCGGATCACCAGCGCCAGCAGAGCAACGACGATGGTCGCCACGATGCCGGGTCGGATCCATCTGCGCCAATTGGCCATTGCGCCACTATTCCCTGACGCCGAACCGCCCGCTACGCCCACTCTCGACGCATTTCAGCGGCCGTCCGGCCACCAGTCGCGCCTGCGCAGGTCGCAACGAACTCATTCGCCGCAACAGCGGACTCAGCGCTGACAAGCGGATTGGCCATTCTTGCCGAGCGACTCGATCGCCTGCAAGCAGGCTGAACCGCCCTACCATGTAGAGATTTGGTGGTCTTGCTCAAGAGCGGAGCGAGACTCCAGGGAGATGTAGGTGGCAAATGCCGGACAAATGAAAAGCCCGGCGGATTTCTCCGCCGGGCCCTTCAATAAAATCAGGCTCGTTCGACTAGCCGCCGAAGTCGCGCTGCAGCCGGACCTTGCCCCACCAGGCGTCGGAACCGTAGGTGTTGGTGTTGCCACCCTCGACACCGACCTGGAAGTTGTGAACCGGCATCCAAGTCAGCTGGGCAGTGGCCTGCCACTTGTCGCCCACCGGATCGTTCAGGTAGTCAGCAGACCACGCGCCGTAAACGGTCGGCGAGAAGAAATGCTTGAACGACGCCAGAGCGCTCCAGTAGGAGCCGGTACCCGCGCTCGAGCCACCAGCGTAGGAGTAAGCGTCCTCCGCATAAGCGACCTTCCAGCGGAAGGCATCGCCGGGGGCGATCTGGTCGAGCTTGACCGACGCAGCGGCCTGCGCACCCCAGGCACCACCGGTGACCAGATCGGCATAACCAGCCGAGAACTTGAAGTCCCAAGGACCGTTCGAGGCGGTCATCGCCGCGATCAGGTTCGGGACGTCGTTCGTGGCATTGCTGCCCCAACGGACGGTCGGATCTTCGATGCCGAACATCAGACCCATGCCGTTCATGGCCCACGACAGACGCAGCTGCTGACCAGCGGCATCCGAGTTGAGATCGGTGCCGTCGTAGGTGTAACCGCCACCGTAGTCGTAGGTGGATCCGGTCTTACCAGCGAGGAGCGGTCCGAGCGACAGATAGGCTTCGTCGAGGTTCGCGACGTTGTTGGTCGCCGACGACGGATCAAAGACGCTCTGGAACGCCATGAAACCGGTCAGCGGGCCGTAGTCGGTCATCGACTTCGCGGTGAAGGCGACATAGCCCTTCGTCGCAAAGCCCCAGTTGCCCGTGTGGTTGTTGGCCACATCGACAACCTTGCTGTCGTACACTCCGATGTCGAAACGGACGTAGCCGTTGATCTTCAGGCAGGTATCGGTACCGGGGATGTACCAGTAGCCAACGCCGAAGGCGTCGCAGACTTTCACATAATCCACCGGCTCGGCGACGTAGAGATCCGCCGCCTGGGCGCTGCTGACGACCGCAAAGGCCGCTGCAGAGCCGAGCAGAAGGGTCTTAAGGTTCATATCCTGACCTCCAAAGCTTCATCTAGGGGCAGGTTCGTTCTTCCCGTTTGCTCCCGGTTCCCCCCGTAAAGGTAGACCCGGCTAAGTGAGCGTCTGCGAAGTCTGTCCCAATCCCCGCTAAGTTGGACTTGGTCGGGTTTGACCCACCCCAGGGTTCTTCCGTCCAGCCAACACGAAACGCGAGTGCCCCGCGATCCGTGAATTGGACTGTAGCGAAGCCGCCGGGGTGCGCAACGAAGAAACGGCGCCATCAGCCTCCGAATCCCGGTTTTTCAAAGCCGTGTTGCAGAATTGGCACGTTCTTCGCGACCGCCTTAAATCTCTGGTAACACTTGGCTTAACACTCCGGTAACGAAGCGGCCCCGCCAGCCCCTTAGGAAAAGGCCAGCAACGAGATTGGCAGTTTAGCGACCGCATGCGGCGGGGGCGAATTGGCGGAGGCTCACCGGCGGCCCCTGTCAGCCATTGTTGCATTCACGCAACAGGCGCCGCTGCCGCTGGAGGGGTGCCGGTCGGGCTCGCGAACCCCGATCTGGCGCGCTCGCGCCCTGGCCGGCCAGGCGTAAACGACAATTGGCTTGATTGGCCGGCGTCATCCCGGCTATGCCCCGTCTCACGGAGAGGTGGCCGAGTGGTCGAAGGCGCCCGCCTGCTAAGCGGGTATACGGTCTAAAGCCGTATCGTGGGTTCGAATCCCATCCTCTCCGCCATCTTTGCACTCACGGCAGTTTCGCTTCGCTCAACGCCTCCGCGGGGGCGGCCTTTCGGCCGGCGGGCGCTTGCCCGCTGGGTTCCGAGATCGAACGCTCAGCCATCTTTGCGCTCACGGCAGTTTCGCTTCGCTCAACGCCTCCGCGGGGGCGGCCTTTCGGCCGGCGGGCGCTTGCCCCTGGGTTCCGAGATCGAAATGTCTCCCCGAGTCTCCGTCCGATTCGCCTGTTGAACCGTCCAACGCCTAAACGCAGCGGCCGCCGTCCACCTCCAGGGCGACGCCGGTGATCATGCTGGCCTCGTCGGAGCACAGGAAGCAGGCGGCATTGCCCATGTCCTCCGGGGTCGAGAAGCGGCCGAGGGGGATGGTCGAGAGGAATTTGGCGCGGATTTCCGGGGTATCCTCACCCATGAAGGTCTTCAGAAGCGGGGTCTCGCCGGCGACCGGATTAAGGGCGTTGACGCGAATCTTCGCCGGCGCCAGTTCCACCGCCATCGAACGCGTCGCGGTGATCATCCAACCCTTGGACGCGTTGTACCAGGTCAGACGGGGGCGCGGGCTGACGCCGGCGGTCGAGGCCATGTTGAGGATGGCGCCGCCACCGGCATCTTTCATGCGCGGCACGACATGGCGGGCGGTCAGATAAACCGACTTGGCGTTGACGGCGAAGAGGCGGTCGAATTCCTCCTCCGGCAGATCCTCCAGAAGCTGAGGCAAATGGCCGATTCCGGCGTTGTTGACGAGGATGTCGAGCCGGCCGAGGACGGCAACGGCGCCGGCGACCATGGCGGCAACGCTGTCATTGTCGGAGACATCGACCGCGATGGCCGTTGCCGCCTCGCCGAGGCTTTCGGCCATTTCGACGGCGGCCTCGGCATTGCGATCGGCGATGACGATTCGGGCGCCCTCGGCGACGAACTTGCGGGCGATCCCGGCACCGAATCCGGAGGCGCCGCCGGTGATGATGGCCCCCTTCCCTTCGAGACGCACGTTTCCCAACTCCCTGATTCGCTTGCAGAAACTCAGCCGTGCAAGGTGGCGACGGTCTTGACCGTGGAGAAGCCGTAGAGGGCCTCGAACCCCTTCTCGCGACCATGCCCCGAACGCCCCATGCCGCCGAAGGGCAGCTCGATGCCACCGCCCGCACCATAATTGTTCACGAACACCTGGCCGGCGCGAATTGAACGGGCGAGACGGAACTGGCGGGCGCCGTTTTGAGTCCAGAGTCCGGCGACGAGGCCGTAGGGCGTTCCGTTGGCGATGCGAATCGCCTCCTCCTCGTCGTCGAACGGGATAACTATTTGAACAGGCCCGAAGATTTCCTCCTGGGCGAGGCGGTGGGCGGGGTCGATATCGGCGAGGAGGACCGGTTTGACATAGTGACCGTCATGGGGGGCCTCGTCGATGATCCTGCCTTCGGCGACGATGCGCGGCCGGTTGGCGCCGGAGAAATCCAAGTACTTGAGAACACGGTCTTTCTGGCGCGCCGAGATGAGCGGACCGAGGTCGTAGTCGCCAAGCGCCGGACCGACGCGCAGGGCCCGGTATTTCTCCGCCAGGCGTTCAACAAGGACGTCGTGGACGCCGCGCTGGACGAGGATCCTGGACGCGGCGGAACAGGTCTGGCCGGCGTTTTGAAGGCCCCCCTTCAACAGGAAGGGCAGCGCCGCGTCGAGATCGGCATCGGCGAAGACGATCTGCGGCGACTTGCCCCCGAGCTCGAGCGTCACCGGCACGGCATTGCGACCGGCCGCCGCCTGGACGAGCCCGCCGACCTCGACCGAGCCGGTGAAAGAGACGTGGTTTATCCCCGGATGACCGGCGAGCGCGGCGCCGGCCTCCTCCCCCAGCCCGGTGACCACATTGAGGACGCCCGGCGGCAATCCGGCCTCGGCGGCGATGCGGGCGAAGGCGAGCGCGGTGAGGCACGCTTCTTCCGCCGGCTTGACGACGCAGGCATTGCCCATGGCGAGCGCCGCGCCGACGCTGCGCCCGACGATCTGCATCGGATAGTTCCAGGGAATGATGTGGGCGGTGACACCGTGCGGCTGGCGCAGCGTGTAGACGGTGTACCCATCGAGATAGGGGATGGTCGTGCCATGCACCTTGTCGGCGGCCCCACCATAGAACTCCATGTAGCGGGCGAGCGCCAGCGCATCGGCGCGGGCCTGGCTGAGCGGCTTGCCGACATCGCTCGATTCGATCTCGGTGAGCGCATCGACGCGCTTCATGACCAGCGCCCCGATCCGGGTCAGGACGCGTCCGCGCTCGGTGGCACTCGCCTTGCCCCACGGCCCGTCAAGCGCCTTGCGGGCGGCCTCGACCGCCGCATCGATATCCGCCTTGCCGCCGCGGCCGATGCGGGTGAAGACGCCGCCGCTCGACGGGTCCTCGACTGGCAGGTTCTCGCCGCCCGCCGCCTTCCGCCAGGCACCGCCGATGAAGAGCTTCTCGGTGTCGAAATCGATCATGTCGGCGTGGTCCCTGTCTGGGGGCGGCGCGCGTGGCCGGTGGCGACTTCGTCCGCCTGTCCGGCACGATCCTATCATTGCGCGGGAGCCCGACGCGATGCGGCATTGCCCTGATGACCGGCACGCGATCGTAGCCCGGATGGGGCGCAGCGAGATCCGGGGTGCGGCTCGTGTTCCGGTCCCGGGTTGCGCTTCGCTTCACCCGGGCTACGGGGCCAGTGCCAGTCTTGAGATGAAGAAGAGCCGGCCGGCTGCGTCCGTCTTGCCCTGTCTGACCGTCCCGTCATTCCGCACGATCGCCAGGTGATCCGCGATTGCCCTTACGACCGCAGGCCAGGTTCCGTCGTCAGGCGCGGCGAGGCCGAGGCGCGGTGACGTTTACCCAAACGATCGATTGGCGGTTGCGATGGGCGCTGCCATCCCTAGGTTGGGTGACAACCTGGACGTTTGGGAATCGGACGTGGGCGACGCAACCGAAACCGCGATGGATGGCTCGACCGAAGGCCTTCGGGAGCCGCGCCGGTGAAGCGCAAGCTCGGCATCACCCTTCTGCTGGTCGTGATCTTCATCACCGTCGCCGTGGTGCTGGTGAAGGTGATCTATTTCCCGAGCCTCAGCTATCGGTATCGGATGACGGTTGCCGTTGATGTCGATGGCCAGGTCCATTCAAGCTCGAGCGTCATCGAAATCCGCATCAACTATCAGCCTCAGATCCTGACTACGGCGCTCTACGTGCCGCATACGAGCGGTGAGGCGGTGTTCGTTGATCTCGGCAAGGGGCGCAACGTCATCGCGCTGCTGGCCTCCGGTTCGCGCGGGGAGAATGTCAATTACACCGATTACGTCGTTCCCGACCTCTTCGGCGTACCCTTCAGGGAGTGGGCGCGGCTCCCTCGCCTCAATGGCGCACGCGAGGTGCCGGCCTCGCGCATGCCGACCTTCGTCACCTTCACCGACCTCACCGACCCGACGACCGCACGCGTGGTTGCGCCCGAGGACTTTCCGAAGGTGTTCGGCGCGGACGTCAGCCCGCCGAAGGTGACGATCGAGATGACGCGTGATCGGGTGACACGGGGGATCGAGCGACGAATGCCAATGATGATCAGCAAGCTTCGCGAGCGGGCGAAGACAATGCAGGTCAAGAAGGCAGGAAGCCCATTCCGAGCGGAGCTCGGCTATTTCTGGATTAGCGGCTGATGGCGGCGTTCACAGCGCAACTGCTTGAGGCAAGAGTAGCTGGGATGCAACGCAGCGAAATCCGGAATGGCGGCTCCGTGTTTCGGCCCCGGGTTGCGCTTCGCTTCACCCGGGCTACGGGCGACGGGCCTACGGCGCCCGTCTCTCCTGCCTTGCCGCCAGCGCGCGCTCCAGGTTGGGGGTCGCGGCGATGAGGGCGGCTGTGTAGGGGTGGGTCGGGTTGGCGAAGACTTGTTCCGTCTCGCCCTGCTCCACCACTCTTCCGTCCTGCATGATGGCGACGCGGTCGGTGATGGCGCGGACCACCGTCAGGTCGTGGGAGATGAAGAGGTAGGAGACGCCGAGGCGGTCGCTGAGGTCGGCGAGAAGGTCGAGGATCTGGGCGCGGATCGAGACGTCGAGCGCCGAGACCGCCTCGTCGAGGACGATCAGCGCCGGCCTGGTGATGAGGGCGCGGGCGATGCCGATGCGCTGGCGCTGGCCGCCGGAAAACTCGTGCGGATATTTGTCGATGTCGTCCGGCGACAGGCCGACGGCGACGAGCGCCTCGTCGACGCGGCGGCGCTGCTCGGCGGCGTCGGGCTTCGCCACGTCGAGATGGAAGGGCTCGGCGACGAGGCGGCCGACCTTCTGGCGCGGATCGAAGCTGCCATAGGGGTCCTGGAAGACGGCCTGGATGCGGCGGCGCAGGCCGCGCTTCTCTTCGCCGCGCGCGGCGACGAAATCGGCGCCGTCGAGGAGGACGCTGCCCTCGCGTGGATCGTCGAGGGCGAGGATCATGCGGCCGAGCGTCGACTTGCCGGAACCGGATTCGCCGACGAGGCCGACATTCTCGCCGCGGCGGATGGTGAGGTCGACACCGTCGACGGCGCGCAGCACCGGTACGCGGCCGAAGGGCACGCTGCGCGGCAGGCGGTATTCCTGGACGAGACCGCGCGCCTCCAGCAGTGGCGGACCGTCGCCCGTCCGCGTCCGCTCGCGCGGGCGCGGCGCGTGGGTCGAGGCGGCCAGCAGCGCCTTCGAATAGGGATGGCGCATGCGGCGGAACAGATCGACGGTCTCGCCGGCCTCGACGATCGTGCCGTCCTTCATGATCGCGATCGTGTCGGCCATGTCGGCGACGACGGCGAGGTCGTGGGTGATGAGGATCAGGCCGACATGGTCCTCGGCGACGAGACGGCGCAGCAGGTCGAGGATGCGCGCCTGCGTGGTGACATCGAGCGCGGTCGTCGGCTCGTCGGCGATGAGGAGCTTCGGCTTCAGCGCGATCGCCATGGCGATGACGACGCGCTGGCGCTGGCCGCCAGAGAGCTCGTGGGGAAAGCGGGAGAGCGGAAAGCGCGAGACCGGCAGGCCGACGCGCTCGAGCACCTGGCGGGCGATTGACCGCGCCTCAGCGCGGCTGGCGCGACGATGGACGCGGATGGTCTCGGCGACCTGATCGCCGATGGTCTTCACCGGATTGAGGGCGCTCATCGGCTCCTGGAAGACCATGCCGATGTCGCGTCCGCGCCGGGCGCACATGGCCGCCTCGGAGAGCGCCATCAGGTCCTCGCCATCGAGCAGCACGCGACCGGAAGCGACGGCGCGCTGCGGCAGCAGGCGATCGACGGCAAGCGCCGTCATCGACTTGCCCGAGCCGGATTCGCCGACGAGGCCGAGGACCCTGCCGGCATCGACGGAGAGGGACACGTCGCGCAGGATCGGCGTGTCGCCGATGGTGACGGCGAGGTTTTCGACGGCGAGGAGGGTCATGGCGCCCTCCCCCGCGTGGGCCGCCGTAGCCGTAGGGTGGGCAGAGCGAAGCGTGCCCACGCTGTCGGGGCGAAGATTGGTCGTCCGCGTGGGCACGGCGCTGGCGCGCCTTTGCCCACCCTACGAGCGCCTGGAAGCGGCTGACGACGGGTGGCGTTCATCGCGGCCGCCTGCGCCGCGTCAGACGGGGGTCGAGGATGTCGCGCAGGCCGTCGCCGAGGAGGTTGAGGCCGAGAACGGTGAGGACGATGGCGAGGCCCGGCAGGATGGCGAGGCGCGGAGCGAAGGCGATCATGGTCTGGGCGTCGGCGAGCATGCGGCCCCAGCTCGGCTCCGGCGGCTGGGTGCCGAGGCCGACATAGGAGAGCGTCGCCTCGGCAAGGATCGCCAGAGAGAACTGGATGGTCGCCTGGACGACCAGCGTGTTGAGAAGGTTGGGCAGGATGTGCTCGACGGCGATGCGCCCCGTGCCCCTTGCCGGAGAGCCTTGCGGCGAGCACGTAGTCGCGCGTCCACAGCGACAGCGCCGCGCCGCGGGTGAGCCGGGCGAAGACCGGTACGTTGAAAATGCCGATGGCGATCGTGGCGTTGACCGCGCCGGGGCCGAGGATGGCGGTCGACCATGATGGCGAGCAGCAGCGGCGGGAAGGCGAAGACCAGATCGTTGATGCGCATGACGAGTCGTCGAGCCAGCCGCGGCGGACCGAGGCGAAGAGGCCGAGCGGCACGCCGAGGCCGACGCCGATGACAACGGCGACGAGCGCGACCACGATGGAACTGCGGGCGCCGACCATCAGCATCGAAGCGAGGTCGCGGCCGAAATGGTCGGTGCCGAGCCAGTGCGCGGCCGAGGACGGCTGCAGGCGGTCGGCGATGACAATCGCGGTCGGGTCGTGCGGGGTCCAGACCAGCGAGACCAGCGCGACGAGCGACGACGGTCGCGGTGATCAGCGCCGCCGAGCGAGCAGGCTGCCATGGATGCGCGCCGCGGCGGCGGGTCGCGACCGGGCTGCGGGGCGTCGAGCGGCGCGATGCTCATCGGCTGCGCCGCCTGCAGCCGCGGGTCGATCGCCGCATAGGCGAGATCGACGCAGAAATTGACGAAGACGACGGCGCCGACCAGCAGCAGCACGACGCTCTTCACGACGATCAGGTCGCGCTGGGCGATCGCCTGGAAGATCAGGCGGCCGAGGCCGGGCAGATAGAAGACGTTCTCGATGATGATGCGCGCCGGCGAGCAGGAAGGAGAACTGCAGGCCGATGATGGTCATGACCGGGATGAGGGCGTTGCGCACGGCGTGGCGGCGGATGGTCTGCGGCCAGGTGAGGCCCTTGGCGCGGGCGGTGCGCATGAAATCCTCGTGCAGCGTGTCGAGGAGCGAGGAGCGCATGACGCGGGCGAGGATCGAGGCCTGCGGCAGGGCGAGCGCGATCGCCGGCAGGGTCAGCGCCTTGAGGCCGGGCAGGACGCCGCCGCTCCCAGCCGGGGAAGCCGCCGGCGGAAAACCAGCGCAGCGCCGATCGAGAAGGCGAGCACCAGCAGCATGGCGAACCAGAAATTGGGGATGGCGATGCCGAGCTGGGTGACGCCCATGATGGCGAGATCGGCCGGGCGAATTGCGATCGCGCGGCGGCGAGGATGCCGGCCGGAAAGGCGATGACGGTCGACAGGACGAGCGCGAAGAGCGCCAGCGGCACGCTGACCCAGAGCCGCGCGGCGATGAGCTCCGACACCGGCACCCGGTAGGTGTAGCTGATGCCGAAATCGCCGTGGAAGAAGCCGAGGACCCAGGTGATGTAGCGGATGAGCGAGCGGCTGATCGAGGCCGAGCTGGTGGCGCAGCGCGGCGACCGTGTCGGGCTGGGCGTTGAGGCCGAGCATGTAGGAGGCCGGATCGCCGGGCAGCACCTCCATCACCAGGAAGATGACGATGCTGGCGGCGACGAGCGTCGCAGCCAAGGAGAGAAAGCGTCGGGCGATGAAGACGGTCATGGGCGCCCAGTCCGGAACCGCGAACCGTCATCCCCGCGCCAAACGCTGGCGGATCCAGTAACCGGGCGGTCACGAGCATCCCCCCAGCGGAGATGGGCAGGGTGAAGGGGCTGGGCCTCCGACACAGGCCAATTCCCTCACCCGGTCGCTGTGCTTCTACCGGGTCCGACCGCTCTCGCCGGGGAGCGACGTCGATGGCGTTCGTCGGAGCCTCGACCCGCAATGGGTCTCAATTCGCCCAATAGACGCCGGTGAGGTCGTTGGCCTGGACGGGCGAATTGGCCCACAGGCCCTTGAGCTCGGCGTTCCAGACGCCAGCTTGGGGAGTTCGAAGAGGAAGGCGTTGACCGCGTCCTCGGCGATCCGCTTCTGCGCCTCGCCGAGCAGTTCGAGCGCGCTTGGCCGGATCGGTGGCGAGGTTGAGCTCGTCCATGATCTTCTTGAAGGCGTCGGAGTGGTAGTCGAAATAATAGTCGTCGCGGGCGTAGATGCCGATGTCCGCCGGCTCGGTGTGGGAGACGATGGTCAGGTCGTAATCCTTGTTCTTGAAGACGTCCGACAGCCACTGCGCCCACTCGACCGGAATGATCTCGACCTGGATGCCGACGGCCTTGAGCTGCTGGGCGATGATCTCGCCGCTGCGGCGGGCATAGGAGGGCGGCGGCAGCTTCAGCGTCGCCTTGAAGCCGTCCGGATAGCCGGCTTCCTTCAGAAGCGCCTTCGCCTTGTCGGGGTTGTAGGCATACATGCCGGTGAGGTCGACATAGCCGGGATCGGCCGGCGAGAAGTGGCTGCCGATCGGCGTGCCGTAGCCGAACATGGCGCCGTCGATGATCGCCTTGCGGTCGATGGCGTAGGAGACCGCCTGGCGGACCTTGAGATCGTTGAACGGCTTCTTGCCGTTGTTCATGGCCATGATGGTCTCGCCCTCGGTGGTGCCGACGACGACGGCGAAGCGCGGGTCGGCCTTGAACTGGGCGAGCGTCTCGGGCGCGGGGAAGTTCGGGAAGGCGTCGACGTCGCCGGCCATCATGGCGGCGAAGGCGGCGGTCGGATCGGAGATGAACTTGAAGGTCGCGGTGTCGAGCTTGGCGGGCGTGCCCCAATAGTCCGGGTTCTTGGCCAGGTCGACGTGGTCGCCCTTGACCCAGTCGACGAACTTGAAGGGGCCGGTGCCGATCGGCTTGGTGGCGTTGGTCGGCGGCGCTTTCGGGCGCGACGATGACCGCGTCGCCCCAGCCCATGTCGAAGAGGAAATTGCCCTGCGGGTGGGCAGAGCGTCACCTTGACGGTCATGTCGTCGACGACATCGACCGACTTGATCGCGGCGAAGAGCGCCTTCTGGGCGTTGGTCGAATCCGGCGCGCGGGCGCGGTCGAGCGAGAATTTCACGTCGTCGGCGGTGAAGGGCGTGCCGTCGTGGAATTTCACGCCCGACCTGGAGATGGAAGGTGTAGACGAGGCCGTCGTCGGAGATGTCCCAGGACTTGGCCAGGTCCGGCTGGACGCTGCCGTCCGAGTCGATCCGCGTCAGGCCCTGGAAGATGTTGGCATAGGTGACCTCGTCGATGGCGGCGGCGGCGCCGGCGGTCGGATCGAGATTGGGCGGCTCGAGCACCATGCCGACGGTGATGCCGGTCTTGGCGGCAAACGCGGCGCCAGGCGCGACGGCGGCGGCAAGCACGGCGGCGAGCGCCACCGACCTCAAGGCCTTCCTCATTTTCGCTCTCCCTCTTCCCTGCCGGCGTCAAGGCGCCCGGCCGTTACCCGATTCCATACAGCAAATTGTGCAGTGCGAGACCCATAATCTTGGCGGAATCGACCATGTCGTCGATGACGACATATTCGTCTGGCTGGTGGGCGAGATCGAGAATACCCGGGCCATAGGCGATGCAGCCGTGGATGCGGCCGATGCGATCGATGTGCTTCTGGTCGTAGGTGCCGGGCGAGACGACATAATCCGCCGCCCGGCCGAGCACGGCGGAAATGGCGCCGGCGACCGAGCGCACGACCGGCGCATCGCGGTCGGTCATAGTCGGGATCACGTCCCACAGGTCGCGCAACTCGTAACGGAATTTCGGCCGACGCGCGGCGATGCGCTCGAGCAGGTCCTTCACCTCGCCTTTGACGGCGCCGATCTCCTCCTCGATGAGGAAGCGGCGGTCGATCACCATGCGGCAGGAATCGGCAACGACGGCGGAAGGGAAGCCGGCAAAGCCTTCCTCCAGCCCGCCATGGAGCGAATTGATGTTCATGGTCGACTGGCGGGCGCCATCGGGCACGACCGGCATCTCGGTATGGCGGGCGGCGAGCGCCGGATAGAGCTCGTGTCTCGAAGGCCTCGAGCACGGCGCCCATGTGGCGGATGGCGCTGTCGCCGAGGAAGGGCATGGAGCCATGGGCGATGCGGCCCCTGGTTTCGATCTCGGCCCACCAGACGCCGCGATGGCCGAGGCAGATGCGGTCCTTGTTGAGCGGCTCGGGGATGATGACGTGATCGATGCGCGGGCGCGCCAGGATGCCCTTCTCGGCGAGATAGGCGACGCCGCCATAGCCGCCGGATTCCTCGTCGGCGGTGCCGGAGATTTCGATGGCGCCGGGATGGTCTGGACAGAGATCGAGGAAGGCCTCGACGGCGACGATGGAGGTAGCGAGCCCACCCTTCATGTCGCAGGCGCCGCGCCCGTAAACCTTGCCGTCCCTGACGACGCCGGCGAAGGGATCGACCGTCCAGCCATGGCCGGTCTCGACGACATCGATGTGGGAATTGAAATGGACGCAAGGGCCCGGCGAGCCCCCTTCCCTGCGCGCCACCACATTCCAGCGCGGATAGCGGTCGGTGTCGCCGGGCGTGCCCTCGGCGCGGATGAAACGTCGACCTCGAAGCCGCGCGGCTTCAGGCGCGCGGCGATGTAGTCGCAGGCCTCGCGATAGGCCTCGCCCGGGGGGTTGAGCGTCGGGATGCGGATGAGATCGGCCGTCAGCGCCACGAGGTCGTCGCGGCGATCATCGATCCTGCGGCCAAGCGCTTCGAGCACGGCGTCCCATCCGGCGGCACGGGCGGCGGCGAGGATTGGCGACCGCCCGGCGATAGTTGAGCGCTAACCGCGGGCGCGATCAAGCCTCATCGGCAAGGACGCGCCGGCTACCAGAGGCTCTCGCGCGCCCGCTTCGGCCAGGCGCGGTCATAGTCCGCGCCGCCGACCCGGCCCTTGCTGAGGGAGGCGAGGATGCTGCCGGGGGTCGGCAGGCTTTTCGGGTCGACATGCTTTTCCGGATTCCACAGGTCTGCGCGCACCACCGCGCGGGCGCACTGGAAGTAGACGCTCTCGACGGTGATGACGACGACCGAGCGCGGCTGCTTCTCGTCGACGGCGAAGGAGGCGAGCAATGAGCGGTCGGTGTCGATGCAGGCGCGACCGTTGACGCGCAGCGTGCTGCCGGAACCGGGAATGAGGAAAAGCAGCGCGACGCGCGGATCGCGCACGATGTTGCGCAGCGAGTCCATCCGGTTGTTGCCGTGGCGATCGGGCAGCATGAGGGTGCGCTCGTCATGGACACGCACGACCGCTCCGGCATCGCCGCGCGGCGAGCAGTCCAGCCCCTCCGGCCCGGAAGTGGCGAGCGCGACGAAGGGCGAGGCCTCCATCAGCGCGCGATATTCCGGCGTCACCCAGTCGACCTCCTTGACCAGAGAGGTCTCGCCCGGCTGCCCATAAATGGCCTCCAGTTCGGCGACGCGAGTGATGATCGACATGGGACGGTCCTTTGCGCTTGAGGGGCGCACTATAGGGGATCGGGCGGCTTTGAGGGAGGGGTGCGGGCGATCCAGCTCGGCGATATGCACCCGGCGGCGCTGCATTCCTCGGCGAACCGGCGCAATCGGCTCTATTCATGCGCCTGTTGGTCTGATTGTCTTCGCCGAGGCGGCCTGGATTGCCGAGGCAGTAGCCAGGGACTTCGATGAATGAAGCGTGTCCTGATTACCGGCATGTCGGGCACCGGCAAATCCACGGTCGTCGACGAACTGAACCGCCGTGGCTATCGCGCACTCGACCTCGACACGCCTGAGTGGTCGCATTGGGTCGACGCAGCACCGGACGACACCATGACGCCTGCCGACGGAAAAGATTGGGTATGGCAGGAAGGACGCGTCCGAAAGCTGCTTTCCCACAACCAGCCCGAGGACCTTTTCGTCAGCGGCTGCGCCGAGAACATGGCGAATGTGTTTGATATGATCGATACGATCATTCTCCTTTCCGCCCCACTCGATGTCCTGACTGGCCGGCTGGCTGCACGGACGGCCGAGGGCTACGGCCACGCGGCGGAGGAGCGTCGCAAGGTGGCCGCGCTTGTCGAGACAATCGAGCCCTTGCTGCGCCGCGCAGCCCACTTCGAGGTCGACACGACGCGGCCGGTCGAGGAGACGGCCTCCGAAATCCTTCGTCTCACGAGATCGGCGTAGCGGACACCGGCCTTCTCCGCCGCGTGCGACGCCGCCCGTGCCGCCCCTACTTCGAAATCCTGAACTCGACAGCGCCGTGCCGATTTCGTCGAAGGTGGTGACGATCTGATCGGCCGAGGTCAGCAGGAAGAAGTGGGCGGCATCGGTGGCGCAATATTGCAGGACCGACGAAGTCGGGTCGCTGCCGGTGTTCACCTGGACCATGTAGAGCGTGATGTCGTCGGTCGTGTCGGCCTTGATGGTGTCGCAGAGGAGCTTCTGGCGGACGTCGATCGAGGATTGGCTGGTCGACCAGCGGTTCTCGGTGTTCATGCCGTCCGAGAGAAGGATGATGATCCGCTTGTAGGTGTAGTCCGGATCGTAGGCGGGGATCGTGAAGGGCGATTGGGTGAGCGACTGCCAGCCCCAGGCGAGACCGATCGCCTGGTTGGTATTTCCGTTCGGCGACATGCTGTCGACGAGCGTGCTCAGGGCCGACCAGTCATAGGTGAGGCCCGTGAGCTGGGCCGGGCACGAGCCATACTGCTCGGCCGGGAAGTTCGTCGCCGTCGACGTGGGCGCCGTGTTCTTGGTGTCATAGTCCTGCGTGCGGTCGGTGATGCAGCCGTTCCACGTGCTGTGGCTTTTCGGAGTCCATGTCCCGGCGGTCCAGCTATAGCCGTACCAGAGACACCAGGTCTTGTTGCCGTTGAAATAGGAATTGCTGCAGGTGCCGTTGGACTGGCAACTGCTCTTGGAGCTGCTGCCGGAAACGCTGCAGTTTCCGTTGGCGGCGTCCCAGTCGGTCCAGTCGATCCAGCTCTGGGCGTATTGGGACGCGCCGACATTCACGTCCTTCACGAACGGAACGATCGACACGTAGACATCACCGTCGATGCCGGCGGCGGATTCGAGCTGATTGAGCAGATTGTGGGTCGCCTGCTTCAGGGCCGTCATCTTGCCCGACTGGTCCATCGACCCTGTGGTGTCGAGGACGAGCGCGACACGCAGGCGTGTCGTGCCCCAAGTCACGGTCGAGGTCGTGTTGATGGGAATGGTCTCGATGCCGATCAGCGGCAGGAAATAGGTGTCGACGGTGAGCGAACCGTCGAGGGTCAGCGTCGTCTTGGTCGAGGTGTAGACCGGCGTGACCGTTATGTTCTTGGTGCCGGGCGCGTTGAAGTTCGCGTTGAAATAGGCGACGGCCTGCTGGTTGAGCTGGTCGCTCGTCAGGGTCCTGACGGTCTTCGACATGGCCAGGGCCGCCGCGTCCAGCGCGTCCTGCATCTGGGACCGCGCCAGCGCCGCGCGCGAATAGTCGATCGTGCCGCCAACCGCCAGCACCAGCGGGACCGAGGCCAGGCTGAAAATCACGGCGACATTGCCTCTTCCACAAGAGAGCAAGCGTCGAAGGGTCGCCCGGACAGCCGCTACTGCAACCGCAAACATGACCGATACACGGCCTCACGCGATCAGCGCACCACTACGCTTCGGCTGCGTTCTAGAGCTTGGCGGGCCTACGCCAGGTTAAGCCAACCGTTGCAATTCTCGTCAATGTTGCTGGTGGATTGAATCGATCGCGCGTTGCCCGTCCGGCCCGCCGGCGCTCCGTCCCGAACCACAGGCACCGGGTGCCGCAACACGCCTGGCGATGGGCGAAGGCGCGCGCGTCGACGAGCGAGACGCCCGTTCGCTGGCGCTACTTGGAAATCCTGAGGCTCGACAGCGCTGTGCCGATTTCGTCGAAGGTCGTGACGATCTGGTCGGCCGAGGTCAGCAGGAAGAAGTGGGCGGCATCGGTGGCGCAGTATTGCAGCACCGCCGAGGTCGGGTCGCTGCCGGTGTTGACCTGGACCATGTAGAGGGTGATCGGCGTCGTGGTGTCGGCCTTGATGCTGTCGCAGAGCAGCTTCTGGCGGGCGTCGATCGAGGATTGGCTGGTCGACCAGCGGTTCTCGGTGTTCATGCCGTCGGAGAGCAGGATGATGATCCGCTGGTACTTGTACTCCGAGTCATAGGCGGGAATGGTGAAGGGCGACTGGGTCAGCGACTGCCAGCCCCAGGCGAGACCGATCGCCTGGTTGGTATTGCCGTTCGCCGACATGCTGTCGACCAGCGTGCTCAGCGACGTCCAGTTATAGGTGAGCCCGGTAAGCTGGGCCGGGCATGTGCCGTACTGCTCGGCCGGGAAGTTCGTCGCCGTCGACGTGGGCGCCGTGTTCTTGGTGTCGTAGTTCTGGGTGCGGTCGGTGATGCAGCCGTTCCACTTGCTGTGGCTCTTCGGCGTCCACGTGCCAGCCGTCCATCTATAGCCGTACCAGAGGCACCAGGATTTGTTGCCGTTGAGATAGGAGTTGCTGCAGGTACCGCTCGCCTGACAGGCGCTGTCAGTCGAGATGCCGGAGACGTTGCAGCTTCCGTTGGCGGAGTCCCAGTCGGTCCAGTCGATCCAGCTCTGGGCGTAGTTGGACGTGCCGGCATTGACGTCCTTCACGAAGGGAATGAGCGAGACATAGACGTCGCCGTCGATGCCGGCGGCCCCCTTCAACTGGTCGAGCAGCTTGTGAGTGGCGGTCTTCAGCGCCGTCATCTTGCCTGACTGCTGCATCGAGCCGGTGGTGTCGAGGACGAGCGAGACACGCAGGCGTGTCGTGCCCCAGGTCACGGTCGAGGTCGTGTTGATGGGAATGGTGGAGATGCCGATCAGCGGCAGGAAATAGGTGTCGACGGTGAGCGAGCCATTGAGGGTCAGCGTCGTCTTGGTCGAGGTGTAGACCGGCGTGACCGTGATTTTCGTGGCGCCAGGCGCGTTGAAGTTGGCGTTGAAGTATTTGGTCGCCTGCTGGGTTAGCTGGGAGGCGGTCAGGCTCCTGGCGGTCTTGGACATGGCCAGGGCAGCCGCGTCCAGTGAGTCCTGCATCTGGGACCGCGCCAGCGCCGCACGCGAATAGTCGACCGTGCCGCCGGCCGCCAGCACCAGCGGGATCGCCGCCAGGCCGAAGATCAACGCAACGTTACCGCTTTCAGAGGAGAGCCAGCGCCGGAGGGTGGCCCGGACAGCCGCTGCCACAATCGCAAACATGACCGAAACGGCCTCAAGCGATCAGCGCTCGATGACGCCTTGGCAACCTTCTACGCCGTCGGCGCTCTACAATGAGTTAAGTTGATGGTCCGGATTCACGCCTATCGTGTAATTGCCAGACGGCGATGCGCGCCGCGAATCCGCCGCGAATCCCTTGCCGGAAACCGGGGTATCGAGATGACCGACGCCGGGATTGGCATCCGTCCGCGCTAAAGCCGCGCCCTTGCGCCCTACCGGACCAGAACTCGCTCCAGCCGCCCGTCCGGCACGTCGATCAGCATCTCCAGCACCCGGAAGGAGAGCGTCTTGCCATGGGTGTCGAGGGCGAGGCTGGCGTTGACTCCGCCTTCGAGGACATCGTCGATGACGAAGTTGAGGGCGTGGAGGTTGGGCAGTTCGTAGCGGGTGACGCGGGTCGGATGGCGATGGGCGAGCCGTTCGCGGACCCGGTCCGCGGTCACCTGTTCGAGGATCAGCGGCCAGGCTTCCGGACGATAGGCGATGACGCTGACATTGAGGCGATTGCCCTTGTCGCCGGTGCGGCCGTGGGCGATGGCGTGCAGGGGCACGGTGCGCATGGTGCCGGTCATGCGCCTGGCTCCCAAATCGAATGGGCTGGCCGGACATCGGCGCGCGACAGGAGGTAGGAGCGCGTCTCGATGCGCGGGCGGACCGCCTGGCGGATGCCGCCGCCGCCGGCCGGGCCGCTAGCAATAGAGCGCGCCAACTTCCTGGACCGCGGCGCGCACCGCCGCCTCGTCCGGCAGCTGAAGGCGAAACGCACCCGCAAGTCGTCGCCGGACGGCATCGCGGTCCGGCGCAGCGCGCCGTCGTCGCTGTCGAAGGCGCTGGCAAGGCCGATGATGTCGCCGCGGCAGGTGACGGCGATGGCGCGGCGCTTGCAGCCGCTTGTCGATGATGTCGATGGCGAGGCGGGCGCGGGCGGCCGCGTTCGGGCCGGCATAGGAGATCTCGGCCTCGCCGAGCCAGTCGCCGTGATAGCTGGCGGTCGCCTTGAGCTTTTCAGGCGGCGGAGCGCCACGCGCGCCGTGAACGGCGACGCGGTCGGGCGCCGACCTGATCGAGCGTCACGCCAGTCAGGTCGAGGGTGACATCGGGGGTGAGATAGGCGGCGGGATCGTGGATCTCGTAGAGGAGCTGTTCCTTGACCGTGCGCAGGTCGACGCAGCCGCCGGTGCCCGCGCGCCTTGGTGACGACGAAGCTGCCGTCGGCCTCCACCTCGGCGATCGGGAAGCCGATGTTGTCGGGGTCGGGCACGTCCTTGAAGCCGGGGTCGGCGAAATAGCCGCCGCTGACCTGCGCGCCGCATTCGAGCAGATGACCGGCGAGCGTCGCCGCGGCGATGCGGTCGAGGTCGGCCCAGTCCCAGCCGAAATGGGCGACCAGCGGTCCGACGGCCAATGCCGGGTCGGCGACGCGGCCGGTGACGACGATCTCGGCGCCGTCGCGGATCGCATCGGCGATGGCGTGGGCGCCGAGATAGACGTTGAGGGCGATGAGGGACCCTTGCGGCTCGCGCAGGCGCCCATCGCCGTCCCAGCGCTCGGCACGGGCGAGATCGAGGCTTGTGGTGACGTCGTCACCTTCGACGATGGCGATGCGCGGCAGGGCGAGGCCCTGGCGCTTCGCCATGGCGGCGATCAGGCCGGCCGCCGCCGGCGGATTGGCGCAGCCGAAATTGCCGACGATGAGAATGCGATTGGCGAGGCAGGTGGCAAGCACCGGCCCGAGGAAGGCTTCGAGCAGCGGTTCGTATCCGGCATGCGGGTCGCGGCGCCGTGCAAGCTGGCCGAGCGCGAGGGTGCGCTCGCCCATCGTTTCGAACATGATGGCGCCGCCCTCGCCCGCCGCCGCGATCGCCGCGACAACGGATTGCGGCGCGTCGACCCGGTCGCCGGAAAAGCCGGCGCCACTGCCTATGCGATACACGAACATCCTCCCAAGTCATTCGGCGCGGCTAGAGATTGCACGGGCCGGGCAGCGATCCAGCAGCGGCGCCCGTCGCCTGTCCGACGGCCCTTCGATCTCAGCCGGTCTTGTACCGCAGACCGTCCATGATGAGGCGAAGAATGGGGCGGGTGCGCACTTCCCACTCACCGTCATTGACCAGTGCCCAGGTGCTGGCCGCGACGGCGAGGAGCACATCCTTGGCCTCGACATCGTCGCGGATCGCCCCAGCCCGCGCGGCGGCATCGAGCAGCAGCCCGGCGGCCGCCTGCATGCGTTCGCGCGAATAGGCGGGAGCGTCCGCCCCCGGCTCGAAGATCGAGCGGACCACATCCATCAGCCCGCGCTTGGTGGCGATGAGACCGGCATAACGGGTCAGCCACTCCTCCAGGGCCTTGTCGGGCGGCATCTCCTCCAAGAGTGCCGACGCCTCGTCGCTGAGCCGTTCGACCTCGCTGCGATAGATCGCCTCGACCAGAGCCTCGCGAGTCGGGAAGTGCCGATAGAGCGTGCCGATACCGACACCGGCCGCCTCGGCGATGGCCGAAAGAGTCACCTCGCCTTTCGTGGAAGCGAACAATTTCAAGGCCGTCGCCAGGAGGCGCTGGCGGTTGCGCTGGGCATCGGCGCGCGGCGCGCGCGTCTTTTCGGATCTCGGCACGAAACCCTCTTGTAAAACGGAGGACCCTCCGTATATGAACATCGCAAACGGAGCATCCTCCGCTTCCATCCCAATATAGTTCCTCCGAGGACGAAAATCATGTCCCAATCTCCCTCCCCCAAGGTCTGGTTCATTACGGGCGCCTCGAAAGGCTTCGGCCATGTGTGGACCGAAGCGGCGCTTCGGCGCGGCGACAGCGTCGCGGCGGCGTCGCGGAACATCGGCCCGCTCGAAGCACTGAAGGCCGAATTCGGCGACCGGTTGCTGCCGCTGGCGCTCGATGTCGGCGACAAGGCGGCCGTCGATGCGGCGGTATCGAAGGTCGTCGATCGCTTCGGCCGCATCGATATCGCGGTCAACAATGCCGGCTATGGCCTCTTCGGCGCCATCGAGGAAGTCACCGAAGACGAAGCGCGCCGGCAGATCGAGACCAATCTGTTCGGCGCCCTGTGGGTGACCAAGGCCGTCCTGCCGATCATGCGGGCACAGAAATCCGGCCATATCGTCCAGATCTCCTCGATCGGGGGCGTCCACGCCGTGCCGACCGCCGGCATGTATCACGCCTCCAAGTGGGGGCTGGAAGGCTTCAGCCAGGCGCTGGCGGCGGAAGTGAAGCATCTCGGCATCAAGGTGACGATCGTCGAGCCCGGCGGCTTCGCCACCGAATGGGGCAAGAGCTCGGCGCATCGGGCCGAACAATTGCCGGCCTATGACGAAGCGCGCGCCGCACTTTCCGCGGTCCGTACGGCCTCGACGCCGGGCGACCCACAAGCAACAGCGCCGGCCCTGTTGCGCATCGTCGATGCGGACGAGCCGCCGCTCAGGGTGTTCTTCGGCGACGCCGGCCTGCCGATGATCAAGCAGGAATATGCCGCGCGCCTCGCCACCTGGGAAAAGTGGAACGACGTGGCGCTGCAGGCGCAGGGCACCGTCGCCGCCTGACCCCTCCCCCTCAACACGACACCGGAACGGACGCCGCGCCCGGCGCGCGTCCCATCCATCCCCCGCTCTCAAGGACAAATTCCATGAACAAGACATTCGGATTCGAATCGACCACCGACGACGTGCTGGAAGGCGTCGACCTTGCCGGCAAACGCATCCTCGTTACCGGCGTCTCGGCCGGCCTCGGCGTTGAGACGGCGCGCGCGCTCGTCGCCCACGGCGCCCACGTCGTCGGTACCGCCCGCAATCTCGACAAGGCCCGCCGCGCGACCGAAGCGGTGAGCGAACTGGCCAAGGCCAGGCGCGGTTTCGAGCTGGTCGAACTCGACCTCGCCTCGCTGGCAAGCGTACGCGCCGCGGCCGACGCGCTCGTCGCCGCCGGCAACCCCCTCGATGTCGTCATCGCCAATGCCGGTGTCATGGCGACACCCAAGGGCGAGACCGCCGACGGCTTCGAGACCCAGTTCGGCACCAATCATCTGGGGCACTTCGTGCTGGTCAACCGTATCGCCGGCCTGATGAAGACGGGGTCGCGGCTGGTGAATCTGTCCTCGTCTGGCCACCGGTTCTCCGACGTCGATCTCGACGACCCGAACTTCGAGCATACCGCCTATGCGCCCTTCATCGCCTATGGCCGCTCGAAGACCGCCAATGCGCTCTTCGCGGTCGAATTCGACCGTCGGCACAGGGGTGACGGCATCCGCGCGGCCGCCGTCCATCCCGGCGGCATCCAGACCGAGCTCGCCCGCCACATGACGCCGGAGGTTCTCGATGAGGTCACGGCCAATATCGCGGCGAGTAACCGAGCCGGCGGCAAGCCCTTCACCTTCAAGACAATCCCGCAAGGTGCGGCGACCACGATCTGGGCCGGTATCGTCGCGCCGGCCGAGGAGATCGGCGGCAGCTATTGCGAGGACTGCCATGTCGCCGAACCCGCCGACGGGCCCGAGTTGAGCGCGGGCGTGCGCCCCTACGCGCTCGACCCGGAGCGGGCCAAGGCTTTGTGGGCCAAGAGCGAGGAGATGGTCGGCGAGCACTTCGGCTAGATAGTCCTCCCCGCCATTCGCGATCGACCTGCCGCGACGGTCCTATCCGCTCGGCCCAGTGCGCCAGTCGGCCACCGGCTCGAGCGGATAGATCGGGCGCGGCAGGCGCTTCCAGGGCAGCGTGAAGACATCCGACTGACCGGGACCGCGCGTGTCGACGCGGATCACCCGGGACGTGATGGGCGCGAAGTACTGGAAGTTGGAGGCGGTCTTGAGCACCGCCATCTTGTAATCGCCGAGGTCGACGCCCGAGGCCTCGTAGACGGCCGGCACGTTGCCGGCGAGCCCGCGCAGCTCGGTGACGAGAAGCGTCACCGGGCCGACTTCGAAGACGGCGCGGCGGCCCATATCCACCTCGGCCTGATGATTGAACTTTGCCTTGACCGGCCCCTCGCCGACGAAGCGGACCGTGCCGGTCACTTCGATGGGCGTGAAGAACTCTGTCGCGGCGTCGCCGCCGAGCGGCAAGGTGACCTCGGCGCCGACACCGGCCGCGTGAAGCGTTGCCGCGGCCTCGGGCGAGATGAGCGGCACAAGGGCCCGGTTCTTCAGCCCGAGACGCAGCATCGCCGCCAGGATGAGATTGCTGTCGCCGGCGGCGCCGCCGAAGACCGTATCGCCGGTGTCGCTGAGGACGACGAGGCCCTTCTCGGCCGCGTCCGCCATGCGCACGGCCTCATCGACAGTGACGGCCTCGCGTTCCTGAAAGGCGTCGCGCAGGGACCAGGCAAGATCGGCGAGTTCATCGGCAAGGCGGTTCGCCAGCGCCGGATCGTTGTCGGTGACGACGATGGTCGCCCAGCCGCCCTCGGTAACGTCGAGCCAGGGCTGCATCGGATAGTTCGAGGCTTGGAGGACACGCGGATCGGCTTCGACTTCGCGGGCGCGATCGAACCAGATCTTCATCGGCCCCTTTGCGGTCAGGAACTGCTCCTGGTGTGAGAGCAGTGGGATCTTGCGCCAGACCATGACCGGGCGGATGTCCTCGGTGAGAAGGCGCAGGAGCAGCGCCGTCCCGATCCGTCCGGTATCGTAGGGGTCGTGCGGCTGGGTGCGGTGACCGGCGATGGCATCGACATTGGCGACCATCTTCTCCGTGATATTGGCGTGATGGTCGAGGGTGAGGACGATCGGCACGTCGGGGCCGAGGATCGACCGGCAGAGCGCCGCTTGTTCGCCCTCGACATCGTCGATGCCTTCGGCCGCGCAGGCGCCGTGAAGCTGGAGGGCGAGACCGTCGAGCTTGCCCGCGCCTTCGAGGCCCTGGCGAATCTTGTCCTGAAAGAAGTCGAAGGCATCCCGGCTGACGCGTCCACCGGCAACGGCGAAAGCTCGGATGATGGGAATCGTCTCGATATCAAGGCCGGATTCGGCGACGACATCGATATAGCCGCCGACCTCGCCAAAGCCTGGCAGCTTCTCCATGATTTCCGCACCTTCGAGGATGCCGAAGGATTCGTAGTCGGCGAGTCCGGTCAGGACCGGATTGAAGTCGTTGGTTTCCTGGGCGATGTGGATGAGTCCGATACGCAGCATGGTGCCGCCTCCTAGAGAATGCCGTGACGGGCGAAGACGGTGGCGAGCGGCTCGCCGGCGGCAAGCTCGTCGCGCACGGTCGTCTCGCGGCTGACCTTGTCGAGCGCCATCCCGATCGCCCGCTCGGCGAGGCTGGCGGGGATGACGCAAACGCCGTCGACATCGCCGAAGATCCAGTCGCCCGTCGTTACCAGCACGCCGCCGCATTCGACCGGCACGTCGATGGCGGTGATCTGTCCCCTGCCCTTGGTATCGAGCGGGCCGATGGCGCCGGCGAAGACGGGAAAGCCCATCTCGCGGATGAAGCGCACGTCGCGGACGAGCCCGTCGGTGACGCAGCCGGCGGCCTTGCGCGCCCGCGCCGCGGTCGACAGGAGCTCGCCCCAGGGCGCCACCCGATCGTCCTGCGGACAGGCGAGCACCGGAACCTCGTCGGCCTCGAGGCTGTCGACCAGCGCGATCTCGAGCTCGTACGGATTGACCCCGGGGTCGGTGTGATAGGTCCTGGAATAGAGCCCGGTGCGGGCGCGGCCGAAGAGGGTCAGGCCATCGTCGAGCGGCCGGATGCGCGGCGCCATCGCGTGGTGCATGTTGCCGAGCGTATCGAGAACATCGGAGATCACGCCGGAATAGAGGCTGCCGCGGGCAGCCGAAATCAAAGTGTCGTCCATGGCGGCGTTGTCTCTCCCCCCGTTTCATGGTCGCCGGCATTGCGGCGCGTTTCCCGCCAGCATGGCCCGATCGGGCGGCCACGGCAATGTCACCGGAGGACGAATATCGGCATCAAGCGGGACTTGGGTTTCCAAGCGCCGAGCGACGCCGCTATTCTCGTGGCCATGCCAAACGATGCGCCCTACGACCGTCCCGATCTCTACGACCTGCTGGCGCCTCCGGTTCCCGAGATCGAACACTTCTATGTTGAGATAGCGATCGCACAGGGCGCGCGGATTCTCGACCTCGCCTGCGGCAGCGGTCGTTTCACGATCCCCCTGGCGGAAGCCGGCGCGGACGTGGTCGGGGCCGACCTGTCCGAGGAGATGCTCGACCGCGCCCGACAGGCGGCCGAGGCGCGCGGTGTCGCTGTCGAACTGATGCGGCTCGACATGCGCGATTTCGACCTCGGAGGACGGGTCTTCGACACGATTCTCCTCGCCATGAACTCGATCCTGCATCTTCACACGCTGGAGGATTTCAAGGGCTTTTTCGGCGCGGTGGCGCGACACCTGGCGCCCGGCGGCCGGCTGGTCTTCGACGCCTTCGTGCCGAACGTCGCGCTGCTCGCGCGCGATCCGGACAAGCGCTACCTGGTCGACAAGGTCACTCATGCCGAACACGGCCAGGTGACGGTGGAGGAGATCGTCCGCTACGACCCGCTTACCCAGGTGAGCCATGTCGAATGGTACTGGTCGCGCGAAAGGGAGACGGACTTCTGGCGCAGCGACCTTGCCCTGCGTCAGATCTTTCCGCAGGAAATGCCTCTGCTCGTCGCCTCGGGCGGGCTGCGGCTCGTCGAACGTTTCGGCGATTTCGACGGCAGCGCCCTCAGCGCCGACAGCCCAAGGCAGATCTGCGTCTGCGCGGCGGCGTGAGGTCCCCTATCCTGTCGCCTGATTGATCGCGTCGATCAGACTGTTGCCGAGAAAGGGCTTCTCGACGATCGGGATGCCGGCGGCGGCGGCGCGCCTGCGCAGCGCCTCGTTGGGGAAGCTGGTGACAAGGATGCCCGGCATGTCGATGCCGCGCGCCTTCAGGGACGTCCACAGGTCGATGCCGTCCATGCCGGGAAGGCGAAAGTCGATGACCACGCAGCCCGACTCGGGCACCTCCGCCTGGTCGAGAAGTTCCTCGCCCGACCGGAAGACCCGCGCATCGTAGCCCTCGATCTCGAGGGAAAACTGCAGCGAGCCAAGGACGGCGGGATCGTCGTCAATGACAAGAACCACTTGCCTGTCTGCCTTTGCCACGGGTCTCCTCGCCAAACCCAAGCCAAGTCGCTCCCATTGGGCAAGGAAGAAAGCACGGACGAACGCGGCGGTTCTTGATTTGGCGCAAGTCGCAGTCCGCGCGGGCTGACCGACCGATGGCAGTTCAGGGCGATCCCCCGTCATCCCCGGGCGGCGGTACGCGGCGCCGGAAGGCCCATCGCACGAGCAGGTAGCTGCCGATCGCCGGCACGGCGAAGGCCGCCTTGCGGGCGCTCTCGCTGGTGACGCCGGCCGCCTCGACGAGCGCGCGGACGATGCCGCCGGAGGCGAAAAGCAGCGTGATGCCGATGAGGGTCTCCCAGCCCGTCGCCCTCGGATCCCAGTACGGCATCGCCCAGATGACCGCAGCGTAAAGCAGTGAGACGAGGACCGTGAAGCCGATCCCGGTGACGACCAGACGGTGGATCGACAGGGGGTGGGGTCCATCGGCAGAGGGCAGCGTCTCGACCAGATAGGCGAGCACGAAGGCGAGCGCGGCGGAGACGGCAATCGTCGCCAGGATGAGCGGGAGGCGCGCGCGCAGGCGCCGGCCTATCTGACGACGAGCCGGCACAGCAGGGTATTGTCCGCCTTCAGGTCCGGGCCCCAGATGAAGCGCGCCGACCGGGTCCAGCGGATGCGGTCATAGCCATCCTTCGGCCCGACCTCGCGGGCGGAATGCTCGGTCGCCTTGGGCCAGCGGGAGTTGTCGAAGGCGAGGCTCTTCCACCCGGCGGGCTCCTTCAGTTTGGTGAAGCGCGCAGGGCCCCTTGCCGGCCACCGGATTGCGCTCGCGGGCGCATTGGGGGCTCGCCGGGGCGTGGTGGATGACGAGGCAGCGCCAGTTGGCATTGGTCACCGCCACCGGACGCCCGCCCGCCATGATCTGGGCGATGAAGCCGCCGTCGCCCATCTGCTGGCGGCGGGTGCCGATATATTCGAGGCCGGTGTCGTTCTGCTTGAAGTCCTTGACGATGAAATTCAGGACGAAGGGCCGCTTCGCGGTGAAATCGAAGCTTTCGGCATTGAACGAGCGCTCGGTGGTGATCGGAACATGATCCTCTGCGACCGGCTTCTCGTTGACGTAGAACTTGAACCAGTTGTCGACCCAAACATCGGCGTGAAACGTCTCCGCCATGGCCCCACCGGTCAGCGCGATGCTCAAACCGAGCGCGATCATCAGTCGAACCATTGATGCCCCCCAATCGACTCGTACCAAGTCGCGCGCAGACTATCCGGCCGTGGGAAAGAGCACCACCCTTGGTAGCCGAAGATTTGTCCGGCGCCCTGCATGCTGCCCCTGAGCAGCGCTCCGTTCCAGCTTCGCGGGCGACGGCGCGGCGCTATTCCTTCTTGTCGGAGGGAAGCGGCATGTCGACGATGAAGGCCATGCGGACGAGTTCGGACAGGCTGCCGGCGTTCATCTTGGTCATCAGGTTGGCACGGTAGATCTCGACCGTGCGCGGGCTGATGCCGAGGTCGTAGGCGATGGTCTTGTTGGGATGGCCGGCGACGAGCCCTTCGAGGACCTGGCGCTCGCGCTGCGACAGCCCCTGCAGGCGCTCGTTGATCGCCGTCATCTCGGCCTCATGCTCGCGCTCGCGTTCGCGACGGCCAAGCGCCAGGCGGACCGCGGCGAGCATGTCCTCGTCGTCGAAGGGCTTTTCCAGGAACTCCACCGCGCCGAGCTTCATGGCCTCGACCGCAAGCGGGATGTCGCCATGGCCGGTGATGACGATGACCGGCAGGCCGATGCCGTTGTGTCCCATCTCGCGCAGCAGATCGATGCCGGTCATGCCGGGCATGCGGATGTCGGTGATGACGCAACCCGTCGGTGCCTCACCGACCTTCTCCAGGAAGATCGTCGCCGACTCGTAGGTCCGAACCGTCAAGCCGGCGGTATCGAGCAGGAAGGCGAGCGACTCCCGCACCGCGTCATCGTCGTCGATGACATGGATCACCGCCTCATTCGTGCTCATCGGTTTCCCCGTCGATCATCTTGCGCAAGGTGAACTTGAACACCGTGCCTCCGCCCTTGTTCGACTCCGCCCAGATCCGGCCGCCATGGGCCTCGACGATGGTCCGGCAGATGGACAGCCCCACGCCCATGCCGTGCGCCTTGGTCGTCGCGAAGGGCTGGAAGAGTTGCCTGGCGAAGTCGGGATCGATGCCCGAACCGGAATCGGCGATGCTGACGACGATCATCGCATCGTCCGCGGGCACCGTCTCGACCCTCAGGATCCGGAGTGCCGACTCGCTCATTGCCTCAACTGAATTGCGAATGAGGTTGAGCAATACCTGCTGAATTTGAACCTTATCGACAAGCACGAGGTCGGCGTCAGGATCGAAGCGGAAACTGACGCGGATGCCGGCCTCCTTGGCACCGACCAGGGCCAGGGCGCTCGCCTCTTCCGTCAGCTTGGAGATGCTCTCGATGCGGCGGTCGCTCTCGCCGCGACTGACGAATTCACGCAGGCGGCGGATGACGCTGCCGGCCCTCAGGGCCTGCTCGGCCGCCTTGTCGACCGCGTCGCGCATGCGGTCGACGTTCGGATCGTTGGCGGTCTCCAGCAGGCGGCGGGTGCCCTTCAGATAGTTGGCGATGGCGGTCAGCGGCTGGTTGAGCTCGTGAGCGAGGGTCGAGGCCATCTCGCCCATGGCGGTCAGGCGCGAGATATGAACGAGTTCGGACTGCAACTCCTGCAGCCGCGCCTCGGTCTCCTGGCGCTCGGTCAAATCGCGGATGAAGCCGGTGAAGAAACGGCCGCCGGCCGAACGCATCTCGCCGACTGCAAGCTCCATCGGGAAGGTCGAGCCGTCCTTGCGCTCGCCGACGACGACGCGGCCGATGCCGATGATGCGGCGCTCGCCCGTGGTCAGGTAGCGCACGAGATAGCGATCGTGATTCTCGCGATAGGGCGAGGGCATCAGCGTTGATACGTTCTGGCCGATGGCTTCGGCGGCGGAATGACCGAACAGGCGTTCGGCGGCGGCCGAGAAGGATTGCATGATGCCCGTCTCGTTGATGACCACCATCGCCTCGGGCACGGTGTCGAGGATCGAAGTCAGATGGGCCTCGCGCGCGACCAGGTCGAGATTGGCGGCGGCGACCTCGGCGCGCGAGCGCAGAAAATGGTGGCCGAGCCAGGACATGCCGAGCCCGATCACGGCGAATATCGCCGCATCGACGACATCGGGCCCCGGAAAGGCGAAGGTCTCGAGAAGAAAGGTGATGACCACGAGGAGGCTGAGTGCGGTCGCCAGAAGCCCGGGTCCGAGGCCGCCGAAGCCGGCGGCGATCATCACCGCCGGAACGAAAAACAGATAGGGCGCGCTGCCGGCCGCCAGAAGAAAGAAGACATATTTGACGGCGAACGCGGCCGCCACGGCGGCGACGGCGATTCCATATTTCCAGACGCGCGGCCGCAGGGACTGCGCCGCAGTGCCCGCGGCGTTGCCGTCGGCATCGCGCGCTCTGAAGTTCAGATCAGCCATTCAACCCTGCATTTCCAGGCCGATTCCGCCCGCCGGCTTGGCATATCATTTCGCACAAAACGCTGAAATCGGCCAGTTTCGGCCTGTCGCCGGCCCGCTAAGGGGAATCCCGTAAGGAGATTATCCGAATTTCGGGGGCCGTCTCCAGCATCTATCACCCTTCCAACGACGCCAATCGCAACCCCGGAGGGTCACATGCAAGCGCTCAGGCAGATCGAAGTCCACACCCCGCGCCAGACCAGCACGGACAGCCGTGCGTTCGCGAGGCCTGCCACCGGTCATGGAACGCTTGCCGAGACGCTGAGCCTGATGGGCGCGACGATCGCCTTTGCCCGCAACAGCGAAGTCTATGGCGAGGACGAGCCGGCCGACTACGTCTATCTCGTGCGCAGCGGCGCGGTGCGGACCTACAAGCTGCTCTCCGACGGTCGGCGCCAGATCGGCGGCTTCCACCTTGCCGGCGATGTCTTCGGCCTCGAAGCCGGCGACTCGCACTACTTCACCGCCGAGGCGATCACCAATTCGCAGGTCGTCGTCGTCAAGCGGAGCGCGGTCGAGGCGGCCGCGGCCCGCGACAGCGAGGTTGCCCGCGAGATGTGGCAGTTCGCCACGCGCGACCTGGAGCGCACCCGTGGCCACCTTCTGCTGCTCGGCCGCAAGAACGCGATGGAGCGGGTCGCCACCTTCCTGCTCGAAATGGCCGGCCGCGCGGCCGATAGCGCCGCCGTCGACCTGCCGATGTCGCGCCAGGACATCGCCGACTATCTCGGCCTCACCATCGAGACCGTGTCGCGCACTCTCACCCAGCTCGAATCGAGCGACGCGATCGAACTGCCGACCTGCCGTCGGCACATTGTCTTGCGCAATCCCGCGATCCTCCGTCGGCTGAACGCCTGACACCCTCCCCCGGGCACCAGCCGGCACCTCGACCGCCGCGCCGTTCCAAGCGAACGGGGCGGCGATCGTGTTTGTTGGGCGCACCGTGTCAATCGCCTCAACGCGACCGGGCTCAGGCCGCCCTTCGCCGCTGGCGCCACGTCAACACCACACGGTTGCAAGCCTTGACATCGGCACGGCGGATGGAACTAATGTTCCATCTGTGCTGAATTTCGGCACAAAGGTTCCGCAACAGGCCGGAACCATATGAAAGACCGGCGCTGCAAAGAACGGCGACCGGATGGGAGGACTGGGAACCTCGGTTCACCAAGGGAGGACTACATGAAAACGGGCTTGCTGCGCGGCGCGCTGATCGCCGCCTCACTGGTCGCAGCCGCGACCATCACCACCGGCTCGGCTTATGCCGCCGGTGAGCGCTTTGTCTTCGTCAGCCACGCGCCGGATTCGGATTCGTGGTGGAACGTCATCAAGAATGCCCTGAAGAACGCCGAGCACGACATGGGCGTGAAGGTGGAGTACCGCAATCCGCCGACCGGCGACATCGCCGACATGGCGCGTATCATCCAGCAGGCGACGGCCTCCAACCCGGATGGCATCGTCACAACGATCGCCGATTTCGACGTGCTTCAGTCGGCGATCCAGGGCGCCGTGGCCAAGGGCATTCCGGTTATCACCGTGAATTCGGGCACGGCCGAGCAGTCGAAGAAGCTCGGCGCGCATGATGCATATCGGCCAGCCGGAATACGACGCCGGCAAGGGCGCCGGTGAGCGCGCCAAGGCGGCGGGCGTCACCAAGTTCCTGTGCGTCAACCACTACATCACCAATGCCGCCTCGGTGGAGCGCTGCCAGGGCTATGCCGACGGCCTCGGCGTCAAGCTCGGCAACCAGATGCTCGATTCCGGCGTCGACCCGACCGAGGTCTACAACAAGGTGAAGGCCTATCTCGCCTCGCACCCGGACACGGACGGCATCCTGACCCTCGGGCCGAACTCGGCCGATCCGGTGATCAAGTACCTGCATGACACCGGCTCGCGCTCGAAGTTCAAGAGCGTCATCACCTTCGATCTCGACGGCGACATCTCGAAGGCGATCAAGGACGGGACGATGGATGCCGCGATCGACCAGCAGCCCTATCTGCAGGGTTACCTGCCGATCGTCTTCCTGACCCAGTATGTCCGCTATGGCGTCATGCCGGCGAACAATGTGAACACGGGTCCGGGCTTCGTTACCAAGGCCAACATCTCCCTGGTCGAAAAGCTGGCCGGCGAATACCGCTAGCAGCCGGAGGCGGGCTCTCGCCGAGCCCGTCCTTCCTTCCCGCTTGAGACGGCGGCGGATGCCTGCGCGGCGTCCGCCGCCCACGCGGCGAGAGGCGTGACATGGCCGAACAGTCGAATGCCGCGGCGTCCGAGCCGCCTGTCGTCGACGTCGTCGACGAACGCTTGACCCGTCAATCGCGGTGGCGCCGCCTGCTGTCGCGCCCGGACCTCGGCGCCTTCGCCGGCGCCGTCCTCGTCTTCGTCTTCTTCGGTATCACCGCCGGCGGAACGGGCATGTTCGCTGCGGACGGCATGCTCAACTGGCTGACGGTGACGGCGCAGTTGATGATCATCGGCACGGGCGCGGCGCTGCTGATGATCGGCGGTGAGTTCGACCTCTCGGTCGGCTCGATGATCGGCTTCTCCGGCATGATGATCGCCATTCCGACGATCTATTTCGGTGTGCCGATCGGCGTCAGCGTGATCCTCGCCTTCGTCGTTGCCATGGCGATCGGCGCGCTCAACGGCTACATCATCGTGCGCACCCGCCTGCCCTCCTTCATCGTCACTCTCGCCTCGCTCTACATGCTGCGCGGGCTGACGATCGCGCTGTCGATCCTGTTCACCAACCGGACGATCGTCAGTGGCCTGAAGGACTATTCCGACGGCAGCTTCGTCGCCTCGCTGTTCGCGGCCAAGCTCTTTCCCGGCTTCTTCCAGTGGCTTGCCGATCACGACATCATCAACAAGCTGCCGAACGGCAAGCCGGCCGTCTCCGGCCTGCCGATGCTGATCGTGTGGGCGGTGGTGATCGCGGTCGTCGGCCACATCGTCCTGACCAAGACCCGCGTCGGCAACTGGATCTTCGCCTCCGGAGGCGACGCCAACGCGGCGCGCAATGTCGGCGTGCCGGTCGGGCGCATCAAGATTTCGCTGTTCATGACAACCGCCTTCTGCGCCACGGTCTTCGCAGCCTGCCAGGTGTTCGAGTTCGGCTCGGCCGCCTCCGATCGCGGCCTGCTGAAAGAGTTCGAGGCGATCATCGCCGCGGTCATTGGCGGCTGCCTGCTGACCGGCGGCTATGGATCGGTGATCGGCGCCTGCCTCGGCGCCCTGATCTTCGGCGTGGTGCAGATGGGGATTCTGTTCACCGGCGCGCCGAGCGACTGGTTCCAGGTCTTCCTCGGCGCGATGCTGCTGACGGCGGTGCTGTTCAACAGCTCGATCCGCCGGCGCGTGACGGGAGAACGCTGATGGCCGCGACCATGCAGGCCGCAGCGGCCGGGACCAATGGCGACTTCGGCCGACCGCTGATCGAGGTGCACAATCTCGTCAAGCATTTCGGCGCGGTAGTGGCGCTGGCCGGCGTGTCGATGACAGTGCGCGCCGGCGAGGTCCATTGCCTGCTCGGCGACAACGGCGCGGGCAAGTCGACCCTGATCAAGACGCTCTCCGGCGTTTACCGGCCGACCAGCGGCGACTTCGTCGTCGACGGCGAGCCGGTCTCCTTCGCCAGTCCGCGCGAGGCGCTCGACGCCGGCATCGCCACGGTCTTCCAGGACCTGGCGATGATTCCGCTGCTGTCGATCACGCGCAATTTCTTCATGGGCCGCGAGCCGGTGAAGAAGGTCGGCCCCCTCTCCTTCATGGACATGGGCTTCGCCGACCGGGTGGCGCGCGAGGAGATGCGCAAGATCGGCATCGACGTGCGCGACCCGCAGCAGGCAGTCGGCACGCTGTCGGGCGGCGAGCGCCAGTGCGTGGCGATCGCGCGGGCGGTCTATTTCGGCGCCAAGGTACTGATCCTCGACGAGCCGACCTCGGCGCTCGGCGTGGCGCAGACCTCGATGGTGCTCAAGTTCGTGCGCCAGGTGCGGGCCAAGGGTCTCGGCGTGATCTTCATCACCCACAATGTCCGCCACGCCTATGCCGTCGGCGACACGTTCACCGTGCTCAATCGCGGCCGCACCCTCGGCACCTTCGACAAATCCGAGATCGCGCTCGATGAACTGCAGTCCAAGATGGCCGGCGACAAGGAGTTGCAGGATCTGTCCGAGGAACTCGGCGGAACGGTGTGACCTGCCTGGGTGTCGGCAGTTGGTTCTTCCATGCGCGCACCGGCGAGCGCCCGGCAGGCCTGGCCGGCTTCCGGTCCATTCGTTTTGCAATTGGAACGAAAATTCTATAGCTGATTGAGAAACGGCGCTTTGCCGCGATTCTCGGGGGACGAATTCATGGCATCGACCGAGGCGGCACCGCCGCGCGACTACGATGCACTGAAGGACCTGCTGCTCGCCCGGCGCGACACGCTTCCGCGCCGGCTGGTGCAGGTCGCCGCCTTCGCGCTCGAGAACCCGGACGAGATCGCCTTCGGCACGGTGGCGAGTGTCGCCGCGCAGGCCGAAGTCCAGCCCTCGACGCTGATCCGCTTCGCCCAGACGATCGGCTATGCCGGCTTCACCGACCTGCAGGAGGTCTTCCGCGCTCAGCTCAAGTCGCGCTGGCCGGACTATCGCGAGCGGCTCGACAAGCTGAACGCGGACGAGCGCGACCGTAAGCAGAGCGCCGGCACGCTGCTCGACGGATTCGCCGAAAGCGCCATCGCCTCGATCGAGCGCCTGTGCAACGCGATCGGACCCGATGTGCTCGACCGCGCGGCCGGGCTCATGGCCGGCGCCAACACGATCTACCTGCTCGGCCTGCGGCGCGCCTTTCCGGTCACCGCCTATCTCGCCTATTCGCTCGGCAAGCTCGGCATGCGGGCGGTGCTGGTCGATCAGGTGGCGGCGCTGGCGCCGGAACAGCTCGCCGGCGCCGACAAGCGCGACGTGCTGGTGGCGGTGAGCTTCACGCCCTATACGCCGGCGACGGTCGAACTGACGCGGCAGCTCATCGAGCGGAAGGTGCCGGTGATCGCCATCACCGACAGCCCCTTCTCGCCGCTGGCGCCAGGCGCCGAGGTGCAGATCGAGGTGGTCGAGGCCGACTATTCAGGCTTCCGCTCGCTGTCGGCGACCATGTGCCTGGCGATGGCGCTGGCGGTCGCGACGGGGGCAAGGCGCAAGGGAAATGGCGGTCGCGGCTAGGCCGGCAGGCCAAGTGCTCTCTTGAATTCCGCAATGACACGATCGTCCGGCCAATAGTTCGCCGCGATCACCGGCTCGGCGTGCTCCACCTCGTCGACGGATGTCGGCACCCAGCCGACGCGAAGCGCGACTGCCCTGCGCCCTTCGACAGCGCCGTACATCGCCGCCATGGTCTCGTAGGCGCGCTTGGAATGACCGTAGCTGTTGATCGGATAGCCGAACTTGGCCTGCGGCTCGGCCCAATCCGAGGAAGCCAGAACGACGCGCTTCACGTCATCGCGGGCGCAGGCGCGCAGAAGCCGCGCGGCGTTGACGACTGATTGCCAATGCTCGTCCTCCGGCGCCCTTGGATTCGGATTCGCGCCAAGATGAACCAGGGCATCGGCCGAGCGCAGAAGATCCCGAATTTCTGACGCATCGTAATCGATGGTCGCGAGATCGGCCCGAATGTCGGGGCTGCCGGTCCGGTCCACGCCGACCGCGCCGGGAAACGCCTTCATCAGGCGACTGCCGACGCGCCCCTCCGAACCAGTGATGACGATGCGCATCGGCCGATCAGAGCTTCACAGTGTTGCCGGATCGCGCCGCCTCGGTCGCAGCATCGGCGAGGCGCTGGGCCATGAGGCCGTCGCGGCCGGACGGCGTCGGTGCCTTGCCGGCGGCGACGGCAGCGATGAAAGCGGCGAGTTCGTCGCGATAGGCGGCGGCGTAGCGCTCGAGGAAGAAGTTCTGCACCGGATCGCGGGTGAAGCCCGCCTGCCCGGCCATTTCGACCGTCGTCTCGTGAATGTTGTCGGCGCGCAGCATGCCGTCCGAACCGTGGACCTCGATGCGCTGGTCGTAGCCGTAGACGGCGCGGCGGGAATTGGAGATCTGGCAGAGTTTTCCCGACGCGGTCTTGAGCATGACCATAGCCGTATCGACGTCGCCGGCGGTGCCGATCGCCGGATCAACGAGGACCGAGCCGACGGCATGGACCTCGACCGGCTCCTCGCCGAGCAGAAAGCGCGCCATGTCGAGGTCGTGGATCATCATGTCGCGGAAGAGCCCGCCGGAGCGCTCGACGTAGGAGACCGGCGGTGGCGCCGGGTCGCGCGAGATGATCGTCACCATCTCGACCGCGCCGATGGCGCCGGCATCGAGGCGCGCCTTGAGGGCGGCGAAGTTCGGATCGAAGCGACGGTTGAAGCCGATCATCAGCGGCGCGCCGGCGGCGTCGACAACCTTGAGGCAGGCCTCGATCCGGCTGGCGTCCATGTCGACGGGCTTCTCGCAGAAGACCGCCTTGCCGGCGCGAGCGCCCGCCTCGATCAGGTCGGAATGGGTGTCGGTCGGCGTCGCGACGAGGATGGCGTCGATGTCGCCGGCCTTGATGATGTCCTCGACCGCACGGACCTCGGCGCCGGTCGCCTCGGCCAGCCCCCGCGCCGCCTCGGGCACGGCATCGGCGACCGCCACCAGCTTCGCGGCACCGGAGGCGGCGATATTGCCGCCATGGATCTTGCCGATGCGCCCGCCCCCCAACAGTCCGAACCGCAGCATGCGTCCCTCCCTTTCGCGTGCGCGTCAAATTAGAACGAAAATTCTGAATTGACGCCCGTTTAGAACCTATGTTTCATTCGTTGTAATCGGGCGGCGTTTTGCTGTCCATCGAATTTGGGAGGCGCCGTCGATGCCGCAACCGGGCTCCGGCCAGTCATCATCCGAGCCGACGCTCGAGGTCATCACCATCGGCCGCTCCTCGGTCGATCTCTACGGCAAGCAGATCGGCGCGCGGCTGGAGGACACGACCGGCTTCGCCCGTTCCGTCGGCGGCTGTCCGACCAATACGGCGATCGGCGGGGCACGGCTCGGGCTGAAGACGGCGGTGATCACCGGCGTCGGCGACGAGCAGATGGGCGGCTTCATCCGCGAGCAGCTCGCACGCGAGGGCGTGGTGACGACGGGCGTCAAGGTCGACCCGGTGCGGCTGACGGCGCTGGTCCTGCTGGCGGTGGAGAACGACCGCAGCTTCCCGATGATCTTCTATCGCGAGAACGTCGCCGACATGGGGCTGAGCGAAGACGACATCGACCCCGATTTCATCCGCTCGGCCGGGGCGGTGTCGGTGACCGGCACGCATTTCTCCCAGCCGAACGTCGCCGCCGCCCAGCTCAAGGCGGTTCGCATCGCCCGCGAGGCGGGGCGCAAGGTCGTCTTCGACATCGACTACCGGCCGAACCTGTGGGGGCTCGCGGGCCATGCCGCCGGCGAGGAACGCTACATCCAGTCGGACGACGTCTCGAAGCACCTGCAGGCCGTGCTGCCCGATTGCGATCTCATCGTCGGCACGGAGGAAGAGATCATGATCGCCGGCGGCCGCGCCGACGTGCATGAATCGCTGCGGGCGATCCGCGCGCAGAGTTCGGCGACGATCGTCCTGAAGCGCGGGCCGATGGGCTGCATCGTCTACACCGACGCCATTCCCGACGATCTCGAGGACGGCATCGTCGGCAAGGGCTTTCCGGTCGAGGTCTACAATGTGCTCGGCGCGGGCGATGCCTTCATGGGCGGCTTCCTGCGTGGCTGGCTGCGCGGCGAGCCGATCGCCACCTGCGCCACCTGGGCGAATGCCTGCGGCGCCTTCGCGGTCTCCCGCCTGCTCTGCTCGCCGGAATATCCGACCTGGGACGAGCTGACCTATTTCCTCGCGCATGGCAGCACGCACCGGTCGCTGCGCAAGGACGAGACGATCAACCATATTCACTGGGCGACGACGCGGCGGGCGCAGCCGGAGACGCTGATGGCGCTCGCCATGGACCATCGCGCCCAGCTCGAGGCGATGGCCGACCGGCTGAAGGTGCCGCGCGAGCGCATCAACCCCTTCAAGGTGCTCGCCCTCCGGGCCGCCTCCAAGGTCGCGGCAGGACGGGCGGGCTACGGCATGCTGCTCGACGAGACCTATGGGCGCGAGGCGCTGTTCGCGGCGGCGAAGGAGCCGTTCTGGATCGGCCGGCCGGTCGAGCAGCCGGGCTCGCGGCCGGTGCGCTTCGAATTCGACCAGGACATCGGCGCGCGGCTCGCCGAATGGCCGGTGACGCACACGATCAAGTGCCTCTCCTTCTTCCACCCGGACGATGAGGCGGCGATGAAGGCGGCGCAGACCGAAACGCTGCGCACGGTCTATGACGCGGCACGGCGCAACGGGCTCGAGCTTCTCGTCGAGATCATCGCCAGCAAGCAGGGCCCGCTCGGCGACGACACCACCGCGCGGGTGCTCGATGAACTCTACGCAGCCGGCATCAAGCCGGATTGGTGGAAGCTCGAGCCGCAGCCCTCGCCCGCCGCCTGGGATGCGATCGACAAGGTCATCGCCGCGCACGACCGCTGGTGCCGCGGCGTCGTTCTGCTCGGCCTTGAGGCACCGGAAGACGAACTGGAGGCCGCCTTCGCCGTCTGCGCCCACGTGCCGGTGGTCAAGGGCTTCGCCGTCGGGCGGACGATCTTCGCCGAGGCCGCCGAGAAATGGCTCGCCGGCACGATCGACGACCAGGCAGCCATCGACGACATGGCGGAGCGCTTCGCCCGCCTGACGGAGGCCTGGAGCAAGGTCACGCAACGGCAGCGTCGCGTGAGGCCGCCGGGATTTCACAGACACACGGGAACAGGCTAGAACCGCGTCATGTCACGATTGCACATCCGCCCCACCGAACGACCCGACCACGACCACCGGGTCATCCACGTCACGCCGGAGAGCGCCGGCTGGACCTATGTCGGCTTCGACCTCGTCACCCTTGGCCCCGGCGAGACGTCCGGCGCGGAGACGGACACGCGCGAGGTCTGCCTGGTCTCGATCGGCGGTACCGGAACGGCTTCGGCGGGCGGCGAGGATTTCGGCACCTTCGGCCAGCGTGAGACCGTGTTCGCCGGCAAGCCACATGCGCTCTATGTGCCGGCCGGCTCGTCGTGGAAGGTGACTGCGGAGGGGGCGATGAGTTTCGCCGTGTGCTCGGCCCCCGGTGTCGCCGGCACGCTGCCGCCGCGCATGATCAGGCCGGACGATCTCGAAGTCATCTCGCGCGGCAAGGGCTCCAACACCCGCTATGTCACCAACATCATCTCGGAGGACGATCCGGCGGAGGGGCTGCTCGTCGTCGAGGTGCTGACGCCGGCCGGGCACGCCTCCAGCTATCCGCCGCACAAGCACGACCGCGACGCGTTCCCGGAAGAAACCCAGCTCGAGGAGGTCTATTATCACCGCCTCAATCCGTCGCAGGGCTTCGCCTTCCAGCGCATCTATACCGACGACCGGTCGCTCGACGTATCAATGACCATCGAGGACGGCGACGCCACCTTGGTGCCACGCGGCTACCACCCCTGCGCCGCCCTGCACGGCTATGACCTGTACTACCTCAACGTCATGGCCGGCCCGAAGCGCGTCTGGCGCTTCCACAACGATCCGGCGCATGAGTGGATGCTGCGGGACTGATCACGCGCCGAGCCTGCCGGCCATCCTTCGGAGCGGCCGCTCCGTCGCGGCGTCACGCGACTGAGCGGTCGATCCTGCCCTTGCGCCTGGCGGCGGCAGGTGGCACGGCTGGCTCATGAATTATCGTCACGCCTTCCATGCCGGCAGCTTCGCCGACGTCGTCAAGCATGCCGTGCTGGCGCTGCTCATCGAGCGGCTGCAGGCGAAAGAGTCCGCGTTCCGGGTGATCGACACTCATGCCGGGGTCGGGCTCTACGATCTTGCCCGCGAGGCGAGCCGTACGCAGGAATGGCGCGGCGGCATCGGCCGGCTCTATGAGGCGTCGCTCGAACCGCGACTGGCGGAACTGCTGGCGCCCTATCTGGCGTCCGTACGGGCGGCGAATGACGGTGGTCCCCTCGCCCGCTACCCGGGCTCGCCGTGGATCGCCCGGCATCTGCTGCGCCGACAGGACCGGCTGACGGCGGTCGAGCTTCACCCGGAGGACGCGACCGCTCTTCGTCGGCTCTTCGCCGGCGACATCCAGGTCAAGACCGTCGCGCTCGACGGCTGGCTGGCGCTCGGCAGCTTCGTCCCGCCGAAGGAACGGCGCGGCCTCGTGCTGGTCGATCCGCCCTACGAGGCGCGCGACGAGTTCGACCGGCTGGTGGCGAGCTTCGTCAATGCCCACAAGCGCTGGCCGACCGGGGTCTACGCGCTGTGGTACCCGGTCAAGGACCTCTTGGCGGTCGAACGGCTTCGCAAGCGTCTTGCCGAGACCGGCATCCCCCGCCTGCTGCGGGCGGAGCTGACCATCCAGGAGCGGCGGACGCCGGACCTGTTCAACGGCACCGGGTTGATCGTCGCCAACCCGCCCTGGCAGTTCGAAGACCATGCTTGCAAGGCTTCTTAACGGTCTCGTGCCTATCCTTGCCGCCGATCCGGGCGCCGAGGCCTTCATCGACCGCATCGCCGGCGAGTGACGCGCGGCGCCTTCTTTGTCATCGTGGCGTCCGCAAGTGATGCGGCGCCAAGGCACGAGGAAATTGCGATGCTTCGGATCGTCACCGCCTTCGCCTTCGCGGCTCTGCTCGCCGGACCGGCAGCCGCCGCCGATTACTGGATCGATAATGCCGCCTATCCCGGACTGCCCGCATGCGACTCGCCCGGTGTCGTGGCGCGAGTTGTCGGCAAGGCCGCCCATCCGAGCCTGATGGCATGGAACGAGCCGGTCTCATGTCGAGCACATCGACGGCGTCCGCCAGACCGGCTCAAGGCGGGCGGGCCGGAGCCTGATCGACCGGCGCTATTGCCATGCGCGGGCCTGGCTGTCGAACGGGCGGCGCACGCAGGCGGTCTACTGATCGAGGCGACGCAGGGCTTCGCCGGCATCGGCTGGCATGTCGAATCGTGCCTGACCGGCTACGATCCCTATCAGGTCTATGATGGATGGTGCAACGCGATCCGGCCGTAGGCCGCCGCCGACTCGGGCTCGTCGCGGCGCTCGCGGCGGGCCTTGCCCTCTCGCCGGTCCCGCGACGGCATCGGGCGTTGCCGGACGCTTCGACTTCTACGTCCTGGCGCTATCGTGGTCGCCGGGCTATTGCGCCACCGACAGACACCCGGATGCCAGACAATGCGCGACGAGCGGGCTCGGCTTCGTCGTCCACGGGCTGTGGCCGCAATACGAGCACGGCTATCCCGACTTTTGCGAGGCCGATGGACGCCGGATCAGCGCGCGAACGATCGATTCAATTGCGGACCTGATGCCGAGCGCCGGCCTCGCCCGATACGAATGGAAGAAGCACGGCCAGTGCAGCGGGCTTACGCCGACCGCCTATTTCGACCTCATGCGAGCAGCGCGCAACAAGGTGAGGATCCCGCAGCGCTTCCGCAGCCGCGCGATGGCGCAGCACGTCTCACCGGATGAATCGGAAGGGGCTTTCGTCGCCGCCAATCCGGGGCTCGGCAAGGCCGGCATGGCGATCGCCTGCCGCCGGGGCAGCCTCACGGAGGTGCGCATCTGCCTCGACAAGGACCTCGGCTTCCGCGCCTGCCGCGAGGTCGACAGCGATACCTGCGGCAGCCGGACGATCAGCGTCCCGCCGATGCACTGACGGATCATCGTTCGATGGAATCGCTGATCCGCTCTAACTGTCGATCTCACCGCAATTCCAGACGGAAGAGCGGAGGCCACTTTTCCTGCAATTGCTCTGGCTGTTCTGAAACGGAAACGCCCCGCCGTGACGGACGCGGCGGGGCGTTGTTGCATTGGTTCCGATGATCGGTCGGGCGATCAGAACTTCATGCCGACGCCAACGAGCGCCTCATCGGAGGTGACGCCGAGCGACGGCGAACCGGCGAGGGTCGACATCGTGGACGAGCCGAGATCGATGTGACGGTACTCGACGCGAGCCGTCATGTTGTTGGCCAGCGCGGCCTCGATGCCGGCGCCCGCGGTCCAGCCGACCTTCGTGTCGCTTTCGGTCGCGCCGAAGGCGTCGGTGCCCTTGATCTCGCCAAGCGCCAGACCGCCGGTTCCGTAGAACAGGAAGTTGCCCATGGAGTAGCCGGCGCGCATGCGCAGGGTCGAGTCCCAGGGGTTCTTCACGGTGTAACCGCCGCTGCTGCCTTCCATGCCGGAAGCGGTCACGTCACCTTCGACACCCACAACCCAGCTCGGGGCGACCTGGAAATTGTAGCCGGCATAGGCGCCGCCGGTCCAACCGTCGACCTTGGACGAACCCCAGCCATAGCCACCGATGAGACCCATATAGGGGCCGTTCCAGCTAAAGCCCGGCTGCGAATTATAGGTCATCGCCGGGGCCGGAGCGGCCGGCGGTGGATTGTAAAGGTCGGCGGCCGAAGCAACGCCAGTGGCGGCAATCAGCGCGACCAGGCTTGCGCCCATGACTCCAAAACGCGACATAATTCTCTCCTCGTAGATCCTTGGTGCCGGTCCCATTTCCGAGGGTTCGGACAGGTCCGGCTTCCGAGGGCTGATGGAAGCCGAGCATTATGTCTGAAAGGTTAAGAGAATACGGCAATAGCCGGGCGTAATCGTGACAGATCAAGGCGTTGCCAATAAGCATCAGGTGCCGACAGAGGCCGGTGGCGGTCGCTTCGCCGCCGCGCCGCGGCCCGGAATCCGACGTCCGACACGGCCCAGCGCCCGATCGGAAAATGACCCGCAGATGGAGCCGACAATGCCCTCATCCCAACCCGTGGCGATCGTGACCGGCGGCGCGCGGCGCCTTGGCCGCGCGATCGTTGAGGACCTCGCCGCCCATGGCTGGGCGGTGGCCATTCACGTCAACGCCTCGCGCGACGATGGCGAGGCGCTGGCCGGCGAGATCCGCGGCCGCGGTGGCGCCGCCGCGGTGGTAACGGGTGACCTCGCCGACCTCAGGACGCCCGGCGGAATTGTGGCGCAGGCCGGTGAGGCCCTCGGACAATCGATTCTCTTGGTAAACAACGCGTCAATTTTCGAGGCCGACTCAGTCGGCGCGCTGGACCCCGATCTGTGGCAGCGGCAGATGGCCGTGAACCTCGCCGCGCCCGTATTTCTCGCCGATGCCTTCGCCGCCCAGCTTCCCTCCGGCGCGGAGGGCAATATCGTCAATGTCACCGACCAGCGTGTGTGGAAACCGATCCCGCGCTATCTCTCCTACCACCTGTCGAAGAGCGGCCTGTGGACGGCAACGCAGATGCTCGCCCAGGCGCTGGCGCCACGCATCCGGGTGAACGCGGTTGCGCCGGGACCGACGGTGCGCCATGTCGACCAGACCGAGGAAGAGTTCCTGGCCCAGGCCGCCAAGACCCTGCTTGCCCGACCGGTCGACCTGACAGATTACGGTCGGACCATCCGCTATCTTGTCGAGACCCGCTCGGTCACCGGCCAGATGATCGGCCTCGACAGCGGGCAGCATCTCGCCTGGCTGACACCCGACCTGGAAGAATACGAATAGGCATGAACGAGACCACTACCGACAAAAGCGACAAGGCCGCATCGCGGCCGCGCACCGGGCCGGACGTGATTGCCGAGCTGGTGAAGCGCCTGCCCAACGGGCCGGGCGTCTACCGCATGCTCGATGCCAAGGGCGTGGTGCTCTATGTCGGCAAGGCGCGCAGCCTGAAGAAGCGCGTGCAGAACTATACCCGGCTGGCCGGGCAGCCGGGCCGAATCGCGCGCATGGTCATGGCGACCGCGTCGATGGAGTTCGTCTCGACCCGCACCGAGACGGAAGCGCTGCTGCTCGAGGCGAACCTGATCAAGCGCCTCAGGCCGCGCTTCAACGTGCTGCTTCGCGACGACAAGTCGTTTCCCTATATCCTGATCACCGGCGATCACGCGGCACCGGCGATCGTCAAGCACCGGGGCGCACGCAGCCGCAAGGGAACCTATTTCGGCCCCTTCGCCTCGGCCGGCGCGGTCGGGCGGACGATCAACGCCCTGCAGCGCGCCTTCCTTATCCGAACCTGCTCGGATTCCTTCTACGAGAGCCGGTCGCGACCGTGCCTGCTCTACCAGATCAAGCGCTGTTCGGCGCCGTGCACCGGCGAGATATCGCAGGAGGACTACGGCCTCCTGGTCGACGAGGCGAAACGTTTTCTCTCGGGGCGCAACAGGGCGGTGCGCGACGAGATCGCGATCGCGATGGAGGCGGCGTCGGAACGGCTCGATTTCGAGGCGGCCGCCATCTATCGCGACCGGTTGTCCGCCCTCTCCCATGTCCAGGCGAGCCAGGGCATCAACCCGCAAAGCTTTCAGGAGGCCGATCTTTTCGCCGTGCATCAGGACGGCGGCCAGACCTGCATCCAGGTTTTCTTCTTCCGCACGGGTCAGAACTGGGGGAACCGGGCCTATTTCCCGCGCGCCGACAGAGCGCTGGAGGCCGGCGACGTGCTCGGCGCCTTCCTCGCCCAGTTCTACGACGACAAGCCCGTGCCGCGGCTGATCATGCTCTCCCACGAGGTCGAGGAGCGTGAATTGCTGGCCGAGGCGCTGTCGCAGAAGAGCGGCATGCGCGTGACGATCATGGTTCCCCAGCGCGGCGAGAAGCGCGCCATCGTCGATCAGGCGCTGGCGAATGCGCGCGAGGCGCTTGGGCGCCAGCTCGCGGTCGCCTCCTCTCAGGCGACGCTGCTCGCAGGCCTTGCCGAGCGCTTCGGCCTCGCCGAGCCGCCGCGACGGATCGAGGTCTACGACAATAGTCACATCATGGGCACCAATGCCGTCGGCGGGATGATCGTCGCAGGGCCGGAAGGTTTCGTGAAAGGTCAGTACCGCAAGTTCAACATGCGCTCGGAGGACCTTACGCCCGGCGATGACTACGCCATGATGCGCGAGATGCTCGGCCGGCGGTTTTCACGGCTCATCAAGGAGGCCGGTCCGCGCGGCGGCAACGACAGTCGTGAGGGCGACGGCGAAGCGCATGCCGATACGATCGGGCCGTGGCCGGACCTGCTTCTGATCGACGGCGGACGTGGCCAGCTTTCGGTGGCCACCGAGACGCTGGCCGAACTCGGCATCACCGACCTGCCGCTGGTCGGCGTCGCCAAGGGCCCCGACCGCGACGCCGGCCGCGAGACCTTCTTCATGGCCGGGCGCGAGCCATTCATGCTGCCGACTCGCGATCCGGTCCTCTATTTCGTGCAGCGGCTGCGCGACGAGGCTCACCGTTTCGCCATCGGCTCGCACCGGGCACGGCGGCGGATCGAGATGGGCCGCAATCCGCTCGACGAGATCGAGGGAATCGGGCCGACACGGAAGCGCGCGCTCCTGCGTCACTTCGGCACGGCCAAGGCGGTGGCGCGGGCGGGCGTCGACGACCTGACGGCAGTCTCGGGCATCTCAGAGCAGACCGCCCAGGCGATCTATGACCATTTTCACGATCAGGCCGGCTGACGGTGCCGATTCAGCCAGTACCCCAAAGCCGGATCAGGCCGAAGGCATCGCAGGTGACGCCGACGACATAGATGCCGGCGACAACCGAGAACAGGCCGACCGCCGCCGATCCCAGGTCCTTGGTGATCATGGCGAAATCGGAATGCTCCGGCGACAGATGGTCGACGATCTGCTCGATCGCCGTGTTCACAGCCTCTACACCGAGAAGTGCGAGGAAGAGCAAGACGAGGATGATAAGTTCGCCAACGGAGCGACCGAGAATCAGGAACCAGGCCACGGCCAGAAGGCCGAGCACCAGTTCGACCCGTGCCGCGATCTGCGTGCCGAACATATGTCGCAATCCGGCCGCCGAATAACCGGCCGCGTGGACGACGTGGCGAAAGGCTTCTAGCATGAGCTGGATCGTTGTTCCGGCGAGGCGTCGAGGCGGCATACAGCACGGGCGTTAACATTGGCCTGATTCTGGCAGGCAGGGACTGATACCGCGTCAAGGCATCCGAACAAGGCCCGTCGGCGCATTCGATCGGACGAAGGCATGCAAGAGACCCAGCCTCTGGATATGACGCCCGATGCCGGCCTCCCGGGTTCTTTCGCTGCCCAACATCCTCACCTATTGCCGGATTCTGGCCGTTCCGGCGATCGTCGCCTGCTTCTACCTCGAACTGTACCTCAAGAACGACGCCGGTCGCTGGCTGGCGCTTTTCTTCTTCATCGCGGCGAGCATCACCGATTTCTTTGACGGCTATCTAGCGCGCGCCTGGCAGCAGCAATCGGCACTCGGCCGGATGCTCGACCCGATCGCCGACAAGCTGCTGGTCTCGATCAGCCTGCTGCTGCTCGCTTCCGACTACACGATCGGCGGCTGGTCGCTGATCGCAGCGATCATCATCCTCATGCGCGAAATCTCCGTCTCGGGCTTGCGCGAATTCCTGGCCGAGCTTCGGGTCAGCGTCCCGGTGACGCAACTCGCCAAATGGAAGACAATGATGCAGATGGTGGCCATCGGCTTCCTGCTCGCCGGATCCGCGGGCGACCATCTCTTCCCCTCGATCCGCATTAGCAATGAAGGCTTCGGCCCGGTGACCTTCGTCGGGCTGCTGCTGCTGTGGATTTCCGCGCTGATCACCCTTTATACCGGCTACGATTATTTCCGTGCCGGGCTCCGGCATCTGATCGCGGAGGACGAATGAAGCTCCTCTATTTCGCCTGGGTGCGCGAGCGCATCGGCCGGCAGGAGGAAGACGTCGACCTGCCGGACGAGGTCACGACCGTCGGCGAACTGGTCGACTGGCTGAAGGGCCGTGGCCCCGAATACGAGATGGCGCTCGCCGAGCCGCGCGCCATTCGGGTGGCGCTTGACCGCGTCCATGTCGGACCGGAAGCGCCGGTCGGCGGTGCCCGCGAAGTCGCGCTCTTCCCGCCGATGACCGGCGGCTGAGCCCGTCGGCCATGGTTCCCCTCACCGTCCGGGTGCAGCCGGAAGATTTCGACATCGCAGCCGAGATCGCGGCGCTCGCGGCGGCAAGCAGTGGCGCCGGAGCGATCGTCACCTTCACCGGGCTCTGCCGTGACGAAGGCGGACGCCTCGCAGCGCTCGAGCTCGAGCACTATCCCGGCATGGCGGAGACAGAAATCGAACGGATCGCAAGGCAGGCCGCCGAGCGTTGGCCTGTCCTGGCGGCGACGGTGATCCATCGCTTCGGACGGATCCCGGCCGGCGACAACATCGTCCTCGTCGTCACAAGCGCAAGCCACCGCGCCGCCGCCTTCGCGGCCGCCGATTTTCTGATGGATTTCCTGAAGACCCGCGCCCCGTTCTGGAAGCGCGAGCATCTCACCGACGGGACGACCGGCCCCTGGGTCGAGGCCAAGGCCAGCGACGACCAGGCCGCGGAACGCTGGGAAGCGAGCGGGCAGCGCTGAGGGCAGCCCGCCCGATCCTTGGCGAATTAACCGACGATCTCGAGCTCGGAGAACCAGTAGGCGATCTCCTCGGCCGCGGTCTCCGGGGCGTCGGAGCCGTGAACCGAATTCTCGCCGATCGAGGTGGCGAATTCCTTGCGGATGGTGCCGGCGTCGGCCTTGGCCGGGTCGGTGGCGCCCATCACTTCACGGTTCCTGGCAATGGCGTTCTCGCCCTCGAGCACCTGGACGATGGTCGGGCCGGAGCGACATGAAATCGCACAATTCGCCGAAGAAGGGGCGCTCCTTGTGGACGGCGTAGAAGCCCTCCGCCTGACGACGGCTCATCCACACGCGCTTGCTGGCGACGACGCGAAGTCCCGCCTCTTCCAGCTTGGCGGTGATCTTGCCGGTGAGATTGCGCTTGGTGGCGTCCGGCTTGATCATCGAAAAGGTACGCTCGACGGCCATCGATCAGGTCCTGTTCTGTCGTTGAAGGTGGCGGGCTGTATAGCCGGGGGTTCACGCGCGGACAAGATCGGCACGGTTTCGCCGCGCCGGCGGGTGCAAGCGATTGCCTCGCGCGGCGCCCATGCCTAGGTTCGCAAGGACTGAGCGAGACTGGGGGGTGCATCCGGTGAACGAGACGGGGACCGAGCGCGACTGGCCGGAAAAGACCTTCTTCTTTTCGCCATGGCGCAACGCCGCCTACGCCCTGCTCAGCTTGGCGCTGGCGGCCGGCGGTGGCTTCATCATCCTCCACACATGGGGCGATCCGGCGTCTGTTCGCGTCATCGTCGGCGGCTGGGGCGGGCTTCTCTTCTTCGGACTGACAACGGTGTGGTGGACCAGCCGCCTCTTTTCGCGCGGCCCGATCGTCGATGTCACGCGTCAGGGCGTGCGCGACCACCGCATCTCGTCCGCCTGGATTCCGTGGAGCACCATCAGAGACGTGCAGGTCAGGACCATGCGGCGATCGAAATTCGTCGTGCTCGACGTCGACCCGGCCCTGCTCGACGCGATGGCGACCACGCGCTTCCAGAAGATGCTGCGCGGCCTCAGCAAATCGACGGGCTATCAAGGCATTTGGCTTTCAGCCGCCGGCCTGTCGGGCACGTTCGCCGAGCTTCAGGACGCGATCGAGGCGGGCATGACGCGCGAATCCGCCGGCGGCTAACCGGCCGCCACCGGTTGGTTCCGGTCGTCCATTGCCGGGAATGACGGCCCTGCCCGCCCCAACAGATCGGCAAGCGCGCGAAAGTCCCGTTCGCGCGGCGAATTGCGCCGCCAGGCGACGCCGATCGTGCGGTGGGGCGCGGGGTCGGCGAAGCGGATCAGCGCCAGGCGCGGATCGGCCATCAGACCGGCGTCGACGGCAAGCTGCGGCACCAGCGTGATCCCCTGCCCCGCGGCGACAAGCTGGAGGATGGTCGACAGGCTCGTGGCGCCAAAGCTACGCAGGCGACGCGGGTCAATGCGATGACAGACGGCGAGCGCCTGATCGCGGAGGCAATGGCCGTCCTCGAGGAGCAGCAGTTCGTCGGCATCGATCAGGTCGGCCAGGGCCGGCGAGCGCCCGGCCTGGGGCGACCCGGCCGGCGCGGCCAGCAGAAATGTGTCCTCGAAGGCCGCCGCCTCATCGAAACCGTCGCGTTCCACCGGCAGACTGACGACGATGGCGTCGAGTGCGCCGGCCGCCAGTTCCTCGACGATGCGCTCGGTCACGCTCTCGCGGACGGCGAGCTGGAGCTTCGGATAGGCGCGCTCGGCCTCGGCCAGGAGGCGCGGCAGCAGGAAGGGCGCGACCGAGGGAATGATGCCGAGATGGAGCGGTCCGGTCAGTGGCTCGCTGCCGACCTGACTGAGTGCCTCGATATCGCGGATCGCCGCCATCACGCTGGCGGCCCGCGTGGCGACTTCGGCGCCACGCTCGGTTAGCCGGGCGCCACCGGCGCCACGCTCGACCAGTGCCCCGCCCAGAGTCGCCTCAAGGTCGCGGAGCTGCATGGAGAGCGCCGGCTGGCTGATGCCGGCCGCGTCGGCGGCGCGGCCGAAATGTCCGGTGGCGGCAAGCGCGAGGAAATAACGGAGCTGGCGGAGGGTGATCGTCGACATAAGAATAACTTATCACGAGCTGCCGGGAATATGATTGGATTTTAACACGGCACTCTGTCACGGTTCCAATCAAGGCGCGGCAGCTTAGGTTGAGTGTAGGGCGTATCCGGGCGAGTCAGCGCCGGGACGCTCGCGCCCTTGAGGAGGCAGAAGTGACCACACAACCGGCTTTGACAATCGGTGCGGTTGCGCCGGGCATCGCCGAGGCGGAGCGCGTCGCGCGCAGCGCCGTCCTCTAGCGCGATACCCCGCAGCGCGACCGGCGCTTCGCCGGTATCAACCACCAATGCATCGGAGCGGTTCCCCGCCGAACGGCCCGAAGACATTCCGGAACACGATCGGAGAGAGAAAGTGGACGCGAAGGCAGACAAGAGCGAGGGCAAGTGCCCCGTATTGCACACCACCGTTGGAACGCGGTCGAACCGCGACTGGTGGCCGAACCAGTTGAACCTCAAGATGCTCCACCAGAACTCCGCCCTGTCGAATCCGATGGGCGAGAGCTTCAACTATGCCGAGGCGTTCAAGGCGCTCGACCTGAAGGCGCTGAAGAAAGACCTCTATGCGCTGATGACGGACAGCCAGGAGTGGTGGCCGGCGGACTTCGGCCACTACGGCCCGCTGTTCATCCGCATGGCATGGCACAGCGCCGGCACCTACCGCATGGGTGACGGCCGCGGTGGCGGTGGCGCCGGACAGCAGCGCTTCGCCCCCCTCAATTCCTGGCCGGACAATGCCAATCTCGACAAGGCCCGCCGGCTGCTCTGGCCGATCAAGCAGAAATACGGCAACAGCATCTCCTGGGCCGATCTGATGATCCTGGCCGGCAATTGCGCGCTGGAATCGATGGGTTTCAAGACCTTCGGCTTCGCCGGCGGCCGTGCCGATACCTGGGAGCCGGAGGAAGACGTCAACTGGGGCACGGAGGACACCTGGCTCGACGACAAGCGCTATTCAGGTGACCGCGACCTCGAGAACCCGCTCGCCGCCGTGCAGATGGGCCTTATCTACGTCAATCCGGAAGGGCCGAACGGCAATCCGGATCCGGCCGCCGCGGCTGTCGACATCCGCGAAACCTTCAAGCGCATGGCGATGAACGACGAGGAGACCGTCGCGCTGATCGCCGGCGGCCATACCTTCGGCAAGACGCATGGCGCCGGCGACGTCTCGCTGGTCGGTCCGGAGCCGGAAGCCGCCCCGATCGAGGAAATGGGCCTCGGCTGGAAGAGCGGCTATGGCAGCGGCGTCGGGGCTGACGCGATCACGGGCGGGCCAGAAGTCACCTGGACGACGACGCCGACCAAATGGGGCAACGGCTTCTTTGAGAACCTGTTCGGCTATGAGTGGGAGCTCACCAAGAGCCCGGCCGGCGCCCAGCAGTGGAAGGCGAAGGGCGACGTCGCGACTGTCCCCGATGCGTTCGATCCGTCCAAGCGCCAGGCGCCGACGATGCTGACGACCGACCTCGCGCTCAAGGTCGACCCTGCCTATGAGAAGATCTCGCGGCATTTCTACGAGAACCCGGACGCCTTCGCGGATGCCTTCGCCCGGGCTTGGTACAAGCTGACCCATCGCGACATGGGCCCCAAGGCGCGCTGTCTCGGACCGGAAGTGCCCGAGGAAGAACTGCTGTGGCAGGACCCGATCCCTGATGTCGACCATGCGCTGGTCGACGAGAAGGACATCGCCGACCTCAAGGCCAAGCTCCTCGCCTCCGGCCTTTCGATCGCGGATCTCGTCTCGACCGCATGGGCCTCCGCGGTGACGTTCCGCGGCTCGGACAAGCGCGGCGGGGCCAATGGCGCCCGCATCCGGCTTGCCCCCCAGAAGGACTGGGAGGTCAACCAGCCCGAGAAGCTGGCGAAGACGCTCGAAATCCTTGAGGGGATTCAGAAGGCGTTCAATGAGGCCCAGACCGGCGGCAAGAAAGTCTCGCTCGCCGACCTGATCGTCCTTGGCGGCAGCGCCGGCATCGAGCAGGCGGCGCGCAATGCCGGCTTCGACACTCATGTGCCCTTCACGGCGGGCCGGATGGATGCCTCACAGGAGCAGACCGACGTCGAGGCCTTCGAGGTGCTGGAGCCCGTCGCCGACGGCTTCCGCAACTACCAGAAGGCCAAGTATGCCGTGTCGGCCGAGGAACTCCTCATCGACAAGGCGCAGTTGCTGACCCTGACGGCGCCGGAAATGACGGTTCTCATCGGCGGCATGCGTGTGCTTGGCGCGAACCACGCCCGGTCGCAACACGGGGTCTTCACCAGCCAGCCCGAAACGCTGACCAACGACTTCTTCGTCAACCTGCTCGACATGGGCACGGTGTGGAAGCCGACGGCCGAGGACGCGGATGTGTTCGAGGGCCGTGACCGCGAGAGCGGCGAAGTGAAGTGGACCGGCACGCGGGTCGACCTGCTGTTCGGCTCGAATTCGCAGCTCCGGGCGCTGTCCGAGGTCTATGGGCAGAACGACGCGCGAGACAAGTTCGTCCGCGACTTCGTCTCGGCCTGGGTCAAGGTGATGAACGCCGATCGGTTCGACATCGCCTGATCGGAGCTGACCGGCCTTCCGTGGAAGGCGGCCGACAAGAAGACAGAGCGGCGTCTCAAGCGTGCTTGAGACGCCGCTTTCGCATTGGGCTCCGCAGCGATCAGGAACATCTCACCGTCGCCAGCGATCCTCCTTGTCGCGCATCGCCGTGCGCACGCGTTTGCCAAAATCGCGCTCGCGAGCGCGGCGCTGATGCAGTGCCTCGGAATTGCGCGCGTCCTCGGCGGCGAGCTTGCGGAAGCGCTTCAGCCGATCCGCGTCAAGGCTCCCCTCCTCCATCGCCATGCGCACGGCGCAGCCCGGTTCGCTCTCGTGACGACAGTCGGAGAAGCGACAGGCCTGACCGAGCGCGACGACGTCGGCGAAAACGTCCTCGATGCCCGATTCCGCGTCGGCAAGCTGAAGCTCGCGCATGCCGGGCGTGTCGAGCAGCCAGCCGCCGGCCGCCAGCCGGTGAAGCGAGCGCCCGGTGGTCGTGTGCCGGCCCTTGTCGTCATCGTCGCGGATGCCGGCCGTGGCCTGCTCGGGCTCACCGAGCAGCGTGTTGACGAGGGTCGACTTGCCGACGCCGGAGGAGCCGACCAGCGCCACCGTCTGGCCCGGCCCGCACCAGCCGGCGAGCCCGGCGACCTCGGCCGGGTCCCGCGCATCGAGACACTCGACCAGGAGGCCGGGCATCAACTTCGCGGCGGCCGTCCGGTAGCTGGCGATGTCATCGGCGAGGTCGGCCTTGGTGAGGACGACGATCGGCGTCACCTCGGCCTCGCGGGCCAGGGCCAGGTATCGTTCCAGGCGCGCGACGCTGAAGTCCTGATTGCACGAGGAGACGACCAGCAGCGTATCGACATTGGCGGCGATGAGCTGGGTCCGCCGACCGGTGCCCGCGGCGCGGCGCTTGAACAGGCTCCTGCGCGCGAGCAGGCGGCGGGGACGCCAGGCGTCGACCGCCCCCTCGAGCAGGAGCCAGTCGCCGACCGTCGCCTGGCCGGTTTCGTCGTCATCTGCCGGGGCGAGCGGCGCGATGCGTGCTTCGATGCCGGGCCCGGCGACCTGCAGGGCGCCGCGATGGACGGCGACGACGCGCGCCGGCGTCGCCTCCGCCCACTCATCGGGGGAAAGCTGGGACTGGAAGTGCTGCGACCAGCCGAAGGCGGCCAGGTCCCGTGTTTCGATTGTCATTGGTCTCGACCGTGATGGCCCTGCCCAAGGCAGGGCGAACGAAGACGCGCCGGCGGAAAGCCGGCGGGCGACACGGGTTTGAGCTGGTCGAGACGAATGCCAGGCGCGGTCCTGCCGCGTCGGCGACGGGCAGCGCCTAGGCGGCGATTCCCTCGCCAGCCCGAAGGGTCACAATGGCTGACATGAAACCTTCTCCTTCCTAGCTGAAAGACGGGCTGAATATGGATTGAACGGCCGCTGGCCGCAAGCGGTCACACACGCCCGCTTCGCCACCTCGCCGAAGTGTCGCGGGGCAATCGCCCCGTCTTCAGTCATGCGCCCGGAGAGCTGATCGTTGAATCTTGGCGCTTCGGGGGCATTGCGGATGTCGTCGTCGGCCTCCGCGCCCGAAAGCCGGAGAACGCTCCCGCAACTGCCGTTGCGGCGCGCGCCAGCAAGGACGGTGATCAGGCGGCGGCCGGCATGGCCCGGCCGATGCCGCCATGCAGGTCGAGGCAGCGCCCGAACCAGGCCGACACCGGATCGTCCTCGGCGAGAATCTTGAAGGTGCTGATGACCCGCGCCCATTGCAGCGGGCCGAAGAGCAGGTAATCGGCGAAGAGCGGCTCCTCGACCGCCGATGAAGGGCTGCTTGTCGAGCATGTGACGCAGCGGCGCGAGAGCGGCGCGGAAGCCTTCGAGGCGATCCTCGCGGCCGGCCTGCATGTCCTCAAGGCTCTTGCCGAAGCGGTTCTCGCGGCTCTCGCGGAAATAGATCTGGTCGGCGTCGTCGAGGCGCTCCTGGATATCCTTGATGATGAGCGTCAGCAGCGGCGGGTGGATCGCCGTCAGGGCAAAGCTCTCGATGAAGCGGGCCATCGCCCTGCCGCCCTCGCCTTCGAACAGCGACGGGCGATCCGGATAGGTGTCCTCGAGATAGAGCGCGATATCGAAGGAATTGCGAACCATCTTGCCGTTGTCGTCGATCACCGGCACCGTAGGCGAGAACCCGCCGCCGATGTTCTTGATCTCGGTGAAGGGCGTCGCCCGCGTCTCGAACTCGAGCTCCTTATGCGCCAACGCCATGCGCGCCTTCCAGCAATGCGGGCTGAATCGGCGCGCCTGATCGCGAGCGCAAAGGTCGTAAAGGATGATCGCCACTGCGGGCTCTCCATTTCGCTTGCTTGGGATGGCGGCTCGTTATGTCAGCGACACTGACCTAATTCTACCACTGGAGAAACTGGCAATGCAGGACCATTTTACCATGTTCGCCGCGTATAATCGCCTGGGCCAATGATCGCCTCTATGCGGCGGCCCGTGCCCTTCCGGAGGCGGACCTCACGGCCGACCACGGCGCCTTTTTCGGCTCGCTGCTCGCCACACTCAACCACCTTCTGGTCGCCGATCGCATCTGGATGCACCGCTTCACTGGCGACGGCCCTTCCCCCGACCGCCTCGACGCAATCCTATATGACGATCTGGAGCGCCTGACCACCGCCCGCCGTGCCGAGGATCAAAGGATTATTGATCACGTCGACAGCCTCTCCGAGGCCGATCTTGCAGGCTCTTTCAGCTACCGCACCATCACCCGGCCGGCGGAGATCACCCAGAGACGCGGGCCGACGCTCGCTCATTTCTTCAATCATCAGACCCACCATCGTGGTCAGGCCCATTGCCTGATCACCATCGCGGGGGGCCGGGACGCGGCCCCGCCCCTGGATCTCATCTTCTTCCAGCGCGCCACCGGAATTCGGGATGGCCTGAGGAGGCGAAAGCGAAACGAGAAGAAAGACCGAGTCCGCTTGTCGATTCCTGCTCGCGCCAGTCGACTAGGTCGTGGTGAGGAATTAAGGAACAGGGATTCCCATTGAGGGGCAAATCAGATTCAAGGCTGATTTTGGGGAGAAATCAGTCATGGCTGAAGATGGGGATCGGGACCGTCTCACTGACGCACAATGGGAACGACTTGCGCCGCTGATGCCGGGCGGGTGCAAGGGCAAGCGCGGGCCGCGCACGAACAATCGCCTGTTCATGGACGCGCTGTTGTGGATGGCTCGGTCGGGCGCCCGCTGGCGCGATTTGCCAGAGCGGTTCGGCGACTACCGGACGGTGAAGCGGCGCTACTACGACTGGGTGGAACGCAGGCGTTCTGGCGAGCCTCTTCAAGGCCTTGAGCCATGACGGTGACTTCGAATGGCTGTGCGTCGATGCCACCGTCATCCGCGCCCACCAGCATGCCAGCGGCGCCCGCCGGCAAAGGGGGGCCTGATGCCCAGGGACTTGGCCGCTCCAAAGGCGGCTTAGGCACCAAGTTGCATGCCGCCACCGACGGCCTCGGCAACCCTGTCAGTCTGATTGCCAGCCCAGGTCATCGCGGCGAAGTGCTGTTCGGCGCGGCCCTGATCGAGGGCTTTGAATGCGGCGCCGTTATCGCTGAGCGCGCCTATGACGCCGAGCACTTCCACGACAGCATCCTCGATATCGGCGCCGTGCCCGTCATTCCGCCAAGGCACAATCGCCGAAGACCGCATGTCTGTGACTGGGACCTCTACAAGGAGCGCAATCTCATCGAGCGCTTCTTCAACAAACTCAAACACTTCCGCCGCATCGCCACACGCTACGACAAGCTGCTCGCAAACTTCATGGGCTTCGTCACCCTCGGCGCAATACACCTGCTCCTCAGGTGAAACCGTTAAATCCTCACCACGACCTAAAGTCGTAGTCCACGCGAGCCCCGGACGCTAATGGAACGTCCCGGCGGCCACGGAAGCAAGGGAACACATGATGAAGTTCATGCTGTCGGTCTATATCGATGAAGAAAAGATCAGCGCGCTGTCGAGGCAAGAACAGGCCGAGCTCGACCGGCGGTCGCTCGCCAATGACAGAGCGCTGATGACGAGCGGCCACCTGATCGACGCCAATCCCCTGCGCCAGCCGGCGACGGCCAAGACTGTGCGGGTCAGCGGCGGCAAGCGGTCGGTCACCGACGGCCCCTTCGCCGAGACCAAGGAGCATCTCGGCGGCTACCTCATCGTCGAGGCGAAGGATGTGGCCGAGGCGGTCGAGATCGCCGCCAGGACGCCCATCTGCCGGTTCGGCTGTATCGAGGTGCGCCAGATCATGCCCCTCGGCTAGACTTGGGCGCATGACGGACGTCCATGCGGAGACGGTGCAGCAGCGGGTCGAGGCGGCCTATCGCACGAATCGCGCCGCGTGCTGGCGACGCTCATCCGCCTGCTGGGCGATTTCGACCTGGCCGAGGAAGCGCTGCACGACGCTTTCATCGCCGCCGCCGAGCAATGGCCGCGCGACGGCATGCCGGCCAATCCGCGTGCCTGGCTGGTCTCGGCCGGCCGCTTCAAGGCGATCGACCGGCTCCGTCGCCGCGCGCGCTTCGACGCCGCCCGGCCGAGATCGCGGCGCGGATCGAGGCCGATGCCGGCGAGGCGGACGCGGCGGACACGGACGCCGTTGCCGACGATCGGCTGCGGCTGATCTTCACCTGCTGCCATCCGGCGCTTCCGCCCGACGCGCAGGTCGCCCTGACGCTGCGCGAGGTCTGCGGGCTGACGACCGAGGAGATCGCCCACGCCTTCCTGACCGCGCCGCCGACGATCGCGCAGCGGATCGTGCGGGCGAAGGCGAAGATCCGCGACGCGCGCATTCCCTACGAGGTGCCGGAAGCCGAGATCTGCCGGATCGGCTCGATAGCGTGCTGCAGGTCATCTATCTCGTCTTCAACGAGGGCTACTCCGCCTCTTCGGGCGCCGCCGCGACGCGGGCCGATCTGTCGGGCGAGGCGATCCGGCTGGGCCGGCTGCTGGTCGAGCTGCTGCCCGAGCCGGAGGCATGCGGGCTGCTGGCGCTGATGCTGCTGCACGAAGTCGCGCCGCGCGCGCGCGGACATCGCCTGACGGGGAGATCGTCCTGCTCGCCGACCAGGACCGCTCGCTTTGGAACCGGCGAGCAGATCGCCGAGGGTATTGCGCCTCGCCGAGCGCGCCTTCGCTGACGCGGTCGTCGGCGCCTATGCGATCCAGGCCGCTATCTCGGCGGTGCATGCCGCGCGCGCCCGACAGCGGGTCCACCGACTGGGCGCGGATCGTCGCGCTCTACGACCTGCTGCTCCAGGCGACGCCTTCGCCGGTGGTCGAGCTCAACCGCGCGGTCGCCATCGCCATGCGGGACGGGCCGCAAGTCGGGCTCGGCCTGATCGAGGCGATCCTCGCGCGCGGCGAACTGGCGGACTACCACCTCGCCCATGCGGCCCGCGCCGATCTCTGCCGGCGCCTGGGCCGGATCGCCGAGGCGCGCGCCGTCCTACGGGCGGGCGCTGGCGCTCAGCGCCCAGGAACCCGAGCGACGCTTCCTCGAAGGCCGGTTGCGCAGCCTTTCAGCGTGATCCTGCGCATGAAGCGGATCAGCCGGGCGAAGCGCCAGGCCGTGCCGCCGCCCGTCGCTGCAAACCGAAGATAGAGGTCCTCATAGGGGTTCCTCGCTTGCCCCGCCCGATCTCCATGGCGACCGCGGCACCCAATCCATAAACGTCCAGCATGACCGGCACTCCGTTGGTTCTCGCCATCTGGTCGAACGGAGAGCAGCGAATTCGACGGGTCACGACGGCAACGCCGCGATTTTTTCGACACCCGGCGCGGCGGCCCTTGCCCTTGCCGGCGCTTCGCGGCACAACCCGGCCGCCATGTTCCAAATCAACGACATCACTTACCGGATCGGCGACCGGGTGCTGATCGACCACGCGACGGTGGCCCTGCCCTCCGGCGCCAAGGTCGGGCTTGTCGGCAAGAACGGCGCGGGCAAGACGACGCTCTTCCGCCTCATCGCCGGCGAGATGCCGACCGAGACCGGCTCGATCGGCCTGCCGCGCAATGCGCGGATCGGACAGGTGGCGCAGGAAGCGCCCTCGAGCGAGGACGCGCTGATCGAGGTGGTGCTGGCGGCCGACACGGAGCGCGCGTCGCTTCTGCGCGAAGCCGAGACCGCAGAGGACCCGCACCGCATCGCCGATATCCATACGCGTCTGGCCGACATCGACGCCCATTCGGCGGAAGCGCGCGCGGCCTCGATCCTTGCCGGCCTCGGCTTCGACGAGGCGGCGCAGCGTCAGCCCTGCTCCGCCCTGTCGGGTGGCTGGCGGATGCGCGTGGCGCTCGCCGCGGTGCTGTTCTCCCAGCCCGACCTGCTGCTTCTCGACGAGCCGACGAACTATCTCGACCTCGAGGGTACGCTGTGGCTGGAGAGCTACATCTCCCGCTATCCCTATAGCGTCCTGCTGATCAGCCACGACCGCGACCTGCTCAATCGCGCCGTCAATTCGATCGTTCATCTCGATCAGGGGAAGCTTGTCTTCTATCGCGGCGGCTACGATTCCTTCGACCGCCAGCGGCGCGAGCGCCAGGCGCTGCAGCTCAAGATGAAGAAGAAGCAGGAGGACCAGCGCCGCCATATGGAGGCCTTTGTCGAGCGCTTCCGCTACAAGGCCTCGAAAGCGACCCAGGCGCAGTCGCGGCTGAAGGCTCTCGCTCGCATGGAGCCCATCGTGGCGCTGGCTGACGACACGATCTATCCCTTCCGCTTTCCCGAGCCGAAGAAGCACATGGCGCCGCCGATCGTGACCATGGAAGAGGCTTCGGTCGGCTACGAGCCGGGCAAGCCGGTGCTGACCGGCCTCGACCTGCGCATCGACGACGACGACCGCATCGGCCTGCTCGGCGCCAATGGCAACGGCAAGTCGACTTTCGCAAAGCTGATCGCCGGACGCCTCGCAGCGACCGGCGGGCGGTTCCGGCGGCCGCATAAGCTCGAGGTCGCCTATTTCGCCCAGCACCAGCTCGACGAGCTGGCGCCGCGCCAGTCGGCCTACGACCATGTCCGCGAGATGATGCCGGATGCGACGGAGGCGCAGGTCCGCGCCCGCGTCGGCGGCCTCGGCTTTCCCACGCAGAAGATGGACACGCCCGCCGGCGATCTGTCGGGCGGCGAGAAGGCACGGCTGCTTCTCGGGCTCGCCACCTTTCACGGCGCCAATCTGCTCATCCTCGACGAGCCGACCAACCATCTCGACATCGACAGCCGCGAAGCGCTGGTCCAGGCGCTCGGCGACTATTCCGGCGCGGTCATCCTCATCAGCCACGACCGGCACCTGCTGGAGGCCTCGGTCGACCGCCTATGGCTGGTCGCCAATGGCACGGTGACCAATTTCGACGGCGATATGAACGACTACCGCCGGCTGGTGCTGGAAGGCACCGCCGGCAATGGCCGCGCCGGCGCCAATGGCGGGCGCAAGGACAGCGCGCAGGAGCGGCGGCGCGAGGCGGCCCAGCGCCGCGAGCAGGTCGCGCCGCTGCGCAAGAAGATCAAGGAAACCGAATCCTTGATCGGAAAACTTCAGAAACAGATTCAGGATCTCGACAGGCGGCTCGCCGATCCGGCCCTCTACGACCGCGCGCCCGAGGACAGCGCCAAGCTCGCCAAATCGCGCGCCGACGCGGTCAGGGCGCTGGCGGCTGCCGAGGAAGCCTGGCTCGCGCTTTCCGCCGACTACGAGGCCGCCGGCACAGAAGTGAGCTAAATCACAACCGGGGACCGAGGGGCTGGCGTATCCGGCTTTGCCTTCTATGCTAGGCGCCGACCGCAAGCCAAAGGGGCCGGACGATGGGCGTGATCCTGCAAATCCTCTGCCTCGGGTTGTTCTGCGTCGGCCTCGCCGGCGCCGCGCTTGCCGACAAGCGTGTCGCCCTGGTCATCGGCAATGCCGACTACACCAACGTGCCGGCGCTCACCAATCCGATCAGCGACGCCGGTGCCATCGGCGCCTCGCTGGAGCGCATCGGCTTCACCGTCACGCGCCAGAACGACCTCGGCTATGACGCGATGCGCCGGGCCCTGCTCGATTTCAGCCGGGTCGCGGCCGGGGCTGACATGGCCCTCATCTACTATGCCGGGCATGGAATGGAGGTCGGCGGCCAGAACTACCTGGTGCCGACCGACGCGCGCCTGGCGCGCGATCTCGACGTGCCCTACGAGGCGATCCCGCTCGACCTCGCGCTCAACGCGCTCGACGGCGTGCGCGGGACGCGGCTCATCCTGCTCGATGCCTGCCGCGACAATCCGTTTGCCGCGGCGATGAAAACGAGCGGCGGCTCGCGCTCGATCGGCCGCGGTCTCGCCCGTATCGAGCCGAGCGTCGGCACGCTCGTCGCCTATGCGGCCAAGGGCGGGACGACCGCCGATGACGGCAGCGGCAAGCACAGCCCCTTCGCCGAGGCCCTGCTCGAGCACATGGAAGAGCCCGGCGTCGACATCCAGTTCCTGTTCCGCCAGGTGCGCGACACGGTGCTGCAGGAGACCAATGGCCGCCAGGAGCCCTTCGTCTACGGCTCGCTGCCGGGCAAGGCCGTCTATCTCCGCCCGGCCAAGGAGGCGCCAGCACCCGTTGCAACGCCGACGCCGCAGGTGCAGGCGAGCGCGCCCAGCGGCAATGAAGAGCTGGCGGCCGATGTCGCCTTCTGGAACTCGATCAAGGATTCGCGCGACCACAGGCTCTTCGAGACCTATCTGCAGCAATTCCCCAATGGCCGCTTCGCCGACCTTGCCAGGATCTTCGTCGCGCGACTCGATGCGACGACGCCCGGGACCGCGCCCGCCCCTGTTCCCGCCGCACCGATCACGTCGGAGCCCGCGGCGGCTGGACCGGATGCGCCTGGCCCCGTCGCCTCCCTGCCCCCGGCAGAGCCGACGCCGGAACTCATCCGCGATATCCAGAACGAACTCGACCGGGTCGGCTGCGATCCGGGCGCGGCCGACGGCGTCTGGGGTCGGCGCAGCCGCGGCGCGGTCGACGATTTCGCGCGCTATGCCAAGCTGTCACTCGACACCAACGAGCCAAGCGAGGCGCTGCTCAATGCCGTCAAGCAAGAGAAGGGACGCGTATGCCCGCTCGTCTGCGGCGCGCGCTACGAGCCGAAGGGCGGCCATTGCGTCCTCAAGACCTGCTCGAACGGGCTGATATTGAGTTCCAAGGGCGCCTGCGTGCGTCCCCAGGCAAGTGCCCGGCCAGCCGCTCCGGCAGCCCGTACCTCATCAGGCGCAAGCGGCGGGCATTGCCGGCGGGAGACCTCCGCGCAGTGCATCAGCCGGCTGTCGACGCCTCACTCAGACCAGTTCGCCATCCAGGCGCAGTGCACGAACCCATCGCGCCTGCTCGAAATCTGCAACTGATCGCCGCGACAGTCGATCAGGCTCTTCGGAAGCAGATGACACTGTGGGGGATGCGGCGCTCGCCACGCACGACGTCGTAGGCGCCTTCTTTCTCGCGCACGAAGCCCAACCCGTCGAAATGGGCGATCTCGGACGGCATCAGCGGCCATGGCGGCCCGTCTGCGTCGCTCCCTTCTTTGCGGGTGCGGGTGATGAGCAGAAGGCGGCCAGCCGGCGCCACCAGCGCGGCGACAGCGGCGAAGGCATCGCGCCTCAGATCGCCGTCGAGGGACTGGAGCGTGTAGCACTCGTGGACGAGATCGAAGGCGCCAAGCCAGTCGGACGGTGGCGCGAGAAGGTCGGCGACGCGGTAGTCGACATCGGCTCCGGGAAAACGCTCGCGCGCCCAGCCGATGGCTTCCGCGGAGAAATCGAATCCGATCGTCCGGTATCCGGCGGCGGCGATGGCTTGTGCGTTGTCACCGAGGCCGCAGGCGACATCGATCGCCGACCGGCCTTCGCCAGGATGGGCGGCGAGCCATTCGGTCAGGGCCGGCTTCGGTTTGAGATCGGCCCAGGGAACCGCGCCGTCGCCGCGATGAGCCTCGCCATAGATCGCCTCGAAATCGGCGCGCCGCGCTTACGCGCAGCCCTCGGAGTTCGTCAGTCATGCCAACCGCGCCCATTCCGGAGGCGCGGCGAGCGGGATGCCGACATATGGCTTCTCGATGGCGAAGCGCGCCTTCAGCCATCCGCGCGCCGCGTAGATCAGCAATCCACCAGCAGCAGGAACGACAACCACACGATGGGTGCCATGCGCAGATCACCGGCGGAACCGAGCCACCAGGGGCGGAGGTCGAGCCTGATCGAGTTGTCCGCGGAAGACCTCGCCCCAGGCCAGCAGCGCGGTATGCAGCCCCATCGAGCACCAGCAGCGGGCCGTGTCAGCACATAGGTGATTGGCGAGCAACATGCCGAGCAGGATGCAAGGCCGAACAGAAGAGCGGGAAGAGCCCCGACGTGAACCAGGCCGCCGGATTGCTGATGTGGTGCGAGGCGGCGAAGATGAGCGCCGAGACGACGATCGCTACCACCGTCGTTCTGGACGATGTATTCCAGCGCAGATAGCTCATCGGGGATCCCGCGGAACATAATTTCCTCGGTCATGGCGAGAAGGCAGGCGATGAGGATGGCGACGATCAGCCGGCTATAGAACGCACCGTTCAGCCGCGACCAGAAGTCGTCGGCGGGCGTCAGGTGGGACCGGTCAGCCGGATCAACAGGTAGAAGCCGAAAACCGTCAGCGACCCGAGGACGAACATCAGCAGGAAGCCGCGCATCGCGGTCAACCAGTGGGAGGTATAGAGGCAGTAATCGGCGCCAGGTCCCACAGGCGTCGCGATGCGCTGGAAGATCCCGACCAGGATCAGCGCGATCATGTAGAGCAGCGGCAGGCCGATACCGCTCTTCTTGTAGATCGAAGCGTCCCGCCGCTGGCCTCGAACAGCGCTGAAGGCCGAGCGCGAAATCCCGATGACCGCGATCAGAGCGACCAGCCCCAGGTAGCGCCCGCCAGCGCTGCAAAATCCCGTTCGGCCCGTCGGCAGAACTGCCTGACGATCGCGCTGTCGCTTCGCCCTCGCGGGCTCGGACTGCTCATGCCTTCTTCTCCCAGCGGCCGCGCGTCCGTTCTGCTGCCAGTAGGTGGCCTCGTGGCCGGCCGCCTTTGACCGCGTTCCAGCGGCGCGCGCGCGGTCGACCGCCTCGGGGTCGTGGCCGTCGAACAGCATGACGACCCGCTCGTAGCCGCCGTAGTCCGGCGGTCTCGGCGCCGTCGACGATGAAGCGGACCATCGGCGCCGTTGGGATTGTCGTCCTCGGTCGGTCAGCCAGACCGGCTGCGCCGCCGGCGTGCCGTCCTTCGCGCGTGCCGTGCGGCAGAAAGCTGTCGTCGCGATAGGTCCACAGATGGGCGTCGAGCGCCTCGCGGCGCTCCTCGCGAGCCGACCTGCACGACGGCGCGCCAGCCGCGCTCGAGGCACTTTTCGAGCAGGCCCGGCAGCACGCGTTCCAGCGGCTGCGTTCGAGATGGTAGAACAGGATCTCGGTCATCCCCGGCGCGCCCGCCGCGCTACCCCTCGTAGTTGTCGCCACCAGCCGGTCGAGCAGGCGCACGCCGAAGCCCGACGCCCAGGACCGGTTGATCTCGGTCTGCGGCGAGCCGATGGCGGTGCCGGCGATGTCGAGATGGGCCCAGGGCGTGTCGTTGACGAAGCGCTTGAGGAACTGGGCGGCGGTGATCGAGCCGGCCGTCGCGGCCGCCGGTATTCTTCATGTCGGCGAACCTGGAATCGATCAGCTTGTCGTATTCGGTGCCGAGCGGCATGCGCCAGACCCGCTCGCCGGTCGCCTCGCCGGCCGCGCTCAGCGCCGCGGCCAGCGCGTCGTCGTTGGAGAACAGGCCGGCATGATGGTGGCCGAGCGCGACGATGATGGCGCCGGTCAGCGTCGCCAGATCGATCATGAATTTCGGCTTGAAGCGCTCCTCGGCGTAGGCCAGCGCGTCGGCAAGCACGAGGCGGCCCTCGGCGTCGGTGTTGATGATCTCGATCGTCTGGCCGGACATCGAGGTGACGATGTCGCCCGGCCGCTGGGCGTTGCCGTCGGGCATGTTCTCGACGAGGCCGATGATGCCGACGGCGTTGACCTTGGCCTTGCGGCCGGCCAGCGCGTGCATCAGGCCGGTGACGGCGGCGGCGCCGCCCATGTCGCCCTTCATGTCCTCCATGCCGCCGGCGGGCTTGATCGAGATGCCGCCGGTGTCGAAGACGACGCCCTTGCCGACGAAGGCGACCGGCTGCTCCTTGCGCCTTGCCGCCGTTCCATCGCATGACGACGAGGCGCGGCGGGCGCACCGAACCCTGCGCGACGCCGAGCAGCGCGCCCATGCCGAGCTTGCGTCATCTCCTTCTCGGTCAGGACCTCGACCTCGACGCCGAGCGTCTTGAGCGCCGCTGGCGCGCGCGGCGAATTCGACCGGGCCGAGGACATTGGCCGGCTCGTTGACGAGATCGCGGGCGAGCACCACGCCTTCGGCGACCGCCGAGGCGGCGTTCCAGGCAGCCGCGACACCGGCGGTGCTCTGCATCAGGATCGTGACCTTGGCCGGCCCCTTCTTGTCGGACCCGCCGCCGTTCTTGGTCGGACTTGTATTTGTCGAAGCGATAGGCGCGAAGCGGTCATGCCAAGCGCGAACTCGGCCGCCTGGGCTGGCGTCACGGCCTCGCCGTCGGGGCGCTCGAGCAGAACCGTCACCGTCGCGCCGCGGGTCAACGCGCCCATCGCCGCGCCGCCGAGACGCAGCCCAATCGTATTGCTGAGCGCGCCCGGCCTTGCCCATCCCGACTACCACGATCGCGATCGACATCGGTGCCGGCCGGCGCCAGCAGATCGAGCGTTGCCGCGGTCTTGCCCTTGAACTCGGCCGCCGCGGCGGCGCGGGCGAGAACATCGGCCGATGCCGAGAGCGCTGCGCCTGGCTACCGAGGTGCCGGTTTCGTCGGCGAAGACGACCACCGATCCGCGCGGCTTCCGGCCGGCCTTGGCGAAAGTGATGGTGGCGAAATCGGTCATGGGAAGGGATACGTCCTGCTGGTGAGCCGGAATTGGAGCGGGCGAGACACGAATGCGGCGGCCGCCACTGTTCACAAGAGGAAGAGTTCTTGGCAAGCGACGATTGTCCGCCGAGTCTGGCTTAATCCGCCGCATTGGCCGCCGTCTAAATGTGCCGAGACTGCCCTCCTTCGCGCAATGCGCCAGCCTGACATATTGCGTGATCATCAGTTCCGTCCATAATCCGGCCACGCCGCAGCCCCAGACGAGACCGCATGAAGCTGATCGAGCGCTACATTTTCCGCAGGGTACTTGCGGGCTTTCTACTGAGCTTCATCGCGCTGTCGGTGATGGTCTGGTTGGCGACGGCACTCGATCAGTTCAACCTGGTCACCGAAAAGGGGCAGAGCATCGCGCTGTTTCTCAGCGTGACGCTGCTGCTGCTGCCGGCGCTGGTTGTGGTGATCTGCCCCGATCGCGCTGATGGTCGGCGTCATCTACGGGCTCAACACGCTCAATAACGATTCGGAACTCGTCGTCATCAATGCAAGCGGCGCCTCCCAATGGACGCTCCTCAAGCCGATTCTGGCGATTGGGTTGCTGGTCACGGCGGCGATGGCGTCGGCGACACTCTATTTCTCGCCCCTGGCGCTGCGCACATGGGACACATCGTCACCGACATGCGCAGCAGCATCCTTTCCAGGTGCTGCGCTCCGGCACCTTCATGACGATCACCGACGGGCTCACCTTCCACATCCGTGACCGGGCGGCGGACGGCACGCTGGAAGGCATCTTCATGTTCGACGACCGCGAACGCGATGCCTCGGTGACCGATCTCGCCCAGAACGGGCACCATCGTCGACAGTCCGCTCGGCCAGTTCCTGACCATGAACAACGGCACCATCCAGCGGCGCAGCAAGACGGACAACACCATCTCGATCATCGACTTCACGTCCTATGCGATCGACCTGTCGAACTTCTCGAGCCCGGCGCAGACGCCGATGTGCGGCCGAACGAGCGTACGACCTCCTACGTCTTCACCCCAATCCCCAGGACCGCTATTTCCAGCAATATCCAGGCAAGTTCCGCGCCGAGTTCGTCGACCGGCTGACGACGCCGGTCTACGCTCTGGTCTTCGCGCTGGTGCCTCTGGTTTTCCTCGGACAGGCGGGGACGACGCGGCAGAGCCGCGCGATCAACATCTCCATCGCCCTGTGGATGACGATCGGCCTGCGGGCGCGGCTTCTTATGCCGGGGAAGGTGGCGGAGAGCGCCCGCTTTATTCCGGTCATGATCGGCCTGCCCTTGCTGTCGGCGTCCTCTGCGTCAGACTGGTGCTGCTGGCCGTCAGCCGCGGCCGCCAGAATGGCTGGTCGGCCTCGGCGAGACCATGTTCCGTCCGCGCCCGCAAGGCCGGCGCCACCATGGCGAAGCCGGCTCGTCGGGGGAAGCGCCGATGATCGGACGCACCCTCGCGCTCTATTTCGCCGGCCGGTTCACCAAGATGGTCATTGGCCTGTTCTCTGTTCAA
>CAWEUR010000028.1:0-74245 GCA_963812285.1 uncultured Alphaproteobacteria bacterium | reverse complement strand
GAATGCCTAGAGCCGAATTCGGTGGCGAATTCAAGGCCAAAGGGGCAATCGGGGGTATGCGCGGGCATTGCATTCGCCGCGCTTTCGGCCAATCTTGCGCGGCTTTCCTTCCATCCCCTGACCGGTGATCTCACTGCCCATGCCCGACGCGCTCGACCTTTTGAAAACCCGCCGTTCGATTTCCGCCCAGTTTCTGGAGGCTCCAGGCCCGGATTCCGCACAGCTTGCCGAGATCTTGACGATCGGCGCTCGCGTTCCCGACCACGGCAAGCTGGTCCCGTGGCGCTTTGTGGTCTTCGAAGGCGAGGCGCGGTTAGGCGGCCGGCGAGGCCCTGGCGGCGCGCTATGCCACGCTTCATCCGGAAGCCGACGAGGCGAAGCTGGCGGAAGAGCGTGGACGCCTCGCCCACGCGCCGCTTGTCATCGGTGTCGTCAGCCGCGCCGCGCCGCATGTGAAGATTCCGGAATTCGAGCAGCTTCTCTCTTCGGCGGCGGCGGCGATGAACATCGAGCTTGCCGCCAACGCGCTTGGTTTCGCGCTCGCAATGGAAGACCGAATGGTTTGCCTATGACGAGGAGGCGGCACGGATCCTCGGGGCGAAGGAGGGCGAGCGCTTCGTCGCCTTCGTCCATATCGGCACGTCGTCGGTGCCGCCTGTCGACCGGCCGCGGCCCTCGCTTGAAGACATCGTCACCCACTGGACGCCGGCTTAAGCACTCAGCCCGCTGCCAGCGTTTCGGCGAGGGCGGCGAGCTTGGTGACGGTGTTCCAGTTGCGACCGGTGCCAATGACGCCGAGCTGCTTCTCGATGCGCTGGATCGTAAGCTTCGACCGGCCGATTCCCTCCGGATAGGTGAGGAAGAGGTCCGCGCCCGAAAGGGCGGCCTTTTCGGGCCCGGTGAGAATGGTGGCGAGACGATCGGCTGCGCCGCCGTCTGGCGCGCCGTTCAGAACCATGACCACCAGATGGCTCGGGTCGTCGCGTGCCGCGGCCGGGAAGGGGTTGCGGGCAAGGATGTCGCGCATCTCCGTAACGTCACGCAACACGACGTCGGAGTGGAAGCCGAATTCGGTCTCGATCCCGTCTTCGATGCGCCTGACCAGCGTGTCGCGTTTTGTCTTTCCGCCGTCGAAAACCACATTGCCGGACTGCAGCAGGGTCTGCGCCGGTGCGAGGCCAAGGGACTCGAAGAGCGCTTTCAGCGCCGGCATCTTGATCGAGCGCTTGCCGACATTGACGGCGCGAAGGAGGGCGACGAAGACGGTCATCCGCCGCCCTCCGGGAACCCGGCCGCCTTTGCGCGGGCCAGGACCCGTTCGGCCTGCGCGCGGTGCGGCTGGTCGAACATCTGGCCGTCCATGCTGACGACGCCGGCGTCGCCGGCGGCGGCGAAGGCGTCGAGGACGGCGCGGGCACGCGTCACGGCCTCGCGCGACGGGGTGAAGACCCGATTGATCACCGGCACCTGGTCTGGATGGATGGCGAGCTTGCCGGCAAAGCCGTCGCGGCGGGCCGCGATTGCTTCCTTTTCGAGGGCCGCAAGGTCGCGAAACGCCGTGAAGACCGCATCGATCGGAGCGACACTCGCCGCGGCCGCGCCGAAGAGGCACAGGCTGCGGGCCAGCCGGTAGGGGTGGGTCAGCATGCCATTCGAGTCGCGGTTTGCCTCGGCACCGAGCGCGGCGGAGAGATCTTCGGCGCCCCAGGTGAGGGCGATGAGGCGCTGACTGACGCCGGCATAGGTGCCGAGGGTGAAAAGCGCTGCCGGTGTCTCGGTCGCCAGCACGATGATCTCGGTGGCGCCGTCCTCGTGACCGGCAAGGGCCTCGCGGGCGGCGATCATGGCGGAGAGGCGCTGGACATCGGCGCCGCCGGCGCACTTCGGCAGCATGATCCCGTCCGGATGGCCGGGCATCACCGCGTCGAGATCAGCCTCGGCGAAACCGCTCGCGAACGCGTTGATGCGCACGAAGAGCCGCGGGCGGTGCCGATCGCCGCCATGGTCGGCGAGGAAGGTCGCCGCCATTCGCGCGCGCCTCCGCCTTAGCCGCCGGGGCGACCGAATCCTCGAGGTCGAGGATCAGCGCGTCGGCGCCCGCGCCGAGGCTGCGCGCCAGCTTGCGCGCGCTGTCGGCGGGAACGAAGAGCAGCGAGCGCATCGGCTTAGCCATTGCCTTCTTTGCTCTCCGCTTCGGGCTTGCACCGCATGAACGCCTGGCGGCGGCAGACGGCGACCATGTCGCCGTTCTGGTTGAAGGCCTTGTGCTCGAACTCGACAATGCCGGCTTCGGGGCGCGAGCGCGACAGCCGTTTGCCCATGACTTCGGTTGTCACCGACACCGTGTCGCCCTGAAACAGCGGATGCGGGAACTTCACCTCGGTCATGCCGAGATTGGCGATGGTCGTGCCGAGTGTCGTGTCGTTGACCGAGATGCCGATCATCAGGCCGAGGGTGAAGAGGCTGTTCATGAGCGGCTGACCCCACTCGGTCTCGGTCTCGCAGAAGTGGCGGTCGATGTGGAGCGGCTGCGGATTGTGGGTGAGGGAGGAGAAAAGGACGTTGTCCATCTCCGTCACGGTGCGGCGAATGGCGTGCCGGAAAAGTTGTCCGACCTCGAATTCCTCGAAATAGAAGCCGGACATCGCGATTTTCCTCCCAGTGCCGACAGCTTCGAGGACTAGCGCCGCCAAAGGATTGCCGCAACCGAAAGCGGCGGCGATCGGCGACCATTCATGGTGAACGGATCGTTAATCAATGCGGTGGCAGACTCGCGCGCATGATGCTCCGTGAGTTTCTGCAGTGGTATTCATCGGCGCCGATCGGGGCGCGTGCCGAGGCGATATCCTCGCTCGCCCGGTCCTACCTTTATTCCGATCTCGACGACGAGACCCGTGGCGGCATGGACGCCGCGATGACGCTTGCGCTCGACGATTCGGCGCATGCGGTGAGGTTCGCGCTCGCCGACGCGCTTGCCTCCAATCCTCGGGCGCCGCGCCACGTCCTGATCGCGCTGGCCGCCGATCATTCCGACATCGCCTCGCTGGTGCTCCAGCGCTCGCCGATCTTCGTCGACGCCGAATTGGTCGATGTCGCCGCGGGTGGATCGGAGGCGTTGCAGATTGCGATCGCCTCGCGGCCAAGCCTTTCCATGAGCGTCGCGGCGGCGATCGCCGAGGTCGGCGATCAGAACGCCTGCCGCCGGCTGCTCGCCAATCCCGGTGCGCGCATCGCCCGGATCAGCCTGCGGCGGATCGCCGAGCGGCTTCGGCGAGGATGCTGATCTGCGCGATATGATGCTCGACCGGCCGGATCTGCCGGCCAGTATCCGCCAATTGCTGATCCGCCGGCTGGGCGATGCCCTTGGCGGCCTGATCACGGAGAGATCCTGGGTCGATGCGGAACGGGCGGAAGAGGTGACCCGCGACGCCTGCGATCGGGCAACGGTGTCGCTTGCCGCCGAGACGGAGAAGGACGAACTGCCGGCCCTGGTCGAGCATCTGCGGGTTACCGGGCAACTCACGACAGCGCTGCTGCTACGGGCTGTCTGCGCCGGCAATGTCGGCTTCTTCGAGGCGGCGCTCGCCGACGCTGTCGCATGTGCCGCGCGGGCGGGTCGCGAGCCTCGTGCGCACCGGCAGGGAGGCCGCGCTGCGCTCGGTCTATGTCAAGGCCGGGCTGCCGCAGATCGCCTTCGACGGTTTCATGGCGGCGATCGAGACCTGGAACCGCAGGACGGCCGATGGCGCGCCGTCCGATCGCTATCGCTTCACCCGCGAGATGGTCGACGCGGTGCTTGCCCGCTACGAGCAGATCACCGACGGCGAGATGAACGAACTGACGACGATGCTGAGGCGCTTTGCCGTCGATCAGGCACGCGAGGCCGCGCGCGACCTACGCTCGCTCGACCGGTGGTGGCCGCCTAATAGCGGAATTGCTCGGAGAGGATCCGTTCGTCCCAGGAATGGTCGGGATCGAACATGATCAGGCTTTCGGCCTTCTTGTCCTGGGCGATCGTCACCTCGACCACCGAGCGGAACTCCTGATGGTCGGCGGCGGCGCCGATCGGGCGTTTTTCGGTCTCGAGCGCCTCGATCTTCACCTTGGCCCGGTCGGGCAGGAGGGCGCCGCGCCAGGTGCGCGGCCGGAAGGCGCTGATCGGCGTCAGCGCCAGCAGCGGCGCGTAGATGGGGATGATCGGCCCATGGGCCGAGAGATTGTAGGCGGTGCTGCCGGCCGGCGTCGAGACCAGGATGCCGTCGCAGATGAGCTCCTCCATGCGCACCTTGCGGTCGATGGTGATCCGCAGCTTGGCCGCCTGGTAGGACTGACGGAACAGCGAGACTTCGTTGATCGCATAGGCCCGGTGGCGCTTGCCGTCAGCGTCGCGGGCCCGCATGGCCAGCGGATGGACGGCGGTGATGACCGCGGCCTGCAGGCGTTCGATCAGCTCGTCCGTCCGGAATTCGTTCATCAGGAAGCCGACCGACCCGCAATTCATGCCGTAGATCGGCTTGCCGGTGTTCATGAAGGCGTGGAGGGTCTGCAGCATGAAGCCGTCGCCGCCGAGCGCGACGATGACATCGGCATCCTCCGGCGCGGCAGCGTGGTAGCGGTTGGCCAGCCGTGCCTGAGCAGCCTGCGCCTCGTCGCCGCTGCTGGCGATGAAGGCAATTGCCCTCGGCTTCTGTCGCCGCCTAGCCATGGACGTCCTCCGCAATCGCCGCAGCCGCCTGGCACGGTCGGCGGCTGGTTGCCGTCAGGACACTAGACGACATTCACCGCCAGGTCGCCGAGACCGTCGATCCGGGCGTTAATCCGGTCACCGCGCACGACCGGCCCGACGCCCGAAGGCGTGCCGGTGAAGATGACGTCGCCGGGCTTCAGCTCGAAGAAGGTCGACAGGGCGGCGATGATCTCAGGCACGGACCAGATCATGTCGGCGAGGTCGCCGGACTGGCGTTCCGCGCCATCGACCGAAAGCGTGATGGCGCCGGACGCCGGATGGCCCACCGTGGCGGCCGGGTGGACCGGGCCGATCGGGCCGGAGGCGGCGAAGGCCTTGGCGGTCACCCAGGGGCGCGCCAGTTTCTTGGCTTCCGCCTGAAGGTCGCGGCGGGTGAAGTCGACACCGACGGCATAGCCGAAGACGTGGTCCAGCGCCTTGTCGACGGCGATGTCGCTACCGCCCTCGGAGAGCAGCGCGACGAGTTCGACCTCGTGGTGCACGTCCTCGGTCATCGGCGGATAGGGGAAGGCGCCGTCGATCACCAGATCATCCGGGTTCTTCTGGAAGAAGAAGGGTGGATCGCGGCCGACCTCGCCACCCATTTCGCGGACATGGGCGTCGTAGTTGCGGCCGACGCAATAGACCCGGCGGACGGGGAAACGTTGGTCGCTGTCGGCAATCGGCAGGGCGACCTGCGCGGCAGGGGGAAAGACATAGTTCATCTGAGGAACCCGTGGGGGATTGGCGGCACGGAGTTTCTAGCCGACACAGCCGCGGGAGGCGAGAGAGAATCCGCAAATCCCTTGGCAATCGCGATCTTGCGGCGGGGCCGTTGCGAGGCTAGAGGACACGGCGCGTGTCTCTCCCGCCGCAAGGATTGCCCCATGTCCGCCGAACCGCCGCGCTTCGTGCTCACGCTTTCGTGCGTCGACAGGCGCGGCATCGTTGCCGGCGTCGCGCGTGCGATCGCGGGTCAGGACGGCAATATCGTCGAGAGCGCGCAATATGGCGATCCCGAGAGCGGCCGCTTCTTCATGCGGGTCGCCTTCGCCGCACCGGACAGGGTACGGTGAAGAGCTTCGGCCGTCGTTTCGCCCGCGTTGCCTCCGAATTCGATCTGGACTGGCGGCTGCACGACCTGAGGCAGAGGCCGCGGGTGATGATCCTCGTCTCGCGCTTCGGCCATTGCCTGAACGATCTGCTCTATCGCAATTCCATCGGCCATCTGCCGATGGAACTCGTCTCGGTGATCTCCAATCACGAGGCCATGCGCCGCCGGGTGGAGGGGGAGGGGCTGCCGTTATTTCCATCTTCCGGTCACGGCGCGCACCAAGAAGCGGCAGGAGAGGGCGATCGCCTCGCTGATTGCGGAGCAGCGCATCGATCTCGTCGTGCTCGCCCGCTACATGCAGATCCTGTCGAAGGACCTTTCCACCGCGCTCGCCGGACGGGTCATCAACATCCACCATTCCTTCCTGCCGAGCTTCGCCGGCGCGCAGGCCCTACCACCAGGCGCATCAGCGCGGCGTCAAGCTGATCGGCGCGACGGCCCACTACGTCACGCCGGTGCTCGATGCCGGTCCGATCATCGAGCAGGATGTCGGCCGGGTGGATCATTCCCTGTCGGCCGAGGAATTCGTCGCCATCGGCCGCGACATCGAGGCGACCGTGCTGGCGCGCGCGGTCAAGTTCCATCTCGAACACAGGGTGCTGATCAATGGCAACCGCACCGTCGTCTTCCGCTGAAACCAAAGCCATCCGCATCGACGGCAAGGCCGTCGCGGCGCGCATCTCCGACCAGATCGCCGAGGCCACGGCCCACCTCAAGAGCACGGCAGGGGTGAAGCCGGGTCTGGCGGTCGTTCTCGTCGGCGAGGATCCGGCGAGCCAGGTCTATGTCGCCAGCAAGGGGCGCAAGGCGGAGGAACTCGGCTTCCATTCGATCCAGCACACGCTTGCCGCCGATACGGACGAGAAGACGCTGCTCGCGCTTGTCGATGACCTCAACGCCGATCCCGCGATCCACGGCATCCTGGTACAGATGCCGCTGCCGGGCCATATCGACTCGACGCGGATCATCGAGGCGATCCGGCCGGAAAAGGACGTCGACGGGCTGACGCCGATCAACGCCGGGCGGCTGATGGGCGGCGTTCCGGGCGCGATCGCGCCCTGCACGCCGGCCGGCTGCATGATCCTTCTGCGCCAGGCGTTGCCGGACGGTCTTGCCGGCAAGGACGCCATCGTCATCGGCCGCTCGCTGCTCGTCGGCAAGCCGCTGGCGCAGCTTCTTCTCAACGCGAACTGCACCGTCACCATGGCGCATTCGAAGACCCGCGATCTCGCGAAGAAGGTCCGCCGTGCCGACATCGTCGTTGCCGCGGTGGGACGTCCGAAGATGGTGCGCGGCGACTGGATCAAGCCCGGTGCCGTCGTCATCGATGTCGGCGTCAATCGGATCGCCGCGCCGGAACGCGGTGAGGGCAAGACGCGGCTGGTCGGCGACGTCGCCTTTGCCGAGGCGGCGGAGGTCGCATCGGCGATCACGCCGGTGCCGGGCGGTGTCGGGCCGATGACGATCATCATGCTGATGGCCAATACGCTGGCGGCCGCCTACCGGAGCGCCGGCCTGAAGGCGCCGGAACTCGGCTGAATCTGGCGCTTTCGCGCAATTTGTCGCAGGCGGTCGCGCCTTGTCCGAACCCATATTTTCTAATGGGACCAAGAGGTCCCAATGGAGGTTCGGAGATGAACAAGGTGATGACGAAGAAGCCGGCCGAAGGAGCCGAGCATGTCTCCCTGGTTCCGCGTCTCTGGCAGCCCATGGAAAGCCTCCGCAAGGAGGTTGATCGGCTGTTCGAGGACTTCGATCTCGGCTTCTGGCGGACGCCGCGTCGCTCGGCCTTCGAGACCGAGCCGTTTTGGCGCCACGAGATGAACTTGGGCATGGGGCCTGCGGTCGACGTGGTCGAACACGACAAGTTCTATGAGATCACGGCCGAACTGCCCGGGCTCGACGAAAAGGATGTCGAGGTCACGCAGAGCGAAGGCATGCTGACGATCAAGGGCGAGAAGAAGGAAGAAAAGGAAGAGACCAAGGAGAACTTCTACGTCGCCGAACGGCGCTATGGCTCGTTCGAACGCAGCTTCCGCGTTCCCGAAAGCGTCGACGCGGAAAAGGTCGATGCGACGTTCAAGAAGGGCGTCCTTACCCTGACGCTTCCCAAGAAGCCCGAGGCGCAGCACACAGGGAAGAAGATTGCCGTGAAAGCCGCCTGAGGCGGTTCATGAGCAGGCGCTGAGTGGAAGTCCGCAGTGCCGGGCCGCGTGAGCGGCCCGGCATTTTTCGTGCGTGCTGAGCTTACTGAAGTTGTCCCTTGGCGATGGCGCAGAGCGCCACGGTCGCCTTGCCGTAGGAGCCCGGGTGGGACAGGATCGAACGACAGCGGAAGCGGAGGGCTTTCTGGTCGGCATAGGACAGGCTGTTGAGAGCCGTGCGTACCTGCGAGCGGCTGACAAGTCCGCCGCCCGAGCCGAGGACGCCGGGAACGACGATCGTTCCGCCGCCATTGTTGCTGTTGACCGTGCCGGACGGGCTGACCGGGAAGTTGCCCGAGTTGCCGCTGGTGTTTCCGCCGCCACTCGCTCCGCCACCATTCCCGCTGCCGCCGTCAAGGGTCGTGCCGACGGTCGTGGCGACGTTGCCGACAGCCGTGCCGACGCCGCTACCACCGCCGAGGTTGACGTTGGCGTCGGTCGAATTGTTGCCGTTGTCGACGGAGACGAGGTTGCCCGAATTGGTCGAGACATTCGCTCCGACATCCTGTCCGCCGGTGCTGGCACCGACAGAGGCGACGCTGCCGTCGCCAACCGACGCGTCGACGCTCGTGTTGCCGGCGCCGACGCTCACGCCGGTGCCGCCACCGTTGCCGCCATTACCGACATGCACGCCGGCGCCACCGAGATTGATGTCGATGGCATAGGCGGGAAGCGTGGCAATGCCGCAAAGCAAGGTCGCCGAGGTCGCAAGAAGAAGGATCTTGGACTTTCTCATGTTGGTCGCTCCTCTACAGGTTTCGCCTCCCGTGGAGTGCTGATGCACTCAGCGGTCCCCTCACGACTTAACGTGGCGGCGAATATGGCTGTGTTGAGTGTGACCTGAGGAACTGCTTAATCCAGATTCAAGCAGTCCACTACACTTTGTCGAGAAATGACCGGGGCGAATTGGAGCGGGCGCGTGGCGTTTGGCGGACCCGCCGAGCGGACTGCGCTGGATCGTCGGCAACGAAGGTCGCCCAGCGCTTGGACCACACGTGCTCGCCGCCGCAGGCCCAGCAAGTCACGGTTGCCCTGATTTCTTCTACAGACTGGTAGGTCTTTCCGTCGGTTGCGAATCCGGTTGAAATGCGCTCTCCGGTCCGCGGACAGAGGATCGTTATCGTGCCCAAAACGCCAACTCCAAACACTCGGTCAGGGCCTCGGTGTATTGAGGTAGTACCGGTGCGCGCGACGGTCAATGAAGACTGCGAGGAGTGGTTAAGGCTGCCGTGAAATAGACGGAGCAACTCGAATGAGATTGCCGAATACCTTCATCGGCTGGGTGTGAATCGCATCTGCACGTCGTGCCACTGATTGTATTTGTCGGCGGGCAGGTGGTAGGGACCGCACTGCTCGATTGCCGCAATGGCGTTGTCGCCCGCCTGCTTGCCGAGAAGGCTCGCCGGAAACTCGACAACGACCGGCTTGCCGTCGAGGCTGCCATCCTTCTTGAGCAGAAAGCGGACCACTACGCTCGCCTGGCGCGGATCGGTCCAGCCAGTCGGCGGCTGCCAACAGCGCTCCAACTGGCTGCGGATCGATTCCAACTGGTCCTGCGTGATCGAGGTTGCGCGGCTGCCGTCGACCAGGCCGATTCCAGATGCGTCGGCGGATGAGGAGGCCGGTGGGAATGCCCCGGTGAAGCGCGACAGGGGCGGTGCCTTTGGCCGCGGTTCCGTCGCCTTCGGCCTGGCTGGCTGCGCGGGCTTCGGCGCTTTGCCCGCCTGTTCGCTCGCCTTTGGGCGGTCTGCCTGCCGCGGCGTCGGCGGGGGCTGAGGCGGTGTCTCCTTCGGCTGAACCAGTTCGACCGGAATGACGTGAGTTTCCGGGAGTTCCTTGGCCCCGGCGAAGGCGCCGAGAAGCCACAGGAGTGCGCCGAGGTGGACGACGACGGAAGCGCCCAGTCCGGGGAGGCCGCGCCATCGGCTCTCGTCCGGCTGCGGCGCCTCGTGCTGCAGCGCGAAGGCGGCCGGGGGCGTTGCCACAATCGGGACCTGGTCGGGAGCGTCGGCCATAGGGGCCAGACTACCGGGTCGGCGCCCACCGCAGAAGTGCGTGAGATGGCGCACGGGACGCTGGTGCCGGCAGCAGGATTCGAACCCGCGACCCCCTGATTACAAATCAGGTGCTCTACCAACTGAGCTATGCCGGCGCGCCGAGAGGCGTATCAGCCGGTTTCGATGACGGCAATATGCCTGTCTCGCGAGATCGGTCGAGAAGCATATTGTATACGTTCTGAACTCGGCTAATCTGCGCTCGCGATGCGGGGATCCTCCCCGCATCACTGGAGGACCTTCCTCCTTTGGGAGCAATCGCATGAAGCTACTCCTGGGAATGTTGATTTCTGCCAGTCTGAGTTTCGGCTTCATCGGTGGGGCGACACAGGCTGCCAGCGCGGCTGGACAGTTTAAGTCGGAGGCCTACGGCGCGGTGACGCCCGTGGCCAACCGATGCATCTCCTATCATGGTGGTTACTACTGCGTAGCGCGATACTTCCGCTACGGCTGCATCTGGTACTATGGCTATGCTTATTGTCCGGCTCCGCCGCCTTCCTATGGCGGGGGCTACCACAAGGACTACAACTACAAGCCGAGATACGGCTACAAGCCGAAATACGGCGGCGGCGGTGGCGGCTACTAGCGGCCGCTGACTGCGTTGGCGCGTGGGACCGGCCGGTTCCGCCGCCTTTTCCTCCAGGGCGGTGCATCGGGCATGATGCGCCGCCCTTTCGATTCCGAGGTCAGGAAGCGCCGCCTTCGGCGGAGAGATGGCGGCGCGCAAGGTAAAGCGCGAGCACAGCGGCGTTGGAGACGTTGAGACTGGCGATGGCGCCGGTCGTCTCCAGGCGGGCAAGGGTGTCGCAGGTCTCGCGGGTGAGGTGGCGCAGCCCCTTGCCTTCCGATCCAAGCACCAGCGCGATGCGGCTGCCGCCGATCGCCGCCTCGATCGGCGCATCGGCCTCGCTGTCGAGGCCGATGCGGGTGAAGCCGAGATCGCCCAGCGAGGCGAGGGCGCGGGCAAGGTTCTGCACGGTGATGAGGGGGATCTGGTCGAGCGCGCCGGAGGCGGCCTTGGCCAGCACGCCGGTCTCGGCCGGGGCATGCCGGCCCGTGGTGACGACCGCATCGGCGCCGAAGGCGACCGCCGAGCGCAGAATCGCTCCGACATTGTGCGGATCGGTCACCTGATCGAGCACGACGACCAGATGGGCATCGCCCAGCGCCTCGATCTCGAGTGGCTCGAGCGAGGCGACCTCGATGGCGACGCCCTGGTGCACGGCCTCTCCGCCGAGGAGACGGTCGAGGGCCTTCGGCGTCGATTCCTCGGCCTCGAATGGCAGCGTGGCGCCAGCGGCCGTCAGACGGGCGAGGGCGTTCGGGGTCGCGACGATGCGCCTGACGCCACGGCCCGGGTTGGCGAGGGCGGCAAGGACCGGGTGGAGGCCGTAGATCCACAGGCTGTCGGGACGACGCTCCGCCGGCGAGCGCGGACGGTGGCGATCGGGCCGGCGATTGCGCGGACGATTGGGGATGGCGGCGGACATTGGCGGCCTATAGGTGCTCGTGCCGTTGACAGGCAATGGAGGCATCGCCATAACACGCGCCGGAACGCGTCGCGAGAGCGGAGCGAACCGGCCTGTTTCAGTCACGATCGCGAAGGCCCGTGACGGATGGGGGAGTGTCCCGAGCGGCAAAGGGGGCGGACTGTAAATCCGCTGGCTTACGCCTTCGTAGGTTCGAGTCCTACCTCCCCCACCAGCCTTCGCTTGCTCCGCAAGCCAAGGCCCCGCGGGCCCATCCGAGCCAGGCCCGCAGTGCCGAGGAGCGAAGGTTCAGGCCTTGAGGCGCGGGTGTAGCTCAATGGTAGAGCAACAGCCTTCCAAGCTGATGACGAGGGTTCGATTCCCTTCACCCGCTCCAGTTCGGTCCCCAGGTTGCATTACCCGATATAGCGCGCTCGCGGGCGGATGAGCGAGCCGGTCTCGCTCTGCTCGATGGCGTGGGCGATCCAGCCGACCGAGCGGCCGATAGCGAAGAGAGCCAGCGCCGCGCCGCGTGGCAGGTGGCCGGCGCGCTCGATCGCAACCAGCGCGACGTCAAGGGTCGGCTTCAGACCGGTCATCTCGTCGACCGCCGCGATCAGCGCGGCGACATCGGCGTGGCCCTCGCAATGGGGCAGGAGCGCCGTCGCGCGCGGGTCGCCCTGGGGGTAGAGGCGATGGCCGAAGCCGGGGATCGGTTCGCCCCGGTCGAGCCGGGCGCGGACGAGTTGCTCCGGATTCCCGACGCGCGCCAGTTCCTCGAAAAGGGCGCCGACGCGCTCGGTCGCCCCGCCATGCAGCGGTCCGCTGAGGGCGGCGATGCCGGCGAAGAGGCACATGGTCAGCGAGGCGCCGGTGGAGGCGGCGACGCGGACGGCGAAGCTCGAGGCATTCAGCTCGTGATCGGCACACAGCACCAGAGCCCGACGGATGAGGTCGGCCGCTTCCGGTCGCCGCCAAGCCGTGGCCAGCGCCATGTGAATCGGCGGCGCCGCCCCGGCGTCACCGGCGATCGCGCGAGCCAGCGTCGTCACCAGGCGCGCGCCAATGGCGATGCGTCTGTCGCGGGGAAGGCCGGGCGCCTCGTCCGACGCGATTGGTGCCAGTGCGCGCACGGCGTTGCCGAGGGGGTCGGGACGTTGCCCTGATCGTGCACGGAAAGCCGACGGCGACTGCGCGGCGGAGGCCTGTTGTCCGTCGAAAGGATCGTCCGGCGTCTGCCAGAGAAGGCGCGCTACCGCTTCGAGGGTCGCATTCTCCGACAGGGCAATGGCGTCGTCACCCCGATAGAACAGCCGGCCGTTGTCGATCATGCCGAGGCGGGTCTCGAGCACGGGCAGGCCCCAGTCGAGGGCCGAGGCCGCCGCGGCGGCCGGCCGGTGGCCGCGCTTCTTTCGGCGGATCAGCGCGTCGATGTCGGCGGCCGCGTAGAGCCGGGCGCGCGGATCGCTCTCGTGGGCAACCGAGCGGACGAGACCGCGACTGACATAGGCATAGAGCGTCGTCCGGTCGACACCGAGCCGTTCGGCCGCGGTCGCCGCAGGAATGAAGGTGTCGGAGGGCTCCCGGGGCATGCCGGCCAATATGTTGATCAAATGAACTCAAGATTGACGCCTTGATCAATACATACAACATCGACCGCGAGCAATCGAGAAGGAGAAGCCCATGGCAAACGGGTTGGACGATGTCGTCGCGGCCGAGACCGTGCTGAGCGAGGTCGACGGAGAGCGCGGGACGCTGATCGTGCGCGGTCACAATGTCGAGGAACTGGCCAGCACCCTGTCGTTCGAGGAGGGGATCGCGGTCCTGTGGCGCGATGTGGTGCCGATGGCCGAGGGCGATCTTGGCCGGGCTATCGGCGAGGGAAGGGCGATGGCCTTCGCGCGCTTCGCCGAGATGACGGAGCGGATGGCCGGTCTTGCGCCGATCGAGGTCATGCGGTGGCTAATCGCTTCGATCGGCGATAGCGAGCCGCTTGCAGCGCCGGAGCGCCTGGTCGGCGCCTTCGGCGTCGCCGCGGCGATCGGCATGCGGGGCGCGCGGGGCGAGCCCCTGGTCGCGCCCGACCCGGCCGCCGCCCATGGGGCCGACCTGCTGCGCATGATCCGCGGGCGGCCGGCCGATGCGGCCGAGGCACGCGCGGTCGACGCCTATCTGGTGACGATCATGGACCACGGCCTCAACGCCTCGACCTTCGCGGCGCGTGTTGTCGCCTCGACACGGGCCGGACTGGTCTCGGCGCTGGTCGCCGGCCTGTCGGCGCTGAAGGGACCGCTGCACGGCGGCGCGCCCGGGCCCGTCTCGACATGCTCGACGCGATCGGTGCGGCAGAGAACGCGGAGCCTGGATGAGCGCTGCACTCGACCGCGGCGAACGGCTCATGGGCTTCGGGCACCGGGTCTACCGGGTGCGTGATCCACGGGCCGATGTGCTCAGGAGCGCGCTGCGCCCCTTGCGCGGGCGCGACAACCGGATTGCCCTGGCGGAAGCGGTCGAGCAGGCGGGGCTTGCCGTGCTGGCACGACGCAAGGCCGGGCGCCGTCTCGACGTCAATGTCGAGTTCTCGACAGCGCTGCTGCTGGAGGCGCTCGGCATTCCGCGCGAAGGATTCACACCGGTCTTCGCCGCCGGTCGGGTCGCGGGCTGGACGGCGCATGCCTTCGAACAGGAGGCGAGGGGGCGGATCATGCGGCCGCGCTCGCGCTATGTCGGGCCGCGACCGGTCGAGGCTGCGTGAGGTTAACCGCCCGAAGAGGCGTCGCGGCTCTTGCGTGAAAAGCGGTGATGAGGCAAGAGAAACGCCGCGAGCGCCGCCCGGGCGGCGCTCGCCGGCTTAGGGGTATAGCTCAGTTGGTAGAGCGACGGTCTCCAAAACCGTAGGCCGTAGGTTCGAGTCCTACTGCCCCTGCCAGCCGGTCCCAGGCAGGTTGCCGGGGCGGGATCCCGGCGCAGACCTCGATTCCAGCTTGAGAATCGAGCCCCGAGGCTTTATGTACCGCCTCCAAAGAACGGCGGGCGAGCTGATGGCAGTTCGCGCGCCGATGAGTCGTGAGCAATTGATGGCCGACAAATTCAATCCCTTCACGTTCCTCCAGCAGGTTCGTTCGGAGACCGCGAAAGTGGTCTGGCCGAGCCGCCGCGAGACCGCCATTTCCACTGTCATGGTGCTGATCATGGCGGTGGCGGCGAGCGCGTTCTTCCTGCTGGCCGACCAGATCATGAGCCGGGGCGTGCAATTGCTTCTCGGCGTTGGTGGCTAGAAAGAGGCGCCGGAGATGGATAAGCGGTGGTACATCGTCCACGCCTACTCGAATTTCGAGCGCAAGGTCGCCGATTCGATCAAGGAGAAGGCGCACGCCTCCGGGCTTGATGATCTCTTCGAGGAGATCCTGGTCCCGACCGAGAAGGTCGTCGAGGTGCGGCGCGGCCGCAAGGTCGATGCCGAGCGCAAGTTTTTCCCCGGCTATGTGCTGGTCAAGATGGCGATGACCGATGAGGCCTATCACCTCATCAAGAACACGCCGAAGGTCACCGGCTTCCTTGGCGTCCGACCAGAAGCCGGTGCCGATCACCGAGGCGGAGGCCAACCGCATCCTGCAGCAGGTGCAGGAAGGCGTCGACCGCCCCAAGCCCTCGGTCAGTTTCGAGGTTGGCGAGCAGGTGCGCGTCTCGGACGGGCCCTTCGCCTCCTTCAACGGTCTCGTCGAGGAAGTCGACGACGTCCGGGCACGGCTCAAGGTGGCCGTGTCGATCTTCGGCCGGGCAACGCCGGTCGAACTCGAATACGGTCAGGTCGAGAAGCTCTGATCGTCTATTGGTCGTGGGAGGCCGCGGCGCTTGCCAGGCGCCGAGAGGCCGCACCACGTCCCTTCTCAAGGGCCGGCGCACGAGCCGGCCGCATGAAAGGAAGGAAGAATGGCAAAGAAAGTTGCAGGCTATCTGAAGCTTCAGGTACCGGCCGGCTCGGCGACCCCGTCGCCGCCGATCGGTCCCGCGCTTGGCCAGCGCGGCATCAACATCATGGAGTTCTGCAAGGCGTTCAACGCCCAGTCGCAGGACATGGAGAAGGGCTCGCCCGTCCCGGTCGAGATCACCTACTACCAGGACAAGTCCTTCACCTTCAAAATGAAGACGCCGCCGGTCAGCTTCTTCCTGAAGAAGGCCGCCAATCTGAAGAAGGGCGGCTCGACCCCGGGTCGCGGCTTCGCCGGCAGTGTCTCGCGCAATCAGGTGCGCGATATCGCCGACAAGAAGATGAAGGATCTCAACGCGGTGTCGATCGAGGCCGCGATGAAGATGGTTGAAGGCTCGGCCCGCTCGATGGGCCTGCAGGTGGTGGACTAAGGCCATGGCGAAGATCGCAAAGCGGATCAAATCCGTTCGTGAAGGCATCGACCCGACCAAGCTCTATTCCCTCGAGGATGCGGTGAGCATGATCAAGGAGCGGGCGAAGTCGAAGTTTGACGAGACGATCGAGATCGCGATGAATCTCGGCGTCGACCCGCGCCACGCGGACCAAATGGTGCGCGGCGTGTGCCAGTTGCCGAATGGCTCCGGCCGCAACGTTCGTGTCGCGGTGTTCGCGCGCGGCGACAAGGCGGACGAGGCCAAGGCCGCTGGCGCAGATGTCGTCGGTGCCGAGGATCTGGTCGAGCAGGTGCAGGGCGGCACCATCGATTTCGACCGCTGCATCGCGACCCCCGACATGATGCCGCTGGTCGGCCGGCTCGGTAAGGTGCTCGGCCCCCGCGGCCTGATGCCGAACCCGAAGGTCGGCACCGTGACCCCGGACGTCGCGGGCGCGGTCAAGGCGGCCAAGGGCGGCGCGGTGGAGTTCCGTGTCGAGAAGGCCGGAATCGTTCATGGCGGCGTTGGCAAGGCGAGCTTCGGTCCGACCCAGCTGGTCGAGAACATCAAGGCGTTCGCCGACGCGGTCCAGAAGGCGAAGCCGACCGGCGCCAAGGGGACTTATGTCCAGAACGTGGCGATCTCCTCGACGATGGGACCCGGCATCAAGGTCGATCCGGCAACCCTTCACGTCTAGCGGGACCGTTTGGCGCAGGCCTTTCGTCATAAGGGGCTTGGCAAGCGCTATCGAAAGGTCTACATGGGTGGCATAGGGCGCGCTGGCCTATCAGATCGGCGCGCCTTTGTGCGTCCCTCGAAAACACGGTGAATGAACGCTCTCTTGGACCTCCTGCGGGATTCTTCAAGAGATGCAAAGAGTTGCGCTGAGTTTTTGAGTGCGCAGAGCCGGTTCGACGATTGATTCGGGCCGGCGACCCTGTCCGAGACTGCGGGCGCCGGGTAGCCGGCTTAATCGAATTGCCCGCAATAGACGGGAGGGAACCGGTTTCCGGTTCGAACCTCTTGTGGCCCATCAAGGCGCTTTTCCGCGCCTTCTGGGGGACAGGTCGGAAGCATCGTCGTCGACGCGCGCCAGCGCCCGGCGGCGTGAGTAGCAACCGGCGGTCCCATCGGAACGATGGCCGCCAAGCGGAGAGAGGCAGTGGATAGAGCGGAAAAAAGCGAGCTCGTCACGACGCTGAACCAGGTGTTTTCGGACACGGGCGTGGTTGTCGTGGCCCATTATGCCGGTCTCAGCGTCGCCGACATGACTGACCTTCGGGCCAGGATGCGGGACGCCGGTGCCGGTGTGAAAGTCGCCAAGAACCGTCTCGCCAAGCTCGCTCTCAAAGGCACGGACGCCGAGCATATCACGGACCTGTTCAAGGGTCCGACCGTCGTCGCTTTCTCAAGCGATCCGGTTGCGGCGCCCAAGGTCGCCGTCGAGTTCGCCAAGGCCAACGAAAAGCTGGTCATTCTTGGCGGCGCGATGGGGCAGACCAATCTCGACGCGGATGGTGTCAAGGCGCTTGCGACCTTGCCCTCCCTCGATGAACTCAGGGCGAAGCTCGTCGGTCTCATCTCGAGCCCGGCCACAAAGGTCGCCCAGGTTCTCGCTGCTCCCGCGGGTCAGGTCGCGCGGGTTGTCGGGGCCTATGCCGAAAAGAGCGAAGCGGCGTGAGACAGATCTCAGGCTGCCAAAGGTTCGAATCGATAAGGAATCAATGAAATGGCTGATCTTTCGAAGATTGTAGACGAACTGTCCCAGCTCACCGTCCTCGAGGCGGCCGAGCTGTCCAAGCTCCTCGAGGAGAAGTGGGGCGTGTCCGCCGCTGCTCCGGTCGCGATGATGGCTGCCGGCGCTGGTGCCGCGGCTGCCGCTCCGGTCGAGGAGAAGACTGAATTCGACGTGGTGCTCGCCGAAATCGGCGCGCAGAAGATCAACGTGATCAAGGAAGTCCGGGCGATCACCGGACTCGGCCTCAAGGAGGCCAAGGATCTCGTCGAAGCCGCGCCGAAGGCGGTCAAGGAAGCCGTGTCCAAGGACGAGGCCGACAAGATCAAGGCTCAGCTCGAAGGCGCGGGAGCGAAAGTCGAGCTGAAGTAAGTCGAGGCGGGGGCGGCAGCCCCTGCCGTTCAATCAGGCTGCCGGCCCCGGGGTCATTGTCCGGGGCCGCGCGGTCCGCGAGACCGGGCGAATAGCGTAGCGGCGTTGGAGGCTTCGCCCGGGTGTGAGTGCGTAAGCGAAGTTGGGGGGAACACCTGTCCAGAAGGCCGATGAGCGATCTTGTCGGCCTTCTGGACAGCTGTTCATGAGATCAAACGAGGAGCGGACATGACCCAAACGTTCACCGGCCGCAGGCGGGTCCGCAAGTTTTTCGGCACCATCCGCGAAGTGGCGGAGATGCCGAACCTGATCGAGGTTCAGAAGGCGTCCTACGATCAGTTTCTGTTGGTGGACGAGCCGGAAGGCGGGCGGCCCGACGAGGGCCTGCAGGCCGTCTTCAAGTCCGTCTTCCCGATTTCCGATTTCTCCAATACGGCGCTGCTCGAATTCGTCCGCTACGAATTCGATCCGCCGAAATACGATGTCGACGAGTGCCGCCAGCGCGGGATGACCTTCTCTGCGCCGCTCAAGGTGACGCTCCGCCTCATCGTGTTCGATGTCGACGAGGAAACCGGCGCCAAGTCCGTCAAGGACATCAAGGAGCAGGAAGTCTATATGGGCGAGATGCCGCTGATGACGATGAACGGCACGTTCATCGTCAACGGCACCGAGCGCGTCATCGTCTCGCAGATGCACCGCTCGCCCGGCGTCTTCTTCGACCACGACAAGGGCAAGACCCATTCGAGCGGCAAGCTGCTCTTCGCCGCCCGCGTCATTCCCTATCGCGGCTCGTGGCTCGACATCGAGTTCGACGCCAAGGACATCGTCCACGCCCGTATCGACCGTCGCCGCAAGATTCCGGTCACCTCGCTGCATGTTCGCGCTCGGCATGGACGGCGAGGAGATCCTCAACACCTTCTACCGCAAGTCGACTACGAGCGGACGAAGCGACGGCTGGCGGCTGCCCTTCGATGCCGCAGCGGATGCGCGGCTTCAAGGCCAATGCCGACCTGATCGACGCCGATTCCGGCGAGGTCGTGCTCGAGGCCGGCCACAAGCTGACCGCGCGCGGCGCGCGCAAGCTCGCCGAGAAGGGCGTCAAGGCGCTTCTGGTCGCCGACGAGGATCTTTACGGCCAGTACCTCGCCGAGGACATGGTCAATCCCGAGACCGGCGAGATCTATGCCGAGGCGGGCGACGAGATCACCGACAAGCTCCTCGAGATGCTGCTCGAGGCCGGCTTCGACGAGCTCCCGATCCTCGACATCGACCACGTCAATACCGGCGCCTATATCCGCAACACGCTCGCGGTCGACAAGAACGAGACGCGCGAGGACGCGCTGTTCGACATCTACCGGGTGATGCGTCCGGGCGAGCCGCCGACGATCGAGACGGCGGAGGCGATGTTCCAGTCGCTGTTCTTCGATCCCGAGCGCTACGACCTCTCCGCGGTCGGCCGCGTGAAGATGAACATGCGCCTCGACCTCGATGCCGAGGACACGGTGCGCGTGCTGCGCAAGGAAGACATCCTCGCGGTCATCAAGACGCTGGTCGAACTGCGCGACGGCCGTGGCGAGATCGACGACATCGACAATCTCGGCAACCGCCGTGTGCGCTCGGTCGGCGAGCTGATGGAGAACCAGTACCGGATCGGCCTGCTGCGCATGGAGCGCGCGATCAAGGAGCGCATGTCGTCGGTCGAGATCGACAACGTCATGCCGCAGGACCTGATCAACGCCAAGCCGGCGGCGGCGGCGGTGCGCGAGTTCTTCGGTTCCTCGCAGCTCTCGCAGTTCATGGACCAGACCAACCCGCTGTCCGAGATCACCCACAAGCGGCGCCTGTCGGCGCTTGGCCCGGGTGGTCTGACGCGCGAGCGCGCCGGCTTCGAGGTGCGCGACGTGCATCCGACCCATTATGGCCGCATCTGCCCGATCGAGACGCCGGAAGGTCCGAATATCGGCCTGATCAACTCGCTGGCGACCTTTGCGCGGGTGAACAAGTACGGCTTCATCGAGAGCCCCTACCGCAAGGTCAAGGACGGCAAGGTCACCGACGAGGTCGTCTACCTCTCGGCGATGGAAGAGGCGAAGTTCACCGTCGCCCAGGCCAACGCCGCGCTCGATGCCAAGGGCAAGTTCACCGACGACCTGGTCGTCTGCCGCCATGCCGGCGACGTGATCATGGTCGTCGCCCGGACCGCGTCGACTGATGGACGTGTCGCCGAAGCAGGTCATTTCGGTGGCGGCGGCGCTCATTCCGTTCCTTGAGAACGATGACGCCAACCGCGCGCTGATGGGCTCGAACATGCAGCGCCAGGCGGTGCCGCTGGTCCGGGCCGAGGCGCCGCTGGTCGGCACCGGCATGGAGCCGATCGTCGCCCGCGACTCCGGCGCCGCGATCGCGGCGCGTCGCGGCGGCGTGGTCGATCAGGTCGACGCGACCCGTATCGTCATCCGGGCGACCGAGGACCTCGATCCGTCGAAGTCCGGCGTCGACATCTACCGGCTGATGAAGTTCCAGCGCTCGAACCAGAACACCTGCATCAACCAGCGTCCGCTGGTGCGTGTCGGCGATCCGGTGAGCAAGGGCGACATCATCGCCGACGGTCCCTCGACCGATCTCGGCGATCTGGCGCTCGGCCGCAACGTGCTCGTCGCGTTCATGCCGTGGAACGGCTACAACTTCGAGGACTCGATCCTGCTTGTCCGAGCGCATCGTGCGCGACGACGTCTTCACCTCGATCCATATCGAGGAATTCGAGGTGATGGCCCGCGACACCAAGCTCGGGCCGGAGGAAATCACCCGCGACATCCCGAACGTTTCGGAAGAGGCTCTGAAGAACCTCGACGAGGCCGGCATCGTCTATATCGGTGCCGAGGTGAAGGCGGGCGATATCCTGGTCGGCAAGATCACGCCGAAGGGCGAGAGCCCGATGACGCCGGAAGAAAAGCTGCTGCGCGCCATCTTCGGCGAGAAGGCGTCCGACGTGCGCGACACCTCGCTGCGGGTTCCGCCGGGCGTCACCGGCACGGTCGTCGAGGTGCGCGTGTTCAACCGGCACGGCATCGACAAGGACGAGCGTGCCATGGCGATCGAGCGCGAGGAGATCGAGCGTCTCGCCAAGGACCGCGACGACGAGCAGGCGATCCTCGACCGCAACGTCTATGGCCGTCTGACCGACATGCTGATGCACAAGATGCCGGTGTCGGGCCCGAAGGGCTTCAAGAAGGGCGGCAAGGTCACCAAGGAAGTGCTCGACGAGCTCCCGCGCTGCCAGTGGTGGCAGTTCGCGCTGTCCAACGACAAGCTGATGGCCGAGATCGAGGCGCTGCGGAACCAGTACGACGAGAGCCGCAAGCGCCTGGAGCAGCGCTTCATCGACAAGGTCGAGAAGCTGCAGCGCGGCGACGAGTTGCCGCCGGGCGTGATGAAGATGGTCAAGGTCTTCGTCGCGGTGAAGCGCAAGATCCAGCCCGGCGACAAGATGGCCGGCCGTCACGGCAACAAGGGCGTCGTGTCGCACATCGTGCCGGTCGAGGACATGCCGTTTCTCGAGGACGGCACGCATGTCGACATCGTGCTCAATCCGCTCGGCGTGCCGAGCCGCATGAATGTCGGCCAGATCCTCGAGACCCATCTGGGATGGGCCTGCGCGGGGCTTGGCAGGAAGATCGGCGACCTGCTCGAGGCCTACAAGAAGTCGAGCGACGTCAAGCCGCTGCGCAAGATGCTGCAAGCAGATCTATGGCGGCAACGACAAGAACGAGGATGTCGCCGAGCTACGACGACGAGTCGGTCGTGAGGCTGAGCGAGCAGCTCAAGTCCGGCGTGCCGATCGCGACGCCGGTCTTCGACGGCGCCCACGAGCCGGACATCGTCGAGATGCTCGAAGAGGCCGGGCTGGACCCTTCGGGCCAGTCACGCCTCTATGACGGGCGGACCGGCGAGCAGTTCGATCGTCCGGTGACGGTCGGCTACATCTACATGCTGAAGCTGCACCATCTGGTGGACGACAAGATCCACGCCCGTTCGATCGGCCCCTACAGCCTGGTCACCCAGCAGCCGCTGGGCGGCAAGGCGCAGTTCGGCGGCCAGCGTTTCGGCGAGATGGAGGTCTGGGCGCTGGAAGCCTATGGCGCGGCGTACACGCTGCAGGAAATGCTGACGGTGAAGTCGGACGACGTGGCCGGCCGCACCAAGGTCTACGAGGCGATCGTCCGTGGCGACGATACCTTCGAGGCCGGCATTCCCGGAGAGCTTCAACGTGCTCGTCAAGGAAATGCGTTCGCTCGGCCTCGACGTCGAGCTCGAGAACTCCAAGGCGCAGCCAGATTCCGAGTGCGCCTCCGGCAGCGGACGCGGCGGAGTAGACATCACAACGTGATGACGCCGCGCATGCCATCCTTATTCAAGCAAGTCGCGCCGGGACGCTCCCGCCCGGCCGACCGCGCCGCAGGAGACAGTCGATGAATCAAGAGATCACGAACATCTTCAACCCGGTCCAGACGCCGGCGCAGATCTTCGACCAGATCCGCATCTCGATCGCCAGCCCGGACAAGATCCTTTCCTGGTCGTTCGGCGAGATCAAGAAGCCCGAGACCATCAACTACCGGACCTTCAAGCCGGAGCGCGACGGCCTGTTCTGCGCCCGCATCTTCGGCCCGATCAAGGACTACGAGTGCTTGTGCGGCAAGTACAAGCGCATGAAGTACAAGGGCATCATCTGCGAGAAGTGCGGCGTCGAGGTGACCCTGGCGCGCGTGCGCCGCGAGCGCATGGGCCATATCGAGCTCGCCGCGCCGGTCGCCCATATCTGGTTCCTGAAGTCGCTGCCGAGCCGCATCGGCATGCTGCTCGACATGACGCTGAAGGATCTCGAGCGCATCCTCTATTTCGAGAACTACGTCGTCATCGAGCCGGGCCTGACGCCGCTCAAGGAGCGCCAGCTCCTGTCCGAGGAGGAGTACCTCAAGGCGCAGGACGAGTTCGGCGAGGATTCCTTCACCGCCAAGATCGGCGCCGAGGCGATCCGCGACATGCTGATCGCGCTCGACCTGCAAGAAGCTCGCGGTCGATCTGCGCGAGGAGATCGCCGAGTCTCGACGTCCGAGCTGAAGCCGAAGAAGCTCGCCAAGCGGCTGAAGCTGGTCGAGGCGTTCATCGAATCCGGCAACCGGCCGGAATGGATGATCCTGACGGTCGTGCCGGTGATCCCGCCGGACCTGCGTCCGCTGGTGCCGCTCGACGGTGGCCGGTTCGCCACGTCCGACCTCAACGATCTCTATCGTCGCGTCATCAACCGTAACAACCGCCTGAAGCGGCTGATCGAGCTGCGCGCGCCGGACATCATCATCCGCAACGAGAAGCGCATGCTGCAGGAGGCCGTCGACGCGCTGTTCGACAATGGCCGCCGCGGCCGCGTCATCACCGGCGCCAACAAGCGTCCGCTGAAGTCGCTGTCCGACATGCTCAAGGGCAAGCAGGGCCGCTTCCGCCAGAACCTGCTCGGCAAGCGCGTCGACTATTCCGGCCGTTCGGTCATCGTCGTCGGTCCGGAGCTGAAGCTGCATCAGTGCGGCCTGCCGAAGAAGATGGCGCTGGAGCTGTTCAAGCCGTTCATCTATTCGCGGCTCGACGCCAAGGGCTTCTCCTCGACGGTGAAGCAGGCCAAGAAGCTGGTCGAGAAGGAGAAGCCGGAAGTCTGGGATATCCTCGACGAGGTCATCCGCGAACATCCGGTGCTGCTCAACCGCGCCCCGACGCTGCATCGCCTCGGCATCCAGGCCTTCGAGCCGGTGCTGATCGAGGGCAAGGCGATCCAGCTTCATCCGCTGGTCTGCGCTGCCTTCAATGCTGACTTCGACGGCGACCAGATGGCGGTGCACATTCCGCTGTCGCTCGAGGCTCAGCTCGAGGCGCGCGTGCTGATGATGTCGACGAACAACATCCTGCACCCGGCCAATGGTCAGCCGATCATCGTGCCGTCGCAGGATATCGTTCTCGGCCTCTACTACCTGTCGATCATGGCCGAGGGCGAGCCGGGCGAGGGCATGGCCTTCGGCAATATCGGCGAGATCCATCACGCCATCGCCGCCAAGGCGATCACGCTCCATTCCAAGGTGCGCGGCCGCTATATCGGTGTCGACGCTGAGGGCAACGAGGTCTCCAAGATCTACGAGACCACGCCGGGCCGGATGCTTCTCGGCGAACTTCTGCCGCGGCACGCGAACCTGCCGTTCGACCTGATCAACAAGCCGATGACCAAGAAAGAAATCTCCAACATGATCGATGCCGTCTATCGGCATTGCGGTCAGAAGGAGACGGTCATCTTCTGCGACCGGATCATGTCACTGGGCTTCACCAATGCGTTCAAGGCCGGCATCTCGTTCGGCAAGGACGACATGGTGATCCCGGACACCAAGGCGAAGCTGGTCGACGACACCCAGCAGCTCGCCAAGGAATACGAGCAGCAGTACAACGACGGGCTGATCACCCAGGGCGAGAAGTACAACAAGGTTGTCGACGCCTGGGCGAAGTGCACCGATCGCGTCGCCGACGAGATGATGAAGCGTATCTCGGCCGTTGAGAAGAAAGACGACGGCCGCGAGAAGCCGATGAACTCGATCTACATGATGAGCCATTCCGGCGCGCGCGGTTCGCCCGCCCAGATGAAGCAGCTCGCCGGCATGCGCGGCCTGATGGCCAAGCCGAGTGGCGAGATCATCGAGAGCCCGATCATCTCGAACTTCAAGGAAGGCCTGTCGGTTCTCGAGTACTTCAACTCGACCCACGGTGCCCGTAAGGGCCTTGCCGATACGGCACTGAAGACGGCCAACTCTGGCTATCTGACCCGCCGTTTGGTTGACGTCGCGCAGGATTGCATCGTCATCGAGCCGGACTGCGGCACGGATGCAGGCCTGAAGATGCAGGCGATCGTCGATTCCGGTCAGGTCGTGGCGTCCCTCGGCCTGCGCGTGCTTGGCCGGACAACGGCCGAGGACGTGATCGCGCCGGCGACCGGCGAGATCGTCGTGCCGGCCGGCACCCTCATCGAGGAGGCCGACGTCGAGAAGATCGAGAACGCCAAGATTCAGTCGATGCGGATCCGCTCGGTGCTGACCTGCGAGACCAAGAACGGCGTCTGTGCCAAGTGCTACGGGCGCGATCTCGCTCGCGGCACGCCGGTCAATCTCGGCGAGGCGATCGGCGTCATCGCCGCTCAGTCGATCGGCGAGCCGGGCACGCAGCTGACCATGCGGACGTTCCACATCGGTGGCACGGCGAACGTCGTCGACCAGTCGACGATCGAGTTCGAGCTTCGAGGGCACGGTCAAGATCCGTAACCGGAACCTGGTGCGTGATTCCGACGGTCGTCTGGTGGCGATGGGCCGCAACATGCAGCTCGTCATCGTCGACAGCGACGGCACCGAGCGCGCGACCAACCGGATCACCTACGGTTCGCGGCTGCATGTCGACGAGGGCGATCAGGTCAAGCGCGGCCAGCGTCTGGCCGAGTGGGACCCCTATACCCGTCCGATCCTGACCGAGGCCGACGGCATTGTCGGCTTCGAGGATCTCGTCGAGGGCATTTCGGTGTCCGAGACGGCGGACGAGTCGACTGGCATCACCAAGCGTGTCGTCACGGATTGGCGCGCCAATCCCCGCGGCAGCGAGCTCAAGCCGGCGATGGTCATCAAGAGCAAGGACGGCAAGGTCAAGAAGACCCGCCGTGGCAACGAGGCCCGCTACCTGCTCTCGGTGGAGACCATCCTGTCGGTCGAGCCGGGCACGGAGATCAAGGCCGGCGACGTGCTGGCGCGTATCCCGATGGAGAGCGCCAAGACCCGCGACATCACGGGCGGTCTGCCGCGCGTGGCGGAGCTGTTCGAGGCCCGTCGTCCAAAGGACCACGCCATCATCGCCGAGATCGACGGCACCATCCGCTTCGGCCGCGACTACAAGAACAAGCGGCGGATCGTGCTGGAGCCGCGCGAGGAAGGTGCCGAGGCTGTCGAGTATCTCATTCCCAAGGGCAAGCCCTTCCATCTCCAGGAAGGCGACACCGTTGAGAAGGGGGACTACATCATCGAGGGCAATCCGGCGCCGCATGACATCCTGGCGATCAAGGGCGTCGAGGCGCTGGCGGGTTATCTCGTCAACGAGATCCAGGACGTCTACCGGCTGCAGGGTGTGCAGATCAATGACAAGCATATCGAGGTGATCGTTCGCCAGATGCTGCAAAAGGTGGAGATCACCGAGCAGGGCGGCACCGATATGTTCCCCGGTGAGCAGATCGATCAGCTCGACCTCGATCTCGTCAACGAGACGGCGATCGCCGAGGGCAAGGAGCCGGCGTCCGGCGTCCCGGTCCTTCTCGGCATCACCAAGGCGAGCCTGCAGACCCGCTCGTTCTTCTCCGCTGCCTCCTTCCAGGAGACCACCCGCGTGCTGACCGAAGCCGCCGTCAACGGCAAGATCGACCCGCTGGAAGGCCTCAAGGAGAACATCATCGTCGGGCGCCTGATCCCGGCGGGTACCGGTGGAATGATCAACCGTGTCCGCCAAGTCGCCGGGCACCGCGACGAACTGATCCTCGAGGAGCGCCAGCGCGCCTCGGTGAATGGCGAGCCGGCAGGCGAACTGACCGACGCGGCGGAGTAGCCGCCTGGTGATTGAAACCATCAAAGGGCCGCTTCCGGGCGGCCCTTTGATTGTCGTGGGCTCAGTAGCCGCGATGGAAGCCGACTTGTCCATTGCGAGCGGGTGTGCTTGCTTCCGCGGAAGGAGTTTGGGGTAACACGTGGGTCGCAGCAGCGAAATGGACCTGGGGGGGCAAACAGTCGATCGCCTGGACCTCTTGCGGCTCATGCTTGAGATCCGCGAGGGAGATGTCCGCGAGGGCAAGCTTTTCCGCCAGGGTCAGGGCTGGATTCACATTCCAGGCGCCGGTCACGAGGCGCTGGCTTCGCTTGCCCTTCATCTACGCCCCGACGACCTGATCTTCGGCTATTACCGCGACAGGGCGATCTACCGGGCGCGCGGGGTTTCCTCGGTCGAAATGGCGCGCGAGCACCTGGCGACGGCAACCTCGCGCAGCGGTGGGCGCCAGATGCCGGTTCACGGCGGCTACAGGGATCTCGGCATTTTCCCGCCGGTGACGCCAACCGGCGCCCAGTGCCTGCCGGCCGTCGGGGCGGCCTGGGCGCTGAAGCAGCAGGGCAGGGGCGGGATCGTCCTGTGCACGATTGGCGATGCCGCCGCGCGCCAGGGCGAGTTCTTCGAGGCGGTCTGCTTCGCCGTCGAACGCCAGCTTCCGATCGTCTTCGTCGTCGAGGACAACGGCTTCGGCATCAGCACGCGGACGAAGAAGCAATTGCCCTTCCGGCTCGGGATTTTCGCCGAGTCGCTCTATCGCTTCGTCGACGGGCGCGATCCCGACCAGGTGATCGAGGCCGGTTCGACAGCGATCGAGACCTGCCGCGGTGCCTCGAAACCGCAGATTCTGTGGTGCGAACTGGACCGGCTGGCCTCCCACACCAATTCCGACGACCAGCGCATCTATCGCTCGGCCGTGGAACTTGAAGCGATCAGCAAACGCGATCCCGTCGTCACCTTCGCCGAGCGGCTGGTGGCCGAGGGGGCCCTCAACGAAGCGGCCCTGGCAGCGATGAAGGGCGAGGCGGCCGAGACGGTCGGTGCCGCCTACGACATGGCCGAGGCCGAGCCGGGGCCGGATCCGGCGACGGCCAACACCCACCTCTACTCGCCGGGCGTCAACGCCGTCGCCAGCCTCAGGATGCCGGCCGACAATGCCGACTGGACGATGGTCTCGGCGCTGCGCAAGGTTCTGCACCAGGGCCTGGAGCACTTTCCCGATGCGATGATCTTCGGCGAGGACGTCGAAGACCCGAAGGGCGGGGTCTTCGGCTTCACCCAGGGCCTGTCGTCGTCATTTCCAGGCCGCGTGGTCAATGCGCCGCTCGCCGAGGCGACGATCGTCGGCGTCGGGGTCGGGCTGGCGGCGGCCGGTGGCCGGCCGATTTTCGAATTGCAGTTCGTCGATTTCCTGGCGCCGGGCTTCAACCAGCTCCTCAATCAGGTGGCGACGCTGCGCTGGCGCTCGAACGGCGAATGGGCCTGTCCGGCGATCTTCTACGCGCCCTATGGCGCCTATCTGCCGGCCGGTAGCACATGGCACAGCCAGTCGAACGAGGGCATGTGGGCGCATATCCCCGGGCTCAGGATCGCCATTCCGAGCACGCCGGAGGATATCGCCGGCCTGTTCTGGACCGCCATGAACGAGGAAGACCCGACGCTTTTCCTCATCCCCAAGCACATCATGCGCGTGCGCCACGACCTGCCGGAATTCGGCGCCGTGCGCTTCGGCAGTGCCCGCACGGTGCGGCCCGGCTCCGATGTAACGCTGGTTACCTGGGGGAATGGCGTCGAAATCGCCAGCGACGTGGCCACTGACCTTGACGGCGAGGTCTCGATCGAGATCATCGACCTGCGCACGATTGTGCCGTGCGACTGGGAGACGATAACCGGCTCCCTCGCCAGGACGGGGCGATTGGTGGTGGTAACCGAGGACGCTGTGACCTGCAGTTTCGGGCAGGCCGTGGTGGCGGAGATCTGCGCGCGGCCCGAGCGGTTCGACCTGCTTCTGTCGGCGCCGGCGCTGGTTGCCCGCGAAGACGCCCATATCCCCTATCATCCGGTGCTGGAGGCGGCGATCCTGCCGGATCAGGCCAAGGTCGCCGAAGCCGTCCGCTCGGTCATGAGGTAATCCGTGATCGAGGTCCGCATCCCCCAGCTTGGTGAAGGTCTTCGCGAGGTCCGCATCGTCAAGTTCGACCGTGGTGTCGGCGATGCGATCGCCAAGGGCGAGGTGCTCTATTCGGTCGAGACCGACAAGTCGGTGGTGGAGCTCGAATCCCCCGTCGACGGGGTGATCTCCGCCTGGAGCGTCGGGGAGGGCGATATCGTGCCGATCGGCGCCACCGTCGCCATGGTCGCCAATGACGGCGCCGCCGAGGTCAACGGTGCCAGGCAGGCGGCACCGACGGTCGCCATTCCGCCGCGTACCCGCGCCTATGCCAAGGAAAAGGGGATCGCAGACGAACTGCTTGGCCGGATGCGGCCGGCTGACGGCCGCAAGCTCTATCCGGCCGATATCGATGCCCATCTCGACGCCAAGGGGATCGAGCCGAAGGGCTTCGTCGACAAGCCCCTGTCGCCGACGCAGAAGGTGCTCAACTACCGTTTCCGTCGCAGCGCCGCGCTGGTCATCCCGACCAGCCTGTCGATCGAGGTCGATGCGGCGGTCTTCACCGCCAGGGCGCCGGAGGATGTCGCCTGGGTGTCCAATGTCCAGCGGCTTGCCTTTGCCGTGGCGCTGACGGCGAAAGCGCATCCGGTGATGCGCTCGGTGCTGATCGGCGAAGACACCTTGCGCGAATACGAGCACGTCAATGTCGGCATAGCCGTGGCGCGGCCGAACGGCGATCTCGTCACCTCGGCGGTCAAGGAGGCCGATTCACTGCCGCCGCAGGACTTCATCCGCGCCTATCGTCAGGGCATGCGCGCCGCCGTCAAGCGTGGCGACCAGGCCGACGACGACATTCACATCCTGCTGACGACGCTCGACGAGTTCGGCATCGAGGAGGCTCTGCCGACCCTCGTGGCGCCGGCAAACAGCGCGATCTTCCTCGGCTCCCGCAACCGGTCCGATGCGCACAAGCTGGTCATGGTGTTCGACCACCGCATCATGAACGGTGTCGCCGCCGCCCGCTTCCTGTCCGATCTCGCCAGGCAACTCGGCAGCAAGGGCTGATCGCCTATCCGCGGCGAAAGCCGCCGAGGATGGCGACGACGAGGCCGCCGAGGGCCGCGATCCATAGCGACAGCGAGAGATTGGCGGCCTGGGCGACAAAGCCGAGAAGCGGCGGGGCGACCAGGAATCCGAAATAGCCGAAGGTGACAACGGCGGCGATGCCGATGCTCGGCGGAACCCCGGGCACACGGGCGCCGGCGCTGAAGACGACCGGCACGACATTGGCGGCACCGATCCCGACCAGGGCGAAGCCAAGGGCGCTGAGCGGCGTCCACGGCGACAGGACCGCGATGGCGAAGCCGAGTGCGATCAGCCCGCCGCCGAGCGTCAGTGTTGTGCGTGGGCCGAGCTTCTCGACCACCGTGTCGCCGACGAGCCGGAAAATCACCATGGTCAGCGAGAACATGGCGAAGCCGCTGGCGGCGGTCGACGGGCTGGCGCCCTTGACGGTCGCGAGAAAGAGGGCGCTCCAGTCGCCGACGGCGCCCTCGAGGGCGAAGCTCAGCAGGGCGATGACGCCGAGGCCGACGACGGCGCGGGTCGGCCAGGCGAAGCGGGGACCCATGTCGGCCGGGCGGGCATTGGGCAGCAGGCCGCGGCCAGCATAGGCGGCGGCCCCGAGCAGGATGATGCAGGCGACGGCTGCGCCGCCGCCGTTTCCCCAGCCGATGGCGATGACCCCGGCGCTGACCAGCGCGCCGACGAGGCCACCGAGGCTGAAGAAGCCGTGAAAGAGTGACATCGACGGCCGGCCGCGCAGCTTCTCGACCTCGGAGGCCTGGGTATTCATCGCCACGTCGAGGCCGCCGAGCGCGAGGCCGAAGATGAAGGTCGAGGCGAACAGGAAGAAGACCGAGGGCGCCAGAATTGGAAGGGGCGCGATCAGCGTGCCGACGAAGCTGCCGACCATGGTCGGCCGGCGCGAGCCGTGGCGGGCGACATAGCCGGCCATGACCGGCATGCCGATGACCGCGCCGATCGCCATGGTGAACATGGCGAGCCCCAGCGTGCCGGCATCGATGCCGAGCCGCGCCTTGATGATCGGGATATGGACCGCCCACAGGCCGGAGCCGAATCCGAGCAGGAAGAAGACGATCGACACCGCGATTCGCGCGCGGGCGAGAATCGGCAGGTGGAGGGGCGCGGGGCCTGGCGTCGTATCCATGATGGTTCCAGGAAATCGGGGCGCGCAACCCGCGCGTTATGGCTCCCGATCTTTACGGGAGGCCAGAGCCGCGCACAATCAGTGAGGGGCCCGCGTTGCTGTGGCTGGCCCGTGCTCGATCAGGAACCGCGGAGAATCCGCGCTTTTGTCACTTGCGTGACAGCCCACAGCGTCAGATAGTCTGGTTCTGGACCAAAAACGCCGCATGTCCGGCGGAAATATTGGTCCCACCGGGGTTGACGCGCTGCACGCGAACAACTAGGTTCCGCGCGCTTTCGGGCAGGCACGTAGGCCCTTTCTTCTGACGGCGACTCGCCGCGGAAACAGAAGGCCTAGACGCTGACTCGGTCTGGCATTGGTACTTGAAGGTGACATGATCGCGGCTCATTGCCGTGATCCTCTGTTTTCAAAGCGCCTCCCGCGAAGATGCGGGCAGGCGCTATTGGGTTCGTCTAAACGAGACTGCCTAGGGCAGGCTGAAAGGCAAGGGATGCCGACTGTCAACCAGCTCATTCGCAAGCCGCGCCGCGCGCCGATCAAGCGCAACAAGGTGCCGGCTATGCAGGAGAGCCCGCAGAAGCGAGGCGTATGCACGCGCGTCTATACGACGACGCCGAAGAAGCCGAACTCGGCACTGCGTAAGGTAGCCAAGGTTCGCCTCACCAACGGGTTCGAGGTGATCGGCTACATCCCCGGCGAGGGTCACAATCTGCAGGAGCACTCGGTCGTCATGATCCGAGGCGGCCGCGTGAAGGACCTTCCGGGTGTGCGCTACCACATCCTTCGTGGCGTGCTCGATACCCAGGGCGTCAAGGACCGCAAGCAGCGCCGTTCGAAATACGGCGCCAAGCGGCCGAAATAGGGAGATCGCCCATGTCACGTCGTCACCGCGCGGACAAGCGCGATATCATCCCCGATCCGAAATTCCAGAACGAAGTCGTCGCCAAGTTCATGAACTCGGTGATGCACGCCGGGAAGAAGTCGGTCGCCGAGAGCATCGTCTACGGCGCCTTCGACATCATCGAGAACAAGACCAAGCAGGACCCGCTCGGCGTTTTCCGCTCGGCGCTCGACAATGTCATGCCGCAGATCGAGGTTCGCTCGCGGCGCGTCGGCGGCGCCACCTATCAGGTGCCGGTCGAGGTCCGTGTCGATCGCCGTCAGGCGCTTGCCATCCGCTGGCTGCTTTCCGCCGCCCGCGGTCGCAACGAGAAGACGATGATCGAGAAGCTGTCGGGCGAGTTGCTCGACGCCGCGAACAATCGCGGAAACGCCGTCAAGAAGCGCGAGGATACGCACCGGATGGCCGAAGCCAACCGCGCCTTCTCGCACTATCGCTGGTAAGCAGTTCGAAAGAAGCCGACATGCCGCGCACCCACAAGACTCGAAGACTACCGCAACTTCGGCATCATGGCCCACATTGATGCCGGCAAGACCACGACGACCGAGCGAATCCTGTTCTACACCGGTCGCAGCCACAAGATGGGCGAAGTCCATGAGGGCGCTGCCACCATGGATTGGATGGAGCAGGAGCAGGAGCGCGGCATCACGATCACGTCGGCCGCGACGACCGCCTATTGGCGGGAAAAGCGCCTGAACATCATCGACACTCCCGGCCACGTCGACTTCACGATCGAAGTGGAGCGCTCGCTGCGCGTCCTCGACGGCGCGGTATGCGTGCTCGATTCCAACCAGGGCGTGGAGCCGCAGACCGAGACTGTATGGCGCCAGGGCGACAAATATCACGTGCCGCGGATCGTCTTCGCCAACAAGATGGACAAGACCGGCGCGGACTTCTTCAAGTGTCTGGACGACATCGTGAAGCGCCTCGGCGCCAAGCCGATCGCCATCCAGATCCCGATCGGCGCCGAGAACGACTTCAAGGGCCTGATCGACCTCGTCCGCATGAAGGCGCGTATCTGGGACGACGAGTTCCTCGGCGCCAAGTTCGAGGACACCGATATTCCGCCCGAGCTGCTTGATCAGGCGAAGGAATATCGCGAGAAGCTGATCGAGGCCGCCGTCGAGCTCGACGACGACGCGCTGGCTGCCTTTTTCGATGGCAAGGAGCCCGATGAGGACACGCTGCGCAAGCTGATCCGCAAAGCCGTGATCTCTGCCGCGTTCTTCCCAGTCCTGTGTGGCTCGGCCTTCAAGAACAAGGGCGTCCAGTCGCTGCTCGACGCCGTCGTCGACTATCTTCCCTCGCCGCTCGAGGTTCCCCCGATCAAGGGGCACGATCCGCGCAATGGCGAAGAGATGGTCCGCCATGCCTCCGACGACGAGCCGCTGTCGATGCTGGCCTTCAAGGTCATGGACGACCCCTTCGTCGGCTCGCTCACCTTCTGTCGTGTCTATTCGGGCAAGGTCGAGGCCGGCACGACGCTTCTCAATTCGCCGCGTGACCGCCGCGAGCGTGTCGGCCGCATGCTGCTCATGCATGCCAATCACCGCGAGGACACCAAGGAAGCCTATGCCGGCGACATCATCGCGCTGGCCGGCCTCAAGGAGTCGCGCACCGGTGACACGCTCTGCGATCCGCAGAACCCGGTGATCCTTGAGAAGATGGAGTTTCCCGATCCGGTCATCGAGATCGCGGTGGAGCCGAAGACCAAGGGCGACCAGGAGAAGCTCGGTATCGCGCTGTCGCGTCTGGCGGCGGAGGACCCGTCCTTCCGCGTGTCGACCGATCAGGAAAGCGGCCAGACCATCCTCAAGGGGATGGGCGAGCTTCATCTCGACATCAAGGTCGACATCCTGAAGCGGACCTACAAGGTCGACGTGAATGTCGGCGCGCCGCAGGTTGCCTATCGCGAGACGATCACGCGGTCGACGACGATCGACTACACCCACAAGAAGCAGACCGGCGGTTCGGGCCAGTTCGCGCGGGTCAAGTTCGACGTCTCGCCGGCCGAGCAGGGCAGTGGGTTCTCCTTCGATTCAAAGATCGTCGGCGGCTCGGTGCCCAAGGAATACATCCCGGGCGTCGAGAAGGGCCTGGAGTCGGTGATGACGGCCGGCGTGCTTGCCGGCTTCCCGGTGGTCGACATCAAGGTCGAGCTGGTCGACGGCGCCTATCACGACGTCGACTCTTCCGCGCTGGCGTTCGAGATCGCCTCGCGGGCGGCGTTCCGCGAAGCGCTGCACAAGGCCGGCCCGGTGCTGCTTGAGCCGATCATGAAGGTGGAAGTGGTGACGCCCGAGGATTATCTCGGCTCCGTTATCGGCGACATCAATTCGCGGCGTGGCCAGATCTCGGGAACCGATTCCCGCGGCAATGCCCAGGTCGTGAACGCCATGGTGCCGCTCGCCAATATGTTCGGCTACGTCAACACCCTGCGCTCCATGAGCCAGGGTCGTGCGCAGTACACCATGCAGTTCGATCACTATGAGCAGGTGCCACAGGCCGTGGCGCAAGAAGTCCAGGCGAAGTTCGCCTAATCAATCACGTCGGCACGACGAGACCTTAAGAAAGACGGAGAGCCCCGATGGCTAAGGAAAAGTTCGAACGGACCAAGCCGCACTGCAACATTGGGACGATCGGCCATGTCGACCATGGTAAGACGACGCTGACGGCGGCGATCACCAAGGTTCTGGCCGAGACCGGTGGGGCGACGTTCAAGGATTACGCCTCGATTGACGCCGCGCCGGAAGAGAAGGCGCGCGGCATCACGATCAATACGGCGCATGTCGAGTATGAGACGGCTAACCGTCACTATGCTCACGTCGACTGCCCCGGCCACGCCGACTATGTGAAGAACATGATCACCGGCGCGGCGCAGATGGACGGCGCGATCCTGGTGGTGAGCGCGGCCGACGGCCCCATGCCGCAGACCCGCGAGCATATCCTGCTCGCCCGTCAGGTTGGCGTGCCGGCCCTCGTTGTCTTCATGAACAAGTGCGACATGGTCGACGATCCCGAGCTTCTCGACCTGGTCGAGCTCGAGGTTCGCGAGCTTCTCAGCCGCTACGAGTTCCCCGGTGACGACACCCCGATCATTCGCGGTTCGGCTCTGGTGGCGCTCGAGGACGGCGACAAGGCGCTCGGTCACGACGCCATCCTGCAGTTGATGGAAGCCGTCGACAGCCATATTCCGCAGCCCGAGCGTCCGATCGACCAGCCGTTCCTGATGCCGATCGAGGACGTGTTCTCGATCTCCGGTCGCGGCACCGTGGTGACCGGCCGTGTCGAGCGCGGCGTGATCAAGGTTGGCGAGGAAGTCGAGATCGTCGGCATCCGCCCGACCTCGAAGACCACCGTCACCGGCGTCGAGATGTTCCGCAAGCTGCTCGATCAGGGTCAGGCGGGCGACAATATCGGCGCGCTGCTTCGTGGCGTCGATCGCGAGGGTGTCGAGCGCGGCCAGGTGCTGTGCAAGCCCGGCTCGGTGACGCCGCACACGGTGTTCAAGGCCGAGGCCTACATCCTGACCAAGGAAGAGGGCGGTCGTCATACCCCGTTCTTCACCAACTACCGCCCGCAGTTCTACTTCCGCACGACGGACGTGACCGGCGTGGTCGAGCTGCCCGAGGGCACCGAGATGGTGATGCCGGGTGACAATTGCTCGATGGAAGTGACCCTGATCGTGCCGATCGCGATGGAAGAGAAGCTCCGCTTCGCCATCCGTGAGGGCGGCCGGACGGTCGGATCGGGCGTCGTTGCCTCGATTGTGAAGTAGCACCCACAGAGGGTGTGCCCGCTTCGGCGGGATCTGAAGAAAACAAGTCGTGAATGGCCGGGGATAGTCCCGGCCATGGCTGACGAGAGAAAAGATGAACGGCCAGAACATTCGGATCCGGCTCAAGGCGTTCGATCATCGTATCCTCGATGCGTCGACCCGTGAGATCGTCAACACTGCCAAGCGGACGGGCGCGCGGGTGCGCGGGCCGGTGCCGCTGCCGACCCGGATCGAGAAGTTCACGGTCAACCGGTCGCCGCACGTCGACAAGAAGAGCCGTGAGCAGTTCGAGATGCGGACGCACAAGCGGCTTCTCGACATTGTCGACCCGACCCCCCAGACGGTGGACGCGCTGATGAAGCTCGACCTCGCCGCGGGTGTCGATGTCGAGATCAAGCTCTGACGGGCGGACGAGGAAGGCGGATAAAGCCATGCGTTCAGGAGTGATCGCACAGAAGGTCGGCATGACGCGCGTCTTTACAGAGGCGGGCGAGCAGGTGCCGGTCACAGTGCTGAAGCTCGACAATTGTCAGGTCGTGGCGCAGCGGACAGTCGAGAAGAACGGCTACACGGCCGTCCAGCTCGGTGTCGGCCTCGCCAAGGTCAAGAACACGCCGAGGGCGTTGCGCGGGCATTTCGCGCGGGCCGAGGTCGAGCCGAAGCGCAAGGTCGCCGAGTTCCGCGTGAGCCCGGAGAACCTGATCGAGATCGGCGCCGAGATCACGGCCGACCATTTCGTCGTCGGGCAGTTCGTGGACGTCACCGGGACCTCGCACGGCAAGGGCTTCCAGGGCGTCATGAAGCGGTACAATTTCGCCGGCGGCCGTGCGACGCACGGTAACTCGCTGTCGCACCGCATTCCTGGCTCGACCGGCCAGCGCCAGGACCCCGGCAAGGTGTTCAAGGGCAAGAAGATGGCCGGCCACATGGGCGACGTGCGGGTGACGACGCAGAACCTGAAGATCGTCAAGACCGACGCCGACCGTGGCCTGATCATGGTCGAGGGAGCGGTTCCGGGCGCCAAGGGCGGCTGGATCCTGGTGCGCGACGCGGTCAAGCGGGCGCTTCCCGAGGATGTTCCGACGCCTGGTGCGTTCAAGACCCGCAACGGCGCCGCTCCGGCTGCCGATGCCCCGACGGCTGAAGTGAAGGAGGCCGAGTGATGGACCAGAAGGTCACCACGCTCGACGGCAAGGCCGAGGGTTCGATCACGCTGGATGATGGCATTTTCGGCCTCGAGCCGCGTGCCGACATCCTTCAGCGCATGATCCGCTGGCAGCTTTCCAAGCGCCAGGCGGGCACGCACAAAACCAAGATGCGTGGCGAGATCAAGGCGACGACCGCCAAGATGTACAAGCAGAAGGGCACCGGCCGCGCCCGTCACGGCGCCAAGACGGCGCCGCAGTTCCGCGGTGGCGGCAAGGCCTTCGGTCCGGTCGTGCGCAGCCATGCCCACGACCTGCCCAAGAAGGTGCGGGCGCTGGCGCTGAAGATGGCACTTTCGGACAAGGTGCGGGGCGAGAAGCTCATCGTGCTGTCGGAAGCCAAGATCGCGGCGCCCAAGACCAAGGACCTGGCGGCGAGCCTGTCCAAGCTGGGTCTCGGCAACGCTCTGATCATTGGCGGCGCCGAGCTCGAGACGAATTTCCAGATGGCCGCGCGCAACCTGCCGGCGATCGACGTTCTCCCGGTCCAGGGGATCAACGTCTACGACATCATGCGGCGCGACACGCTGGTCCTGACCAAGGCCGCGGTCGAGGCGCTGACGGAGCGATTTAAATGAGCGGGCTGAGCAATTACGACATCATCCGCAGCCCGGTCATCACCGAGAAGTCGACCGAGGCGTCGGAGCACAACAAGGTCGTCTTCCTGGTGGCGCGCGGCGCCAGCAAGGGCGAGATCAAGACGGCGGTCGAGACGCTGTTCAAGGTCAAGGTGACGGGCGTCAACACACTGGTGCGCAAGGGCAAGAAGAAGCGCTTCAAGGGCATTCTTGGCCGCCAGAGCGACACCAAGCGCGCGATCGTGACCCTTCAAGAGGGTCAGTCGATCGACGTGACCACGGGTCTGTAAGGGAAGGCTTGGTATAATGGCACTCAAGACCTTCAAGCCGACGACGCCGAGCCAGCGCGAGCTGGTGATCGTCGACCGCACCGGTCTTCATCGCGGCAAGCCGGTGAAGGGGCTGGTCGAAGGCAAGCATTCAACGGGTGGACGCAACAATACCGGCCGGGTGACGGTCCGGTGGCGTGGCGGCGGGCACAAGCGCGCCTATCGTCTGGTGGACTTCAAGCGTCGCAAGCTCGGCGTGCCGGCGGTGGTCGAGCGGCTCGAATATGATCCGAACCGGACCGCCTTCATCGCGCTGATCCGCTACCAGGACGGCGAGTTGTCCTACATCCTGGCGCCGCAGCGTCTGGCCGCCGGGGATTCGGTGATCGCCGACCGTCAGGCCGACGTGAAGCCGGGCAATGCGATGCCGCTGATGGCCATGCCGGTCGGCACCATCGTCCACAATGTGGAGATGAAGCCCGGTGGCGGCGGCAAGATCGCCCGGTCGGCTGGCACCTATGCCCAGTATGTCGGGCGTGACCAGGGCTATGCGATCCTGCGCCTGAATTCGGGCGAGCAGCGTCGGGTTCACCAGAACTGCTTCGCCACGATCGGCGCGGTTTCGAACCCGGACCATTCGAATATCAATATCGGCAAGGCCGGGCGCAATCGCTGGCTCGGGCGCATGCCCAGTGTCCGCGGCGTCGCCCAGAACCCGGTCGACCATCCGCTCGGCGGCGGCGAAGGCCGCTCTTCCGGCGGACGTCACCCGGTGACCCCGTGGGGCAAGCCGACCAAGGGCAAGCGTACGCGCTCCAACAAGCGTACGGACAAGTTCATCGCGCGCAGCCGTCATGCGCGTAAGAAGTAATCGGAGAGACTGACAGTGGCTCGTTCGGTTTGGAAAGGTCCCTTTGTCGACGGCTTCTTGCTGCGTAAGGCCGATAAGGCTCGCAGCGGTGGCCGTGCCGAGGTGATCAAGATGTGGAGCCGGCGGTCGACGATTCTTCCGCAGTTCGTCGGCCTGACCTTTGGCGTCTACAACGGCCAGAAGCACATCCCGGTGCTCGTCAGCGAGGACATGGTCGGTCACAAGTTCGGCGAGTTCGCGCCGAGCCGGACCTTCCACGGCCATTCCTCCGACAAGAAGGCCAGGAGGAGCTGACGATGGGCAAGCCGAAGCGCGAGCGGGCGCTGAAGGATAACGAGGCGCGGGCGCGTACCAGCACGATCCGCATCTCGCCGCAGAAGCTCAACCTGGTCGCACAGATGATCCGCGGCAAGAAGGTCGCGACGGCGCTCGCCGACCTGACCTTCAGCCGCAAGCGCATCGCCGGCGACGTCAAGAAGACGCTTGAGTCGGCGATCGCCAATGCCGAGAACAATCACGACCTCGATGTCGACTCGCTTGTCGTCGCCGAGGCCCATGTCGGGAAGTCGCTGGTGCTGAAACGCTGGACACCGCGGGCGCGGGGTCGCGTCGGCCGCGTCGAGAAGCGCTTTTCGCATCTGACGATCGTTGTCCGGGAAGTCGAGGAGTCCGCCTGATGGGACAGAAGGTCAATCCGGTCGGGCTGCGGCTCGGCATCAACCGGACATGGGACTCGCGCTGGTTCGCCAACAAGGGCGAGTACGGCCGGCTGCTGCATGAGGACATGAAGATCCGCAAGGCGCTGATGGAGGATCTCCGTCAGGCTGCGGTGTCGAAGATCGTCATCGAGCGGCCGCACAAGAAGTGCCGCGTCACGGTTCACTCGGCGCGTCCGGGCATCGTCATCGGCAAGAAGGGCGCGGACATCGAAAAGCTGCGCCGGAAGATTGCCAGGATGACGGACTCCGAGGTGCACATCAATATCGTCGAGGTGCGCAAGCCCGAGGTCGACGCCAATCTGGTCGCCGCCTCGATCGCCCAGCAGCTCGAGCGCCGCGTCGCTTTCCGTCGGGCCATGAAGCGCGCCGTCCAGTCGGCGATGCGGCTTGGCGCCGAAGGTATCCGGATCTCCTGTGGCGGCCGTCTCGGCGGCGCCGAGATCGCCCGCAGCGAGTGGTATCGCGAGGGCCGGGTGCCGCTGCACACGCTGCGTGCCGATATCGATTTCGGTATGGCCACCGCCAAGACCGCCTATGGCACCTGCGGTGTGAAGGTTTGGATCTTCAAGGGCGAGATCCTCGAACACGACCCGATGGCATCCGAGCGTCGTCAGGCGGAAGCCGCCGAGCAGGGCGGTAGCTCGCGTCGCCGCGAGGCCGTCTCCTGAGGCCGGAGTAGGATATCATGCTGCAACCCAAGCGCACCAAGTTCCGCAAACAGTTCAAGGGCCGCATCCACGGCACGGCGACCTCCGGCGCCGAGCTGACCTTCGGCGCCTTCGGGCTGAAGGCGGTGGAGCCGGAGCGGGTGACCGCCCGGCAGATCGAGGCGGCCCGCCGCGCCATCACGCGCCACATGAAGCGCGCCGGCCGCGTCTGGATCCGCGTGTTCCCGGACGTTCCGGTGTCGAAGAAGCCGACTGAAGTCCGCATGGGCAAGGGCAAGGGCACGCCGGAATTTTGGGCGGCCAGGGTCAAGCCGGGGCGGATCATGTTCGAGATCGACGGCGTTCCGGCCGATCTGGCGAAGGAGGCTCTCCGTCTCGGCGCTGCCAAGCTGCCGATCCGGACCCGCTTCGTCCAGCGGATCGCCGATTGAGAAGTTTGAGAGGGTAAGGCGATGAAAGCCTCCGAAGTGCGGCTGATGACCGAGGACCAGCTCGATGACGAGCTGGCGAAGCTGAAGAAGGAGCAGTTCAACCTGCGCTTCCAGCGGGCCACGGGTCAGCTCGAGAATACGGCGCGGGTGCGCCAGGTCCGCCGCGATATCGCGCGCATTACGACGATCGCCGCCCAAGCGCGCGCGAAAGCAAAAGGTTAGGCCGCAATGCCGAAACGAGTCCTGCAGGGTACGGTCGTCAGCGACAAGAACGACAAGACGATTGTCGTGCGCGTCGAGCGGCGTTTCACGCACCCGCTTCTGAAGAAGACCGTGCGGCGGTCGAAGCGCTATCAGGCGCACGACGCGAGCAACACGCACAAGATTGGCGACATCGTCCTTATCCAGGAGAGCGCGCCGATCTCGAAGAACAAGCGCTGGGTCGTGGTCGAGACCGACCAGGCGGCGAGTTAGAGCCGGGCATTCGCCCGCTGACCGGACAAGAAGAGTAGACGATCATGATCCAGATGCAGACCAATCTCGACGTAGCGGACAATTCCGGTGCCCGCCGCGTCATGTGCATCAAGGTGCTCGGTGGCTCGAAGCGCAAATATGCCTCGGTCGGGGACATCATCGTCGTCTCGGTCAAGGAGGCGATCCCGCGCGGTCGCGTCAAGAAGGGCGACGTGATGAAGGCGGTCGTGGTGCGGACCGCCAAGGACATCCGTCGCGCGGACGGCTCGGTCATCCGCTTCGACCGCAATGCCGCCGTTCTGATCAACAATCAGTCGGAGCCGGTCGGCACCCGTATCTTTGGACCCGTGCCTCGCGAGCTGCGTGCCAAGAACCATATGAAGATTATTTCGCTCGCCCCGGAGGTACTCTAATGGCGGCCAAAATCCGCAAGGGCGACACGGTGATCGTGATCGCCGGCAAGGACAAGGGCAAGACCGGCGAGGTGATCCGCGTGATCCCGTCGACTGGCCGGGCGGTCGTGCGTGGCGTCAACGTCGCGCAACGCCACCAGCGGCAGACGGCGAGCGAGCAGGGCGGCATCATCGCCAAGGAGATGCCCATTCACCTTTCGAACGTGGCGCTGACCGACAGCAGCGGCAAGCCGACCCGGGTCGGGTTCAGGTTTGTCGAGGGCGAGCGCAAGGTGCGCTACGCGAAGAGCACTGGAGACGTGATCGATGGCTGAGACCGCCTACGAACCGCGCCTGAGGACGGTCTATCAGGAGACCGCAAGGGCGGCGCTGGTCGATCAGTTCGGCTACAAGAACCCGATGGAGGTCCCGCGCCTCGACAAGATCGTCGTCAATATGGGCGTCGGCGAGGCGGTAGCGGATTCCAAGAAGGTGAATTCGGCCCTGGGCGACCTGGCGCTGATTTCAGGCCAAAAGCCGATGATGACGCGGGCGCGCAAGTCGATCGCGACCTTCAAGGTTCGCGAAGGCATGCCGATCGGCGGCAAGGTAACGCTGCGCAAGACGCGCATGTACGAGTTCCTTGACCGCCTGGTGACGGTGGCGCTGCCGCGCATCCGTGACTTCCGCGGGCTCAACCCGAAGAGCTTCGATGGCCGTGGCAACTTCGCCTTGGGCGTCAAGGAGCACATCGTTTTCCCCGAGATCAATTACGACGAAGTCGACCAGATCTGGGGCATGGACGTGATCGTCTGCACGACGGCCAAGACCGACGAGGAAGCCCGTGCGCTGCTCAGCGCGCTCAACTTCCCGTTCCGGCAGTGACCGTACGGCGGATCTGACAAGGACAAATCGATGGCTAAGAAGAGCGCAATCGAGAAGAACAAGCAGCGGCGCAAGCTGGCGGCCCAGCTCGGCCCCAAGCGGGACGAGCTGAAGGCGCGCGCCAAGGACGAGAGCCTGACGCTTGAAGAGCGTTTTCAGGCCCGCCTGAAGCTGGCCGAGCTGCCGCGCAATTCCTCGCCGGTGCGCATCCGCAACCGGTGTGAGATCACGGGCCGGCCGCGGGGCTATTACCGCAAGCTGAAGATGTCGCGTATCGCTCTCCGCGATCTCGGGTCGCTGGGCTTCGTTCCCGGCATGGTCAAGTCGAGCTGGTAGGGAGACGCGAAGCAATGACGATGTCCGATCCGCTCGGCGACATGCTGACCCGTATCCGCAACGCGCAGATGCGGAAGAAGAGCAAGGTTTCGACGCCGAGCTCGCGGCTGCGCCAGAATGTGCTGGATGTGCTGCAGGCCGAGGGGTATATCCGCGGCTATTCGACGGTCGAGTTCGACAGCGGCCAGTCGGAGTTCGAAATCGAGCTGAAATATTATGACGGCGAGCCGGTCATCCGCGAGATTCAGCGGGTTTCCAAGCCGGGTCGCCGGGTCTATGCCTCGGTGCGCAACATCCCGCGGGTTGGCAACGGCCTTGGTGTGTCGATTCTGTCGACGCCGAAGGGCGTGATGTCGGAGAACGAAGCCCGCGACCAGAATGTCGGCGGCGAAGTCCTCTGCCGGGTGTTCTGAGGCTGGAACGAGAAACCGAACCGCACGGAATGATCTGATGTCTCGTATTGGTAAGAAAGTCGTCCCGGTGCCCAGCGGCGTCAACGCGTCGATCGATGGGCAGTCGGTGACCGTCAAGGGGCCGAAGGGGGAATTGTCCTTCGTCGCCCTCGACGACATCATCATGAAGATGGAAGACGGCGCGATCTCCGTGCAGCCGCGGGACCAGTCGCAGAAGGCGCGGGCCGCGTGGGGCATGTCGCGGACCATGGTTTCGAACCTGGTCGAGGGCGTGTCCAAGGGGTTCGTGCGCCGGCTCGAGATCAACGGCGTCGGCTACCGCGCCGCGGTGCAGGGCCAGAACCTGCAGCTCGCGCTCGGCTACAGCCACGACGTGGTCTACCCGATCCCGGAAGGGATCAAGATCGAATGCCCGCGGCCGACCGAGATCGTCATCACCGGCGCCGATCGTCAGCGGGTTGGCCAGGTCGCCGCGGAAATCCGCGATTTCCGCCGACCGGAGCCGTATAAGGGCAAGGGCGTGAAGTACGCCGAGGAACACATCTTCCGCAAGGAAGGCAAGAAGAAGTAACGGGTGAAGCCATGGTTCAGTCCAGAACAGGGCGCCGCGCCGCCCGTGTCCGCCGCGCGGTCCGTCAGGCCGCTAACGGTCGTGTGCGCCTTTCGGTGTTCCGCTCGTCGAAGCACATCTACGTCCAGGTCATCGACGACACAGCCGGGCGCACGGTCGCGGCCGCTTCGTCGCTGGAGAAGCCGCTTCGCGAAAAGTTGAAAACCGGGGCCGACGTGGCCGCGGCGAGTGAAGTCGGCAAGCTGGTCGCCGAGCGGGCGATCGCGGCCGGCGTGAAAGACGTGGTTTTCGACCGTGGGCGCTACCTCTATCACGGCCGCGTGAAGGCCTTGGCCGATGGCGCGCGTGAGGGTGGCCTGAACTTTTAGGCGCTTGAAGCAGCGCACGCACGGAACGATATCGGAACGATTGGAAAGAGAATATGGCGAGAGATCGGCAACAGCATCGGGACCGCGACGACCGCGACAACGAGTTTGTCGACAAGCTCGTGCACATCAACCGCGTCGCCAAGGTGGTCAAGGGTGGCCGCCGGTTCGGCTTCGCGGCGCTGGTGGTCGTGGGCGACCAGAAGGGCCGGGTTGGCTTTGGCCATGGCAAGGCGCGTGAGGTTCCCGAGGCGATCCGCAAGGCGACCGAGGCGGCCAAGCACGGGCTGATGCGCGTGCCGCTGCGCGAGGGACGCACGCTTCATCATGACGTCATCGGTCGCCACGGCGCCGGCAAGGTGATCTGCCGCGCGGCGCCTCCGGGCACCGGCATCATCGCCGGCGGTCCGATGCGCGCCGTGTTCGAGACGCTCGGCGTCCAGGACGTGGTGGCCAAGTCGTTCGGCTCGTCCAACCCTTACAACATGGTTCGCGCCACTTTCGACGCGCTGAAGCATGAGGACAGCCCGCGCGGTGTTGCCGCGCGCCGCGGTATCAAGGTTTCGGCCCTGCAGGCCCGCCGCCGCGACGAGGTCGAAGCGGAGACGGTCGAGGCGTAAGCGCCCGGACGCATAGGGGAATTCGGACGATGGCCAAGAAGAGCGACGGCAAGACCCTGACGGTCGAGCAAGTCGGTAGCCCGATCCGCCGGCCGAGTGTGCAGCGTGCGACGCTGGTCGGTCTCGGTCTCAACAAGATCCGCCGCCGTTCGACGCTGCCGGACACGCCGGCCGTGCGCGGCATGATCGCCAAGGTCGGGCATCTCGTCCGCGTTGTCGACGAGGCTTGAGGACAGACAGATGAAACTGAACGATTTGGCCGACAAGGCCGGCGCCACCAAGGACCGCATGCGGGTCGGGCGCGGCATCGGGTCCGGCAAGGGCAAGACCGGCGGTCGCGGCGTCAAGGGCCAGAAGTCGCGCACGGGCGTGGCGATCAAGGGCTTCGAGGGCGGCCAGATGCCGCTCTATCGGCGTCTGCCGAAGCGCGGTTTCAAGAACATCTTCGCCAAGGACTTCAACGAGGTCGGCCTCGGGCGCGTCCAGGAGGCGATCGATGCGGGCAAGCTCGACGGCAAGTCCAAGGTCGACGCCGCGGCGCTGAAGGCGGCGGGCGTCATCCGCCGTGAGCGCGATGGCGTGCGCCTGCTCGGCAATGGCGAGATCAAGGCGGCAGTCTCCTTCGAGATCGCCGGCGCGAGCAAGTCGGCGTCAGCTGCCGTCGAGAAGGCGGGGGGCTCCGTGACGATCGTCGGGGCGGGGGCCAAGCCGGCGGCATAACGCCGGAAAGGTGGAATTATGGCATCGGCCGCAGAACAGCTCGCAGCCAATCTGAACTTCGGAGCGCTGGCCAAGGCCGAGGCGCTCAAGAAGCGGATCTGGTTCACGCTCGGAGCATTGCTGGTCTACCGGCTGGGCACCTATATCCCGCTGCCAGGCATCAATCCGGAAGCGCTCGCCCAGGCGTTCAACAACGCCCAGAACGGCCTGATCGGCATGTTCAACATGTTCTCGGGCGGCGCCGTCAGCCGGATGGCGATCTTCGCGCTCGGCATCATGCCGTACATCTCGGCCTCGATCATCATCCAGCTTCTGACCTCGATCGTGCCTTCGCTCGACCAGCTCAAGAAAGAGGGCGAGCAGGGCCGCAAGGTCATCAACCAGTATACCCGCTACGGAACGGTGATTCTGGCGGGGCTGCAGGCCTACGGCATTGCCGTCGGCCTCGAGGGCGCGTCCAATATCGTCATCCACCCGGGCCTGTTCTTCAAGCTGACGACCATGGTGACGCTGACCGGCGGCACCATGTTCCTGATGTGGCTCGGCGAGCAGATCACCTCGCGCGGTATCGGCAACGGCATCTCGCTGATCATCTTCTCCGGCATCGTCGCCAACCTGCCGCATGCGATCAGCGGCACTCTCGAGCTCGGTCGCGAGGGCGCGCTGTCGACGGCGGTCATCCTGGTCGTTGGCGTGGTCGCGGTGCTGGTCATCGCCTTCATCGTGTTCATCGAGCGCGCCCAGCGCCGCCTGCTCATCCAGTATCCGAAACGACAGGTCGGAAACCGGATGTTCCAGGGCGATTCCTCGCACCTGCCACTGAAGCTGAACACCTCGGGCGTCATTCCGCCGATCTTCGCGTCCTCGCTGCTGCTTCTGCCGGTGACGGTCGCCAATTTCAGCGCCGGCCATGGGCCGGACTGGCTGACGCACGATCACCGCGATGCTCGGCCGCGGGCAGCCGCTCTACATGGCCCTTTACGCCAGCATGATCGTGTTCTTCACGTTCTTCTACACGGCGGTGGTGTTCAATCCGACCGACACGGCCGACAATCTGAAGAAGCATGGCGGCTTCATTCCCGGCATCCGCCCGGGCCAGCGCACGGCCGAATATATCGATTTCGTGCTCACCCGCATCACGCTGATCGGCGCGATCTATCTGGTGCTGGTCTGTCTGCTGCCTGAATTCCTGATCAACGCGACGGGCGTGCCGTTCTATTTCGGCGGCACCTCGCTGCTGATCGTCGTCAGCGTGACCATGGACACCGTGGCGCAGGTGCAGGGACACCTGCTGGCCCATCAATATGAGGGGCTGGTGAAGAAGTCGAAGCTCAGGGGGCGGAGCCGATGAGATTGATGCTGCTCGGGCCGCCGGGTGCCGGGAAGGGCACCCAGGCCCAGCGCCTGGTGGCGAACCATGGAATCGTGCAGCTTTCGACCGGCGACATGCTGCGCGCGGCCGCTGCGGCCGGCACCGATGTCGGCAAGCGCGCCAAGGCGATCATGGATCGCGGCGAGTTGGTTCCGGACGAGGTGATGGTCGACATCATCTCCGAGCGGATCGACCAGCCTGATTGTGCCCACGGCTTCATTCTCGATGGGTTTCCGCGCACCATTGCCCAGGCCGAGGCGCTCGACACGCTGCTCGGGGGCAAGGATCTGGGCCTCGACGCGGTGATCGAGATCGCCGTCGACGAGACGATCCTGCGCGAGCGCATCGAAGGGCGCGCCAAGGAGACTGGCGGCGCCCGGGCCGACGACAACGCGGCGACGCTGAGCAAGCGAATCGCGGTCTACCGGGAGCAGACGGCTCCGGTGATCGACTACTACCGGCATCAGGGCGTCCTCAAGAGCGTCGACGGCATGAAAACCATCGATGAAGTGACCGCCGACATCGAGGACCTTCTGAAAGCCGTGACGGAGGCGTGAACAAAACGTCGTGCGATGTTGACGTGTAACCGTCAAATCGCTATCTACCGGCAACAATTCTGGCTTTTTCAGATTTGCGGTGCCGGTCAGCCATATCAGGGTAGCCGGGGCCGTTTTCTGCGTCCCCGCTGATAATGGCGGAAAACAGTGGGGTTCGGCCGGTTCGACGGCCAAGAGGAGAGACGATCGTGGCCCGCATTGCAGGCGTGAACATTCCGACGAACAAGCGCACGGTTATCGCGCTGCAGTACATTCATGGCATCGGCGCCTCGAAGGCGCGCGAAATCATGGCGAAGGTCAACATCCCCGAATCGCGCCGTGTGAACGAGCTCTCGGATGCCGAGGTGATCCAGATCCGCGAGACGATCGACCGCGACTATCTGGTCGAAGGCGATCTGCGCCGCGAAGTGGCGATCAACGTCAAGCGGCTGATGGATCTCGGGTGCTACCGCGGTCTGCGTCATCGCCGCGGTCTGCCGGTGCGCGGTCAGCGCACCCATACCAATGCGCGGACCCGCAAGGGCCCGGCGAAGCCGATTGCCGGCAGGAAGAAATAAGCGCCTAGCGGGGCGGCGGGTATTCGAGCGGACGGGCGGCGCAGCCGCTCTTTTCGCAACTCGCCGGCTCCCATTCGCACTTTCAGGTGGAGCCGCCGGAAATACGGCGGTGTTGAGATCAGAAGCTAAGGACACCATATGGCCAAGGATGCAACCCGCGTGCGCCGCCGTGAGCGCAAGAACATTACTTCCGGCGTCGCGCATGTGAATTCCAGCTTCAACAACACGATGATTACCATCACGGATGCGCAGGGGAACACGATCTCGTGGTCGTCGGCCGGCCTGATGGGGTTCAAAGGCTCGCGGAAATCGACGCCCTATGCTGCCCAGATGGCGGCGGAGGACGCGGGAAAGAAAGCGGCCGAGCATGGGATGAAGACCCTCGAAGTCGAAGTGTCCGGACCGGGGTCCGGACGCGAGTCGGCGCTGAGGGCGCTGCAGTCGGCTGGTTTCATGATCACCTCGATCCGTGACGTCACGCCGATCGCGCATAACGGCTGCCGGCCCCGCAAGCGGCGTCGCGTCTAGCAGCCGCGGCCAGCGACTATCGCTCTATTTCAGCCGCCGTCAGGTGGTAACGCCGCGCCCCCCAGCGCGGCGATCAGACTGAAAGGAACAAGGCTCGTGACAATCCAGAAGAATTGGCAAGAGCTAATCAAGCCGAACAAGCTCGAGATTTCGGGCGGCGCCGACGCGAAGCGTTTCGCGACCGTTGTCGCGGAGCCGCTCGAGCGGGGTTTCGGTCTGACGCTCGGTAACGCGCTCCGCCGCGTTCTACTGTCTTCGCTCCAGGGTGCGGCAGTCAAGGCCGTCCAGATCGACGGCGTGCTGCATGAGTTCTCGTCGATCGGCGGCGTGCGCGAGGACGTGACCGATATCGTCCTCAACATCAAGGAAGTCGCCATCAGGATGCAGGGCGAGGGCCCGAAGCGCATGGTGCTGCGCAAGCAGGGACCGGGCGTGGTCACTGCCGGCGACATCCAGACCGTTTCCGACATTGAAGTGCTCAATCCGGATCTCGTTCTGTGCACTCTCGACGAGGGCGCCGAGATTCGCATGGAGTTCACGGTCGACACCGGCAAGGGCTATGTCACCGCCGACCGCAACCGGCCGGAAGACGCGCCGATCGGACTCATTCCGGTCGACAGCCTCTATTCGCCGGTCAAGAAGGTCTCCTACCGGGTCGAGAACACCCGTGAGGGCCAGGTGCTCGATTATGACAAGCTGACGCTGTCGGTGGAGACCAACGGCTCCGTTCGCGCCGACGATGCCGTCGCCTTTGCCGCGCGCATCCTTCAGGACCAGCTCTCGATCTTCGTCAACTTCGAGGAGCCGGAGAAGGAGACCACCGAGACGACGATCCCCGAGCTCGCCTTCAATCCGGCGCTGCTCAAGAAGGTCGACGAGCTCGAGCTGTCGGTCCGTTCGGCCAACTGCCTGAAGAATGACAACATCGTCTATATCGGCGACCTGATCCAGAAGACGGAGGCGGAGATGCTCCGCACGCCGAACTTCGGCCGCAAGTCGCTGAACGAAATCAAGGAAGTCCTTGCCCAGATGGGACTTCACCTCGGCATGGAAGTGGCCAATTGGCCGCCCGAGAACATCGACGATCTGGCCAAGCGCTACGAAGATCATTATTGAGGCGGACGTCGCCGACGTGAGTTGAGGAGAGGGCCATGCGCCATCGCAATGCAGGCCGAAAGCTGAACCGGACCGCCAGCCATCGCAAAGCGATGTTCGCCAATATGGCGGCGGCTCTGATCAAGCACGAGCAGATCGTGACGACCCTGCCCAAGGCCAAGGATCTGCGGCCGATCGTCGAGAAACTGGTGACGCTCGCCAAGCGCGGCGATCTCCATGCCCGCCGTCAGGCGGTCGCGGAGATCCGCGATACCGGCATGGTCAAGAAGCTCTTCGACACGCTCGGCCCCCGCTACAAGGAACGGGCGGGCGGTTACACCCGCGTGCTCAAGGCCGGCTTCCGCAAGGGTGACAGCGCCGCCATGGCGGTGATCGAGTTCGTCGATCGCGATACCGAGGCGCGCGGCGCCGAGGACCGGGCGCGCCACGCCGAGACGGCCGAGCCCGCCGAGGCCGCCGCCTAAGGCGACGGACACGGTTTGATGTGTTTCGAAAGGGCGGCCTCGGCCGCCCTTTTGCGTCTCGTGGGCCGGGTTTGCGCCACGGAATGTCATGTCGGTGCCGCATTTGTCGACGAGGTGGAGGTGGGCGACTCCAGGGGATAGGGATGATGAAGGGTCGCGGATTCATGAAGATTTTTGCCTTGGTGCTGGTCCTGCTGGCGGCACCGGTTCCGTCATTTGCCGCCGAGCGTCAGGTGCCGGCAAACCAGGGCGAGGTGCAGTTGTCCTTCGCGCCGATCGTCAAGCGCGTCGCGCCGGCGGTGGTCAACGTCTACGCCTCGCGTACCATCCAGCAGCAGGTCTCGCCCTTCTTCTCCGATCCCTTCTTCCGCCAGTTCTTCGGCGGCCAGTTCGGCGGTGCCACGCGCCAGCGGGTCGAGCGCTCGCTCGGCTCCGGCGTCATCATCGATCCCTCGGGCCTGATCGTCACCAATTTCCATGTCATCGCCCAGGCCGACGAGGTGAAGGTTGCGCTCGCCGACAAGCGTGAGCTGCCGGCCAAGATCATCCTCAAGGACCAGCGTTCGGACCTGGCGGTGCTCAAGATCGATGCCGGCGACAAGCCGCTGCCCTCGATCGCGTTTGCCAATTCCGACGATGCCCAGGTCGGCGACCTGGTGCTGGCGATCGGCGACCCCTTCGGCGTTGGCCAGACGGTGACCAGCGGCATCGTCTCCGCCTTTGCCCATGTGCCGGGCGGGCCGTCGGAGGACCAGTATTTCATCCAGACCGACGCAGCCATCAATCCGGGCAATTCCGGCGGTGCCCTGGTCGACATGAACGGGCGGCTGATCGGCATCAACCGGATGATCGTTTCGCCCTCGGGCGGGTCGACCGGTATCGGCTTCGCCATCCCTTCCAATCTCGTCCGGGTCGTCGCTAGAGCCGCGCAGCATGGCGGCCGGGCCGAGCGGCCCTGGCTCGGCGCGACGCTGCAGAACGTGACGCCGGAGATCGCCGATGGCCTCGGTATCGGTCGCGCGCGCGGTGCTCTGGTCGCGAGCGTGGAAAAGGACAGTCCGGCGGCCAAGGCAGGCCTTACCAGCGGGGATCTCATCCTGAAGGTCGACGGCGAGGATATCGGCGATGTCGGCTCGTTCAATTACCGGATGGCGACGCGCGGCGTCGGCGGCACCGCGAGGCTCGGCATCCTGCGCGGCGGCAAGCCCTATCAGGCGACTCTGGCGCTCGAGCCGGCGCCGGAAAAGCCGCTGCGCGACAAGCGGGTCATCGGCGGCGACTCGCCCTTCACCGGGCTGACGGTGCTCAACCTGTCTCCGGCCGTCGCCGAGGAACTCTCCTATCAGGGCAAGCCGGACGGCGTCATCGTCTCGGATGTCGCCGGTGGGTCGAACGCCGACAATGCCGGGTTCCGCCGCGGTGACGTGATCGTCAGCGTCAACGGTGTGACGATCGATTTCGACCAAGAGCCTCGTCGCGGCAGCCGATGGCGGGCAGGGCGGCTGGCAATTGACGGTGCGGCGCAGCGGCCACCTGATCCGCTCGATGTTCAGGGGCTGAAGCAATCGGCGGAACGGCGATCCGCATTGGCGGGTCGCCGCGTCACGGCTTCGGGATCGTCAGGTCCCATTCGGCGTAGAGTTGCCGGAGTTCGCGCATCGAATTGGTTTCGATGCGGGGCAGGCTCCGTTCGCGCAGCATGGCGAGATAGCTGGGCCGGCGCCGCGGCTGGACGATGAGGATCCAGCGGATCATGTCCCACTTGATGCTGTCCTGCCCGCCCTCGAGATGCCCGTGACGGTGCCGCTCGAAGAGGGAGCGGCGGATCATCCGGTAAAGGCTCGCCCAGCGATTGTCGCCGAGGATGACGAGGCCGGTGGCGCGATCGAGCCGCTTGCCGATGAGCTTGGAATAGTTGCCATCGATCACCCATTCCGCGCCGGCGATGGCCTCGTCGTGCAGGCGGTGAAAGTCCTCGTCGGGGCGCTGCTGCCAGTTCGTGTTGGGCAGGTGACGGAACTGGTCGAGGTGAATGGCGGGCACGCCAAGCTTGTGGCCGAGGGCGGCGGCGAGCGTCGACTTGCCGGCATTCGACGGCCCGCAGACGCAGATGCGCCGGCCGAGCGTTGCCAGCGGCGGAAAGACAAGCGGAGCGGGATTGCTGCGGTCCTGCATCGCCGGCTCGTGCTGCGTGATCGTGGGGTTCTGGAGCGGGGAGGCGCTGTATAGGCGCCCATCGCTTCGCGTGCAACGGCTGGTGTGGGAGGATCGCACCGGCTTGCCGAGGGATCGGCGGGTGGCTATCTCAGTTGCCGGGGAGCGCTGACGAGGCGACACGAGCACATGCCCGATCTATTCACTTCGGAGGAAGACGAGGCGCGCGCCGCGGCCAAGAGCGCGGGCAACCGTCCGCTCGCAGACCGGCTGCGGCCCGAGCGGCTCGCCGATGTGGTCGGTCAGGCGCATCTGCTCGGTCCCGACGGCGCGCTGACCCGCATGCTGCGCTCCGGCTCGCTCGGCTCGCTGGTTTTCTGGGGACCGCCGGGCACCGGCAAGACCACCGTGGCGCGGTTGCTGGCGCGCGAGACCGACCTCCATTTCGAGCAGATCTCGGCTGTCTTTTCCGGCGTCGCCGACCTCAAGAAGGCTTTCGAGGCGGCCCGCACCCGCCGCCAGACCGGTCGTACGACGCTGCTCTTCGTCGATGAGATCCATCGCTTCAACCGGGCTCAGCAGGATTCCTTCCTGCCGGTCATGGAGGATGGAACGGTGACTCTGGTCGGCGCCACCACCGAGAACCCGTCCTTCGAGCTCAACGCCGCGCTGCTCAGCCGTGCCCGGGTCCTGACCTTCCGGCCGCTCGACGAGGCGGCGCTCGGCCATCTGCTCGACCGCGCCGAGGCGATCGAGGAGCGCAAGCTGCCGCTCGACGACGACGCGCGCGCCATGCTGGTCGCCATGGCCGACAGGGACGGGCGGGCGCTGCTGACACTGGCGGAGGAGGTCTGGCGCGCCGCCGGCGAGGGCGAGGTCTTCGACGAGGCCGGTCTGCAGGCGGTCGTGCAGCGGCGCGCGCCCATCTACGACAAGGGCCAGGACGGCCACTACAATCTGATCTCGGCCCTTCACAAGTCGGTGCGCGGCTCCGACCCGGACGCGGCGCTCTACTATCTCGCCCGCATGCTCGATGCCGGCGAGCAGCCGCTCTATCTCGGCCGGCGGCTGGTGCGCATGGCGATCGAGGATATCGGTCTCGCCGACCCGCAGGCGCTGACGGTCGCGCTCGCGGCCAAGGATGCCTACGACTATCTCGGCTCGCCGGAGGGCGAGCTGGCGCTGGCCGAGGCCGCCGTCTATCTCGCCACCGCGCCGAAGTCGAACGCCGTCTACCGGGCTTTCGGCGCGGCGACGGAGGCCGCCAAGCAGGGCGGCTCGCTCCTGCCGCCCAAGACCATCCTCAACGCCCCCACCGGCCTGATGCGCAAGGAAGGCTACGGCGAGGGCTATCTCTACGACCACGACCAGCCCGACGCCTTCTCCGGCCAGAACTATTTCCCCGACGCGCTCGGCCGCCAGACCTTCTACGACCCGCCCGACCGCGGTTTCGAGCGCGAGATCCGCAAGCGGCTCGACTACTGGGCCAAGCTCCGGCGCGAGCGGAACCGGGATTAGGGCGGTGGTGGCCTATCCGCTGACCGCCATATCGATCGACGGCTACCGGTCGGTCCGCAAGATCCATCTGCCGGTCGGGCACCTGACGGTCCTGGTCGGCCGCAACGGGGTCGGCAAGACCAATCTCTACAGGGCGCTGGAACTGGTCGCCGCCGCCGCGCGCGGCACGATCACCCGCGAGATCGCGGCCGAAGGCGGGGTCGAGTCCGTCCTGTGGGCCGGCCCGCGACGGCGCGGCGAATTCACCCGCCTGCGCCTCGGCGTCGAGCTCGGCGATCTCGCCTACAGGATCGAGATCGGCCTGCCGGCGCCGATGGAAGCGGCGCTCAGCCCGACCGAGCCGCTGGTGAAGGCCGAGGAGCTGGTGTTCCGTGGCGATCGCAAGCCGGTGACGCTGGTGGAGCGCAAGGGGCCGAGCGCCTGGCTGCGTGACGAGGAGGGGCGGCGCGTCACCTACGAACGGGCTCTGATCCCCTCGGAGACGGCTCTTGCCGCCTTCCAGGACGCCGGCCGTTTCGCCGAGCTCGACGGCGTCCGCCGGGCGCTGCTCGACTGGCGCTTCTATCACGACTTCCGCTCCGACAAGGACTCGCCGATCCGCCGGCCGCCGCTTGCCATCACCACGCCGACGCTTTCTTCCGACGGCGCGGATCTCGCGGCGGCGCTGGCGACGGTCATCAATATCCGCGACGAGGCACCGGCGATCGAGGCGGCCATCGCGGACGCCTTTCCCGGCGCGACGCTCGATGTCGACATCATCGACGGAAGGGTGTCGATGTCGCTGCAGCTCGCCGACATGCCACGCCCGCTGGCGGCGCACGAATTCTCGGACGGGACCCTTGGCTTTCTCTGCCTCGTCGGCGCGCTGTGCGGCTATCGGCTGCCCGGCTTCATCGCCCTCAACGAGCCGGAGAACAGCCTTCATCCGGAGCTGATCGGCCCGCTCGCCCGGCTCATCGGCCGGGCGTCGGAGCGCACGCAGGTCTGGGTCGTGACCCATTCCCAGGCGCTCGCCGAGGCCCTGGCGGAAGGGGAAGGTGCCGCGCCGAGAGTGGTGATCAAGCAGGACGGCGCGACCTGGATCGAGGGCCTGTCGCTGACCGGACGGATCGACGACGACGCGTGAGACCCGTTCCGGAGCCGGATCGGTCCGGGGGCCGATGCCTTGTTGCCGCGCTCCCGCCGGCTCCCCATCTTAGGTATGTCATGCGACGCCATCACGAGATGTGGAGGCAATCATGCGCATTCTCATGGTATTCGACACTGTTCACGGGCAGACCCGCAAGATCGTCGATTATCTTGCCGAGCGGTTCCGCGAGCAGGCCCATAGTGTCGACGTTCACGACCTCGCGCGGACGACGCCGAGGCCGAATTCGGCTGGTTACGACCGGATCGTCGTCGCTTCGCCGCTGCGGATCGGCGCCTATCGGCCGGCTGTCCTGCGCTTCGTGCGCGAGCATCAGTCGGTCCTGATGCAGGTGCCCTCGGCCTTCGTTTCGGTCTCGCTCTCGGCCGCCAGCACCAGGGATCACGCGGTGGCCATGGCCAATCTGCAGAAGTGCGTCGACAAGTTCACCGACAAGACCGGCTGGCATCCGGGCAAGGTGCTGCAGGTCGCCGGCGCGCTGCAATATTCGCGCTACGGGATGCTGACGCGCTGGATCATGAAGAAGATCGCGACCGCCGAAGGCCAGGAGACCGACCCGAAGTGGGACTACGAATATACCGACTGGTCAGCTCTGGCAGAGTTCGCGGACGACTTCGTGGCGGAGGACGAGGCCGCCGCGCCGATGCTTCAGGCGGCCTGACGCGCTGAGCTTGGCCGGAAGAGGTGGGCGCGCTAAAGCGGAGTAATGCTCTACTTCGCTTACGGCTCCAATCTTGATCCGGCCCAGATGGCCGCACGCTGTCCGGATCACCGGACCGTCGGCATAGCGCGGCTGGTCGATTTTCGGCTGTGCTTTCCGCGTTTCTCACCGCGCCGGCTGTGCGCCTCGGCGGGGATCGAGGCGGCACCGGGCGAGGAGGTCTGGGGCGCTCTCTATGCGGTCTCGGCGGCCGATCTCGTCGTCCTCCATGAATCGGAGGGCTACGACCCGCAGGGGCCGCGCGAGCGCAATCGCTATCTCTTCGCGGAAATTATGGCCGAGGCCGTGGAAGCCGGCCCGACGCGGGCGATGACCTATTTCGCCGTGCCGGACGGGACGACCGCGCTACCCTCGCGCGCCTATGTCGGCCACATCATCGCCGGCGCGCGCCATCACCGCCTGCCGGCGGCCTATCTTGATCGTCTGCTTCGCGTGGAAACGGCTTCCGATTGAGTTTGGCGGATGCGCGTGCGCCGCTCACTCCGGCTTGCCGTTGTCCGTCGGGCCGTATTGGAGGACCTGGACCTTCTCCATGGTCACCAGGCCGCTGCCCATCATGGTGTCGAGGATCGGCAGGAAGGCGTCGATCTTCTCCTTGCTGTCGACGATCTCGACGATGAAGGGCAGGTCCTGCGACAGGCGCAGGATCTTGGTCGTATGGATGATGCTGGAATGGCCGTAGCCGGCCCCGCCGCGCAGGACCGTCGCGCCGGCCAGATGCATCTCGCGCGCCTTGAGGATGATCGCCTCGTAGAGCGGCAGATGCCCGAACTTGTCGTCCTCGCCGAAGAAGATGCGGAGCAGGACGGATTCCTTAGGAGGTCGCATGGGTCAGATCCAGGTGAGGGAGTTGAGGCTCGCCGCCAGAATGCTGCCGAGCCAGACCGCGAAGAGGCACAGGGCTACCGAGGCGCCGATATTGAGGCCGGCATAGAGAAATTCGCCGTCGGTCGCCAGGCTGAGCGTCTGCAGGCTGAAGGAGGAGAAGGTGGTGAACCCGCCGCAGAAGCCGACCATGACCGCCTGGCGCGCCAGGGACGGGGCAAGGACGCGGCCGCCCGGGCCGGTAAGCGTGCCGATGAAGCCGATGATGAAGGAGCCGAGAACGTTCACCAGCAGCGTCCCATACGGAAATGTCTCGCCGATCAGGCGGGCGGTGACGCCCGAGGCCCAGTAGCGGGCCATGCCACCGAGGGCACTGCCGATTGCGATCCACAGATACGTCATTCTCGACCCCACATGCCTGTCATGCCGCACCTCGAAGGTTCTGGGCGGTATGGTGCTCCGTGTGCGTCGTTGGAAACGATAAACCCGCCGAATTGGCGGGTTGCACACGGACTCCCACCGCCAGGTTGCGCGGTAGGAGTCATCAGCCTTGTCGGGCGGTTTCGGGGGACTCCATCCCCATTGCGGCGCAAAGTCTATGTGCCGGGCGGGAGGTGGTCAAGGCGGCGGCTGGGGTCTGCGAGCGTTCGCCGGCCCGACGACACGCAAGGGCTCGGTCCTTCGCGAAAGGCTTTTCGGCCGCCGGGCGCTCGTCACGGCCGCCGCCTGATGCTATAGGCGTGCAACATTCCCAACGCTCCCAAGCCCCATGCATGGCAACGAGACCATATTGGTCGACCGGGACGAGGCCGGCATGCGCCTCGACCGCTGGTTCAAGACCCACTATCCGGACCTTTCTTTCGGCCATCTGCAGAAGCTTCTGCGGTCGGGACAGGTGCGGGTCGATGGCGGCCGCGTCAAGACCAGCACGCGGGTCGAGCCGGGCCAGGCTGTGCGCGTGCCGCCGCTCGGCGGAGCGTCTTCCGGCGCACCGGCAGTGGGCGGCAGGCAGGGCGGCGGCCCCAGCGCCCATGGCGGGGCGCCGGCCGCGACGCGCCTTCCCGGAAAGGGCGACGATGCCGCGGCCTTCCTGCGTTCCATCCTTCTCTACGAGGACAGGGAAGTCTTCGTCTTCAACAAGCCGGCCGGGCTCGCCGTGCAGGGCGGATCGGGCCTGACGCGCCATGTCGACGGCCTGCTCGAGGCGCTGACCGATGCCAAGGGCCAGAAGCCGCGCCTCGTCCACCGGCTCGATCGCGACACCAGCGGCGTTCTGGTGGTCGCGCGCACCCGGCTTGCCGCCTCCAAGCTCGCCGGCGCCTTCCGCAAGCGCTCGACGCGCAAGGTCTACTGGGCACTGGTCAAGGGCGTTCCGAAGCCACACCAGGGCCGCATCTCGACTTATCTCGCCAAGGAGGGCGGACCCGAGGGCGAGCGCATGCGCGTCGCCCGCCATGGCGACGACGACGCGAGCCACGCCGTCTCGCTCTATTCGGTGGTCGATAAGGCCGGCCAACCGGCTTGCCTGGCTGACCATGCGGCCGGTGACTGGGCGCACCCACCAGCTCCGCGCCCACGCCGCCCATATCGGTCATCCGATCATCGGCGATCCGAAATACTTCGAGGCCGACGACAATTGGGATTTTCCCGGCGGCATGCAGAACAAGCTGCACCTGCATGCCCGCCGCATCGTCATCCCGCATCCGAGCGGCGGCACGATCGACGTGACGGCGCCGCTGCCGCCGCACATGCAGCAAAGTTGGAATCTGCTCGGCTTCGACACGGAGGTGGGCGACCGCAACATGCAGGAGGAGGACTAGCCATGGCCGACCATCCCGGAGAGGTAGCTCGCGTCAGGATTCACAAGGACGGACCGGAGTTCTCGAGCGTCATCTGGGGCTCGATGCGTTCGGAGGAGCAGTTCGGCTCGGTCTCCGAATTCGCCGACTTCCTGCGCTTCCTTCTCGATCGCGGCATCACCACCATCGATACGGCGAATGTCTATGGCGCGCCCTATACGGTCGAGGAATTCCTCGGCAAGGCGCTGAAGGAAAGCGGCCTGCGCGACAAGCTGGAAATCGTCACCAAATGCGGCATCAGCCGTATCGGCGAGGCGATGCCGGAGCAACCGTATCCGCCATTTCGATTCCAGCGCGCCCGAGATCAAGGCCTCGGTCGACCGCTCGCTGCAGAAGCTCGGCATCGACGTCATCGATGTGCTGATCATCCATCGCAACGACCATCTGATGGATGCGGACGAGACCGCCGGGGCGCTCGACGATCTCGTTGCCGCCGGCAAGATCCGCTACGTCGCCGTCTCCAACTTCAAGCCGTCGCGGCTCAAGCTGCTCGCCTCGCGGCTCAAGGCGCCGATCGTCACCAACCAGGTGCAGTTCTCGCCGATCTTCCTCAATCCGATGGCCGACGGCACCTTCGACCTTGCCATGCGCGCCGGCCACGTGCCGATGATCTGGTCGCCGGTCGGCGGTGGGCGGCTGCTCACCAGCGACGAGCCGCGCATCGCCAAGATCCGCGGGCTGCTCACCGACATCGCAAGGAAGAGCGGGCTGCCCGGTCCGGCCGAGGCGGCGATGGCCTTCGTCGCCCGTCATCCGGCCAAGGGCATTCCGATCGTCGGCTCGGGCAAGCGCGAGCGCGTCGATGGCGCCATCCAGGCGGTCAACAATCCGATGGACCGTCAGGATTGGTACGAGATCGTCGGGCCGACGAGCGAGAACCTCGAACTTTGACGACGCTGGATACCCGGATGCGGCGGACCGAGATCGATGCCTTCGCGGCGTCGCTTCTCGTCGTCCTCTGCCTCATCTGGGGCCTCAACCAGGTCGCGATCAAGGTCGCCAATGGCGGGCTGCAGCCGGTCTTCCAGGCCGGCCTGCGCTCCGCCTGCGGCGCGCTCATCGTCCTCGCCTGGTGCCGGATCAGGGGCGTGCCGCTGTTCGAGCGCGACGGTACGCTCTTCGGCGGCATCCTCGCCGGGCTTCTGTTCGGCGCCGAGTTCATCCTGGTCTATGTCGGGCTCGACTACACCACCGTCTCGCACGCCATCATCTTCCTCTATTCCATGCCCTTCGTCGTCGCGATCGGCGCGCATTTCCTCATTCCCGGCGAGCGGCTGACGCGGGTGAGGGCGCTCGGGCTGGTCGCGGCCTTTGCCGGCGTCGTCATCGCCTTTTCCGATCGTCTGGGCTTCGGCTCGCACGGGACCTATTTGGGCGACGTGCTGTGCATCATCGCCGCCATCGCCTGGGGCGCGACGACGCTGGTCATCCGCACGACCAGGCTCAACACCGCCCGTCACGAGAAGGTGCTGCTCTACCAGCTCGTCGTCTCGGCGGTGGCGATGCTCGCCCTCTCGCCACTCTTCGGCCCCTTCATCCGCCATGTCGATGGCCTGGTCGGGCTCGCCTTCGCCTATCAGGTGATCGTGGTGGTCGCGGCGAGCTATCTCGCCGTGGTTCTTCCTCATCGCCCACTATCCGGCATCCCAGCTTTCCGCCTTCATCTTCCTGACGCCGATCTTCACGGTGGTCTTCGGCGGGGTCATCCTGTCCGAGCCGATCAGCCCCCGGCTGCTCGCCGCGCTGGCGCTGGTCGCTTTCGGCATCTATCTCGTCAATCGGCCGAGACGCGCATGAGCGCCAGCAACAACGATCCGATCGAGCGCGTCCGCCAGCTCCAGCGACCCGAGCTGCCGAAGCGCTTCTACCGGGAAGCGCGGGCCGTGGCGGCCGAGGACGGCTTCGGCCTGGCGCTCGACGGGCGCACGGCGCGGACCCCGGCAAGGCAGCCCCTCGTCGTCGCCAGCCAGGCACTCGCCGAAGCGATCGCGGCCGAATGGCAGGGGCAGGGCGAGCGTATCGACCCGACATCGATGCCGCTGACGCGCATCGTCAACGTTGCCATCGACCGTGTGTCGAGTGATATGACGGCGGTGCGCGCGGATATCGTCAAGCATGCCGGCTCCGACCTCATCTGCTACCGCGCCGAAGCGCCGGCGGAACTGGTCGAGCGGCAGAATGCCCTGTGGGAACCGCTGGTCGCCTGGGCGGCGGAAAGGCTCGGCGCGCGCCTGCGGCTTGCCGAGGGCATCATCCATGTGGCGCAGGACGACGCGGCGCTGTCCGCCATCGCGAGAGCGCTCGAGGCCCATGAGGCGCTTCAGCTCGCGGCCCTCCACACCGCAACGACGCTCACCGGCTCGGCGATCATCGCGCTTGCCGTGGGCAAGGGCCACCTGACGCCGGAAGCGGCCTGGGAAGCCGCCCATGTCGACGAGGACTGGCAGATGAGCCAGTGGGGCAAGGATTCCATGGCCATGGCCCGCCGCACCGCTCGCTGGCACGAGATGCAGGCGGCGGCGACGATCCTGGCGGATCGCCTATAGGGCACGCCGATTGGCGGCGCTGTCGCGTTGTCGGGGATTCATTTCGCCGGGCACGGGATCGAGACCATGGAGCCTTTGACGATCAGGCCGCTTCGTGAGGACGACGCGCCGCATGCCGCGCGGATATTCTTCTGCGCCGTGCATGAGGGGACCAGGGCGCACTATTCCTTTGCGCAGCGCATGGCCTGGGGCCGTGACCGTGTCGATCCCGAAGCGTGGCGCCAGCGCCTTGCCGGCATGACTGGCTTTGTCGCCGAACGGAAGGGCGAGCCCGTTGGCTTCATGACGATTGACGCCACCGGCTATATCGATCTCGCCTTCGTGTTGCCCTCGGCGGCCGGTACGGGCGTCGGCTGGCAGCTATACCGGGCGGTCGAACGCAAGGCCCGGGACCTCGGCGCCTCGGTCCTGACGACGGAAGCAAGCAAGGTCGCCCGGCCATTCTTCGAGAGGCAGGGCTGGTCGGTCGTTGCCGAGCAGACGGTTCACAAGCAAGGCGTTGGCTTGACCAATTGCAGGATGGAGAAGGTCCTGTGATCAGACCGTGAAGGGCGGCCGTAGGGTGGGCGGAGCGCACCGAAGGTGCGTATGCCCACGCCGCTTGCGTGACAGGTGACTGACCGCGCGGGCACGCTTCGCTCTGCCCACCCTACGATTCATCGAGGTTGTTCGCGCCGATCGGGCCGACGGGCGACCTCGCCCCGGCGGGGAGAGGTCGGAGCGTCTTGCCGTTCGGCCGGCCCCTACTTGCTCGCCATCTGCTCCGAGAGCACGCCATAGGCGACGATCGGCTTGCCGTCATGGGCGCCGAGCCAGCCGACGACGAGCCCGTTGTCGCCGTGGACCAGGGTATAGGTGCCGTCGAGGCAGCCCGTATTCTTGGTCGCGTCGAACTTTCCTTGCGTGATCGTTTCCGCATAAGCGACCGTGTCGCCGGACGTGCCGATGCGGGAGAGCTTGCCGCTGCAATGCTCGTCCGGATAGGTCGAGGTGCCGCGGCGCCCGTCGAGGGTAAGCGCGACGTTGAACTGCTTGGCGCGGGCGACCTGGTTGAGCCCGCCCGACCATGTGCCCTTCAGCACCATGGTCTTCGAGGCCGCGTCCGCGCCCCCGGCAAAGGCGAGCGTGAAGGCAACGGCGCCCAGCGCCGCCGCGAGTTGACCGAACTTCATCGAATTTTCCCCTCTGGTCATGTCCCCTCCGATGTGGCCCGCCGCTGCCGCCCGTAGCGTGCGCGCCCATTGGGGACCCCATTGGACGCCGCGCTTCGGGCATTCTTGTGGCAGGACCGGGCGCCGATCCTCTCCCGTTTGCGGACGGCGTCAAGATGTCGCTTCGTCCCTTTGTCTTGGTCGCGCCGCCTGCGATAATCAGGGAGAGACAGCGGGGCAGGGAGTGCCATGAAGGAAATCCTGGCGGAACTTGAACGGCGGCGCGAGATCGCTCGCCAGGGCGGTGGCGCGCGGCGGGTCGCGGCCCAGCACGAGCGCGGCAAGCTGACCGCGCGCGAGCGCATCGAGGTGCTCCTCGACGAGGGCTCGTTCGAGGAGTTCGACATGTTCGTCGAGCACCGCGCGACCGATTTCGCCATGGCCGAGAACCGGATCGCCGGCGACGGCGTGGTGACCGGCTGGGGCACGGTCAGTGGCCGGCCGGTCTTCGTCTTCGCCAAGGATTTCACCGTCTTCGGCGGCTCGCTGTCGGAGGCCCATGCCGAGAAGATCCAGAAGCTCCAGGACATGGCGCTGAAGAACGGCGCGCCGATCATCGGCCTTTACGATGCCGGCGGCGCCCGCATCCAGGAGGGCGTGGCGGCGCTCGGCGGCTATGCCGAGGTCTTTCAGCGTAACGTGCTCGCCTCCGGCGTCATCCCGCAGATTTCGGTGATCATGGGTCCCTGCGCCGGTGGCGACGTCTATTCGCCGGCGATGACCGATTTCATCTTCATGGTGCGCGACACCAGCTACATGTTCGTCACCGGGCCGGACGTGGTGAAGACCGTGACCAACGAGACCGTGACGCCGGAGGAACTCGGCGGCGCCTCGGTCCACACCACGCGCTCCTCGATCGCCGATGGCGCCTATGACAACGACGTCGAGGCGCTGACCGAAATGCGCCGGCTGATCGATTTTTTGCCGGCGAACAATCGCGGGCCGATGCCGGAGATCGAGAGCCCTGATCCGGTGGAGCGCCGCGAGCCCTCGCTCGACCGGCTGATGCCGGCCAATGCCAACCAGCCCTATGACATCAAGGAACTGATCCACAAGATCGTCGATGCCGGCGATTTCTTCGAGATCCAGGCGGCCTTCGCCCGCAACATCGTCACCGGCTTCGGCCGCATCGAGGGGCGCACGATCGGCTTCGTCGCCAATCAGCCGATGGTGCTCGCCGGCGTGCTCGACAGCGACGCCAGCCGCAAGGCGGCGCGCTTCGTGCGGTTTCTGTGATTGCTTCTCTATCCCGATCGTCACCTTCGTCGACGTGCCGGGCTTCCTGCCGGGCACCGCGCAGGAATATGGCGGCCTCATCAAGCACGGCGCCAAGCTGCTCTTCGCCTATGCCGAGGCGACGGTGCCGAAGGTCACGCTGATCACCCGCAAGGCCTATGGCGGCGCCTACGACGTCATGGCGTCGAAGCACCTGCGCGGCGACGTCAATTACGCCTGGCCGACGGCGCAGATCGCGGTGATGGGCGCCAAGGGCGCGGTCGAGATCATCTACCGCAAGGAAGCCGGCGACCCGGAAAAGATCGCCCGGCGCACCAAGGACTATGAAGCGCGCTTCATGTCCCCCTTCGTCGCCGCCGAGCGCGGCTATATCGACGACGTGATCATGCCCCACTCGACGCGAACCCGCATCGGCCGCGCCCTGCGCCTCCTGCGCAACAAGCAGCTCGAGAACCCCTGGAAGAAGCACGACAATATTCCGCTTTAGGTGGCGGGCTCAGTCGAGCTTCCGCACCATGAACGCGGCGTCGGGGCCGTAGTTCGCCAGTGCGGCATCGATTTCGGGGCCGCTTTTCGCGACGAAGCCTTGGTGCTGCCAGAAGGGTGCCGAGCCGTTGACGGCGGTCAGCGTCAGCAAGGGCAAAGCCGCCGCCTTCGCCCGCCCGACCATTGCCTCGAGGATCGCGCCGGCGTGGCCCCGGCCACGCGCTTCTGGGAGCAGGGCGAGGTCGTGGATGTACCAGCAGCCGGCGGAGGCGGGCAGGGCGCCGAGGAGCATGTTGAGCTTGGGCGGTGGGAAGGCATGCCAGGGGTGGCTGACGACATAGCCGGTGATGCGCTCGCCCTCGGCCAGCACCCGGCAGCCGGCGGGCGCCAGCCGCAGGCGCTCGGCCGGGATGGCGGCATCTTCGGGATAATCCGGGTGGACCTCTGCGGCGATCGCATCGACTGCGGCGAGGTCGTCCATTGTCATTGCGCGCCACTTCGCAGCCATGTCCGCTATCTCAGGAACAGCGACGCCAGCAGCGGCACAAGCAGGGCGGTGAGGATGCCGTTGAGGCCCATGGCGAGACCGGCGAAGGTGCCGGCGAGCTCGTCGACCTGGAAGGCGCGGGCGGTGCCGATGCCATGAGCGGCGACGCCGGCAGCAAAGCCCCGTGCCGCGTAATCCTTGACCTTCAGCGCGTTCATCAGCGGCGTCACCATCACCGCGCCGAGCACGCCGGTGAAGATGACGAGCACTGCGGTCAGCGACGGGATGCCGCCGAGCTGCTGCGAGATCGCCATGGCGATCGGGGTCGTCACCGATTTGCCGGCGAGCGAGGCGAGGATGGTCGGCGAGCGGCCGAGCAGGTAACCGACGCCGACGGCGGTGCCGATTGCCGTCACCGCGCCACTGACGAGGGCGAGGGCGATGGGGACAGCCGAGCGCTTCACCCGGCGCCAGTTTTCCACCAGCGGGATGGCGAGCGCGACGGTCGCCGGGCCGAGCAGGAAGTGGACGAACTGGGCGCCCTCGAAATAGGTTTCGAAGGGCGTGCCGGTGAGGCTGAGCGCGGTGATGAGCAGTGCCACGGCGACGATGACAGGGTTGGCGAGCGGATGGCGGTTGAAGGCGCGCGCGATGCGGTCGGCAACCACATAGGCGCCGAGCGTCAGCGCCAGCCAGAAGAGCGGGCTGGCGGAGAGATAGACCCAGAGGTCGGTCGGCCGGTTCATTCGGACGGCTCCTCGATCCCGGCTTTGCCGAAGCGCCGTTCCGCCCAGCGGAAGACGAGGGCGGTGACGGCAAGGGTCGCCGCCGTCGAGACGACGAGGGCGAGGGCCAGGGCGAGCCAGTTGTCGGCAAGCACGCCCGCCTGGCGCATGACGCCGACACCGGCCGGCACGAAGAGCAGCGAGAAATTGCGCAGCAGCCCGAGCGCCGTCTCGTGCAGTGCCTTGGGAATGCCGCGCCAGGCAAGGATCGCGGCGAGGAGGATGAGGCCGATGACCGGCCCCGGCACCGGCAGGCCAAGCGCGCGGACGATGATCTCGCCGACAAGCTGGGCGACGAGCAGGATGGTGAGGGATTCGATCATGCCGGGCCCTTGGCGCGCCGCGCCAGGCGATCGAGCTCGCCGAGGAAGCGCGAGCGGTCCTGCCGGGTGAAGCCGCGATTGTAGCCGGGATCGGCGCCGGTCTCGCGCAGATGCTGCTTGAGGTCGCGCATGGCGACCGCCATGCCGATCGTGTCGGGGGTGAAGGGGCGGCCGGTCGGCCCGCAGAGCTTCGAGTATTCGACTTTAGGCGGCTGGATCGCGACACGCTCCGGCGGCCACTTCGCGACGCTCTACACTCACATCGACGACCTAGTGGAATTGCTGCAGGTGGTGACGCCGAACGGCACGATCGAAAGCCGCCGCCTCCCCGGCTCCGGCGCGGGCCCCTCCCCCGACCGCATGTTCATCGGTTCGGAAGGCATCCTCGGCATCATCACCCGCGCCTGGATGCGGCTGCAGGACCGGCCCACGTTCCGCGCCGGCGGCAGCGTGCGGTTTGCCGACTTCTTCACCGCGGCGCGGGCGCTGCGCCAGCTCTCGCAGGCGGGCCTCTATCCATCCAACTGCCGCATCCTCGATTCCCACGAGGCCTACAACACCGGCGCTGGCGACGGCTCAGCGGCGATCATGGTGCTGGCGTTCGAGTCCGCCGACCATCCCGCTGGACGCCTGGATGGCGCGCGCGCTGGAATGCTGCGCCGATCACGGCGGTACGCTTGAGCCGGCGGCCGGACCGGATGCGCATCGCGACGGCGCCGCCGAGCGCTGGCGCACCGCGTTCATCCGCATGCCTTACGCCCACGAGGTGATCGTGCCGTGCGCCGTGCTCAACGACACGTTCGAGACCGCGATCACCTGGGACCGGTTCGAGGCGTTGCACGACCATGTCATGGCGGCGACCCGCGACGCGATCCAGGAGGTGACCGGCGGCGCCGGCAGCGTCACCTGCCGCGTCACCCACGCCTATCCCGACGGACTCGCGCCCTACTTCACGTTCCATGCGCTCGGCCGTCACGGCAGCCTGATGGAGCAATGGCATACGATCAAATCGACGGCGCTCGATGCCGTGATTGATGCCGGCGGCACGGTCACGCATCATCACGCGGTCGGCCGCGACCATCGCCCCTGGTACGACCGCCAGCGCCCGCCATTGTTCGCCGAGGCGCTGACGGCGGCCAAACGGGCGCTCGACCCGAAGGGGTTGCTGAATCCTGGCGTGCTGATTGATCCGTGAACCCTCTCCCCGCTTGCATTCAGGGGCGGCGGGACCGCAAGTCGCGAACCCGGGAGATCTCCATGAACCACAGACCGGGGTTATGCGCCCTCGGACGACCTCGCTTCGCTCGATCGATTCTCCCGCGCGGAATGACTCGCGGATGCGCGGCCGGCCAGCTTGCCGATCCCTGAGTTGGGTGTTATCTGCCCGCCATGACGGCGAAACCCCTCGAAAATATCCGCAATTTCTCCATCGTCGCGCACATCGACCACGGCAAATCGACCTTGGCCGACCGGCTGATCCAGCTCACCGGCGGGCTGACCGAGCGCGAGATGGTGGGCAAAGAGCAGGTGCTCGATTCCATGGAAATCGAGCGCGAGCGCGGCATTACCATCAAGGCGCAGACGGTGCGCCTGAAATACCGCGCGCGCGACGGCAAGGACTACATCCTCAACCTGATCGACACCCCCGGGCATGTCGATTTCGCCTATGAGGTGAACCGCTCGCTCGCCGCCTGTGAAGGCTCGCTGCTGGTGGTCGACGCCAGCCAGGGCGTGGAGGCGCAGACGCTCGCCAACGTCTACCAGGCGCTCGACAACAACCACGAGATCGTCCCGGTGCTGAACAAGGTCGACCTGCCGGCCGCCGAGCCGGAAAAGGTCAAGCAGCAGATCGAGGACGTGATCGGGCTCGACGCCTCGAATGCGATCGAGATTTCCGCCAAGACCGGCATGAACGTCGCCGAGGTGCTGGAGGCGATCGTCACCCGCCTGCCGCCGCCTAAGGGCGACAAGGATGCGCCGCTCAAGGCGCTGCTGGTCGATAGCTGGTACGACCTCTATCTCGGCGTGGTGGTGCTGGTGCGCATCGTCGACGGGGTGCTGAGCAAGGACCAGCGCATTCGCATGCTGGGCACCGGCGCGACCTACGATGTCGACCGGACCGGTGTGTTTACGCCGAAACTGACCCCGGTCGAACAGCTCGGCCCCGGCGAAATCGGCGCCATCACCGCCTCGATCAAAGAGGTGGCGGATACCCGTGTCGGCGACACCATCACCGACGACCGCAGGCCCTGCGCCGAAGCGCTGCCCGGATTCCGCCCGGCGATCCCGGTGGTGTTCTGCGGCCTGTTCCCGGTCGATGCGGCGAATTTCGAAGACCTGCGCGCGGCCGTCGGCAAGCTGCGCCTTAACGACGCGAGCTTCAGCTACGAGATGGAGACGAGCGCCGCGCTCGGCTTCGGCTTCCGCTGCGGCTTCCTCGGCCTGCTGCACCTGGAAATCATCCAGGAGCGGCTGGCGCGCGAGTTCGACCTCGACCTGATCGCGACCGCGCCGTCGGTGATCTACAAGATGACCTTGACCGACGGAAAAGAGATCGAGATTCACAATCCGGTCGACATGCCGGACGTGGTCAAGATCAAGGAGATCCACGAGCCGTGGATCGAGGCGACCGTGATGACGCCCGACGAATATCTCGGCAGCGTGCTCAAGCTCTGCCAGGACCGGCGCGGCGTGCAGAAGGAGCTCACCTATATCGGCAACCGCGCGCTGGTGAAGTACGAGCTGCCGCTCAACGAGGTGGTGTTCGACTTCTACGACCGGCTCAAGTCGGTGTCGAAGGGCTACGCCTCGTTCGACTATCACCTCACCGACTACCGCGAGGCCGACCTGGTCAAGATGCAGATGCTGGTCAACGGCGATCCGGTCGACGCGCTGTCGATGCTGGTGCATCGCACCCGCGCCGAGGGACGCGGCCGCGCCATGGCGGAGAAGCTGAAGGAGCTGATCCCGCCGCACATGTTCCAGATTCCGATCCAGGCGGCGATCGGCGGCAAGGTGGTCGCGCGCGAGACCGTGCGCGCGTTCCGCAAGGACGTCACCGCCAAGTGCTACGGCGGCGACGCCACGCGCAAGCGCAAGCTGCTCGACAAGCAGAAGGAAGGCAAGAAGCGCATGCGCCAGTTCGGCAAGGTGGACATCCCGCAGGAGGCGTTCATTGCGGCGCTGAAGGTGGATGTATGGTTGAACTCGATAGTTTGACCAGCGGCCCGTATGGCACGGTAGGCATCCAAGCTTCGCAAGGGCTTAGAGCGGCCAGAGCCAAAAACAAACGGACCCGCCGAATCCAAAATTTCTCCGATCCGACTTACAGTTAGTGATCGCTTTTCACAAAACATAAGTGATATTACCCCAGCGACAATCGCAGCTGAGTACGATGTACCGTGGACTTGACGGAAAAAATCATTTCCGACTGCACCAACGATCCCCGTGCAAGCAACGACAACGCTTTCGTCTATATTGCTAAAATTCGCGATTTTATTGTTGCTGTCCACTGCCGCAACGCTGATAGCACCAGTGCAGTTTGCAGGAATATCAGGCGGGAATTGATCGCCCGTATCATGGCTTGATGCGTTGCCAACGGCGCAGACAACAGGAATACCCATCTTAGCAACACGCTGAATTACAGCCTCATGGATCAGGATGCAATTGACCCGCTCTGCCAAGAGGCACGCAAATGATGTTGGCACCTTCTCGGACAGCAACGTCCATAGCCGCAAGGATTGATCCATCTGTTGACAACCCTTCATCATCTAGAGCGCCCAGGACAATAAGCTCAGCTTGTGGGGCAATACCAAAAAAGGAAGTGCACCATTATTTCCAACAAGAATGGATGCCAAAGAAGTTGTGTAATCATCCGATCGGTCACGGCCAACAATATCGAATTGCTTAACTGACGCGGATGAAAGAGCCGGGTGATTAGTATTTACGCGCCCCGCTATGAGAGCTACTCGGCTGCCTTCGCCCGCCCCGACAATTCTTTGAGCACTTGGAAGATGTATTTGCTCCTGCCATTGCAACTGATCACTCTCAGCGAGAGAAACTCCAGTCCATGATGAAAAGCGATATTGTGGCATAAGTGCTTTGTGCTCCTTTACAAGACTTGCTTGACGGATGGACACTGCCCGTTCGAGCAGCCAATGATGCAAACTCGTAGCCACCTTGCTGGACAAGTCCTCCGAAGAAGCAAACAGTTCACGCGTGGCGTGTTCTTCCAAAAAAATGCGAAATTGATGAAGGCTCTGCACAGCTTTACCGACTTCGATAAAGTCACGCTGCGTTTTTGCGGTAACTAGGCGGTCTTGCTCTCGTTCTCCGGTCCAAGGTGCGGCGGCATCCATGATGAATGCGTAAATTGGAATATTTTGCTCAAGGGCCCACTCGACTTCCCACCACGTGATACTTTTCTTCCATCCCCACCTTCTTTGGCCTGAGGTATCCAACCATATCGATGACCGACAACTACAATTAGCGCATCACTCTTTTTCACTTCATTACGACACACTGTGAGCGGCTTATTCGGATTAGCTCCGAAAGTCTCCATCGAAATTATAATTTGTCGCATACGCGCGATCACTTCGCGAACTTTATCCCTACACGGCGCAAGATCGCGCGAGGTTGACGACAAAAAAATCGTAAAGGCGCAAGCAAATTAGATGACATCGTCTACCCTTGTAGGGCATGCCCTAAATATGCGCTCGTCGATATTAATCATAACTCAGTCGCTAATGTTAGAGAAATTGATGAACATGCTTGCTTCAACCTCCCCGTTGGAGGATCGCGCTTTGCGTTTCGCCTGCAATGTATCATGCAATCCCCATCAGCATCGCCTTAACCCACCGGGGCGCATGATCGGTGCATGTCGATCGATCGCCGAAGCCTGTCTGGCTGGATCGCTTGCGCCGTTGCCGCCATCCCAGTGGGCGGCGACGGCGGCGCGGCGGAAGCCGCAAGGGCTTGATGCTAGGCAATTCGGCGTGCGGCCCGGCGCCGACGAGGATCAGAGCGCGCGGCTGCAAAAGGCCATCGATCGCGCGGCGCGCGCCCGCATGCCGCTGTGGCTGGCGCCGGGACGCTATCGCGCCAGCGGCCTGAGGCTACCCGACGGAGCGCAGATCATCGGCGTGCGCGGCGCGACGCGGATTCGCTCACCCATGGACCGGCGCTGTTCTCCGCCGAGCACGGCAATGCGATCTCGCTCTCCGGCCTCATGCTCGATGGCGGCGGACGCAAGCTGCCCGAGCGCAGCGGCCTCGTGCATCTCAGCGATGTGCGCAAGCTGCGCATCAGCGATTGCAGATCCTGCGTGCCGGCGGCAACGGCATTGCGCTCGACCAATGCGACGGCGTGGTGACGCACACCACCATCACCGGCTCCGCCGACAACGCGCTGTTCTCCAACGACAGCCGCGGCCTCACCATCAGCGGCAATATCATCCGCGGCGCCGGCAATGGCGGCATCCGCGTCTGGCAGAGCGAGAAGCGCCGCGACGGCAGCGTGATCGTCGACAACACCATCGAGGACATTCGCGCGCGCGACGGTGGCAGCGGGCAGAACGGCAACGCCATCAACGTGTTTCGCGCCGCCAACGTGACCGTGCGCGGCAACCACATCCGCAAGGTCGCGTTCTCCGCGATCCGCGGCAATGCCGCGTCCCACTTCCAGGTCGTCGCCAACAACTGCACCGATTGCGGCGAGGTCGCGCTCTATGCGGAATTCGAATTCGAAGACGCGGTGTTTATCGACAACGTTGTCGACGGTGCCGGCACCGGTGTCTCGGTGACCAACTTCAAGGAGGGCGGACGGCTCGCCACCGTGCGCGGCAACATCCTGCGCAATCTGCACAAGCGCGAGAAGGGCGCGACCACACCGGAAACCGCCGGCATCGGCATCTCGGTCGAGGCCGATACCACCGTCAGCGGCAACGTGATCGAGAATGCGGAAGCGATCGGCATCCATGCCGGCTGGGGACAGTACCTGCGCGATGTGGCGATCACCGGCAATGTGCTGCGCCGTTGCAATATCGGCATCGGAGTGTCGGTCGTGCGCGGCGCGGGCGCGGCGGTTGTCACCAACAACCGGATCACCAACTCGCCGCGCGGTGCGATTGTCGGCATGGAATGGAACAAGGTCGTCACCGGCGATCTGGCGCGCAAAGCGCGGCGCGCTACCCGAATCTGACGATCAGCGGCAACAAAATCGACTAGCCTGGCCACGCGCTGGCTTTCCTCGCGCGGGCATGATCTGCTTTGGAATTCGGTCCCGACGTATTGGGATCATGCTGAGGGGCGACACCCGTGTTCTTCCGGATTCTTCTGGGCATCGACGCCATTGCGGCGGCGATCATCCTCTACTTCTTCGTCGTCGGCCTTGGCGACGGGTCGATCTCGGACTTCAACATGCATCTGTGGCTCGGCATCCTCGCCGCGCTTGGCGTCGTCATTGGCGGTGGGGTGGCGTTGAACGCGAAAGGAAACCGTCGCGCGGCCAATGCCGTGCTGCTGATTTTGGCGATCCCCACTGCGCTCTATGGGCTGTTCGTGCTCAGCCTGATCGTGTTCCAGCCACGCTGGAACTGAGCCTGGTTCACGAAGCCTCAACCGACAAAGGAGCGATCAGGCATCCGACGGCGGCGGCGTGTTGGAGCTCGTCGTGTCGTAGAAGACGTTGCCGCTACCGTAGGTCCAGATCGAACCATCGTTGAAGGTTGCATTGAAGACGCGCTGCCACACGGCGATCGGCTCGTTTTTCTTGACGGTGTAGGTGACGTCCTGCTCCTGCTCCTGGGTCCAGGTCTGGGAGTTTGTCTGCGAATAGGCGGTCTGGATCGCGAGCGAGGCCTTGGACTTCTGGCCGAACAGCTGCCCCTCCATTTCGGCCTTGAACGTCGTCGTGATCTGAAAGGTCGAGCTGTTGGTGACCGATCGTCCGACCTTGGCCTTGAACGTCACCGTCCGGTCACTGAGCGGATGGTTCTCGGCGAACACCAGCCGCCAGCCGGCAGACTGGTTACTGACAGGGAGGTCAAGCGAAAGCTGGTTTGCGTCTCCATTCGTGGCGTAGAACTTGGTGCCGTCGCGAAAGCTCTCCCACAGCACGATGCCGGTGCCATGACCGGGCAGCGAAGCTCCCCCGTGCGGATGCCAGAACAGTCCGCCGATGTGCATCAGCGTGCGTGAGCTCTCGTTGACCGTGAAATACGCGCCGGGATGCCGATCCTCATGGAACAGCAGACGCGTGCCGTTGTGGGAGTTGATCTGGCCCCCCTCCGGATGAACGCACAAATTCGTATTCTGGCTGGGGACGAGATAACCCCACGGACCTTCGCAGAACTCCAGGTGGAACTCGGCTCCCGCGCCTTCCCATACGACCAGCGGCGTGCCGTGGTTTGCCACGCCGCCGTCGGGATGGATGAACATGCCGCTCGACCAGTGGCGGATGTGAAACGCGCTCGAAGTTGTCATTTTCGCCCCCATCGGCTGCCACATGCAACCGTGGGCTTGAATTAATCCATTAAAGTTGTTTCATCAAATAAATACTATTTTAGATGGCAATTGGATGCTTAGTGGCCACATTTCACGAACTGGGGAAGCCCGGGCGCTAGCTTGCGAGGCGACGCTGCGAGCCGGTCACCGCTCGCAAACCGGCAAAGATCAGCGCGACGCCGATGCCGTACATGCCGTTGATCAGGATGCTCGCCAGCATGCGCTGCGGCACGAAACCACCGAACAGCACGCTGCCCTTGAGCAGCGCGACGATGGTCCAGCCGAACAGCACCGGGCCAAGCAGGCCGAACACCAGACCGACGAGCCAGAGCGGCCATTGCCGCGGCAGGCGATCCGCGATCGCCGCATAGACGACGCCCCAGACGCCACCCCAGAACATCGAGTTCACCACCCGCGGCACGCCGAACGGTCCGAACGGCGCGAAGTTCCACGGCGCACCACGCACCATGCCGACAAAGCCGAGCAACAGCACCATGATCTGGTGGAAGATCAGCACCGCAAGCGCGCCGGCAATGAAGCCGAGCGCCAGATCGCGCGCGAGATTGGATTGTCCCTGCGTTGCGCCGGCCATTGGCACACCCCCGATCCTCAGAAGCCACAACGGAGGCGGGCACAATAGCACAACGTACAGGCGAAATCGTTAGCCGGCCGGGGGGACTACCCGCCGATCACCGCGATGCCTTGGATCTCGATCAGCATGCCCGGCCGGGCGAAGTTCGTCACGGTGATCAGCGCGCTGGCCGGACACCGGCCCTCGGCGAAGAATTCCTTGCGCAGCTCGACAAAGCGGTCGCCATTGCGCACGTCGTTGATGAACACCGTCATGGTCACCATGTCGGCTAGCCGACCGCCGGCGCGCTGCAGGGTCTTGTCGAGCAGCGCAAAGATGGTGCGCGTCTGCGCCTCGAACTTGCCGGAGATGTCGTTGCCGGCTTCGTCGACCAGGGTGGTCTGGCCGGCGAGCCAGACAGTCTTGCCGCCTTGGGTGATCACCGCCGGCGAATAGGCGCGCGCCTTCTGACGCTCGCTGGCTTCGAGATATTCGGTCATCGTGTCCTCCATCACCACCCAGTCGGCGGCGATACAAACCAGCAGATGTGGAGACCACGGGCAAGGTTTCGATGTCAGGGGCAAAAGGCTGAGTCATGGAGCCTCGTCATTGCGAGCGAAGCGAAGCAATCGATGGATCGCTTCATCGCTGCGCTCCTCGCGATGACGTCCGTATCGCCGTTCAATGAGCTGGGCTCTACGCGACACGCTTGGACGGAAGCTGCAACAGTTCAAGCACCTGATGCTGCGGACAGACTTTGCTGAACAGATAACCCTGGCCTTCGTCGCAACCCTCCGCCTTCAACATGGCAAGATCGGACGGAGTTCTCGACCCCCTCCGCGGTGATGGTCATACCAAGGCTCGCGCCGAGGCTGACGATCGCCCGGACGATCGCCTGCGAGTCGGCCTTGGCGCCAAGGTCGCTGACGAACGAGCGGTCGATCTTGATCTTGTCGAACGGGAAGCTGCGCAGATAGCTCAGCGACGAATAGCCGGTGCCGAAGTCGTCCATGGAAATCCGCACCCCGAGCGCGCGCAACGCAT
>CAWEUR010000027.1:0-17584 GCA_963812285.1 uncultured Alphaproteobacteria bacterium | reverse complement strand
GCTCGCCCGCTCCTTGTCGAGGACGATGTAGCTGAGCGGCAGATTGGTCGTGTACTTGATCTGCTCCATGGCGAAGGTCGTCGACACCTCGGCGATGTCGATCTTGGCGATCAGCTTCTTGTAGAAGGCGTCATAGGCGTCGATGTCGGGCACGACGACGCGCAGCAGATAATCGACCTGGCCGGCCATGCGGTAGAACTCCACGACCTCGGGAAATTCGCGGATCACCTCGGCGAAGCGCCGCAGCCATTCGTCATTGTGCTGGTTGGTGGTGATCGAGATGAAAGCGGTGACCTTGGCGTTGACCCGCTTCGGATCGAGCAGCGCGACCCGGCCGGTGATGACCCCGTCCTCCTCCAGCTTCTGGATGCGCCGCCAGCAGGGCGTCGTCGACAGGCCGACGCGGCGGCCGATCTCGGCCACCGGCACCGTGGCGTCTTCCTGGAGGATCTGCAGGATCTTGCGGTCGAGGCGGTCAACCATGGCGGAGTCCTCGGTATTCGATTTCCGACAGCCGGTGATTTAGGGATAATTTGCCACAAATACCGGGACAATGTGACGATATTAGGAATGATTTTCTCAAATGAGAGGAATGCCCGCTTTCGCGCGGTCTGTCAATCGCTCTCCAGATGCGCGGCGATCTCGGCCCTCAGCACCGGCAGCAGCTCCGCCGTGAACCACGGATTGCGCTTGGATCCAGGCATTGTTGCGCCAGGAGGGATGGGGCAGCGGCATCACCGCGCGCCCGGCTTCGCCCGTCGTCGCCATGATCTCCCGCCAGTCCGCCACCGTCTCGGTCAGATTGCGCCCGACAAGGGGCCCGAGGTGATAGCTCTGCGCATAAAGGCCGACCGCCAGCACCAGGCGGATGTTCGGCAGGGCGGCGAAGACCCGGTCGCGCCAGGCCGGCGCGCATTCTTTTCTGGGCGGCAGGTCGGCGCCGCGGGCATCCTGGCCAGGAAAACAGAAGCCCATGGGCACGATGGCGATGCGGCCGCGCGTCATAGAAGGTCGGGATCGACCGCCATCCATTCGCGCAGGCGGTCGCCCGAGGGATCGGTGAAGGGCATGCCCGGAGGCGTGGACGCGGGTGCCGGGCGCCTGTCCGGCGACGCAGATCGTCGCATGCGGGCTGGCCCGAAGGACGGGACGCGGCTCGTGCGGCAGGACGGCGCCGTCCGGGCGATCGCGGCAGATGCGGCAGGCACGGATCTCTTCGAGCAGCGCGCCAAAGCCCTTCGCCCTCGTCCGGCTGCGTCCCGCTGGCGCCTTTGCCCTCGCATCGGATTGGCTTATCGACATCCGTGACACCCTCTGGCGCGATCCGCGCCCGCTATTCCGCCGTCCAGGAGCCGCAATGACCATTCGCTTCGATTCCCGCGTCGTCATCGTCACCGGCGCCGGCCAGGGCCTCGGCCGGGCCTATGCCCTCGCCTTCGCCAAGCATGGCGCGACCGTCGTCGTCAACGATACTCGGCCCGAACGGCGGAGGCGGTCGCCGAAGAAATCCGCACCGCCGGCGGCACGGCCCGGGCCGAGATGGCCAATGTCGTGAACCGGACGGAGGTCGCCGGTCTGCTCGAGCGCACGCGTGGCGGCTTACGGGCGCGTCGACGTCCTGGTCAACAATGCCGGCATCCTGCGCGACCGCTCCTTCACCAATATGAGCGACGCCGAATGGGACAATGTCCTCGCCGTCCATCTTACCGGCAGCGCCAATATGAGCCGCGCCGTCTGGCCGGTCATGCGCGAGGCCGGCTACGGCCGCATCGTCATGGCGACCTCCTCGACCGGCCTTTTCGGCAATTTCGGCCAGGCGAATTACGGCGCCGCCAAGCTCGGCCTTGTCGGCCTGATGAACACGCTCGGCATCGAGGGCGAGAAATACGACATCAGGGTCAACGCCGTCGCCCCGATCGCACTCACCCGCATGACCGCCGACCTCTTCCCCGACGGGGCCGAGGGCGTGCTCGAGCCCGAACGGGTGGCGCCGGCGGTGCTGTTTCTCGCCAGCGACGACGCACCGAACCGCGCGATCGTCGGGGCCGGCGGTGGCGCCTATGCGGCAGCCCGCATTGAGGAGACCCCGCCGGTCGCGCTCGGCGCCGATGCCGGGCCCGACGCGATCGCCGCCAACTGGCACCGCATCGCCGATTTCGGCCGCGCCGACATGCGCGCCAATGGCAACGAGCAGACCCTTGCCTTCTTCCGCGCGACCGCGAAGGCAAGCAATCGCGCCGGTTCGGGGCCTGTTAACCACGCTCTTGAGGATCAAATTAAGGCTTCGCGCTAATCCTGCGGCGACGCGGTGGCGGGGTCGTCCGGTCCATCGCGCCGTCAAGGGAACGGGGCATGGCTGACCACACGGTCGAACCCCGCGGGGACAAGACCGCGATCAACAGCGCACGCGCGAGCCGCCGCCGGGCGGTCGGCCGTGCCGTGCGCGACCAGCGCGAACGCCTGACCTCCACCTCGGGCACGCGGCCGGCCTTCGACTACGAACTCAACCTGACTTTCGCCCGCAACCGGCTGAGCGCCGCCTACGCCCTGCCGATCCTGGTGGTCGTGATCGCGGCCACCGCCTCGCTGTGGATCAATTTCTACCTCGCCGCCGGCTGGGCCGTCCTCGTCCTGTCGGCTCATGTCGCCAGCCTGGCGCTCTGCCGTCATTTCACACGGCTGCCGGTCGGCAGCCCGTCGATGCGGGTCTGGACCCGGCGTTTTATCCTTGTCGAGCTTCTCGACGGCTTCGCCTGGTCGGCCGTGCTGATTATCGCCTCCCAGACTTCCGGCCCCGGCATCGACGTCTTCCAGTTCGCCACCATGCTGATCATCGTCTCGGTCAGCACCATGCTCGCCTCGACGGTCCCCGCCGCGGCCCTGGCCGGCGCGGTTCCGGCGACCCTGATCCTCGCCGGCATCTATGTCAGCCGCGGCGATTTCGTCTTCATCGCGCTGTCGATCATGGCGATCGGCACGCAGTTCTTCTTCCTGGTCTTCGCCAGCCGGCTCTATTCGGCGACGCTCACCATGCTCGAATACCGGGCCGAGAAGGACCTGCTGATCGCCGAGCTCGGCACCGCCAAGTCGATCTCCGACGAATCCCGCCGTCGCGCCGAGGAGGCCAACCTCGCCAAGTCGCGATTCCTGGCGTCGATGAGCCATGAGCTGCGCACGCCACTCAACGCCATTCTCGGTTTCTCCGAGGTGATGAAGAGCAGCCTGCTCGGCCCGATCGAGAACGCCTCCTATCGCGACTACATCAACGACATCCACACCAGCGGCCAGCACCTTCTGAACCTGATCAACGAGATTCTCGACCTGTCCCGCATCGAGGCCGGCCGCCAGGAGCTGAGCGAAGAGCCGCTGGGCCTCGGCACGCTCGTCAGCGAGTGCAATCACCTCATGCAGCTCAAGGCGCGCAACAAGGACATCAACACGGTCGAGCTGATCGACTACCGCATGCCGCGTCTGTGGGCAGACGACCGCTCGGTGCGCCAGATCGTACTCAACCTCCTGTCGAACGCCATCAAGTTCACCCCGTCCGGCGGCGAGATCACCATCAAGGTCGGCCGGACAAAGGAAGGCGGCCAGTTCGTGTCGGTCCGCGACAACGGCCCCGGCATTGCCCCGGAGGAAATTCCGATCGTGCTCTCCGCCTTCGGCCAGGGGGCGATCGCAATCAAGAGCACGGAACAGGGCGCCGGCCTCGGCCTGCCAATCGTGCAGGCGTTGATGACCATGCATGACGGCGAGTTCGAGCTGAAGTCGAAGCTGCGCGAAGGCACCGAGGCGATCGTCACCTTCCCGCGCACCCGCGTCATGGAGGCCCTGCCGCCCATGGACGCCGAACCGCCGCGCCGGAGCTGGCTGCGCGCCGGGTAGACTCCTTCACGAGACGCCGATTGCGACGAGCGTACCCTCGGCGCGGCGGCTCAGCCGTCCTTTTCCGCCACGCCGGCCTCGGCGAAGGTCGCCATGCCGGCGTGGAGCCGGGCGGCTGCCTTGACGATGGCGGCGGCAAGCGCCGCGCCCGAGCCCTCGCCGAGCCGCATGCCGAGGTCGAGCAGCGGTTTCTGGCCGAGCGCGGCCAGGGCCCGTGCATGGGCCGGCTCGGCCGAGACATGGCCGAACAGGCAATGGTCGAGCGCGGATGGGTCGAGGGCGAAGAGCACCGCCGCCGCCGCGGTCGCAACATAGCCATCGACAATGACCGGAACACGGTTCATGCGCGCGCCGAGAATGGCGCCGGCCATGGCGGCAATCTCCCGCCCGCCCAGCCGCCGCAAAACCTCCAGCGGATCGGCAAGATGGCTCTTGTGAAAGGCGATCGCGGCCTCGATTGCCACGCGCTTGCGCGCGATGCCGGCGTCGTCGAGCCCAGTGCCGGGGCCGACCCAGTCGCCCGCCTCGCCACCGAAGAGCGCGAGGAAGATGGCCGACGCGATGGTCGTATTGCCGATTCCCATCTCTCCGACACACAGAAGGTCGACGCCACCGGCGAGCGATTCCATGCCGAAGGCCATGGTGCCGGCGCACATGGATTCTTCCATCGCCGCCTCGACGGTGATGTCGCCGGTCGGCATGTCGAGCGCGAGGTCGTAGACCTTCAGGCCGAGATCATAGGCGAGGCATATCTGGTTGATGGCGGCGCCGCCGGCGGAGAAATTGTCGACCATCTGGCGGGTGACCGCGGCCGGAAAGGCCGAGACGCCATGGGCGACGACGCCGTGATTGCCAGCGAAGATCGCCACCAGCGGCCGGTTGACCGCGATTTCAGGGCGGCCCTGCCAGCAAGCGAGCCATTCCGCGATTCCCTCGAGGCGGCCAAGCGAGCCTGCCGGCTTGGTCAACATGGCATCGCGGGCGCGCACCGCGTCGCGCGCGGCGAGATCGGGGCCGGGCATCTGGGCGACGAGCGCGCGAATGTCGTCGAAAGGCAGGGCGGATGGTTCGTGTGGCATGGAGGCTCCGGTAATGGCGGGTGAGATGCCGGCATTCCCCCGGCCGCGTCGAGGTTCTATAACCGTCCTCCGACCCTCCGCAAGGCGGACCGAAGACGCACCCATGCCGACCGACGACAAGCTCCGTTCAGATCTCGGCGGCCTCAGCGACGAATTGCGTGCGGCCCTTGCCTTCCTCACGCGCCTGCCCGGTGACTGGCTCGGTCCCGCGGCCAAGAAACAGCCCGATTTCCGCCAGGGTGCCCGGGTCTTCCCGCTGGCGGGCGCGGTGATCGGCCTCATCGGCGGCTTCGTCCTGGCGCTGGCGGCAACCATAGGCATTCCGCCCTTTCTTTCGGCAATCCTGGCGGTCGCGACGACGATGCTGGTGACCGGTGGGCTGCATGAGGACGGCCTCTCCGACACCGCCGACGGCTTTGGCGGCGGAGCGACCACGGCGCGGCGCCTGGAAATCATGAAGGACAGCCGGATCGGCACGTTCGGCGCCGCGGCCCTCCTCTTCTCCGTCCTCCTGCGGATCGGCGCACTCGCCGCGATCGCGACGCGGGCGCCCTATCAGGCGGCGCTCGCCCTGATCGCCGCCGAAGCCGTCTCCCGCGGCGCCATGGTGCGGCTGTGGCACGACCTGCCGCCGGCACGGCCTGGCGGGCTGTCGTCCGATGCCGGCGCGCCGGATGCTGGCGCCATGTTCATGGCGCTGGCGCTCTCGGCCGGCGTTGCCGCCCTGATGATCTGGCCGGTCTTCGGTTTCGGCGCGACCCTGCTCAGCCTGGCGCTGGCGGCGGCGGCGACCTTCGGCTTCGAGCGGCTCAGCGTGGCGGCGATCGACGGGCGCACCGGCGACACGCTCGGCGCCTGCCAGCAGGTCGCCGCCATCGCCTTCCTGCTCGGCGTTGCCGCCTTTGCCTGAGCCCCGCCGATGATCACCCCCTGCATCAAGCTCTGCGCCATCGACCCGGCGAGCGGCCTGTGCATGGGCTGCCGGCGCACGCTGCGGGAGATCGGCAACTGGGCGCGGCTTTCCGACGAGGAACGCCGGGCAATCATGGCGCGGCTGCCCGAACGGCAGGTCGAGAACAGCGGAGCCGGCCGGTCATGAGCAAAGGCGGCAAGCGCCACCGGCCAAGCTTTGTCGGCTTCGTGCTGATCGGGCTCGCCATCGTCATCATCGCCCTGATTGCCGGCGGCCGGGGCGGCATGACCTTCGGCGTCAAGGGACAGGATTTCGGGCGTCTGGTCTATCTCGCCGCCCTGCTCGTCTTCATCGCCTCCGGCCTCATCGGCCGCGCGCTCAAGCCCGGAGAGATCGTGCGCGCGATCTTCGGCTGGACGGCGATCTTCCTCCTCGCCGTCGGCGTCTATACCTATCGGGTCGAGCTTGCCGGCGTCGGCGGACGGCTGCTTGGCGCCCTCGCGCCGGGCGTGCCGCTATCGGGCCAATGGGCCGGCGCCGAGGGCAAGGATGTTGTCGTCGTGCGCGCGCCCGACGGCCACTTCGCCGTCCGCGGCTCGGTCAACGACCGGCCGGTGACCTTCCTCGTCGACACCGGCGCGAGCTTCGTGACGCTCGCCCATGATGATGCGTCCGCGCTTGGCATCGACGTCGACCGCCTGAGCTACGCCATGCCGATCCGCACCGCCAACGGACCGATGTCGGCCGCCGCCATCAGGCTCGACAGCCTCGCCATCGGCCCGATCGAGCGTCACGACGTGCGCGCGCTGGTGGCACCCGCGGACGCGCTCGACCAGAGCCTGCTCGGCATGACCTTCCTCGACACCCTGGCGAGCTATGCCATTTCCGGCGACCGGCTGATGCTGACCCCCTAGAACAGGGTGAGCGCGAAGCGCAGCGGCGACCAGCAGCAGGAACAGGCCGAAGCCGATCTCGAGCTGGCGGCGCGTCAGCGCATGCGCCAGCCGCACGCCGAGCGGCGCCGCGAAGACGCTGACCGGGATGACCAGCAGCCATGCCGAGAAGATTGACGAAGCCGGCCGAAAACGGCGGCAGCCGCGGCTCGCCCCAGCCCGGCCCAGATATAGCCGACGACGCCCGGCACCGGAAATCAGCACGCCGACGCCGGCCGAGGTCGCGACCGCCTGATGCATCGGCCGGCCGAAGAGCGTCATGAAGGTGTTGTTGAGGACGCCGCCGCCGATCCCCATCAGCGTCGAGAGGAAGCCGATCAGCACGCCGACCAGCGCCCGCACCGGATTGCCGGGAAGCGTATCGCCGAGCCGCCAGGTCTCGCGGTTGACAGACAGCCGCAGGCCGACGATGACCGCGATCGACGGCGAAGACGCCGCGCAGCTCGGCGCCCGAGAGATGCGCGGCGACGAAGCGAGGCGAGCACGACGCCGGCCGGCATCGGCGATCACCCAACTCTTCAGCAGATCCATGTCGACCGCGCCGCGGCGCTTGTGGGCGAGGAAGGAGCGGATCGACGTCGGCACGATGATGCCGAGCGAGGTGCCGACCGAGACATGCATGCGCACGGCTTCGTCGACGCCGAGAAAGGTGAGGCCCTGGTAGAGCACCGGCACGATCACCGCGCCGCCGCCGATGCCGAAGAGGCCGGCAAGGAAGCCCGAAATCGCGCCCGAGGCGACGAGGGCGGCGGCGAGCTCGACGAGTTCGAGCGGCGATGGCGGTGATGTGCACGAATCCCTCGGAGGCGACCGGCGCGTCGGATGCTCAGGCGGCGGCGACGCGCGCCGCCTCTGTCTCGGCCATTCGCGCGCCGGAGTCGAGGGCCGCGCGGATCGCGGCGAGCGCCTGTTGCACTACGTCGGTGCCGGCGCCGGGCCGCGCCGCGCCACTCGGTCAGGATCTGCCGCCAGCGGCGGGCGCCGGGCGCGCCGTGGAACAGGCCGAGCATGTGGCGGGTGACGTGGCCGAGCCGTCCGCCGTCGGCGAGCACCTGCTTCGATATAGGGGATCATCGCCTTCGACCACGGCCAGCGGATCGGGATCGGGCGCGTCACCGCCATGAAAGCGCCCGTCGACGTCGGCGAGCATCGCCGGGGTGTGATAGGCGGCGCGGCCGAGCATGACGCCGTCGACGTGGCGCCGCGTTCGGCCTCCGCCTGCGTCGAGCGAGGCAAGGCCGCCATTGATGCCGATGAAGCGGTCGGGCAGCCGCGCCTTCAGGCGATGGACGCGATCGTAGTCGAGCGGCGGCACCTCGCGGTTCTCCTTGGGGCTCAGCCCCTCCAGCCAGGCCTTGCGGGCATGGACCCACAGCGCGTCGGCGCCGGCGGCGAAGACGGCATCGGCGAGCGCGTCGAGCGCGATTTCCGGATCCTGATCGTCGACGCCGATCCGGCATTTGACCGTCACCGGCACATCGACCGCCGCCTTCATCGCCGCGACGCAGGCCGCCGACCAGCGCCGGCTCGCGCATCAGGCAGGCGCCGAAGGTGCCGGACTGGACCCGGTCGGAGGGGCAGCCGACATTGAGGTTGATCTCGTCATAGCCGGCCGCCGCGCCGATGCGCGCCGCCTCGGCCAGCTTGCCCGGCTCGGAGCCGCCGAGCTGGAGCGCCAGCGGATGCTCCTCGGGCGAGAAGCCGATCAGCCGCGTCGCGGTCGCCATGGATCACCGCATCGGCGACGACCATCTCGGTATAGAGCAGCGCGCGCCGCGTCAGCCGCCGGTGAAAGACCCGGCAGTGGCGGTCGGTCCAATCCATCATCGGCGCGATGGCGACCTTGTGGGTCTGAGCGGACGGCATGGGCTCCAGGGGGTTCGACGGCCGGAACAGAGCGGCGCTTCCAGCCCGATATAGCCACTTTGACGCGATTTCGGGAGCCCGCGATCCGGAATTCCTGCCCCAGGATGAATGCGCCTCAGAACTTGCCGTATTTGAGATAGGCTTCCTGCGGGTCGGTCCCGGCGAGGATCGCCTTGCGGACCAGGCTTTCGGTCGCCATCGCGGCCTCGGCCTTCTCGGCGACGTCGGCGGCCTTCGCCTTCGGCACGCGGACAGTCCGTCGCGATCGCCGACCAGGTAGTCGCCCGGCGTCGATCACCACCGCGCCGATGGTGACCGGCACATTCGATCGCCGTCGGCAGCCAGTGGCCGACGATGTCGCGCGGGGTGAAGCCGCGGCACCAGGCCTGGAAGCCGATCGTCGAGGAGGAAATTGACGTCGCGGATGAAGCCGTCGGCGACGCAGCCGCGCACGCCCTTGTTCTTCAGCGTCTCGGCCGACAGTTCGCCCATATGGGCGACGACGCGGTCATTCGGCTGCGACACCCAGATCGAGCCGGCCGGCGCCTGCGACAGCAGCCCGGTCCAGGCGAGCAGCGTCTCGTGCGGCATCGGCATCCTCGCCGACCCGGCCCTCGATGGTGAAGGCCGGCCCGGCGAGCGCGCTGCTCGGGCAGGATCGGCCGGAGCTCGGCCGGAAACGTGAAGTCGCGGAGACCCATGGCCCGCATGACGTCGTGGACGACGCCGGTGTAGCAGCCGGCGAGGCGGTCGGAGAGTCGTGGTCATCTGGGCGTTCCTCAGGCGGCAGGCAGGCAGGCCGGGCCGATCGGCTCGAAGGTCTTGTAGGTCAGGATGAATTCCTGGTGGCCGAGTTCCTCGGATTTGGTCGCTTGCCCGTCGGCGAGGCCGAGCACGAGCGTCGCGGATCTCGCGCGCCGACCTCGTCGAGTGTCGCCTTGCCCTCGAGGATGCGGCCGGCATCGACGTCCATGTCGTCGGCCATGCGCCGATAGGTCTCCGGATTGGCGCAGATCTTGACCACCGGCGAGATCGCCGAGCCGACGACCGAGCCGCGGCCGGTGACGAACAGGATGACGTGGCTGCCGCAGGCGATCAGCTCGGCGATCTCGGCATTGTCGTTGATGTTGGGGAAGCCGAAGCGGACCTCGCCGTCGGGCACGACGTCGAGGAGGTAGAGCCCGCCGCGCGGCGGGACGTCGCCCGGCTTGATCAGGCCGGAGATCGGCGAGGAGCCGGACTTGGCGTAGGCGCCCATCGACTTCTCCTCGATGGTGGTCAGGCCGCCATCGGCATTGCCGGCGGCGAAGGAGCCGTAGCCGAGGGTGGCGTAGTAGCGCGCCGCCTTGGCGACGCTCGCCTCGAGTTCGCGGCCGAGCGCCGGGCGTCGATGGCGCGCGTCGGCCATGATGTGCTCGCAGCCGATCAGCTCGCCGGTCTCCTCGAAGATGCAGGCGGCGCCGTCGCGCGATCAGCATGTCGAAGGCGCGGCCGGCGGCCGGGTTGCCGGTGATGCCGGAGGTGCCATCCGAGCCGCCGCAGATGGTGCCGACGACCAGCTCGTCCGACCGCCATCGGCACCGTCGCCATCGCGTCGAGAACGGCGCGCTGCTCGGCGACGAAGCGCCGGCCCTCGGCGATCGACGTGCGCGTGCCGCCGGTCGCCTGGATGACGATGGTCTTCACCGGCCGGCCGCTCTCGCGCACCGCATGCTCGAGCCGGTACTTGTTGAAGCTCTCGCAGCCGAGCGAGACCAGCAGCACCGCCCCGACATTGGGATGGGTGCAGAGGCGCTCCATCATCGTCTCGGCATAGCCGTTGGGATAGCAGCCGGGAAAGCCGATGACATGGACGTCGCGGTCGCGGAAGGGGATCGCGATCTCGCGGGCGACGTGGTGGGCGCATTCGACGAGATAGCCGACGACGATGGTGTTGCGGATGCCCTTGCGGCCGTCGGCGCGCGGATAGCCCCGCATGGTCATGCCTCCCCGTGCCGCGGCTTCGCGCGCCTCGTCGAGGTGATAGGTCGGCGTGTAGTCGCTCTTGATGTTGTGGACGTGGGCGTGCGTCGCCGAGCCGGATCGGCGCGGTCGCCGAGCCGATCGGGCGCGCCGTATTTCACGATCTTCTCGCCGGCGGCGATGGCCCGCCGCGCGAGCTTGTGGCCGAGCGGCAGCGTCCGCCGGCACCGGTGACCGTGCCCGTCGACCCGGATCGTCTCCCCGGTCCGGATCCGGGCCGTGACGACGAGAGACGTTGTCGCGCGCTCGTCGAGAAGCAGCAGGCGCGGGTCGGTTTCGGATGCGGCTGTGGGGCTGCTGACGGCTCGTGGCGTCGGACATTCTGCAAAGATGGTCCATATATAATATTTTTTATCTTGTCGCAGCCGCGTCCCTCTGTCTAGTGTTGTGCATGGAGCGCCGCGCCGCCCGACCCTTGCCGATCAGGCCTATGCCGAGCTGCAGGACCAGATCGTCTCCGGTCAGCTCTCCGGCCGGCCAGCGGCTGCTCGCCGAGCGAGCTCGCCGAGACGCTGGCAATCAGCCAGACGCCGGTCAAGGAGGCGCTTGCCGCGGCTCGAGCAGGAGGGCCTTGTCGAGGTCGCCTCGCGCCGTCGTCTTCGTCGTGCGCCGCTTCACCCCGCGCCGACATCGAGGAAATCTACGAGGCGCGCCTGCTGCTCGAATTGAACGCGATCGTGGCTCGGCTTTGCCGGCCGGCCGGGTGACGCCGGACTTCGTCGACGAGCTCGAGGCGATCTTCGAGCCGCAGATCGACGGAGATCGAGCGGCAGACCGAGGAGGGCCTCGCCGAGGCGATCCGCCTCGACCGCGAATTTCACGAGCTCATCGTCAGCCTCGGCCACAACCGCCTGATCGCCGGCTGGCACGGTATCGCGCTGCGGCAGACGCAGACCATCCGCAACTATTCGCTGCGCCACTACGACGATCGAATCGCACCAGCCGCGAGCATGGGGCGATTGTCGAAGGCCGTTCGCAGCCGGAACGCGGACGACGCGATCGCGGCGCTGCGCAACCACCTGACCGCCAGCCGCGACGAGATTCCTTTCCCGCCCGCCGGAGGAACTGCCGACCAGACCCTAGACGCTCACTGAACGGAGCGGACCCGGAAGCAAAACGAGCCGGATCGCCCGGACATCAACCAGGGAGGAAACCGAATGTCGAAACTCACGTCGCAATTGGAATGGCCTTCGTCGCCTCGACGCTGCGCGCTCGCCGCCGGCGCCGCCCATGCCGCCGACATGCCGAAGATCGGCGTCGACCTGACGACGCTCACCTCGCCGTTCTGGACGGCCTATGCCGGCTACCTTCGACGACGAGGCCAAGGCCCAGGGCGTCGAACTGCTGGCCCCGATCAACTCCGAATTCGACACCGCCAAGCAGATCACCGGCATCCAGAACCTGATCAATCTCGGCGCCAACGGCATCATCTTCTCGCCCTTCGAATCCGCCGCCGCCGGCACGATCCTGAAGGCCGGCGAGAAGGCCGGTGTTCCGGTCGTCGCCGTCGACGTGGCGCCCTCGACCGGTCCGGTCGCCATCGTCGTGCGCGCCGACAACCTCGCCTATGGCCGTCAAGGCCTGCGAATATATCGGCGAGCACGTCAAGGAAGGCCCCGTCGTGCAGATCATGGGCGACCAGGCCTCGATCAACGGACGCGACCGCGGCGTCGGCTTCCGCGAGTGCCTCAAGAAATACCCGAAGCTGAAGCTGCTCGAGATCCCGACCAAGGCCTGGTCGGGCGAGGACGCGGCCGCCGGCCTCGACGCGCTGCTCAACTCGACTCCCGACCTGAAGGCGATCTACATGCATGCCGGCGGCGTCTTCCTGGCGCCGACCCTGCAGACCCTGAAGCGCAAGGGCCTGCTGCATCCGGCCGGCGAAGCGGGACACATCGTCATCGTCAGCAATGACGGCATCCCGCAGGAGTTCGACGCCATCCGCAAGGGCGAGATCGACGCCACCGTCTCCCAGCCCGCCGACCTCTACGCCAAATACGGCATCATGTATGTGAAGGAGGCGATCGAGGGCAAGACCTTCGCGACCGGGCCGACCGACCACGACAGCACCATCATCGAGGTCTCGCCGGGCGTCCTCGAGGACGAGCTTCGCCGCGCCGCTCGTCACCAAGGAGAACGTCGACGACAAGGCGTTCTGGGGCAACCTCTAGGACCAGTCGGACTCCATGACCGAAGCCAGCGAAATCGGGCGGGCGCAGCACCATGCGCCCGCCGGACGAGCCGCCGATCGTCGAGGCGATCGGCGTCTCCAAGCATTACGGCCCGACGATCGCGCTCGAGGACGCGCGCATCCGCGGTCGTGCCGGGTGAATCGCACGCCCTTGTCGGCCGCAACGGCGCCGGCAAATCGACCCTGGTCCGCATCCTCACCGGCCTGACGCCGCCCGACAAGGGCGAGATCCGCTTCAGCGGCAAGCCCGCGCCGCCGCTCTCCGACCGCGAGGCCTGGCGGCAGCAACGTTGCCTGCGTCTACCAGCACTCGACGATCATCCCCGACCTGACGGTCGCCGAGAACCTCTTCATCAACCGCCAGCCGACGCGCCGCGGCTTCATCAGCTGGTCGGCGCTTCATCGCGAGGCGCGGATCTTCTCGACCGCTGGAACGTCGCGGTTCCGGACGACACCCGCGCCGGCGATCTCAAGGTCGAGGCGCGCCAGCTTGTCGAGATCGCCCGCGCGCTCTCCTACGGCGCCCGCTTCATCATCCTCGACGAGCCGACGGCGCAGCTCGACGGCGACGAGATCAAGCGCCTCTTCGTCCGCATTCGCGAACTTGCAGGCGGCCGGCGTCACCTTCCTGTTCATCTCGCACCACCTCCAGGAGGTCTACGAGATCTGCCAGGCGGTGACGGTGCTGCGCGACGCGCGCCACATCATCACCGCGCCGGTCGCCGACCTGCCCAAGGACGCCCTGATCGAGGCGATGACCGGCGAGCAGGCCGACCTCTATGTCGCCGACGCCAGCGACCGCACGACGGAGCCACGCGACACCGTCGCCCTCGACGTCAGCCATCTTGCCGGCGACGACTATGCCGACGTCTCCTTCACGGTGCGCGCCGGCGAGGTCGTCGGCCTCTCGGGCGCGACCAGCAGCGGCCGCGTCGGCGTCGCCGAGGCGGTGGCCGGCCTCGGCCCCTTCACCGGCGGCCGCATCGCGATCAACGGCAAGGCCCTGCCCTCGGCCGACGTGCCGGCGGCTCTCGCCCTCGGCGTCGGCTGCGTGCCCAAGAGCCGCCACAAGCAGGGGCTGGTCCTCTCCCAATCGGTCGCCGACAACACGACCATGACGGTCAATCGTCATCTCGGCCCCTTGGGCTTCATCGCGCCGCGCCGCCGCGCCGCCGTGGCCGGGGAGATGATCACCGCGCTCGGCATCGTCACTCAAGGGCCGGAACAACTGGTCTCGGACCTGTCCGGCGGCAACCAGCAGAAGGTCGTCATGGGCCGGGCGCTGGCGACGGCACCCTCGGTCCTTGTGCTTCTCGACCCGACCGCCGGCGTCGATGTCAAATCCAAGGAAGCGCTGCTCGGCGTCATCGAGCGCATGCGCGAGGAAGGCAAGGCGATCCTCGTCGTCAGCGGCGAGATCGAGGACCTCAAGACCTGTGACCGGGTCCTGGTCATGCGCCATGGCGCCATCGTCGCCGAACACAAGGCAGGCTGGAGCGACAACACTCTTGTCGCCTCGATCGAGGGAATCGAATTCGATGAGCATCAATGAGCGCGCCGGAGGTGTGACTGAGCGCCGGGGTCGTGGCGTCGCCGCCGCGCCGCCGATCGAGCATAAGGCTGCGCGACCTCGCCCTGTTGCCGGCCCTGGTCGTCCTCCTCATCATTGGCGCCGTCATCAGCCCCGCCTTCCTGCGCGAGGCCAACATCATCACCATCCTGACCTCGTCGGCAGCGCTGGCGCTGGTCGTCCTCGCCGAATCGCTGGTCATCATCACCGGCAAGTTCGACCTGTCGCTCGAATTGACCTTCGGCATCGCCCCGGCGATCGGCGCCATGGTGGTGATCCCGGTCGAAAGCTACGGCTTCGGCTTCAACATGCCGATCGCCGTCGGCCTGCTGGTCGTCGTGCTGGTCGGCGCGGTGATCGGCTTCGCCAACGGCTTCATGGTCGTCCGGCTCAAGCTCAACGCCTTCATCGTGACCCTGGCGATGCTCATCATCCTGCGCGGCATGCTGGTCGGCGCCACCAGCGGCCGGACGCTCTTCGACCTGCCTGATGCTTTCTTCGCCCTGATGACGGTGACATTCCTCAGCCTGCCGCTCGCCGTGTGGCTGGCGGCGATCGCCTTCCTCATCGTCGGGCTGGTGCTGCGCTACCACCGGCTCGGCCGCGCGCTTTATGCCATCGGCGGCAATGCCGAGGCGGCGCGCGCCGCCGGCATCCGCGTCGAGCGGGTGACCTGGGGCGTCTATGTGCTCGCCGGCGCGCTCGCCGCCATCGGCGGCCTCGTCACCGTCGGCTATGTCGGGGCGATCAGCGCCAACCAGGGCAACGGCATGATCTTCACCGTCTTCGCGGCGGCCGTGATCGGCGGCATCTCGCTCGATGGCGGCAAGGGATCGATGTTCGGCGCGCTCACCGGCGTGCTCCTGCTCGGCGTCGTCCAGAACGTGCTGACGCTGGCGCAGGTGCCGTCCTTCTGGATCCAGGCGATCTACGGCGCCATCATCCTCGGCTCACTGATGGTCGCCCGCCTCGCCGGCGGCCACGAGCAGGATTGAGACCGGCCCGCGCCCTCAGCCGTCGAACTCGCTGACGCGCACTGTCGCGTCGGCGCGCCCGGCAAGGTCGGGCAGGAGGTCGAGCCCGAGACCGGGACCGGACGGCACGGTGATCATGCCGTCCTCGACCGGCGGCACCTCGGTCACCAGATCCCGGTACCAGGTCCGGTAATAGGCGCGCACGCTCTCCTGGATGAGCGCATTCGGCGCGTTCAGCGACAGATGGGTCGAGGCGGCGAGCACGACCGGGCCGGTGCAGTCGTGCGGCGCGATCGGCAGGTGCCAGGTCTCGGCCATGGCCGCGATCTTGCGCGCCTCGGACAGGCCGCCGCACCAGGACAGATCGAGCATGACGACGCCGGCGACGCCGGTTTCCAGCAGGTCGCGGAAGGCGGCGCGCGAGCCGAGCGTCTCGGAGGCGCAGATCGGCGCGATGCTCGCCTCGGCATAGCGCTTGAGGCTGCCGAGGCTGTCCATCCTGATCGGATCCTCGTGCCAGAACGTGTTGTAGGGGGCGAGCGCGCGGGCGATGGTCATCGCCGGCAGGAGCTGCCACAGCGAGTGGAACTCGACCATGATGTCCATGCGGTCGCCGACCGCGTTGCGGATCTTGTCGAAGGGCAGGAGCGCGGTCTTGAGGTCGGCGCTTGAGATGTATTGCCCGTCGAACTTCTCGGCGGCGATGTCGAAGGGCCAGATCTTCATCGCCGTGATGCCCTTCCGACAGGAGGTCGGTGGCGAGCTCGTCGGCGCGGTTGAGGAAGCCGTTGAGATCGTCGTAGCGGTCCGGCGTGCTCGATCCCCCAATTGGCGATCCGTCTGCGCGTTGCCGGCGCGCATGTAGCCGGTGCCGGCGCAGGTGTTGTAGGTGCGGATCCTGTCGCGGCTGAAGCCGCCGAGAAGCTGGGCGATCGGCTGCCCGGTCGCCTTGCCGAAGAGGTCCCACAGCGCGATGTCGAGCGCCGAATTGCCCCGCGCCTCGGCCCCGGTCGAGCGGAAGCCGAGATAGGCGATCACGTCCTTGGAGATGCGGTCGATGGCCAGCGGATCGCGGCCGAGGATCTTCGGGCGCCAGCACCTCGTGGACATAGGCCTCGACCGTCTCGGGCATGAGGAAGGTTTCGCCGAGCCCGACGAGGCCCTCATCGGTGTGCAGCCGCAGCCAGAGCAGATTGCCGTATTCCTCGAGACGCAGGGTCTCGATCTTGACGATCTTCATCTTCTGTCGCCCGTTTCGCCGGCTAGTTGCCGAGCTTGTAAATGCGCGTCGCGGTATCGCGGTAGAGCTTGCGCAGTTCGGCCTCGCTCGCGCCGGCCACCACCTCGTCGACGATCTCGACCCATTGCGGATAAGGGTGGGTGAGCTTGGCGACGGTCCAGTCGCTGCCATACATGACCCGGTCGAAGCCGAAGCTCTCGATGGCGTGGGCGACATAGGGCTTCACCTGATCCGGCGTCCAGCTCTTATGGTCCGCCTCGGTGATGACGCCCGATATCTTGCACACGACATTGGGCAGCGCCGCGAGCTCCCTGATCTGGCTCCACCACGGCTCGCGCAGGCCGTGCTTGATGTCGGGCTTGCCGATATGGTCGAGGACGAAGGAGACCTCCGGGCAACGCCGGACGAGCTCAATCGCATAGATCATCGCCGTGTGCTTGACGCAGATGTCGAAGGTGAGGTCGTATTTCGGCAGCAGCTTCACCGCTTCGATGAAGCCGGGCTCGATGCAGAAGGATGGGTCGTGTTCGGCCTCGATCAGCCGGCGGATGCCGCGAAGATTGCGGTTCTTCTTCAACGCGACGATGTCGTCCTCGACCGCCTCGCCCTTTTCCATCGGCGCGTGGGCGACGATGCCGGCGAGACGCGGATCGGCATCGGCGAGACTCTGGATGAAGGCCGCCTCGCCGAGATGCAGGCCCGGATCGACCGCGACCTCGGCGAAGACCAGCTTGTCGACCTCGACCGGCGCGCGCTCCTTGTCGAAATCCTCCAGCAGATGGGTGCGGGCGATCTTCGGCACGCCCTTGAGCCAGCCATAGGTGAACTTCTCCACGTCGTAGAGATGGACGTGGCTGTCGATGATCGGAAAGGCGGGCATGGGTCCTCCAC
>CAWEUR010000026.1:0-18259 GCA_963812285.1 uncultured Alphaproteobacteria bacterium | reverse complement strand
GGGCGATGGCAAGCGCGCTCGTCAGGCCGCCGATACCGGCTCCGGCTATGACGATCGGGCGTGGCGCCGCCATCTTGCCGCCCGTCCCCCGGCCTCAGGCGGCCATCGTGTCGCGCCACAGATGGCCCGGGCGGATCGGTCTCGGACGCGGCCAGGTCGGCGCGATAGCGGTAAAGGGTCGAGCAATAGGGGCAGACGATCTCGTTGTCGTCGCCCATGTCGAGAAAGACATGCGGATGGTCGAAGGGCGGATTGGCGCCGATGCACATGAATTCCTTGACGCCGATATCGATCGCGTGCACGCCGGAATCGTTGTGGAAATGGGGAACCACGTGGTCTGCCATGGGTTTGTCCGCGTCCTTGCTCTGAACTTCGGCCGGGACAATAGCGGCCTTCGACCGGATTGGGTAGGGTCCGGCCGGGCGGCTGACAGGAGCATGGCGTGAATCATTTTCAGTCCGACGGGATCGACATTGCCTATTTCGACGAGGGGGAGGGCGAGCCGATCCTGCTGATCCATGGCTTCGGCTCCAATCGGCGGTCAACTGGGGCTCGACGGCTGGATCGACGACCCTGCGCAATGCCGGGCGGCGGGTCGATCGCCATCGACAATCGCGGCCACGGCAAGAGCGAGAAGCTCTACGATCCGGCGCTCTACCGCGCCTCGCTGATGGCGCGGCGACGCGGCCAGCCTGCTCGATCATCTCGGCATCGCCAGGGCCGACGTCATGGGCTATTCGATGGGCGCCCGCAATCGCCGCCTTCATGGCCGTGGAGCATGGCGGAAAGGTCCGCTCGCTGATCATCGGCGGGCTCGGCATGGCGCTGGTCGAGGGGATCGGCGGCAATGACGCGATCGCCGTCGCGCTGCGAGGCGCCGAGCCTCGAATCGGTGACCGACGAGGTCGGGCGGGCCTATCGCAAATTCGCCGAGCAGACCGGCAGCGACCTGAAGGCGCTCGCCGCCTGCATCCGGACGGCGCGCGAGACGCTGACCCGCGCTCAGCTTGCCACCATCGACGGCGCCGACCCTGGTCGCGGTCGGCTCGAAGGACGACGGTGTCGGCGCCGGCCGAGCCGGCTGGCCGGCTCATTCCGGGCGCGCGAATTCCTCGAAATCCCCAACCGCGACCATATGCTCGCCACCGGCGACCGGGCCTACAAGCAGGGCGTTCTCGATTTCCTCGAGCGGCGCCCGTGAACCGGGATCGGGGGCGGCGCCGTTGCAACGGGCCGCCGGCTCCCTTACTTCATCCGCTACGGCACGCGCCATCGTTTCGTTAAGGAACGGCGTTAGCTAGATCGCCGCGGCCACCCTTGGGTCGGCCCGAGCGCCTGTGATACTGTCCCGCGCCAATGCGGGGCCGTTCGGTTTCGGCCGGGAGTTGAGGCATGACCGTCAATCCGTCGCGAGCAGCAGCGAAGCGCTGCAGAGCCTCGATCCGATCTGGTTCGAGGTGAAGCGCGAGGCCGAGGAGATCATCCGGAGCGAGCCGGCGATGGCGAGCTTCGTCTTCTCGACGGTGCTCAACCAGCCGCGCCTGGAAGACGCGATCGTCGATCGCATCGCCCAGCGGCTCGGCAACCACGTCATCAGCGCCGAAGTCATCCGCAGCGCCTTCGAGGAGGCGCTCGCCGACGACCAGTCGCTCGGCCAGGCCATGCGCTGCGACATCGCGGCGGTCTACGATCGCGACCCGGCCTGCAACCGCTACATCGAGCCGGTGCTCTTCTTCAAAGGCTTCCATGCCATCCAGTCGCACCGTCTGGCGCACTGGCTGTGGAACAGGGGACGCCGCGACTTGGCGCTCTATCTGCAGAGCCGGTCCTCCGGCGTCTTCCAGACCGATATCGATCCGGCGGTGCCCATGGGCCGCGGCATCTTCCTCGACCATGCCACCGGCCTCGTCGTCGGACGCACCGCGGTGATCGAGGACGACGTGTCCGATGCTGCAGGGCGTGACGCTCGGCGGCACCGGCAAGGAGAGCGGCGACCGCCATCCGAAGATCCGCCGCGGCGTCCTCATCGGCGCCGGCGCCAAGATCCTCGGCAATATCGAGGTCGGCGAGTGCTCGAAGGTCGCCGCCGGCTCGGTCGTGCTGCACGCCGTTCCCGCCCATGCGACCGTCGCCGGCGTGCCGGCCAGGGTCGTCGGCCATGCCTGCAAGGAACCGTCGCGCATGATGGACCAGAGCATCGGCGACGACGAAGAGGGTTGACCAACAACCCGCCAACCAAACCCCGCGCCTTGCGCGGACCATGCAATCCGAACCCAGGGGGATATTGTGGATCGTCAGGAGATCCAGAAGCTTCAGGCCTTTTTCCAGCGCAAGTTCAACATGCCGTCCATCACCGTGCGCGCGCGTCCGCAGAAGTCGGACTCGGCCGAGGTGTATCTCGGCGACGAGTTCATCGGCGTTCTCTTCCGCGACGACGAGGACGGTGACCTGTCCTACAACTTCACCATGGCGATCCTCGACATCGACCTCGACTGAGGTCGATTGTCACCTTTCGCCAGTTCTCCATTGCCAGGAATCGAGGCGCTCTCTCCCGGTTGAGAGAGGGTTTCGACCTTTGTCTTTCGGTGCCGCGGACGCGTTCGGCGGGTCTCGCGAATGGCTATTGGTTGTCGATGACCAGTCGCTTGCCCAGCGCCCGTGTCGCCTGGTCCATCGCTTGCCAATCGCGCAAATAGGCGCGGTTGAAGCGGTAGAGCAGGGACAGGGTGCGGCCGATGCGGATATCGCGCAGGCAGGTGGCGGGGAGCTCGGTGCTGTTGGCTGTCAGGCAGCGGGCGGCGAAGCGGGCGGTGCCGTTGGGCGTAAAGAAGACCGTCTCGCCGCTGATAACCGGATTCCTCCGAAAGGGTGCGGCCGACAAGGCCGGCGGGCCCGGCGACCGGCTGCCCGGTGAAGAAGCGGTCATAGACCTCGTCGAGCCGGTCGTCGCTGTCGAGCAGGCCGCTGCGCGGCGTGATCGAGACGAAGATCAGCGGCGCGGTCGGCGAATTCGTCCTCGAAGTCGGCGGCATGGGCTTCGGTGAATCCGCCAAGGCCCGGCCAGCTCAGCAGGAGGTCGATCCGGTCGGCGGCGCCGTCATGCCGTGCCGAGCGGAAGCGGATCATGTTGGCGGGGATCGAAAGGGGCTGGCCGTCGATGATGACGTCGATGGGCTGGGTGTCGGCCGTGAGGCTGCCGCGCGGGCCGACGTCGCGGCCGGTGATGATGAAGCCGGCGATCGCGGCCGCCGCCAGCATCAGGAGAAGCCCCAGTCCCATCCTGACAAGCGGCCATCGGCCGCGGGCAACGGGCCTCCCGCCGGATGCCGCGATCCGGGCGTCGCCGGCGCTCACATTTTCCCTCGGCTGTCCATTAACGGAACATCAACCATAACGCCTCCGCCGGGCGTCTTGCGAAACGCTTGCGATTTCAGGACTTTCAGCGGCGAATCGCATTTCGCTCATACGGTACGCGCCTTGCAACTCTGTCTCAAGAAACGGGGACTGTCTCTCAACGGGACAGGAGGTGGCAGTGTTGCTTGATTCTTTGCTTCTTCTCTACAGCGCGGCGATCGGCTTCGTGGCCGCGGGTATCGTCGCCAGCTTCTACAAGATGATGACCGAGGAAACCGCGCGGTTCCGGCTTCTCGGCACGACTTTCTGGGCGGCTCTGACGACCTTCCTGTTCTGCGCGCTCTCCGGGCCCTTCATCATCATGCAGCAGGCCGTGGCCATGATGCGCGAGGAACGCAACGCCGTCGGCTGGTTCGCCGCGAGCTTCTTCATCGCCGCCCTGTGGAGCTGCTGCTCGGGCATCCTCGTCCTGGAACTGGTGCTCGACCTCAAGTCGGGACTGGCCTGAGGCCGCATTGGGGCTGCGGGGGCTGGCATCGAGGCCCGCGCGGTGGCAGCTTGGCCGCCGTCACCGGACAGCCAGGGATCTTCCATGCCTCTCTACGCACTCGACGGCGTCTCGCCGCAAACGCCTGAAGCCGGCCATTTCTGGGTCGCGCCCGACGCCACGCTCATCGGCGACGTGGTCCTCGGCGACGATGTCGGCATCTGGTTTGGCGTGGTCATCCGCGGCGACAACGAGCAGATCAGCATCGGTGCGGAAACCAATGTCCAGGAACATTGCATCTTCCACACCGATCACGGCTTCCCGCTGACCATCGGCCGGCGCTGCACGATCGGCCATCGCGCCATCCTTCACGGCTGCACGATCGGCGCCAACACGCTTGTCGGCATGGGCGCGACCGTGCTCAACGGCGCCCGGGTCGGCGACAATTGCCTGATCGGCGCCGGCGCGCTTGTGCCGGAGGGCCGCGAAATCCCCGACAATTCGCTCGTTATCGGCATGCCCGGCAAGGTCGCGCGCGCCCTCAGCGCGGATGAGATTGGCGGGCTGACCGCCTCGGCGGCGCATTACGTCGCTAACTGGAAGCGGTTCGCCAGGGGCCTTGTCGCGATCTGACAGACGCCGGTCTGAGGGGCGCACCTCTTTCCGTGGCGCCTCTTGCCTGTCATGATCGTGGTGATCCGGACCCAGAATCCGGGCTCACATGTCCCAAACGGAGGAACGCACGACAATGAGCGGCAAGAAAATCCTGATGCTCGCCGGCGACTTTTCCGAGGAATACGAGATCTTCGTCTTCGAGCAGGCGATGCAGGCGGTCGGCCATAACGTTGACGTGGTGTGCCCGGACAAGAAGGCGGGCGAGATCCTGAAGACCTCGCTGCACGATTTCGAGGGCGACAAGACCTACACTGAGAAGCCCGGCCACAACTACATCCTGTCGAAGAGCTTTTCGGCGGTGAAGCCGGCGGAGTATGACGCCGTCTATGTCGCCGGCGGCCGCGGGCCGGAATATATCCGCATCGACAAGCGGGTTCAGGCGATCGTCCGCCACTTCCACGAAGCCGACAAGCCGATCTTCACCATCTGCCATGGCGTCCAGGTGCTGGTCGCCGTGCCGGAGACGATCCGCGGCAAGAAGGTAGCGGCGCTTGAATATTGCGAGCCGGAGGTGACGGCGGTCGGCGGCACCTATGTCGACGTGCCGCCGACCGGGCCGAAGGCGGCCCATGTCGACGGCAAGCTGGTCTCCGCCAAGGGCTGGCCAGGGCTCGCCGCCTTCATGCGCGAATGCCTGAAGGTGCTCGGCACCGAGATTCGTCACGCGGCGTCCGAGCCGGCGGCGAAGGTGAACGGCACGCGGCGCCGCGCCGCCTGACATCCGCATGCTGCGCGTGGGGGCCGGAGACATGGCGCTCCCACCGTCGGCAAGCCCCCAGATAAAGGTGAGCCGGCCCCGGGGCAGGGGCCGGCTCGATTGGACCTGATCTTTGGGGACGGGGGGTGGGACGCGACCAGGTCCAAACTCAAGTTGCTGTTCAAAGACGTCTGTCGAATTGCTTTCCCTATCAGTGCACGCTGCTCACCATCGGCGTGCGGATATCCTCGATCGCGACCCACTTGCCGCTGTCGTGTTCCGACTGGCGCTTGACGTAGGTGTAGCTGGTGTCGCTCCACAGGCGGATCCGCGGGTCGAGGCTGTCGAGCACGAGATCGCCGCGATCGGTCGCAACCGTCAGCACCGCGTGGCCGTCGCCGTTCGTCTGGCGGACCACCGTGATCAGAAGCGCGCCCGGTGGCCAGCCCTTCTGGATCAGGTCGCGCCGCTTGAGCAGGACGAAGTCCTCGCAGTCGCCGGCCGTCGTCGGATAGGTCCAGAACTCAGGTACGCCGTAGAGCGCCATGTCCGTCGTCGGCCTGATGGCCTTGTTGACGGCATTGTTGACTGCCGACAAGCTGGTTCCAGAGCGCCGCCGTCAGATGAACGCGCGGATCACCCTTGGTCTTCACCGCGCATTCGGCCGCATGGCTCTGGCAGAATTCGTAATGCCCTATCGGCTGTGTGGTCTTGCCCGTCGTCTCCATGAAGGGGGCCGACACCGAGGCCATCGCGCCTGTGCCGGATCCGATCATCAGAAGCATTGCGCAAGTCAATTTCAGTCTTTCTGTGTTCTTCATTATTGTGCCCACCCGTCCAACTGAGGTAGGACTATGGCACATGAAGTTTTATCTTGGTCTAATACAGTCGTGTCAAAGTAAAACTAATTTATACGAAGATGTATTCTATATTGATTCAAATTTTATCGACTTGGAGGCGAGGCAGCCGGAAACGAAAAAGGCCGCCCAGAGGGCGGCCTTCCGGCATTCTCGCAGACTGATGCGGGGGTGTCTAGGCGAGGTTGTCCTGGATCGAATCCGCGGTCTGCAGCGTGGCGAATTCGACCGCGATGCCTTCCTCGAAGTGGCGCACGATCCGGGCGCGCAGCTTGCCGACGGTCACCGGCGAGCCGATCGGCGGGCGGACCTCCATGGCCAGCGCCGCGCCGGAGAGCGACAGTCCAGGATCCGGCTGCGATACTGGCGGCCGTCCGGCAGCTCGACCGTCACCAGCGGCTTGCTCGGCACGATGCGGTCGTGGCGGCGATCCTCGGGCAGGTTGAGCTCGTGGCGGTTGGCCAGCCAGGTCAGCTTTGCCGCCAGCTTGTCCTTCTTGCGCAACGTTGCGTTGATCGTCATGGCGAAGCCGCCGTCGAAGACGCGGACGATTTCGCCCTCGATGCGGCCGACATGGTCGACATAGGCGACGACATGCTCGCCGACGCGTCCGGTGACGGGGGTGATCAGGGCGGCGCTGCCCGGCGACATGTCCGAAGTCTGGCACGGATATTCGTGCCGATCTTCAAGCATGAAGCGGCCGAGCAGGTTGACCTTGACCCGCTGGAATCTGCGCCTGTCGTGTTGACGCTGGAGCGAGCGTTGGCGGAACGCCTGAGTGAGTGGCATGGCGGACCCTATTCCATCGGTCTCGCTGATGAAGAAGTACCTGAACAACCTAGCGTTATTGGGGTTAATAAGGCGTAACGAAATGACACAGATCGTTTACACGTCGGGCTTGCGCGCCTCCGGTTCCGCAATCGTCTAAAACGGTAGAATTCCGCGGGTGCGCGCGGAAAACGGGAATCAGACAGAGCTAATCCTTGCCGCCGTCGAAAACGGTCAGGTGACCATGTCGGCGAAAGTTGCGCGCTGCAATCGGCAGGGGCATGTCCGCCGGATCGAGCTCAATCCGGTCCGCCCGGCGGCGCAGAAACTCCGGCTGCTGGTCCGGCCAGATCAACCGCAGGCTCGAGATCGCCTGACTGACGATCGGCTCGGCGCCGAGCCAATAGGGCCGGTCGAGCATGGAGAAGGAGCCGAGGATCCGGTTGAAGCGGGTCGTGTTGTGGCGTAGCGGCAGGAGCAGCAGTTCGCATGTCACCGACTTGTCGCGGCGGCTGAAGGCATCGAGCGTGACGACCGCGCCGGCGGCGTCTTCGCTGACGGCCGTCGCCAGCGTTGCCACGGCGTTGCGGTCCTCGTCCCGCCACAGGTCGAGGAACTCGGTTCCCTTGATCTCACGACCATAGGCCGAGCAGATGCGCGTGCCCGCGAGCCGGATCAGGTAGCGGTCGCGGGCAAGCACTTCGAGGATGAAGGTGTCGGCGAGAATCCGGCGGATATCGCTCGGTTCGATGTCGCCGCGTGCGGGCGCCGGCTGGCCGCGGCGGACGCGATTCCAATAGGCGAAGAGCTCCCGCGACGTCGCATGTTTCATAAGTCGCCACCCGTCTCATTGTGGGGCCGAACCGGTATTTGATTCCGGCTTGATCGACCGACTTCGTGCTGGATCGGCACACATTTGGCGTCCCGCTCCGTCCCTGCCTCAGGGGTTGCAGGGGGCATGCCACGGGGCGACGCGCGCAGGGGCCGGGGAGGCGGTCCGACCGGCGCTGATCTTAAGGTTAACGGGAGCCTAGCGTTGCCGGGCCCCAGGGGCCGTGCCAGAGTGCAGGCCTCCACGAAATGGACGCCGAACACGTCCGAACAGCTTGGTCAGCCCGGGGGGGTTACCTGGACGCGGCCATAGGCCGCCTGCGTGCTTCCTCGGCGCCAGGCGGCCTTTTTTTGCTTTCAGCCTTTATTCGGCCACGCGAGATATTAACTTCACCTGCGATGGTCCATTCTTCCCACGTGCCTTCCGAACGTCAGCCGATGTTCAACATCCCGACCGTGGTCGTGGCCACCGTCGGCGTGCTGTTCCTCATCCATCTCATCCGCACCTATGCGCTACCGCCCGCCGACGATCAGTGGGTGGTGCTCGCCTTCGCCTTCATTCCGGCGCGGGTGACCGAGGCGACGAGCCTTGCCGGCGTGCTGCCGGGAGGCGACGCGGCGCGGGTGTGGAGCTTCCTCACCTATGCGTTCCTGCACGGGAGCTGGAGCCATGTCGGCTTCAACAGCCTGTGGCTGGTCGCTTTCGGCAGCCCGCTGGCCTGGCGATTCGGGGCGGGGCGCTTCCTCCTGTTCTCGGCCGCCGGCGCGATCGGCGGGGCGCTGGCGCAACTGGGGCTGCATCCGGGCGAGGTGACGCCGATGGTCGGCGCCTCGGCCGCCATCTCGGCGCATATGGCGGGCGCCGCCCGCTTCGTCTTCGCCACCGGCCGACCCTTCATCGGATTCCAGAGCTCGGGCCACGCGGCCTATCGCCAGCCGGCGCCGCCGCTCTCGGCGGTCATGCGCGACCGCCAGGTGCTGACTTTCCTCGCCGTCTGGTTTGGCCTCAACCTCGTCTTCGGCATCTGGGCCGGGTCCGGCCTGACCGGAGGCGCGCAGATCGCCTGGGAAGCGCATGTCGGCGGCTTCGTCGTCGGCCTCGTCCTCTTCTCGCTCTTCGATCCGATCCGCCCGCATCGGCGCAAGCCCGAAGAGCCGCCGGTCGATCCCTTCGCCGCCTGATCGCGGCGCGGCCCGCAGGCCGGCCGCATTGTCGCCTCTGTCACGCCCATGTTGCGCTGCAGCTTGTCTTTGTCGGGCGATGCCTTCATCGTCCGCGAACAGGTAATGGAAAGTCGGGGGACTTGAGGGCCGGCCAGGCCTCGATCACAGGCGGAAGCCGGCAGAGGAAATGATCCGATCCGCCGCCGAGCGGCGCGCTCCGCGGCGGGGGCGAACGCAGGAGGATCACCCATGACCGTTGCCGCCATTCTTTCCGAAAAGGGACGTGACGTCGTCACCATCGAGGCCGAGCGGACGCTTGCCGATGCGACCGCGACGCTTGCCGAGCGCAAGATCGGCGCGATCGTCGTCATCGAAGCCAGAGGCCGGATCGCCGGCATCGTCTCCGAACGCGACATTGTCCGCGCCATCGCGCGCGGTGGATGCGCCGCGCTCGACGACAGCGTCGGTTCGATCATGACCCGCGACGTCGTTACCTGCTCCGACCAGGAAACCGTCAACGACGTGATGACCCGCATGACCCGCGGGCGCTTCCGTCACCTGCCGGTGACCGAGGGCGGCCAGTTGACCGGCATCATCTCGATCGGCGACGTGGTCAAGCGGCGGATCGAGGATGTCGAGCGCGAGGCCGAAGACATGCGGGCCTATATCGCCACCGGCTGAGCCCGCCTGACAGTTCCTGTTTCGACGATCATCCCGGGCGTCGGAGCGCCCGGGCATCACTGCCGGTGGCCTGCCGCGCGGCCGCGAAGATGAATGCCGGCTAAGCATCGGCTTCAGCACGGATACAGCCGGACGGGATCAGTCTCCATCGTCAGGAGCAGATGCGCTGCTCCGCTTTGATGGAGACCAGAGATGTCCGCTTTTGCCAGTTCGATCGATCGCCCCAACGTCCTGCGCCGCCTCGCCGGCGGTGGCCTCATCGTCGGGTTCACCCTGCTGATGGCGTCGTCCTACGCCACGGCGCTTCCGGTCGGCGCCAATGATGGCGGCACGACGATGAAGGACCTCAAGGGTAAGGGCTATTCGTGCGAGGTGGTCGCGACCGGCTTCTATGAATGCACCAAGAGCGGCAGCACGACCTACTGGTGCGACGGCACCGGCGCCTGCCAGCCGAAGCCGCGGATCCAGCCCAATCCAGGCAAGATCAGACACGTCCCGAACGGCGGCGTGTTCCAGCGTTGACCGATCCCGCACCGGGAGTGGCGGCCGATGTGGCCGCCGCTTCCCAAGGATCGGGTGATCGCTTTCTCATGCCTCGAATGGAGCCTTCGATGTTCAGCATCGTCCTGCGGGCCGTGACCGTCGCGACCTTCCTCGCGAGCCCTCTCGGCGCCGGCCTCGTCCACGCGGAGCCCGTGCAGAGCGGAAACCGCGCGCTCTGCAAATCCCCGACCGGAAAGACCTATGCCGAAGGCGAGACGATCCAGCTCAAGGTGTCGGACGGGAAGGGCGGCTTCAAGACCAATACCTATGTCTGCACCGATCACGGCTGGGAGAAGATCGCGCGCACACTGCCGGGCCATCCGCCCGCGATCGGTCCCGGCACGAGGATGAAGCTTCGCTGAGACGGGGCGCGCTCACACCGGCTCGCCGAGGGCCTCGGCGATCTCGGTGGCGCTCCGTCTCGCCGCCTCGTAGCCGAGGTCGATCGACTTGGCGGCGCGGTGGAATTCGAACAGGCCGACATGGCTCATCTTCGCCGCGATCATCACGTCAGGCGGATCGCCGGCGAGGCGCGAACGGGCGATGCGGTCCTGGATGATGTTGAAGGCCTGGACCATGACCGCGGAAATGCCCGGCGCCCCGTGGCGGCGTCCGATGAGCTGGCGGCGCAGCATGCGCCGGGCGCCCTGGCCATCGCCGAGCGCTTCGGCGGTCGCCTCCAGCGCCTGCTCGGCGATCGGATCGCCGGAATGGTCCTGGATGACGGTGCCGCGACCGAAGACGTCCGCATTGGGGTTCACGGCGATGACGATGTCTGCGCCAAGCGCCCGGCAGACCGAGACCGGAACCGGATTGACCAGCGCGCCGTCGACCAGCCAGCGGTCGCCGACCAGCATCGGCTGAAAGACGCCGGGCAGGGCATAGGAGGCACGCATCGCCTCCACGATCGGCCCACGCGAGATCCAGATTTCATGACCGGTGCCGAGCTCGGTGGCGACACAGACGAAACGCTGCTCGAGATCCTCGATCAGCCGGTCGCCAAGCTGCGCCTCGAGCAGCTTCGACAGGCGGTTGCCGGTAATGAGGCCGCTGCCGGCGAAATTGAGGTCGAGCAGGCCGAAGACGCGCCGCCGCGTCAAACCGCGGGCAAAGGCTTCCAGTTCGTCGAGCATGCCGGCCGCGGCGCAGCCGCCGACCACCGCCCCGATCGACGTGCCGGCGACGATGTCGGCCTTGATGCCGGACTCGGCCAGCGCCCGCAGCACGCCGATATGGGCCCAGCCACGAGCGGCGCCGCCGCTGAGCGCGATGCCGATCTTTAGTTGCCGCCGGCCACTCCGTTTCGGCGAGAGCGGACCGCCGCCGGAATCGGGCGAATAGTGATGCCGATTGTTGCCGAACATGATCGTTCGCCGTCCACCAATCCCATGCAATCGACCCCGTCCCATTCTACGATGAAGCGGCCAATGGTGGCAGATCGGAGGCGCGATCGTCGTTAATCGCGGCCTCTGGACGCGAAATCCGGCCGCGCGCACATTTCCCGATCACGCGGGGGGAATTGATGTTCACCGAGGACGAGCTTTTCGGGACGCCGGAACGCGTTGCTCTGATCCGGCGCAGCATGGCCCTGTGGTCGCTGGTCGGCGACGATCCGCGTTTCGCCTATTACGGCCGCCTTGTCGGCTTGAGCGGCCCGGTGGCGGATACGCCCACCACGCTCTCATCGCTGGCGCGGGTGCAGGGTGGTTCGGTCTGCTATTTCTACCCGGCGACCGATGCGGATACGCTCGGCGCCAAGCTTGGAGCGAACGGCTTCTTGCTCGATCGCCATCAGCATTTTCGGGGTGGCGAGGCGGTTCGGGCGGCGAGCGAGAAGGTGCTCGCCGAATACGCGCTTCCCTCCGATCTCACGGTCTCGGCCATCGACGCGCGGACGCCGCATGCGCTTGTCGGCGAGGTCGCCGCGCTCTCCGCCGCATGCGAGGTGATGCCGGTGCCGGGGACGATCATGAGGGGGATCGGGCGGAAGGGCATCTGCCTGTTCGCGACCGACCGGGAAGGCGGCGTCGTGGCGACTGCCTCGTCCTACATGATCCATCATGAGAAGAGCCCGCACGCCACCGATGCCTTCTGGGGCATGCTGGCAACGCGCGAGGATCGGCGTGGCGAGCGCATCGCGCTCATCCTCGGCGCGCGGGCCGCCGTCCATATGTGGGAGACCTACGGTGCGCGCGGCTTCATGACCGGGGTGCGCGCCGGCAACACATCATCGGCGGCGCTGTGCAACAAGCTCGGCGTGTGCGCGACCGAATGGATCTACGCGTCCTGCATAGACCCTTCGCTCTTCAGCGAGAGCCGCGTCACGAAGTAGAGGTGACACGAGACGGGCCGCGGGCCTGTCCCCTTTTCATCGTGCGTCCGGGCGTCGTATCGGGCGGCGTCGTCACGTGACCGGTTGGATCGCGGCATGACGGAGCGCCAAGCCTGTTGACCTTTACTCGCCTTCAGCGCTAGGAACAGACAGACCGGTCTGTTTGTTAGGAGGTGAGATGTCGTCATCAATGACCATGCGCTTCAAAGATGCATGTCAGGAGGCCAATCTGCTTCCTCGCCTCATCGGCGTTGTGTTCGTGGCCTCGGGAACCCTCAACATCTTCGGTGTGGGGGAAAACACGCGGCTGATTCTGGCCAAGATGGCAGCGGCCAATGTCGGGACGCGCATCGGTCCGCTTTCAGCGGTCATCAGCGAGCACCATCTCTCGGCCGTCCTTGCCGCTGCTGCGTTCATGCTGCTCAGCGGCCTTTGCGAGCTCATGGCGCTGCCGCTGGCGCGGATGGCCGCAGCCGGCCAGCTCGTCATGATCCTCGCCTTCGTCGCGCTCCTGAACCGCGCTTACCCGGAGATATTCTTTGTAGACGGGGTGATTGCTATCGCGATCACGGCCTTTCTGATTCGATCGCCCAAGGACCGGGAGCGTCGCGATGGGCGCTGAAGAGCAGATTGTGCGTGCGGCCTTTCGGCTGTTTCTCGCCCATGGATATGACGGAACCGGCGTCAACGACATCCTCGGCGAGGCCGGCCTGTCGAAGGGCGCCTTCTATCATCACTTTCCCGGCAAGCATGAGCTCTACGAGACGGTGATCGAGCGCTACCTCTCGTCACCGCTGACCGGGATGGACTGGCCCTCCCATGAGGCGCTTGGTGCGCGGGCGCAGCGCCGCGCGATTTGCGCGCGCTATCGGGAAATCGTTGAGGCAAGCGCATCCATGGGCGCGGACATGACCCGCTTTTTCGCCCTCTTCTTTGAAAGCCTCGCGCGGCTTGATCGCTACAGGACCCGCATCAATGCCGACTACGTGCGGATCATCGATTGCCTTGCTTCCGCTCTCCAACGCGAAGAGGAGCTCGGCCCGGCGGTGGCGCGATCGCGGGCACGGCGCTTTGTCGCGGGCCTTGAAGGGGCGCTTTACCTTTGGGCGGTGATGGGGACCGTCCCCGATTTCAGCGAGGACGAATGACCGTGGACATCTATGCGCGAAAGGGTTCGGCCCGTCCTCAGAAGGTGGCTCTGACCACGATCGAAATCTTGCTTCTTGGATTGTCGGCTTGGATCCTGTTCGGCGCGGGCAGGGGGCTCGTCGCAGGCCTCCTTGGCTGGACGATACCGCCGACGATCCCGGCGCGAGCCCACCTGATCTTTGCGTTTTCCGTCGTGATCATGGCCCGCATGAGCGTCACATTGTTTTGGCTCATGAAGCGGCACATGGGTTGGGCGGAAGTCTTCACGATACCGATCGCTTTCGCGCTCTATTACGTCGGCTTCGCCATTTTCGTCCTGCCGCAGGATGCACCGCTTGGCGGCTGGGACTATTTCGCGGTCGTCCTGTTCGCCCTTGGCTGCTATCTCAATACAGGATCGGAGCTGGCCCGCGACCAATTCAAGAAGCAACCCTTCAACAGAGGCAAGCTCTATACAGGCGGGCTCTTCTCCCTGTCGCGGCACATCAACTTCTTCGGCGACATCCTCTGGGTTAGCGCTTATGCGGTTGTCGCCCACACGATCTGGGCGGGCATTGTCCCCGTTTTCACGCTCTGCTTCTTTGGCTTCTTCAATGCGCCGGCCCTCGATCGACATCTTGCCAGTCACTATGGCGAGCAATACAGGGCCTACGCCGCGCGCACAAAGATGCTGATCCCGCTTATTTGGTAGCTGAGGTCTTTTCCTCACCCCATGAGCGTGAAGCGCGTATGGCGCCGCTCTTGGAAGTCACGGTTGGAAGTGCCGTCACTCGTCCGGCGAAGCCCGCGCCATGGTCTCGTCGTGGACGAGTTCGAGCCTCGGCGAGGGGATCTGGATGAGGGGGACCGTGCGGTAGAAGCAGGAGCGGTAGCCCTGGTGGCAGGCGACCTTGTCGCCGCCCATCTCGACCTTGAGAAGGAGCGCGTCCTGGTCGCAGTCGACGCGCATCTCGACGACCGTCAGCGTATTGCCGCTGGTCTCGCCCTTCTTCCACAGCGCCTTGCGCGAGCGCGACCAGAACCAGGCCTTGCCGCTCTCGATGGTGCGGGCGAGGGCCTCCTCGTTCATGTGGCCGACCATCAGCACGTCGCCGCGCTTGGCGTCGACGGCGATGGCGGTGATGAGGCCGTCGGCGTCGAATTTCGGCATGAAGGTGGAGCCGCGCTCGATGGAGTAATGATCGGTCGGCTCGGCGAAGCGGGAACGGTTGTCTTGCATGGTCGGCGGCCCGGCTGCGGGTGATGGATAGAACCGGTGGCGCTCCTCGGCGCCACAGTGGAGAATGCTTTCGCGCGGAATGCCGGAGGCGGCAATTCGCGACGGCTCAGCGACCCTGTGTAGCGGCTCCGACGAGCGACATGAAGCGGGACCGCTCTGCCGGATCGTCGCGGAAGATGCCGGTGAACCGGGTCGTCACTGTCGAGGCGCCGTGCTTCATCACGCCGCGCATGGTCATGCACTGATGCTCGGCTTCGATCATGACGGCGGCCCCGCGCGGCTTCAGCACCTCGTCGATCACCGAGGCGATGTCGGAGGTCAGCCGCTCCTGCGTCTGCAGGCGGCGGGCGAAGACATCGACGACGCGGGCGAGCTTCGACAGGCCGACGACGCGCCCGGTCGGGATATAGGCGACATGGGCGCGGCCGATGAAGGGCACCATGTGGTGTTCGCAATGGGAATTGAAGAGGATGTCGCGGACGAGCACGATGTCGTCATACGCGCCGACATCGTCGAAGGTGCGCTCCAGCGCTTCCGACGCGCTCTGGCGATAGCCGGCAAAGAACTCCTCATAGGCACCGAGGACCCTCGATGGCGTGTCGACGAGGCCGTCGCGGTCGGGATCGTCCCCGGCCCAGGCAATGAGGGTGCGCACCGCGGCTTCTGCGTCCTCGCGACTGGGCCGCTTGACCTCATCTGCACGGAGCCCGTTCACGGGCGTTCCACTCTTCGTCGTCCAGGCGTCCATTCTCGTCTCCAGAGGGCCGTCCGGGCCCGTCCATGTTGGACGTCGGGCGGGGTCTTGCGCCGTTCTATATAGGCGTCGGCGGAGCGCTTGCGAAGGCGTGCGCCGATGCCGCGGCGGGCAGGCTTGAGAAAATCATTCCGCCGGACAAGCGATCTGGCGAACCATACCGATCGCCCCTATATTGGCGGAATACCGCTCCGGGACGGACGTCAGCCGATGATCGACGACATCTATAACAAGCGCATTCTCGAGTTCGCCGGGTCGATCCCGCGCCTCGGCCATCTTGACTCGCCGGACGCCAAGGCGACCGCGCATTCGCGCCTGTGCGGCTCGACGGTGACAGTCGAGCTCAAGATGAATGGCGACGAAGTCACTGATTTCTCTCATGAAGTCAAAGCCTGCGCGCTCGGTCAGGCGTCGTCCTCGATCATGGCGCAGCATGTCGTCGGCGCCCATGCGGACGAGCTGCGCGCGGTCCGCGAGGCCATGCTGAAGATGCTCAAGGAGAACGGCCCGCCGCCGGAAGGCCGCTTCGCCGACCTCAAGTTCCTGGAGCCGGTACGCGACTACAAGGCCCGCCACGCCTCGACCATGCTGACCTTCGACGCGGTGGTCGATGCGATTGATCAGATCGAGGCGAAGCGGGTAGCAGGCTGAGTGCCGTTAACGGCCCAAATTCAAGTGAAACGGGCCGATCTTGACGGGTGGCGACGTCACCAGCCAGGCGACGTAGAAAGCATCGGCGCGCCGGTAACCGACGCGGCGATATTGCAGGTAACGCATAAGCAACCGGACCATTGCTGGGACCTCCAGGCGACCAAACCGCGAGTGAACGCGACATTCATGCAACGCCTTATGGTTTCCGAACGATGAGCCGAAATGGTGAATGGAATTTGACGATCCGGATTCATCCTGTCGGTTTGCCGGATGGGACAGGGCTTGTGCTTGACCTTCTGCAGCGTCTTCCGCGGCTTGTCGGAATCGGGCTTATCCGCCTCTACCGCCTTACATTTTCCGCCTTTCTCGGGCGGCAATGCCGCTATTTGCCGACATGCTCCGAATACACGGAAGAGGCGGTCGGCAAATACGGATTGTGGGCGGGCTTCTGGATCGGCCTTGCCCGATTCCAGCGCTGCGGCCCTCTCGGCGCCTCGGGCTACGATCCAATTCCCGAAACGTTGCCCGACAATGCCACCTGGTATATGCCGTGGCGCTACGGCCGGTGGACCGGCCGCCACATCGATCCGAAGACGCGGCTCGATCGTCTAAATCGTAGTCCGCCCAACAGCTTACCCGCGCTCGTCAGCGGGAGTGAGCAGGAGACAGACATGATCCAACTGACCTTCCCCGACAATTCCGTGCGCGCGTTCGACCCTGGTGTGACAGGGCGCGAAATCGCCGAAGGCATCTCCAAATCGCTGGCCAAGAAGGCGGTCGCCATGGCGATCGACGGACGGCTCGCCGATCTTGGCGATCCCATTGAATCCGACGCAAAAATCGAGATCGTGACCCGCGATGACCCACGGGCGCTGGAGCTCATTCGCCACGACGCCGCCCATGTCATGGCCGAGGCGGTGCAGGAGCTCTTTCCTGGCACCCAGGTCACCATCGGCCCGGTGATCGAGAATGGCTTCTACTACGACTTCGCCCGCAACGAGCCGTTCACGCCCGAGGACTTGCCGAAGATCGAAGACAAGATGCGCGAGATCATCCAGCGCAACGCCCCCTTCACCAAGGAGGTGTGGACGCGCGATCGCGCCAAGGACGTCTTCGAGCAGAAGGGCGAGGCCTTCAAGATCGACCTCGGCATGCTCTACCCTCGGCCAGGCCGGCGGCATGTTCACGATCAACTTCCGCGGCGAGCTCTACCTCGCGCGCCGCTTCGACATCGGCTACGAGCAGGTTTCTTCGGCGTCGGGAGCGCGACGAGGCGTTCAACCGCGTCGCCGTCGAGCTGACCCGCACGCTGGACCACTTCGACCGCCAGTTCGGCTACGTCGCAATCAACAAGATCCTGCCTTGGCCCCGAGCCGGAGGACAGCGGGCTGCTCGGGTACCTGCAGTCGATCCTCGACCTGCCGGGCTCGGTGCGCGTCGACCTCGCCGAGACGCTCGCTTTCGACTCGACGTGCCCCGACCGCCGCGCCGAGTGGCAGCACTTCCATCTCATCGGCGCGTCGCTGCGCCAGAGCCCGAAGCGGGCTGAGGACCGCGGTGAGCCAGCAGATCAACCTCTTCAACCCGATCTTCCTCGAGGAAGGAGGAGTACTTCTCCGCGAAGACGATGGTCGAGTCGCTGACGCTGATCCTGGTCGCGCTCGTCGCCTTCTTCGCCTACGCGCGGCACGACGTGCGCTCGCTCGAGGCTGTCGCCTCGGCGGCCGAGCACCAGCTCGCCGACGCGCGCGGCCGCCTCATCAGCCTGGGCGGCGCGCTCTCGCCCGAGCGGCGCAGCAAGCTGCTGGAGACCGAGCTGGCGCGCGCCGAGAGCGAGCTGCACGCGAGGCAGGCGCTGCTCGATTCCCTGCACGCGGAGGCGAGCAGACGACGCGCCGCGGCTACTCGCGCTTCTTCGCCGCGCTCGCGCGCGCCGCACGCTCCCCGGGGTGTGGCTGGACCTGACCGTGGCCGACGGCGGCGAGCAGCTCGACAGTCCGCGGCCGCGTCCTGCACCCGGACCTGGTTCCCGCCTACATCCGCGCGCTCAACAAGGAGCAATACGTAGACTGAAAAGTCGAAGCAGCAGGAACAGTA
>CAWEUR010000025.1:0-130071 GCA_963812285.1 uncultured Alphaproteobacteria bacterium | reverse complement strand
AAAAGTGGTGTTTTCGCACTATCTGAGACCCTTTATCATGAGCTAAAATTGATAAATGTAATATAGGCGTCTCAGTACTGTATCCATCTTTTGTAAAATCGAGGTTGATTGAGGCAGAGCGCAATCGGCCTACCGGAGCAGTCAAATTGGAAAAAGAAAGACAATTGTCGGACTACGATCAGAAATTGATTCAGTTTTTTAAGGAAAAAAATAGAAATGGCATGAATCCGAGTACATTTGCAGAAATGGTCTTTAAAGGAATAAAAGAAAAAACCTTCTACATTCAAACGCATCCTGAGATAAATCAATGGATTAAAAAGCGAATGGTTGATATTCTTGAAGCCTAGAGATCCAACGGCTCCTGAAATGTAATCGCATTCTGAAATATGGTGTCCACATGCGATCAATGGTATGACCGTATTTAAACATCGCATGTCGAAATGTGGGCGTTTATCACAAATTAGATAATCATTATGGATCAAAGAAAGTGAAATTCGCAATAATTATGGGTGGTACCATATTGTACCACGCCGCCGGCGGCGAGCGGCGCCAGCCGCATGCGAGCAGGTTGAGGTGGACACGGTTGGCGCTCGCCCATTGCGGCGCCGCGGGCTAGGGCGCTCGCCCCATCGCGCCATGCCTTCGGCCGGAGCCCGCGTTCGGCCGGGCCACCGATGCGGTGGCAATGACCGGCCAGATCATGGCGACCGGCGGCAACATGCGGATCACCTCCCTTCCCTCACCCGGCACGGTTCCCCTTTGCCAGCCGGATGGTCCGCAGCCAGCTTCAGCGCTGGTGCACGTAGGTGCCGGGCGCGTCGCAGAGCGCGCCCTTGCCTCCACGTCCGAGCTTCGGCGGCACGACCTTGCCGCTGGAGCGCGCTTCCAGCCAGCGCACCCATTGCGGCCACCAGGAGCCTTCCACTGCCGGCGCGGCCTCGCGCCAGCGGTCCGGGTCGAGATAGGGCGCGTCGGCGGAACGGGTCATCACCCGATAGGAACGGTGCGGATGGCCGGGCTCGGAGACGATGCCGGCATTGTGGCCGCCCGAGGTGAGAAGGAACGTCACCTCGGTATCGGCGAGCAGGTCAATCTTGAAGACCGAGCGCCACGGCGCGACATGATCGCGCTCGGCGCCGACCGAGAAGATCGGCACGCGGATATCGGTGATGGCGATCGGCTTGTCCTTCACCTGAAAGCGGCCGGAGGCGAGATCGTTGTGGAGGAACAGCGAACGCAGATATTCCGAACTCCATGCGGTAGGGCAGGCGGGTCCGTCGGCGTTCCACGCCATGAGGTCGTTCATCGGCCGGCGCTCGCCCATCAGATAGTCGTTGATCATGCGCGACCAGATCCGATCGTTGGATCGCAGCATCTCGAACGTCCCGGCCATCTGCCTGGATTCGAGGAAGCCGCGCGGCCACATCTGGTCCTCGAGAAAGGCGATCTGGCTCTCGTTGATGAACAGGCGGAGCTCGCCGGGATCGGTGAAATCCGTCTCGGCGGCGAAGAGGGTCATGGAGGCCAGCCGGTCGACATGGTCGCGCGCCATGGCGGCAGCGGCGATCGTCAGAAGCGTCCCGCCGAGGCAATAGCCGACCGCATGCACCTTGCGATCCGGGAGGATAGCGCCGATCGCCTCGAGCGCGGCCTCGACACCAAGCGCGCGATAGTCCTCGAGACCGAGGTCGCGATCCTCCTCATCCGGGTTCTTCCAGGAGATCATGAAGACGGTGAAGCCCTGCTCCGTGAGATAACGGACCAGGGAATTCTCCGGCGAGAGATCGAGAATGTAGTATTTCATGATCCATGCCGGCACGATGAGGATCGGCTCGGCATGGACTTTCGCCGTTGCTGGCGCGTATTGGATCAGCTCGATCAGGCGGTTGCGGAAGATCACCTTGCCGGGCGTGACCGCGAGATCGCGTCCGACCACGAAGTCGTCGGCGCCGACTGGCCCCTCGCCAAGGACCGCGCGACGCCAATCCTCCATCCAGTTCGCCCAGCCCTTCATCAGGTTCGTTCCGCCGGTCTCGAATGTCCGCTGCAGAACCGTCGGATTGGTCATGAGGAAATTGGACGGCGCCACGGTGTCGAGCATCTGACGGGCACCGAACTCGACGGCCTCGCGGTGCTGGCGGGTGGCACCGCCGAGATCGCAGGTCGCGTCATGCCACCAGCGCTCCTGCAGCAGGAACGCCTGATGGACGAGATTGAACGGCCAGTGCTGCCACTCGTCCGCCGCGAAGCGCCTGTCCTGCGGCGCCGGCTCGACGAGATGCTCCTTGGCGGCGAAGGTCATGACGCGCCCAGCGAAGACGGAGAAGCGGGCCATGTCCCGCGCTGCCTCAAGCGCCAGTTCGAGACGCTTGCCGGGCGAGGCGGCGAGATGGGTCGTCCAGTCGAGATAGGCACCGGCGATGGCCGCGGGCGACAGACCGGCCGTCAGTCGCGCCGTCTGGCCGTGCAGCCAGCGGTCAATATCCCGGGTCAGCGCCTCGAAATTCGGCGCCGCGACATTGCCATGCGCGTGCTTCGCCAGGCCCTTGCGATCGCTCATCGGTACCAGCCGCGATACCTACCGGCGGAATTGCCGTCTTCCCATATGTGGGCAGGATAGATGTGTTCTCCAGCCATGCGATTGACCGAGGTCAACCGTCATGGGCCAGACGTTTGGCAGGTTGCGATCTTTCGGACCGAGGCGGGGTCATGTCATTTCGCGATCGGAGAGAGGCGGGAAGGCTTCTGGCGGTGGCGCTGGCCGACTACAGAGCGGAAGCGCCGGTGGTCCTCGCCCTTCCGCGCGGCGGCGTGCCGGTCGCCGCGGTGATCGCAGAGGCGCTGGACGCGCCGCTCGATATCGTCCTGGTGCGCAAGATCGGCGCTCCCCGTCAGCCCGAACTGGCGATGGGCGCCGTGGTCGACGGTGGCGATGTCATCGTCGTGCGCAATCCCGACGTGATCCGTGCTCTCAGCATCTCCGAAGCGGATTTCGATGATGCCTGCCAACGCGAACTCGCCGAGATTGAACGGCGGCGAACGCGCTACATGGCGGGGCGCGCATCAACCAACGTCGCGGGACGGACGGTGATCGTCGTCGACGATGGGCTGGCGACCGGCGCGACGATGCGGGCCGCATTGCGGGCGCTGCGCCAGCGTGGCGCGAAGCGGCTCGTGCTAGCGGTTCCGGTTGGCCCGGCCGACACGCTCGCCGAGATGGAATCGGAAGCGGATGCTGTGGTCTGCCTGGAGATTCCCGAATTCTTCGCCGCGATCGGCAACTATTACGCCGATTTCAGCCAGACCAGTGACGAGGAAGTGACCGCGTTGCTCGACGCGGCGCGAAAGCGGATCGCCGCGGAGGCCGGCGGTACGGGCTAAAGGCCGATCCGGCTGTTTGAGGAAAGCTGCCCTGCGGCGTCATGGCTGCGAGAGTCCTTCACGACGAAGAGCGGAACGAGGTGGAGGTTGCGCTTTCCATCTCACCCGAAAAGGTCTGCTTCATCATCATGAAGGCGCGCGAGCAAGCGGCGGCGGCGCACAACCCCTCGACGGCAAGCTACTTCCTCGGCATGCCAATGCTCGGCGATCTTCTCGAGGAAGGGCTGTCGATGGTCGGGCGCTCCTACGAGGAATTCGAGCTCGGCCACCTCTGACGAATGGGGATCAGCGCGGGTGCCGAATGAGCAGCCGGTTGATCCGCGTCAAAGCGCACCTATCTGGCAAAGATAGGGTCGCCCCATAAGGGACGAACCGCCGCCGGCAGACGGCGGCACCCAGAAGGAGAGTTGGAGCCGTTCCCATGAATGCACATGTTTCATCCATCCTCGCTCCTTTCGCCGCGGCTCTCATTGCCGCCCTCGCAGTCCTCTACTTGAAAATCCGCCACGAGCGCGGCCTTCTGCGGACCCGTCGCATACCGGTGGCGTCCGAGACGCATCGCCGTGCTCTCGTCGAGGCCGCCCGCTGGCCGCGGAGCTGAAGGCGACCCGGATTTCACCGCCGCCCGGACCTTTCCATCCTGCCTGGCGGCATCCAATCGCAATTCATTGCAGCAATCGGTGCGTCATGGGCGGCCTATGAGGCCGTTGATTCCGACGCCTCCGAACAACGAGAAAACACATGGAAACCCAAGCGGAACTCGACTTTCAGGGAATTGAATCCAATGCGGCGATCCAGGATGAGGTCACCGAGCAGATCAGACAGCTCGAACAGCGTTTCGGCCACATCGTCAGTTGCCGGGTGGTCGTGAAGGGGCCGAGCCAGCACCACCGCAATGGCGGCCTGCATCAGGTCAACATTCATCTCGGGCTGCCGGACGGCAAGCTAGTCACGGTCGACCACGTGCCGCAGGACGACGAGCGTTTCGCCGATGTGCGCTATGCCCTCAACAATTCCTTCAAGCGGGCGCGGCGCCAGTTGCAGGAGCAGGTCGACCGTCTGCGCCGCGACGTGAAGCATCACGAGCCGCCCGCACCCCCGGCACCGGCGGAAAGCTGACCGGCGAAGAGAACCCCTCGGTCCCTCACCCGGCCGAGGAATTCTTTGCCTTGTCCTTGCCGAGAACGAAGGGCGCGCCGGCGGCCGCGGCAATTTCGCGGAGCTTGTCGGCGAGAGATTCCGGGATCGGAATGCCCGTCTTCTCGCGCTTTTCGCGCATCGCCCATTCCGGATCGCCGGGAACCAGCACCGGCTCATCGCTGTCGGCCGGCCTCGTCTGGCGCAGGCGATCGGCGAGGACATCCATGTCGGCCTTGAAGTCCTCGAGCGGCCGGAAGGCCGCCGGATTCATCGCCAGGAAGAAGTGGCCTATATTATCCGGATCGGACGGCTTCTGGGTCAGGTTGCGGATCGGCGAGAACGACCCGCCCGACAAGGTGCCTGAGAGGATCTGGGCGACGATTCCGAGGCCGTAGCCCTTGTGTCCGCCGAGATCCTTGCCGCGCCCGCCGACCGGCGCCAGGCCTCCGCCCCGTCCTTCGAAGAGAAGGTCATAGGCGGCCATGGAATCGGTGAGCGGGGCACCCGCGCCATCCACCACCCAGCCATCCGGTATCGGCTTTCCGTTGAGCGCGTAGGTCTTCACCTTGTTGGCCGCCGTCACGCTCGTCGACATGTCGAGCATGATTGGCGGATTGCGTCCGGCGGGCGCGACGAAGCAGAGCGGATTGGTGCCGAGCACCCGCTCGCCGCCGAAGGTCGGCACGACCGTGACGATGCGGCTCGTCGTCGAGACGAGGGCGAAGAGATTCCTGCGCGCCGCCATCAGGCCATAGAGGCCGCAGGCGCCGAAATGATGCGAGTTGAAAACCGACACCGCGCCGATATCGTGCGCCTCCGCCTTGGCGATGGCGAGCTCCATGGCCATGGTCGCGACCGGATGGCCGAGGCCGGCGCCACCATCGATGAGTGCCGTTGCGGCCGTCTCGCGAACGATGCGCGGCTCGGCGGCGAGCCGCAATTGCCCGGCCTGATGCATCTTCTCATAAAGGATCAGCATCGAGACGCCATGCAAGTCGATGCCCATGAGATCGGTCTCGACCATGAGCTCGGCCGTCTGGCGGCGCTTGTCCTCGGGCATGCCCCAGGCGCCGAGCACGGCTTCGATCTGCTCGCGGACGAGGTCGGCCGGAAAATGCGCGACGTCGGCCATGTGTCAGGCGGTCTCCGCCAGAAGCGGGCCGAGGCCGAGCAGGGCGATGGTCGTCTCGCCGGCGCGCAGCTTCTCGCGCATGGCGGCTTCCTTGTCTTCCCGCGCCTGGGACTTCTCGGCCGCTTCCCTGATCCTTGCGCGCGGGACGACAACGACGCCGTCATCGTCGCCGACAACGACATCACCCGGTTCGACACGGACGCCGCCGCAATGGACCGGCACGCCGACCGCGCCGGGGCTGGCCTTGGCCGTGCCCTTCATGTTGAGCCCATGGGCGAAGACGGGAAAGCCCATCTCCTTCAGGGTCGGCCCGTCGCGCACGCAGCCATCGATGACCAGTCCGAGAATGCCGGCCTTCTGGCAGGCCGTGCCGAGCACGTCGCCGAACGGGCCCCATTCGACCTCGCCCTTGTAGTCGACGACCAGAACATCGCCGGGCCTGGCATTGGCGACCGCGGCATGGATGGCGAGGTTGTCGCCGGGCTTGCAGTCGACCGTGAGGGCGACGCCGCAGACCGTCGCGCCCGGATGGATGGGCTTGATCGGGAAGGACATGGCACCGATCTGGCCAAGCGCCTCATGCAGGGTGGCGGGTGGAAAGGGGGCGACGGCAGCGACCTCCTCCGGGCTCGGCCGCGCGAAATCCTCGATCCTGATCATTCACTCTCTCCCGGTTCGGAACGCATTTCTTTCTGTGTCGCCGCACTCACGACGCCGGCCGACCCTCGACCGGATAGGCGGGATCGGTGAACTGATGGACGGCGGTGGTGCCGGCGGGCACGAGTTGCTCGACCAGAGCCGCGTCCTCTGCGTTGAAGTCGACCGTCAGCGCGCCGAGGTAGCTCTGCCACTGCTCCATGGTACGCGGGCCGGCGATGGCGCCGGTGACGATCGGATTGGCCAGCACCCAGGCCGTAGCGAAAGCCACTGGATGGACGCCGCGCTTTTCCGCATGGGCAGTGATCACTTCGGCCGCCTCTATTCCCTCGGGCTGATATTCGGTCTGCATCATCCGCTTGTTCTGGAGAGCGGCGCGGCTTCCCTCCGGCGGGACTTCGCCCTTCTTGTACTTGCCGGAGAGGATGCCGCGCGCCGTCGGGCTGTAAGCCACGACCCCAATTCCATAGTGGGCCGAAGCGGGCAGAACCTCGACCTCGATGCTGCGGTTGAGCGCGTGATAGAGTGGCTGATTGACGATCGGGCGGTCGATGCCCTCGGCGTCGCAGATCTCGCAGATGCGCGCGATGCGCCAGGCCTTGTAGTTGGAGACGCCGAAATAGCGGATGGCGCCGCTGCGCTGCAGATCGGCCAGCGCCCGGACCGTCTCCTCCAGCGGCGTCTGATTGTCCTCCTTGTGGAGGTAGAGGATGTCGACATAGTCGGTGCCGAGACGTCTGAGGCTGTTGTGTGCCTCGGTCATGATCCATTTACGCGAAAGGCCGCGCTCGTTCGGACCCGGTCCACCTGGATTGGCGAGCTTGGTGGCGAGCACGTAATGATCGCGCTTGCCGGCGATGGCGCGGCCGGTGATCTCCTCGGACTTGCCACCGGCATAGGTGTCGGCTGTGTCGAGGAAATTGACGCCGATGTCGGTCGCTGCGGCGATGATCTCGCGCGATTCCTTCTCCTCGGTGCGGGCACCGAAATTCATCGTGCCGAGCACGATCCGCGAGACCGTCAGGCCGGAGCGGCCGAGGCGGCGGAGGGGCATTTCAATCGATTCGCTCATCGGACTTTCCGCAGCTGCTGGATGGTTGAGTGGCGGCGACGCACCCTCATCCGCGACGCCCGCCCGGCACACCATCCGGGAGACGCGGCAATCCTTGCGAGGGGCACGTCGACAAGGAAGACAGCCCTTTTCTTGTCTGACAACAAACAGAAACGGTCAAGTGCGAATTGGCACCATTCCGCGGAACTTGGTGAAATTTCCGCTCGTTCATCGAAAAGGGCTTGCAGCGATGTATCTGGTCATATGATAAATTTGTCTGACGACCTTAGCCGCTCTTGCCGGAGGAATACCGTGAAAATCGACGACGTGACCGTGCGTGTCTTCACCTACAAGTCAAACACAATGAGAGACGTTGCGGGGCATAGCCATCCGGGGCCGCCGCGCGACGCCCGCCAGGCCCTGCTCACCATCACCTGCGACGACGGCACGGAGGGGCATGCGTTCGCCTCGCCGGAAATCATCCGCCCCTATATCGTCGACTCGATGTTCAAACCGGCGCTCGTCGGCCGCGACCCGCTGCTGCGTGAGCGACTGTGGCAGGAGATCGCCTCGAACCAGCGCGGCAGCTCCGACCAGTTGACCGACAAGGCGATTTCCGCGGTCGACATGGCGCTGTGGGACATCGCCGGCAAGAAGGCCGGCATGCCCGTCTACCGCCTGATCGGCGCCTATCGCGACAAGGTTCTCGCTTATGGCAGCACCATGGTCGGCGACGATCTGGAAGGCGGGTTGTCGACGCCTGAAGACTATGGCCGATTTGCCGAAGCGCTGGTCAAGCGCGGCTACAAGGCGATCAAGCTGCACACCTGGATGCCGGAGAACCTCGGCACCCCCGACGTCAAGCGCGACGTCATGGCCTGCGCCGCCGTTCGCGAGGCGGTCGGCGAGGATTTCCCGCTGATGGTCGACGCCTTCCATTGGTTCACGCGGACCGACGCGCTCTATTTCGGCCGCCAACTTCAGAAGCTCAATTTCGCCTGGTTCGAAGAGCCGATGGAGGAAGCGAGCATGTCCTCCTATGCGTGGCTCGCCGCCAATCTCGACATTCCGGTGATCGGACCGGAGACCATGGTCGGCAAGCATCAGATGCGCGCCGAGTGGGTGAAGAGCGGAGCCTGCGACATCCTGCGGACCGGCGTCACCGATGTCGGCGGCATCGGGCCGGCCCTGAAGGTCGCCCATCTCGCCGAATCCTTCGGCATGAACTGCGAGGTTCATGGCGGTGGACCGGCCAATCTGGCCGTCGTCTGCGCCATCCGCAACTGCGACTACTACGAGCGCGGCCTGCTCCACCCGTTCATCGATTACGACGAGCCGGCCGCCTATCTGAACAAGCTGGCCGACCCGATGGACGAGGAAGGCTACGTGCACGCCTCGCAGGAGCCGGGCCTCGGCCACGACATCAATTTCGACTACATCAATGGCAACCTGGTTCATTGACCGGCGCCCTTGAGACGGATTGTCGATGGCGGACGGGGATCCCGGTCTCCGTCCGCCGGCAGCGGAACCGACCAAGGCGGCATGACAGGCAACCGAAAGCGACGATCAGGATGAGATGGCACGCAGGCTAGAATCCTCGCCCCTGTCGATCGATACGATCGAGCGTAAGAAGAACCTCGTCGCCTCGCTCGTCGAAGCCATGGAGCGTGAGATCACCGAGGGACGGCTGCGCCCTGGCGATCGCCTGCCCTCGGAAGCCGCCCTCGCCGCTTCGGCAGGGGTCAGCCGCACCGTGGTGCGCGAGGCCGTCGCCGCCTTGAAGGCCGCCAAGCTGGTCGAAGCACGACAAGGTTCCGGCGCCTTCGTGCTACCGCCGCGTCCACCGGCGGTGCCCCCGGCCAATCTGCGCAAGGCGACGGTCGAAGAGATCCTTTCCATTCTTGAGCTGCGCATGGCGATCGAGGTCGAAGCAGCGGCGCTGGCGGCGACGCGCCGGACGGAAGCGGATATCGCGGCGCTCGATTCGGCAATCGCGGAGATGAGCGGCGGACCGGGGATCGACGAAAAGAGCGTCAAGTCCGACCTTCTCTTTCACAGAGCGCTTGCCGCCTCGACCAAGAACCACCATTTCGGCGAGTTCCTCGACCATCTCGGCGAGATGGCGATGCCCCGCCGCCACCTAAGCCTTGCCGCGGTCGATGCCTCCGATCTCGACGGCTATCTCGCGCTGGTCGATTCGGAGCACCGGGCCATCCGCGACGCGATCGTGGCGCGCGATCCGACGCTGGCCTCGGCGATCATGCGCAGCCACCTTGCCGGCAGCCGGGCGCGCTATGCCGGCCTCATCAATGCCGGCGCGACCGCCAACACGTCCGAGACCTGATCGCGCAAGGCGGCCGCAGCCGCGCATCGTCGTCGCCTATGAGAGCGCGGTCCCCAGGCGATTGGCCTTGGCGCTCGGCGTCAGATCGAAATAGGTCTCGTGGCCGTGGAAGAATCGGTCGAGCTCATCCACCATCAGGCGGAAGAAGTGCGGATGCGGGTCGCCCGTGCGCGCGCCGAGATGTGGGCTGAGGAAGACGTTTGGCAGCTTGATGATCTCGCTATCCGGCGGGATCGGCTCGGGATCGAACACGTCGAGGCCGGCCATGATGTCGCCGCGCTTCAGCCGCGCGATCAGCGCCTGTGAATCGACGACCTGTCCGCGCGAGACGTTGACGAAGGTCCGTCCCGAGGGGATCAGCTCCAGCTCGCGCGCCCCGATCATGCCATGCGTGCCCGGTGTCAGCGGCACGAGGCAGACGATGACGTCGCACTGGGTGAGAACATTGTCGAGCGAGGTCTGGAGGAAGCCGAGGGCCTCGGCCATCTCGCGCGGCAGATAGGGATCGTGGACCCATATTTCGGTCTCGAAGGGGCGCAGAAGCTTGATCAGCCGGCGGCCCATATGTCCGCAGCCGATCAGTCCGACGCGCTTGTTGGTCAGCCGGCCCTGGATCTTGGCCAGCTCTTCCGGCTCGCGCTTGGTCCTGCCGGCAAGAATGTTGCGGAAGAAGGCCCCGGCATTGCGCAGCGAGACGAGGGTCAGCCCGAGCGCCCATTCGGCGACCGGATAGGACGAGCCGTTGGTGACGTCGAGCGTGCGGATGTCGCGCTGCCAGGCGGCATCGAGGTCAATGCGCGAGGCGAAGCGGTCGCCTTCGAGCTCGCCGATGAGGCGCAGACGCGGCGCCTTGTCGAGGACCGCGCCGTCGATCGTCGGGCAGCCGTCGGCGATGACCAGGGCGTCATAGTCGCCGATCTGCTCGCGCAGCCTCGCGGCATCCTCGGGATTGGAATTCGAGTGGTAGATGCCGCCGCCCTCGCTCGCGAACCACGCCCAGTCCGCGAAGGTTTCCAGCCGGGCGATCTCTTTCGGCGGCAGATAGGTGTCGTGCACACGCTGGCTGCAGGCGACAAGCACCTTGGGTCGATCTTCGGACACCGAAGTCACTCCTGTCCACATCTGTTGGCGTTGGCCCGGGCCGGCATCGCTCCGCTGTCGGGCGAAGGCTCGGAAGGAAGAGCCACCCGGCCGGATGATCCGGCCGGGCGGCATTCGTCGTCAGTCGGTCAGCACTTGCCCGTGGGCTTGAGGTTCAACACCGCGAGCATGAAGCCGCCCCAGACATCGTAGGGTGCGATGTAGGGGTCCTCGGCACTCGGCCAGCCGGTCCAGCACCTTGTGTTGTAGGTCCACACCCACCGTTCCTCGGTCAGGACGATCTCCGGCATGTCGCGCAGGAAGATCTTCACCGCCTGGCGGAAGAGATCGACATACTTCGGATCATCCGGAGACGGCGACATCGCTTCCATCTGGTTGAGGATCTTGTCGTAGTCCGGATTCTCGTAGCGGCTGTTGGCCCAACGATAGCCCGTGCTCTTGCCGATCGGGGCAGAGTACTTCGACATGAAGTGGCTGAAGGTGGGGAACGGCTCGCGCGAGGCACCGCAATGCGGATCGATCCAGGCGTCCTGCGTTCCGTCACGGATCGCGTTGACGATCTGACCGGTCTCGTCATGCCGGGCGATGGCATCGAAGCCGGCATCACGCAGCATCTGGGCGATCGGCGGGCCGAGCGGACGGCGGCCACCGGTGGTGCTGATGGTCAGCTGCACCTTCTTGCCGCTGGAGTCTTCCCAGATTCCGTCGCTGCCCTTCTTGAAGCCGGCCTTGGTCATCAGCTCGACGACCTTCTCCGGGCTCGGATTCTCGACACCGGACGCATCGATCAGGTCCTGCACCTTGTCGGTGTATTTCTGCACGCCGCCAAAGGTCGACAGCGGCAGGACCATCGGTACGGTGCTGTCTTCAAGCGCCAGCTTGATCAGCTTCTTGCGGTCGATGGCATAGTTCAGCGCCAGGCGCACATCCGCCAAGTTGAAAGGCTTGGCCTTGTTGTTGACGCCGAGGATGTAGGAGCAGGCATCGGCTGTGCCCCAGACCGGGCCTTCCTTGTTCCAGGAGACCAGGTAGGGGTTGCGCCGCTTGGCCGCCGGGAAGTCGCCGGCGAGGATGGCACCGCCGAAATCGATGTCACCCGACGCGAAGAGACGGGTCTGGGCCGACTGGTCGCCGCCCGGTATACGAATCACGCGTTCCACTTTCGGCAGATCGTGGAAACCAATCTTGGCGGCCCACCAGTCGTCGCGCCGGTCAAAGACGAGCTGCTGCTCGGTGGCCTTGACCAGCCGGAACGGACCGGTGCCGACCGGCCAGCCCTTGTCGAGGTCGAAGTTGCTGAAGCCCGACGGGTCCTTCCCCTCCCAGATATGCTTGGGCAGGATGGCCATGTTGATTTCGGAATTCTCGGCCAGATAGAAGTAGGCCCAGCGCGGGTTCGGCTTGTTGAGGGTGATCTTCAGCGTCAGCGGGTCGACGACCTCGACGTCCTTCAGCCATTCCTTCATGTCGGACGAGAAGACGAGGGTGCTGTTCGACTTGACCATGTCGAGCGTGAACTTCACGTCGTCGGCGGTGAAGGGCTGCCCGTCGCTCCATTCGACGCCTTTACGCAGATGGATGGTGATCTGCGTGAAGTCGTTGTTGTAGTCGAAGCTGGTGGCAAGCCATGGGATGATCTTGCCGTCGTTGTGGTTGTAGTAGAACAGGAACTCGTAGATCGTCTTGTTCAGCGTGTCACGGATGCGCCCGAGGCCGCCAAGGCCATAGGGGTTCATCTGGTTGTAGTCGGCGATGGTCGTCGCCGGCGTACGCGACAGAATCAGCGTCTGCGAGCGTGGGATCTTGCGCGCGGCCGACTCGGCGGCGGTCATCTGCGCCGCCCCCGCCGGTGGCGCCAAGGCGAATACCGATGCCGCGACGACCGCGGCAGCGGTGACCCCGCGTAGGAGTCGCCAGGATGGTGTTTTCATCGTTATTCCCTCCCTTCCTTGTTTGGCGCGGGTCTCCGCCCGCGCCGCGAACCGAGGAGCAGCGCTCCTATCGGAAATTCGGCATGATCTTCTCGGCGACGAGGCGCAGGCCGTCCGTCGCCGGATAGTCCATGAACCAGAACATGAAGGTGTCGATGCCGAGGCCGGCATAATCCTCCAGCCGCCGCGTCACCGTCTTGACGTCACCGATGACGAAGCGCTCCCCGAGCTGGTCCCAGTCGCCGTAATCGGGATTGGCCGCCATGATGCGGTCCTGCCAGCGCTTCAGGTCGGCCTCGGTCTCGGCGACGAGGATCTGGGTCTCTAGCGACTTGCGGATCGCGTCGTAATCGCGGCCGCGGGCCTCGCAGGCCTGCCTCAGCGCATCGAGCGCATCACGCACTGTCTGTACGGAGGCCGGGGTGATGTTCCAGCCGTCGGCATGGGCGGCAATGATCTCGCTGGTGCGCCGACGCCGCTCCGGCGTGCCGCTGTTGCCGAAGGTGCCGATCCATGTCGGGATCGGGCTCTGGACGGGTTTGGGCGTGCAGATCGCGTCGTCGAGCGCGTAGTACTTGCCGCGATGGGTGATCCTGTCCTTCGTCCATAGGCGCTTGACGAGGCCGATCGCCTCCTCGAAGCGCTCGAAGGATTCGGTCTCGTCGGCAACGCGTAGCCCATAGGCCTCGGCATCATCGCGGTGGCCCGCATAGGGATCGAAGAAGAACTCGACGCGCCCCTTTGAGATGACGTCGAGGGTGCTGACCATCTTCGCCGTGATGCCGGGATCACGGAACCGGTTGGAAAGATGGATCGAGCCGAGGCGGATGCGCGAGGTCACCCGCGCCAGGGCCGCCATGACCGTCCAGCCTTCGAGGATGGCGCCCTCGCGCCCGAGGATCAGGTGATCGGCCACCCAGAGGGAATTGTAGCCGAGCGCTTCGGCTTCCTGGACGGTGCGCTCGAGGACGTCGTAGTCGATCTCGTCGAGAAGCGGCGTGCGCTGATGGGCGCCGCCCGAACCGGCGAAGATGGGAGTGCAGAAGCCGAAGGTGGTCATGGATGTCACTAGGTGTTGCGCAGCCGCGGATTCGAAAGCTGGTCGAGGCCGGAGGAGATCATGAAGAGAGACGAGAAGATAAGGACGAGCACGATGATCGGCGGCAGGAACCACCACCACATGCCGCGGAAGACCGCGTCATAGTATTGCGCCCAGAAGATCAGCATGCCGAGCGAAGGCAGCTCGGAAGGACCGAGCCCGAGGATCTCCAGGCCGATGGCGGCGAGAATGCCGGTCGACACCGCCAGCACGAGGGTGGCGGCGATATAGGGGATCAGGTTGGGCATGATCTCGGCGAAGATCACTTCCAGATGGCTGTGGCCGGAGAGCCTGGCGAGCTGGATGTAGCGCCGCTCGCGCAATGTGAGGACCTGCGCGCGGATGGTCCGGGTCGGGGCCATCCACGCCAGTGAGGCGACGATCAGTGCCATGCCCTCGATACTGAGGACACGGACCATCGAGGCGACGACGATGAGGATCGCCAGGGTCGGGATGGTCAGGAACACGTCGGTGACAAGACGGATGATGGTATCGATGGCGCCACCGAAATAGCCGGCGCTGAGACCGAGAAAGGCTCCGATGCCAAGGCCGACGATGCCGGCGATGAGGCCGATCTTGAGGGTTTCGGGCGTCCCCAGGATCAGCATGGCGAGGATGTCGCGCCCGGGCACGTCGGTGCCCAGCGGATGATCCCACGAGGGCGGCTGGGAGGGGACCACCGCGCCGACCTTGGCCTGCGAGACATCCCAAACGAGCGGCCCGAGCAGTCCGAACAGGACGAGCAGCAGGAGGACGCCGATACCGACGATCAGCAGGTAGTTGATATTGCGTTTGCCGAGGCCGTCGGCGGCCGCCCTGACGGGATTCGGCTTGGCGAGGGTCGGAGCTTCGGCCGCCTGTGTCACTGCTGCCTCCCATAGGACACCCGCGGGTCGAGGAGCGGGTAGATGAAGTCCATGACCAGCATGGCGAATGCGATGGTGACGATGAGCAGGAGCAGGATGCCCTGCGTCACGAAATAGTCCTTGCCGGTGATCGACTTGTAGAGCGAGTAGCCGATGCCCGGGTAGCGGAAGATGACCTCGACCAGCACGGCGCCGGAGACCACATGGCCGAGCGCCAGGGCAAGATGGGTCGCCTGGGGCAGGAAGGCATTGCGCATGGCGTAGCGGAAGAAGATCCGCGACCGCTTCAGCCCCTTGGCGTGGGCGAGGGTCATGAAGTCCTCGCCCTGGATCGTGATCATCATGCCGCGCATGCCGAGCGCCCAGAAGGCGATGCTGGCGAGCACGATCGAAAGGGCCGGCAGGAAGGCGTGATAGAGGATGTCGGTGATGGCGGCGAAATTCCAGCCAGGCTCGGTGAAAGTGTCGATACCGCCGCCGCCGGGAAAGATCTGGAACGTCAGCGAAAACATGAAGAGCAGGAGCAGACCCAAGAGGTAATAGGGCACCGACGAGAAGACGACGAAGATCGGAATGAACAGCCGCCCGAATATCGGCGGCGTGCTCGGCCAGGCGAGCAGCGCGCCGGCGATCGTGCCGACGGCGAAGCCGATCAGCGTGGCGACGCCAAGCAGCCCGATCGACCATGGCAGGGCCCGCTTGATGATGTCGATCGTGCGGGCCGGATATTTGGCGATCGAGAAGCCGAGATTGCCGTGGAAGAGGTCGTTCCAATAGGAAAGGTATTGCTGCCACAGCGGCTTGCCGTAGCCGAACTTCTGCTCATACGCCTTGACCAGCTCACGGAAGTCGCCGCCGACGGTGGTGCCGGAGGAGCCGGTCGCTTCCAGCCTCTGGGTGACCGGATCGCCCGGCGCCAGACGCGGCACCAGAAAATTGATGCTGATGGCAACGAAGACCACCAGGAAGAATGTACCAAGCCGGGTCAGGGCATAGGTCCAGGTCATTGCGACTCCTCTTCCGCCCGCACGGGCCGAACGATCAGGTCTGCGCCGCGGCTGCCGATGACGGCGCGCCGGCGGAGCGGGAAATGGCCGCGTGCGCGGCTTTCAAGACGAGCTGTGACGCCTCCGTCGGGGGCATGGACGGGCTCTCCCGATAGAGGAAACAGGCGGCCCCGCGCCGATCGTCGGTACGGAAGATCGGCGGCTCCTTCTCGTGGCACATCTGCATGGCGAAGGGGCATCGCTGCACGAACTTGCAGCCGACGCGCACGACACCCTCCTCGTCGTCCTGCGTCGTCGAGATATCGGTGTTCTGCCCCCAGCGATGCTTCGGATCGGCCAGCGGGATCGAGTCGACGAGGAGCTGGGTGTAGGGGTGCTGCGGCTGCTTGATCACCAGATCGACACCACCAAGCTCGGCGATCGAGCCCTGGTAGAGGATCATGGCGCTGTCACCGACCTGATAGGCGGTAGTGAGGTCGTGGGTGATGTAGATGATCGAGATGCCGAGTTCGCGATTGAGCTTCAGGAGGCTTTCCAGGATCGAGGCGCGCAGCGAGGCGTCGACCATCGAGACCGGCTCGTCGGCGATGATGATGCGCGGCTGCAGGAGAAGCGCGCGCGCCACCATGATGCGTTGGCGCTGGCCGCCGCTGAGCTGGTGCGGATAGCGGCCGAGCGTATCCTCCAAACGCAACCCGACGAGGTCGAGGGCGCGGGCGATCATCGCCTTGGCTTCTTTGTCGGAGGACGCCAGCCCGAACTTGCGCATCGGCGACTTGAGGACGCGATCGACCCGGTGGAAGGGATTGAAGGATTCGAACGGGTCCTGGAAGATCACCTGCACTTCGCGGCGAAAGGCCAGGTGCTCCGCCGCCGACATCGTGGAGGGGTCCTTGCCCCGATAGAGGAGCTGGCCGGAGGTTGGCCGGGTGATGCCTAGGAGCAGGTTGGCGAGCGTCGTCTTGCCGCTGCCGCTCTCGCCGGCGACGACCGTGACCGAGGGCTCGTCCTCGTCGATGGTCAGCGACAGCCCCTCGAGCGCGACATTGCCCGTGCGGTGCAACACGCCCTTATAATAGACCTTGGAGACGTTCCTTGCTTCGAGTAGCGCAGCCATCGGGCTCTCAATAAAGGTGACACGCCACCCACCGCCCGGGTCGTACTTCGACCAGTTCGGGAAGCACGGCGGTGCAGGTGGGCATGGCGCTGGGACAACGGGGGTTGAAGGGGCACCCCGGTGGCGGGTTTCTCAGCGAGGGGGCGACTCCGGGAATGCCCTTGAAGGCGCCCTTGAGATCCAGCGAGGGCAGGCTGGAGATCAGGAGCTGGGTGTAAGGATGGAGCGGCTCGTCGAAGAGCTCGCCGACCGGGCCGACCTCGACGAGCCGGCCGGCATACATGACCCCGATCGTGTCGACGAACTGCGCCATCAATCCCATGTCGTGACCGACGAGGATTACCGAGGCGTCGAGCATCTTCTGGACATTGCCCAGCGTCTCCATCACCTGGCGCTGGGTCACTACGTCGAGCGCGCTGGTCGGTTCGTCGGCGATGATGATCTTCGGCTTGAGCGAGACGGCCATGGCGATGCAGACCCGCTGCTTCATGCCGCCGCTCAGCTCATGCGGAAACATCCGCGTGACCTGCCGCTTCAGGCCGACCCGGTCGAGCATGTCCGCGATGCGGTTGTCGATCTCGGATCTCGTCGCCTGCGGCTCGTGCTCACGGATGACATCGGCGAGCTGCTCGCGAATGCGAAGCACCGGATTGAGGGAGTTCATCGCGCCCTGCGGAATCAGCGAAATCCGCGAGAAACGCATCTTGCGCAGGCTCTCCTCGGACAGGTCGAGGAGGTTCTGCCCGTCGAGAACGACCTCGCCGCTCTCGATCCGGGCCGGCGGCTTGGTGAGTTGCAGAATAGCGAAGGCGGCCGTCGTCTTGCCGCTGCCCGATTCGCCGACGAGGCCGAACCGCTCGCCTTGTCTCAGCGAGAACGACAGACCGTCGACGGCCTTAACCGGGCCCTGTTGCGAATGGTAGTAGACCCGCAGGTCGCGGACGCCGAGCGCTTCCTCGCTCACGCGCGCCTCCCCGCATCCGGATCCGCGCGTCGCAACGGAACGCCGTCGCGACCGGCGAAGATCGCCGGGATACGAATTCTCGATTGTGGACTTGCGCGCCTTCGGCCGCGCGTGACGACCGGCATGGAGCTCGATGAGCCCGACAGGTTTCACTCCAGCTTCCTCCCTCGGACACCAATTCCCCAACGGCCGCTCTCGCCGATGCGGTGGTGTCTCATCTTGTCATCGAGACGCCGGCATGCGCCGGCACGTTTCCTCTGGTCTCATTCCGGCCGCCGTTTGTCCGGCGGCTCCTTCGCGCGACGACTGTCGGCCATCGACGCCGTCGTCTGATTTGATACCCTAACCGAACATGGCGTGCTGTTCAATAAGCAGACGATCGTTCGACATAATGAACGCACTTCGTTGAAGCGAAAGGATAAATCCGGACGAAGATGGTCTCTTCGCGCATCCGCGTTGACAGAAGAAAGGCCGCTGACTATCGTTCATTGCATAAAACATCGTTCTACTGGTCGAACGCAATGCGAATCGACCAGAGAGTCCTGAGGGGGAGCGTTCATCCATGCCAACCAGAAGACCGACCCGTGACGGACGCGCTATCGGACCGCGCGCACGTGCTCGCGCGGCAGTGGTCACATTGGGTCGGGAGCGGGCGGCATGAGCAGGGTTCCGGTCTGTCTGGTCGGCTGCGGTGGCATGGGCACGCGCCATGTCGGCGGCTTCGCCGCGCTCGAGCACAGCGGCCTGTCGAATGTCGACCTCGTCGCCGTCTGCGACATCCGCGAGGACAATGCGCAGCGCGCCGCCGACGAGGCTGAGCGCGAGCTTGGACGCCGTCCGGCGGTCCACACCTCGATCGAATCGGCGCTTGCCGATCCCTCAATCGCCGCCTTCGACCTGGTGACGGAAGCCTGGACCCATCTCGCTGTCGCGCTGCCGATCCTGGAAGCCGGGAAGCACCTCATCTGCGAGAAACCCCTGGCGCTGACCGTGCGTTCCTGCCAGGCGCTGATCGATGCGGCAAAGCGCGGCGGCGCCGTGCTGGCAACCGCGGAGAATTATCGCCGCGATCCGCCAAACCGGCTGGCGAGGGCCGCCATCGACGCCGGACTTCTCGGTCATGTCCACCTGATGGAGCAGATTTCGCTCGGCGGCGACAACCACATCATCATCACGCCCTGGCGTCACATGAAGGACAAGGGTGCAATCGGCCTCGACATGGGCTGCCACTACAGCGATATCGTCCAGTTCTATCTCGGCGAGATCGAAAGCGTGTCGGGAACCGGCCTCATCGCCGAGCCGGTTCGCTACCGCCGCGCCAAGCCGGAGCGGGACCTTCCCTCCTATTGGGCGCGGCTGCGCGAGATGCCGGAGACGGTCGAGGCGACCGGCGAGGATTTGCTGATCGCCACCTACAAGATGAAGTCAGGCGCGCTGGCGCAGATCACCTACCTGCCCTCGGGGCCCGGACATCGCTGGTATCAGCGGACGGTGCATGGTCGCGGCGGCTCGATCGAGGCGCCGCGCGACCGAACCGGCGGCGAGGTCATTCTGCGGCGCGCCGAGGGGGAACTCTCCGGCGAGGCGATCCGGGCCGAAATCCCCGATTTCCATCTCGACGAACTGACCGCGCGGCTGTTCGACGACAAGGTTGTCTATTCGAAGACCGCCAGCGAGGCCGACGCCGCCCTGATCGCGATCGAGATCCACGATTTCGCCGACGCGATCCTCGGCGGCCGCGCGCCCGAGGTCGACGGCCATCTCGGCCTGACGGCGGTCGCGGCCGTGCTCGCCGCCTATGAGAGCGGCATCGCCGGGCGCTCGGTGACGATGGACGAAGTCATCTCCGGCAAGGTTTCCGCCTATCAGGACAGCATCGACGCCGGCATCGCGCAGCTCGCCAGGAGCACCTGAGCCGGCGCGGCGCGTGACAGCCAGAGAGCGTGACGGAGGATAGAGTGGCCGACGCAGTCAGTACCCTGGTCCAGCAGCACGGCATCAAGCAGATCGCGCTCGTCGTGCGCGATCTCGACGCCTCGGTGCGCGCCTATTGGGACCTTCTCAGGATGGGCCCGTGGACGAGCTACACGCTGACGCCCGACATCCTGAAGGACATGCATTATCGCGGCGAGCCGGGGAATTTCCACTTCCGCCATGCGCTTGCCTGGAAGGACGGCGTCCAGATGGAGCTGATCGAGCCGCTCGAGGGCCGCAGCATCTTCGCCGATCATCTGGAGAAGCATGGCGAGGGGCTGCACCATGTCGGCATCTATGTGCCCGACCAGCCCAAGGCCGTCGCCGAGCTGAAGGCGGCGGGGTTCCGTCCGCTGCAAGGGGCGCGCGGCTTCGGCGCGACCGGCGACGGCGCCTTCGACTATTTCGAGACCGACCATCCGCTGTGCACGATCGTCGAGGTGATCGGCGCGCCGAGCGAGCGCCGGACTCCGACCTTCGTTTATCCGCCCAACAACGACTGACAAGGAACGCCTGCCGTGCGGATCGAGAATTTCGAGACCTTCATCGCTCACAACTGGATGTTCGTGCGCATCACCACGGATACCGGCCTCCAAGGCGTCGGCGAATCGACCTTCTTCGGCTATCCGGACGCGGCCGAGGCCATCGCCAAGACGTTCGGCGCCTCGCTGATCGGCGAGGACCCGCTGCGCACCGAATATCACTGGCTCCGCCTCTATCGCAGTGCGTCGATGCGCGGCATGGGGATCACCGGAGCGATTTCGGCCATCGACCAGGCACTCTGGGACATCCGCGGCAAACGCTTCGAGGCGCCGGTCTGGCAATTGCTCGGCGGCCGCGCGCGTGATCGCATCCGCGCCATGTATGTGCTGAGCTACGGCACCTCGGATGAGGTCATCGCCAGCGCAAAGGCGGCGGTCTCGGAAGGCTATACGGCGCTCAAGGTGCTGCTCTTCCAGCACGACCATCATCAGATGCGCTATGGCGCGCGGCACAAGGACCTTGTCGAGCGCCTGGCGGCGCTGCGCGAGGCGGTCGGCTGGGAGATCGACATCGGCGTCGAGCTCCACCGCAACATGGTGCCGGGCGACGCCATCGCCCTGATCCATGAGATCGAGCCGTTCCGCCCGCTCTTCGTCGAGGACCCGATCGTGCCCGACAGCGTTCTCGCCTTTGGCGAGGTCGCCGCCAAGGTGCGGGTCCCCATGGCCGCCGGCGAGCGCACGACGACGATGTGGGAGTGGCGCGAATATATCGAGGCCGCCGGCATCCATCACATCAGGGCCGATGTCGGCGTGTGCGGCGGCATCACCCATATGAAGAAGATCTGCGCCATGGCCGAGGCGCACCACCAGGGCGTCATTCCGCACTCGGTGCCGAACGGGCCCGTGGCGGTCGCCGCGCATGTCCAGGTCGGCTTCGCCGCGCCCAACTGGGAAGTGCAGGAACACCGTCCGCAGGACCGCCCGCCGTTCAACAAAGCGGTCAAGGCGATCATCCCGGTCGTCAACGGCTTCTTCCACCCGCCCGAGGCGCCCGGCATCGGCGTCGAGCTTGACGACGAGGGGCTGAAGACCATCCCGATCGCCGAGCGCAAGATCAACACGTGGCAGCGCGAAGACGGCGCCATCGCATTCCGCTGAGAGGTGTCGGGCACAGATGAGCATCCACGTTACCCGCATGCTGGATCCCGCCAGCCGGCCCACGCCCGTGCCGACCGATAGCCGTGCCCGGCCGGGCGCGGCCCTTCGGGCTAATCGTTGGGCGTGCCAGGGGAACACCGGGCGATGATGTTCGAGTCCGTGAACCCGGCAACCGGGCAGGCGATCCGGAAGTACTCCATGCACGATGGGGCCGAGGTCGAACGCCGGCTGGAGGCGATCTGGTCGGGGTGGCAGTCCTGGCGCCGCACCACGATGGAAACGCGGACCGCTTTCCTTGCCAGGCTCGCGGACCTGCTCGATGCGCGGGCCGAGCGCTATGGCGCCCTGATCTCCGGCGAGATGGGCAAGCCGATCAGCGAGGCGATTGGTGAAATCCGCAAATGCGCCACGACCGCGCGCCACTACGCCACCGCCGGCGAAGCCTATCTCGCGCCGCAGGTGGTCAGGACCGAGGCGCGCCTCAGCCAGGTCCAGTTCGAGCCACTCGGGCCGATCCTGGCGATCATGCCGTGGAACTTCCCCTTCTGGCAGGCGATCCGCTTCTTCGTGCCATCGGTTCTCGCCGGCAACACCGCGCTCCTCAAGCATGCCGAGAACGTTCAGGGCTGCGCCGAAGCGATCGAAGACCTTTTCAAGGAGGCCGCCGGCGGCGAGACGCTGCTCCTCAATCTCGTGGTCGATCGCGACGCGGTCCCGGCGATCATCGCCGACAAGCGCATCCGCGGCGTGACGCTGACCGGCAGCCCGCGGGCGGGAACGGCGGTCGCCGCCGCGGCCGGGGCGAGCGGCAAGAAGACCGTGCTCGAGCTCGGCGGCTCCGATCCCTTCATCGTCATGGCCGATGCCGACCTCGACAAGACCATACCGGTCGCCATCGCCTCGCGTTTCGGCAATGCCGGCCAGAGCTGCATCGCCGCCAAGCGCTTCATCGTCGCCGAATCGATCCTGGACCGGTTCCTCGAGGCGTTCAGCGCGGCGGCTTCGGGTCTGCCCGTCGGCGATCCGCTGAAGTCCGAAACCAAGATGGGCCCGCTGGCGCGCGCCGATCTCCGCGACACGTTTGCGGCGCAGGTCGATCGATGCGTCGCGCAAGGTGCGCAGGTCGTCATCGGCGGCAAGGCGCGCGATGGTGCCGGCTTCTACTATGAGCCGACAATCCTGACCGGGGTTGCGTCAGATTCTCCGGCGCGGCGCGAAGAGTTGTTCGGGCCGGCCGCTGCCGTTATAGGTTTCGCCTCGACAGAAGAGGCAATCAGACTTGCAAATGATACGGACTACGGGCTTGGCGCGTCGATCTGGAGCGAGGACGTCGAGAGTGCTTCCGACATTTGCCGACTTCATCGATGCCGGCGCGGTCTTCGTCAACGACCTCGTCCGCTCGGATCCCCGCCTGCCCTTCGGCGGCATCAAGATGTCCGGCCATGGCCGCGAACTCGCCCAGCTGGGCACATGCGAATTCACCAACGCGAAGCTGAAGTGGATCGCATGACAGGGCGCGCGCAGTCCCGGAAGTCAAAGTCGGCGACGGTCCGGCGGCCGGCCAAGGCCAAGAAGGAAGAGGTCGTCTCTTCCGCCGACCGGCAGGTGCCGGCGCTGGTGCGGGCCAAGCGGATCCTCGACCATCTCAGCAGCGAAGGCCGGCTGATGGGCGTCTCCGACCTCGCCCGCGAACTCGATCTTCCCAAGAGTTCGATCCATGGCCTGTGCAAGACGCTCACCGAACTCGGGGTGCTCGCCCGTGTCGGCCCGAGCCAGTTCGCGATCGGGCCGCATGTGCTGTCCTGGGCGAATGCCTTCCAGAGCCAGAGCTCGCTCGCGGCCGAATTCCAGCGGCTGGCGCAGGAAGACGAATCGAGCCTCAAGGATGAAGCGCTGAACCTGACGGTGCTCAACGGCGACCAGGTGATGTATGTCGCCTGCCGCAACGGGTCGAGCCCGCTCGGCCTCAGCTTCCGGATCGGCATGTCCCTGCCGGCGATCTATACCGCGACCGGCAAGGCGATGCTGAGCACCTATCCGGCGAAGGAGGCCGAAGCGATCAGCGCCTCGACAATGAGCAAGCCGCTCACGCGCTCCAGCGTCCGCTCGATGAAGGCGTTCAAGCGCGAGCTCGAGGAAATCCGGCAGCGCGGCTACTCGATCGACAACGGCCAGCTTCGCGAGGGCATGTATTGCTTCGGCGCACCGGTCTTCGGCGCCGGCAGCAAGACCGCCATCGCCGGCTTCGCCGTCGGGCTCCTCAGCATCGAGGTCACCAAGCAGAACGCGGCGCGCTATGGCCGCGACGTCGCGCGCTTCGCGGAAGAATTGTCGCGGCGGCTCGGAGCCAGCCCGCAATCGCTGGAGCAGCGGCCTCGCAAATCGGAGCTCGCCACGGCTTGACAAGCCGCATGCGCGAGCTGGTTCGCTCTATCAAACAGTGTTCAACCAATCGAACGTTCTCGGAGGGAATATGATTGTCCTGATTGCCAAGTACCACGTGAAGCAGGGCCAGGTTGACAAGGTCCTCGACGGCCTGCGCCGCATGAAGACGGAAGTCGATCGCGCCGAGCCGACCTGCGCGTTCTACCAGGTGTCGCGCTCGACCGAATCCGACCATCTGATCATGCTCTACGAGCACTATCCCGATCAGGCGGCTTTGGCCGGCCATCGCGAGACGCCGCACTTCAAGTCGATCATCGAGGGCGAGATCGTTCCGCTTCTCGACAAGCGCGAGCGGGAGCTCTACGAGCTTCAAATCGCCTGAGCCATGCGCCTCCTGTCTTTCGGCATCGAGACGCCGCTTGGGCCGCAGGTCCGGGTCGGCTGTGAGCGATCCGGCGGCGGCATTCTCGACCTGACGCTTGCGACCGAGGCGATGCTCGTTCGCAAGCATGGCCTCGGCCAGGAGCCGGCGCGGCGGATCGCCGGCGCGCTGGTTCCCTGCCGCATGCTGGCCTTCGTCGAAGGCGGGGCGGTGACGCTCGATCAGGCGCGCGAGACGCTCGAATGGGCGGAGACGTCGGGCGACGCGCCGCCACCGCCATCGGCGTTTACGCGCCTGCCCGTATTGCCCGATCCGCCGCTGATGCGCGACTTCATGGCGTTCGAGACGCATCTCAAGAACATCTATCCGCGCCTCGGGCGGGAGATTCCGGCGGAGTGGTACAACTTCCCGGTCTACTACAAGGGCAATCCGGCCAGCCTCGGCGCCGACGGCGACGAAATCCGCATCCCCGATTATTGCGAGCAATTCGATTTCGAGTTCGAGTTCGCCGCAATCATCGGCAAGGGCGGCGCCGACATCGCGCGCGAAGAGGCGCTCGACCACATCTACGGCTTCACCATCTACAACGACTTCAGCGCCCGCGACTTCCAGGCGCGCGAAATGTCGGTCGGTCTCGGGCCCGCCAAGGGCAAGGACTTCCAGAAGGGCCACGTTCTCGGCCCGGTGCTCGTCACACGCGACGAGATCCCGGATGTCTACGATCTCGACATGCGCGCGACCGTTGCCGGCGCGGACTGGTGCCAGTCGAATTCCGGCACCATCCACTGGCGTTTCGAGGACATGATCGCGCATGCCTCGCGCAACGAAACGCTGCGGGTCGGCGAGATATTCGGTACCGGCACGGTCGGCGGCGGCTCGGCGGCGGAGTTCGGCAAGAGCCTCAAGCGCGGCGACGAGGTCGCGTTGACGATCGAGCGAATCGGCACGCTGCGCAACCGCGTCGTCTGACGGCGGTCGTCACCGGCCTGGCCTGCGTCTTTCGCGTCGACGACGCGGAATCCTGTATGTAGTCGGCACGCACGGACATCACACATCCGGCTGAGAGACGGCCTCGGTCCGGGCCGCCGCCTCGGCTTCAACGAAAAGCGGCGGTCATGAGCACGTCGGACGGTCAGCCTCCCTCCCCGATCGAGGTGCCGGGTCCAAGCGTCCTCGATCTCTTCCGCGCCTTCACCATCATCGGCCTCAGCAGCGTTGGCGGCGGGCTGAGCGGCTGGATGATGCGCGAGTTCGTCGAGAGGCGCCGATGGATCAGCGAGCGCGAGTTCCTCAGCGGGCTCGCCCTTGCCCAGGCCTTTCCCGGCGTCAATGTCGTCAATTTGTCGATCTGGATCGGCTTTCGCCTGCGCGGTGGTCCCGGCGCGCTGGCCGCGGCGACCGGCCTTGTCATCCCCGCCCTGTTCCTGGCGATCGGCGTCCTTACCGTCTTCGACACGCTGACCCGGTTCGGCCTGGTGCGGGTGATGATGGCCGGCGCGGTCGCGGGAGCGATCGGCCTGTCGCTTTCCATGGGCGTGCAGGCCACGCGCGCGATCGGCCTCAACCTGCTGCCGCTTCTGATGATGGGCGCGACAGTCTTCGCCCTTCTCGTCCTGCGATGGCCGCTGCTCCCGGTCATCCTTGTCCTTGCGCCGATTTCGGTGGCGCTGGCGTTCTGGCGGCTCAGGACCGAGCCGTGAACGACAGCCTGCTCCTCCGCCTCCTGCTCTATTTCGGGCCGCTATCGCTGATGACGATCGGCGGCGGGCAGGCGGTCGTCGCCGACATCCATCACCACGTCGTCGACACCTATGGCTGGCTTGGGGATACCGAGTTCCTCAATCTCTATGCCGTCTCGCGGATGACGCCCGGTCCGGGCACGGTTCTCGTCACCCTCATTGGCTGGCGCGTCGGCGGCTGGACGGCCGCGGCCGTCGCCTCGGTGGCGATCTTCCTACCGTCGTCGTTGCTGGTCTATGGCCTCGCACGGCTGTGGAGCCGGTTCCGCGGCGCGCCGTGGCAGAAGGCGATCGAGCGCGGGCTGGCGCCGATCGCGGCCGGCATGATCGTCGCCACCGCCATCACCCTGCTCCAGGCCGCGCAGGGCGGATGGCTCGCCTGGCTGGTGGCGGGCGCCTCGACGCTTCTCCTAACCTTCACCCGGACCAGCCCGCTGGCCCCGATCGCCCTCGGCGCCCTGACCTTCGCCGCCTTTTCACTGGTCGGCATTGTCGGCTGATCGCGTTTACGGGCGCCGCCAGCATCGATCGCCGCCACGGACGATCAGGCCGGCGCTGCCTCCGGTGCGCTGACGGCGGCAAAGTGCCGAGCGATATCACCCCGCGTGGCGATCCAGACCCGGTCATCGAGACTGGCAAGCCTGTCGAGGATCTGTTCGACCGCCGCGAACCGCGCCGGCCGTCCGCTGATGCGCAGATGGAGGCCGATGGTCAGCATCGACGAGCGGTTCATCGCGGCCTCGCGCAGCAGCGTGTCGACGGCGGCGAGCGTATAGGCGGAGAAATCGTCCGGACGGATGAAGCCGTTCGGATACCAATAGCGCATGTCGTTGGTGTCGAAGCAGTAGGGGACGATCAGCACCGGCCGGCCGGCCGAGGTCGTATCCCAATAGGGCAGTTCGTCATTGAGCGCGTTGGAATCGTAAAGAAAGCCGAGCTCCGAGACGAGATCGCGCGTCCATTGGCTCTGGCCGCCGCGGGTGAAGAAGCCGACCGGCGCGACCCCTGTCGCCTGCTCGATGACGTCGCGGGCGCGGATGATGTCCCGCTTCTCGGTCTCCCGATCGAGATAGCGCGAATGCGGCAGCCACCGCCATCCGTGGACGAGCGGCTCGTGTCCCGCCGCGACGGCTGCCACGGCAAGCTCGGGAACCCGTTCGACGGCGCGGCCGCACATCTGCATCGTCACCATCATGTCGCGGCGATCGAGAGCGTCGAGAAACCGCCACAGGCCGACGCGCATGCCGTAGTCGAAGACCTGCTCCTGAACGAGATCGCGCACGCCCGGCGGCTGGACCGAGGGCGCCTCGCCGAAACGTTCGGTCTCCGTGTCCCCCTGCTCGACCGCCAGTTCCGCGCCTTCCTCGAAATTCAGCGTCAGCGAGATGGCGACACGAGCGCCATTCGGCCAGACGATGTCGGGACGCTCCCTGCCATAGCCCTTGAGATCACGTTGGATAGCCATCGTCGTTCCGTCTTCCGTTTCTTGTTTTCACCCAACCGCTTCGATCGAGGCTGTCGGACTTCGGACAGGCGCCGCCTGTCCCTCACCCGCCGAGATAGAGGCGGCGGACATGGTCGTTGCCGAGGAGATCGCTGGAGGCGCCTTCGAGGCCGACCCGGCCTGTCTCCAGCACATAGGCATGGCGCGAAATCTTCAGGGCCATGCGCGAGTTCTGCTCGACCAGGATGACGCTGACCTTGTCCTCGCGATTGATCGCCAGGATCAGCCGCGCGATCTCGCGCGTCACCAGCGGCGCGAGGCCGAGCGAGGGTTCATCGAGCAGAAGGAGTTTCGGGCGCGCCATCAGGGCCCTACCGACGACGAGCATCTCCTGCTCACCGCCGGACAGCGTCCCGGCCTGCTGCCGATGACGCTCCTTCAGGCGCGGAAAGCGATCGAAGACACTGTCGAGGTCGGCCCTGACACCGGCCGCATCACGCCGTAGATAGGCCCCCATCAGCAGGTTGTCGCGGACAGACATGAAGGGATAGACGTGCCGACCCTCGGGCACCATGACGATGCCGCGACCGACGATCTTGGCCGGCGGCAGGCGATCGATGCGCTCGCCCTCGAACCAGATCTCGCCGGCCTCGGGGCGCTTCAGGCCGGAGATCGCACGCAGGGTGGTCGTCTTGCCGGCGCCATTGGTGCCGATGAGCGCGGCGACCTCCCCCTCGTCGATCGCAATCGACACATCGTTGAGGGCAGCGACCTTGTCGTAGCGGACCGAGAGATTGCGCGCTTCGAAATAGGCCGACATCAGGCGGCCTCCGGTCCGAAGAACTCGTCGTCGCGGCCGAGATAGGCCTCGATCACGGTCTCGTCGTTGCGGATTTCCTCGGGGCTGCCCTCGGCGATCTTGCGGCCGAAATTGAGCACGACAATGCGGTCGCTGATCCGCATCACCGCCGACATGTCATGCTCGACCAGAAGCACGGTGACGCCGCGCCGGCGAATGCCCTCGACCATGTCGACAGCGCGTTCGGTCTCTTCCGGGTTCATGCCGGAAAACGGCTCGTCGAGAAGCAGCACTTGTGGCCGGGTGGCAAGCGCCATGGCGATGCCGAGCGCGCGCAGATGGCCGTGGGGCAGGTTGCGCGCCGGCTCGTCACGCACCGCGCCGAGGCCGAGATAATCAAGGATCTCCTCGGCGCTGGCACGGAACCCGGCCTCGTCGCCGCGCGCCCGCGGGGTGGCGAAGAAGACGCCGAGGAAGCCGGCGCTGAGACGGATATGATGGGCGACGACGACATTCTCCAGCGCCGTCATCTCGCGAAAGATCGTCGTTTCCTGAAAGGTGCGAACAAGGCCGCGGCGCGCCACGATGTGCGGCTTCAGTCCGGAGACGACCTCGTCGCGGAACAGCACGCGGCCGGCGCTTGGGCGCAGGAACGAGCCCATGACCTTGAAGAGCGTGCTCTTGCCGGCGCCATTCGGTCCGATGATCGACAGGATCTCGTTTTCCTTGACCGAGAAGCTGACATCGTTCACCGCGGCAAGGCCGCCGAACATCTTGGTCAGGGACTGGACCTCGAGGATGTTCATCGGTCGTTCCCGCGCGATCCGGACCCGATGCTAAGCAGCCCGTTCGGCCGGAACAGCATCACCACGATCATGAGGATGCCGTAGAGCAGCGCCTGATAGCGCTGCAGCGCGTCTAGCAGTTCGAAGGCGAAGACCAGGAGAAAGGCGCCGACAACCGGCCCGAGCACGTAGTCGAGGCCGCCGAGGAAGCAATAGAGCATGAAGTTGATAGAGTCGCTGACCGAATAGGTGGCGGGAAAGATGTTCTGCTGGAACTCGGCGAGGAAGCTGCCGCAGAGTCCGCCCATGCCGCTCGCCACGGCGAAGGCGATGACGCGATAGCGGGTGACGTCGATGCCAATGCTCTGGGCGAGGTCCTCATTCTGGCGCATGGAACGGAAGACCCGGCCGATGCGGCTTTCGGCGAGGCGCCAGACGATTGCGGCGCACAGAAGAAGCAGGCCGGCGGACAGCAGATAGAAGGACATCGGCGTAGTAAGCAGGCCGGCCTGCGGAATGGCGACGAAGCCGGCCGCGCCATTGGTCAGCGCGCCACCATTGAGCGCGGTGAGGCGTGTGACCTCGGTCAGGCTGAGCGTAATCATGGCGAAATAGACGCCACGTAGCCTGAGGATCGGCAGGCCGATGATAGTCGCGACCAGAGCCGCGGACAGGGCCGAAAGCGGCAGGCAAAGCCAGAACGACAGCCCATAGCGGGTGGCGAGGATCGCGGTCGTGTAGCCGCCGATCGCGGCGAAGGCGCCTTGCGCGATGTCAATGCGGCCGATGGAGAACATGACCCAGAGGCCGAGGCCGCCGAGGCTGAGCACATTGGCGTTGGTCGCGACGCTCAGCCAATAGGGCGCGCCGCGCAGCAGCATCGGAATGGCAAGCAGGAGGATGACAAAGACGAGGATTGCCATCGCGATCTGCGTGAATGGCCGGCGCGGGCCCTCGGCGCGATGCAGCGCTCCGGCACCGTCGACGGACTGGGGAAGCGCGCTCACGGCCGCCGCGCCTTCCTCGGATGGGCTGCCGTCATGCGTCATCCCCATGGCTTGCCCATGATGCCCTGCGGCCGCACGATCAGGAAGAGGATCAGCGCCAGGAAGATGATGAGATAGGTGACCGAGCCGGGAATGAGGGCGTAGCCGATCGCCTCGGCGAAGCCGAGAACCACGGCACCAAGGATCGAGCCGGCAACGACCCCTGCCCCGCCGATCATGATCATGATGAAGGCCTTGGTCGTGATCGCGGTGCCTATACCGGCATTCACGCCGGAAATGGTGATGAGCAGCGCACCGGCGAGACCGGCGAGGCCGGCCCCGATGCCGAAGCCGATCGCCGAGATGCGGTCGACATCGACCCCCATCAGCAGCGTCGCCTCGCGATCCTGCGCCAGGGCGCGCATCGCCCGTCCAAGCCTGGTGTACTGGACAAAGAGGAGAAGGGCGACGATCAGCAGGATCGACAGGCCGAGAACCAGAAGGCGTTGCGCCGGCAGGAAGGCATCACCGAGCCGGTAGACGCCCTCGACGACGTCGGGCACGCCCCGCTCCTTCTCGCCGAAGGCGAAGAGGGCGACGTTTTCCAGAAGCAGCGCGGTGCCGACGGCAAGCAGCATGCTGTTCTCTTCCCGCGTCGCCCGCCGGCGCATGCGCCGGAAGAAGAGGATGTCGAAAAGCACGCCGATGAGGCCGACGCCGACCGTGGCGACCAGGAGGCCGAGGGCGAAGGGCAGATGGTACTCGCCGTAGACGTAATAGACGGCGAAGCCACCGATCATGAACATCTGGCCATGGGCGAAATTGAGGATGTTCATGATGCTGAAGATAAGGGTGATGCCGAGCGCGATCACGGCGTAAGTCGCCGACAGGACCAAACCGTTGAAGAGGACCTGTTCCATCGGATCTCCCGTTGCCGGAGCGGAGACCGGGATGTCTCCCGGCCTCCGTCATTGTCCCTGCTATTCGACGCTGCCGATGAAGAGCGTCTGGAATTTGCCGTCCTTGACGGTGTTGATCACCATAGGCAGGCCGATCTGGCGCTTCTGCTGGAAATAGGCCTCGCCGACATAGCGCAGCGTCTGCTTCTCCTTGAGGAAAGGATTGTCGACGGCGAAGTCGGGAATCGCCTTCTTGAAGACCTCGACGTCGTCGATGCCGGCCTTGCCGGTCTTCTGAAGGGTCCTCAGGATCATCTCCAGCGCATAGGCCTTGGTGCCGGCCTCGTCATTCCACTCACCGGCGACCTTGTTGTAGTGGTCGATGAAGCTGTCCATGTAGGCGCTGCGGATCTCCGGCGTGCTCGCGCCACCAAGCGAGATGAAGCCGTTGGCAGCATCGCCCGCACCCTGGTTGAGGATGTTGATGTCCTGGGCCGTCTCGGCCTCGAGCAGGCCCTTGTAGCCGAGTTGCCGCGCCGTCTTGATCAGCTTCGGCGCATCCGCCGGCGACACGCCGGAAAGCACGATCAGGCCGGGCTTGCCGCTGACGACCTTGGAGACGACCGGGAAGAAATCCGTCGCGCCGACCTCATAGGTATCGTCGCTGGAGACGACGTCGAGGCCGAGCTTCTTCGCCGCCGCGACGCTCTCGTCGCGCTGCTTCAGCCCCTCGGCGGTGTTGACCACGAGGAAGGCGACCGACTTCAGACCCTCATGTTCCTGAAGGTATTTGAAGACCACCGGCCCGGTCTGATAGCCGGGAATGATGGCGAGGATCGTGTTCTCATGCGGCGGCGAGAACAACGCGCGCGTGAAGGAATAGGAGACCATCATCGCGCCGTTCTTCTCGGCGATCGGCTGGACGCTGGCGATGGTGGAATCGACGTTCGGGCCGATGATGTACTTGATCCCTTCCTTGAGGATCAGGCGCTGGGCGCCGGTGACGGCGAGCTTGGGATCGGCCTTGGTGTCGATCGAGACTATCTCGATCTTGTATTTCTCGCCGCCGATGTCGATGCCGCCCTTCTCGTTGTACATGGCGGCACCGGCCTCGGCCGAATAGCGGCTGACCAGGCCCCAGGCGGCATCCGGTCCGCTCATGACGCCGAGGACGCCGATCTTCAGCGTGTTCTCGGCCGACGCCGGTCCCGCGCCGCCGAACATGGCGGCGGAGGCGATGACGGCTGCCGCAAGGGCGTATCGATAGGTCTGTCTTCTCGTCAGTTGTCGCATTGACCCCGCTCCTTTGGATCCCCGCCGGCCGGTCGCGAACATGCGGTCACCGTCGTCCGGGAACGTCAAGGGCAGACGCGTCGTGCGCTCGTCCCGTTCCGTCATCAGCCTCCCCCGATGTGACCGAAGCTCGTCGCCGATTGGCGCGCGATTTCGTTGGCAGAGACATCATGAACGCAAATTGGCGCCAATTTCTACAATTATTGGCGCCAATAATGCTGATATTTTGTACTCAATGTGCCTTCCACGCAGGCAGGACATTGTCTACATTCCGGCAATCGTGTCTCGGGATGGATCATGCGTCAGAAGAAAATTCAATCCACCGTTGAGCCCAAACCGCCGATGGACGACGATCCCGTTGTGCGGGGAATCCTCAAGGCGATCAGTCTGAAACGCCTGCGCCCGGGCACGAAACTCGGCGAGGACCAGCTTGTCGAGGCCTTCGGATCGAACCGTATCCATGTGCGCCAGGTGCTGGCCCATCTCGGCTCGCGGAACATCATCACGCTCTATCCCAATCGCGGCGCCTATGTTGCGCAACCGACAGCAGAGGAGGCCCGGCAGGTCTTCGCGACGCGCCGGATTCTTGAGCGCGCGGCGGTGTCCGAGCTCGTCGATAATCTCGGCAAGCGCGCGGCGCAGGAACTCCGCCAGCACGTCGAGCGCGAGGATGCGCATGCCCATGACGACCGCTGGTCGACGCTGACGCTGACCGGCGAGTTCCACTCGGTGATCGGGCGCCTCACCGGCAATGACGTGCTCGCCAAGTTCATCGACGAACTGGCCCTGCGCACCTCTCTGATCATCGCCGCCTTCGAGCCGCAGGGCTCGGTCGATTGCTCGCCCGATGCCCATCCGGCGATCGCCAGATGCATCCTCGATGGCGACAAGACGGGCGCCATCGCCGCCATGGACGAGCATCTCGACGCGATGGAATCGCGCCTCCATCTCGATGCGCCGGCGAAGGAAACCGAGGATATCGCCGCGGTCTTCGCCGATCTCGGGGTCAAGCCGCGCGCTGCCCGCAAGGCGCGTTGACGCTGCGGTGCGGCTCCTTCTCTACAATCCGAACACTGACGCGGCGCTGACCGAACGTCTGGCCGCGATGGTCTCGGAATCGCTTGATCCAGCGGACACGCTGGTGACCAGGACCGCCCGCGAGGGACCCGCCTTCATCGGCTCCGGCGATACGATCGCCGCCGCCCGCGCCCGGCTTGCCGGGGAAATCGCCGAGGATAGCCGGACCTGCGATGCGGTCCTGCTCGGCTGTTTCGGCGATCTCGGCGTCGATCCTTTCCGCCGCGCGGTCCGCCGGCCGATCCTCTCCCTGGCCGAGGCATGCTTCGCGATCGCGCCGCTGACGGGGCAACGACTGGGCATCCTGACGACATCGGCCTTCTGGGAAGAGCGGCTCGCCGCTGACATCGAGGTGCGCGGGCTGTCCCGGAATATCGTCGCCGTCCGCGGAAGTCACGATTTCTCATCCGATGCCCCGGAGGCGCGCCTGTCGGCCTGCCGGTCCGAGATCGCGCATTTGGCGGAATCGGGGGCTGAGGTGGTGGTCCTCGGCGGCGCTCTTCTGACCGACCTTCGATCCGCGCTTCTTGCCGACAGCCCGCTTCCGATCCTCGACATGGTTGCGGCGACGGTCGCGCTCTGCCGAAGTCTTGCTATGGCGAAAGCAGCCGCCGAAGCGTAGCGCGGGCCCGCATCGCAGGTGCGCGGGAAGCCAGGGTTCCTATTCGTCGAATTCTCCGGTCGTGACGTGATCTTCCAGGCGCATGATGTTGAGCGGCTCGGTCGTGCGTACGAGGTCGGTCTCGGAAATATCGTGACCGTCCACCAATGAACGGACGCGCAGACTGGACGACTCACGCGGATCTTCCATCGCGTCGAAGGTTTCGAAGATCGCGTAATTCTTGCCACCGTCGTCGAATTCGAGCTTCAGATAGGTCGTCTGCGGACGCGTGTAGCGGCGAAGCGTGAACTTCTTCAGCGAACCGGCGCGATCCTCCGGGAACACCATCTCGACGCTGCCGGCATTGCCCATCCGGTACTGCAGCCAGGTCGGGGCGTCAGCACTGTCGGCGCACAGCGAGACGATCTCTCCGCTCCCTGCCAATGCGGCATTGAAAATCGCGACTTCATCCGAAGCGCAGTGACCGACTTCAGCGGCACCAGCCGGTGCTGAGAAGGCGGCGACTACGCAGGCCATCAGAGCAAGGCGTTTCATATTGGCTCCCCAGACTATTGGATGAATTAAGATGCCGATATTGGTTGACCTCACGGCCACGGCGAACGATGCCCGCACATCGCCGTCAAATGACGGCATGATCGAACCTGGCAGTATGGTCGCGCCCGTAGTGACGTGGCAAATCCGCGAAGGGCAGCGATGACGGCGGTCTCTCCCGCCCCCGCTGCTCTTGATCGTCTCCTCGATCCTCTCGAACGCCCCTATATGCCAGTTGCCATTGCGGTCTGCGGCAGGAGCATCTCGTTGTGTCCACGTCCGGGGCGGATCATCGGATAGAGATTTTCGAGCTTGGCGACGCGGCATTCGAGAATCACCGGCCGGTCCACTTCGATCATCTCAATGATCGTCGCGTCGATCTCGGATGGCTTCTCGCAGCGCAGGCCGACGGCACCGAACGCCTCGGCGAGCTTGACGAAATCGGGCAGAGCCGCCGAATAGGAGTGCGACAGGCGATTGTCGTGAAGGATCTCCTGCTGCTGCCGGACCATCCCCAGATATTCGTTGTTCAGAAGGAAGATCTTGATCGGCGCGCGATGCTGGAGCGCCGTCGACATTTCCTTCATCGTCATCTGGATCGAGGCGTCGCCCGCTATGTCGATGACGAGCCGGCCGGGATGGGCAATCTGGACCCCGATGGCGGCGGGCAGGCCGAAACCCATCGTGCCCAGTCCGCCCGATGTGATCCAGCGGTTGGTGTCCTCGAAGCCGAAATACTGGGCCGCCCAGAACTGATGCAGGCCGACCTCGGTCGTGATGAACGGCCGGCGATCCCTGGTCAGGTGAAAGAGCCGCTCCACCGCGTATTGAGGCATGATGATCGCGTCGTTCATCTCATAGGAAATCGAACGGCGCGCCCGCCACTCGGCGATCTTCGACCACCAGCCGGCGAGCCGACCCGGATCGGGCGCCGCGGGAAGCGCGCGCCACAGCCGGACCAAATCCGAAAGAACGGCCGCGGCATCGCCCTGGATGGCGATGTCGACCGGCACGATCTTGTTGAGCGAGGACGCGTCGATATCGATATGGACCTTTCTCGAGGCTGGCGAGAAGCGATCCACCGGACCGGTGACGCGGTCGTCGAAGCGCGCGCCGATGCAGATCATCAGGTCGCAGTCGTGCATGGCCATGTTCGCCTCATAGGCACCATGCAGCCCCGGCATGTTGAGCCAGTTCGGTCCCGACGCCGGATAGGCCCCCAGCCCCATCAGCGTCGAGGTCACCGGAAAGCCGGTCATATCCACCAGCTCGCGCAGGAGGCGGGCGGCTTCCGGCCCGGAACTGATGACACCGCCGCCGGTGCAGATCACCGGTCGACGCGCCTTGGCCATCAGCGTGACGACGGCCTCGATGCGGCGCGGCTCGACGCGCGGCCGCGCCGGACGATCATGCGGGCGAGGCTGCCGGGAGGGGGGAACGTAGGTGCCGATCGCGGTCAGGACATCGGCCGGCAGGTCGACATGGACCGGTCCGGGTCTGCCGGATCTGGCGACGCGGAACGCCTCATGAAGCGTCGCGGCGAGGTCGTCCACATCCATGACCAGCGCGTTGTGCTTCGTGCATGGACGCGTGATGCCAACTGCGTCGCATTCCTGGAAGGCATCGGAACCGATCAGCGCCCTGGCAACCTGGCCCGAAAGACAGACCAGCGGCACCGAATCCATCAATGCGTCCTGCAGGGCGGTCACCGCGTTGGTGATGCCGGGACCGGAGGTGACCAGCATGACGCCAACCTTTCCGGTCGAACGCGCGTAGCCCTCGGCCGCATGCCCGGCGCCCTGTTCATGGCGCACAAGGACATGCTGCAGCGCGTCCTGGCGGAAGAGTTCGTCATAGATCGGCAGTACCGCCGCGCCGGGATAGCCGAAGATATGCGCGACACCATTGTCGCGCAGGGCCTGAAGAACGATCTGCGCCCCTGTCATTCGAAAGCTGGAATTGTCGATGATGCTCTTGCCCGTCATGGGGGTCTCTCACGCGCTGGGAGGATTGATCTGACGGGGCCTCGCCCGGAATACGGGCACAAAAAAAGGCCCCGTCCGGAGCCCGATCGTCGCGCATGGGTGCTTTCGCCAGATGGCTACGCCACCTTGCCCATGCGCTTTCCTACCACCACGAGAGCACGTCTCAGCATCATGCGCATACCGCTAGCAGACGACAAAACCCGTCGTCAACGCCAACCCTCGTCTTGAACCGCCCCTCTCGCGAACCCGGACACCCCCGAAGCCGCCAGGATTGCGATCGGGAGTTGGACGGACGGAGGTAAGAGAAAGTTTGGCGCACCCGACAGGATTCGAACCTGTGACCTCTGCCTTCGGAGGAGCGCAGTGACAAACCGGCGATTTCGCGGGCGATTCTCGTATGCCCCTTAGGATCCTATTTCAGGGTTGAGTCGCCAGATCGCAAAGTTGAGCGTGGCGGCAAAAGAGACCCACGCGAGATAAGGCACCAGCAGCAACGCTGACAGAGCGTCGAGGGGATAGAAGAGGACGATTGTTGCCGCGATCGAAACCCACAAAAGGACGATTTCTGCGAATGCCGCACCGGGCCTGTGCAGACCGAAAAAGATCGGAGTCCAAGCAAGGTTCAACATCAGCTGCAGCAGGTAGATCGACAGCGGAAGGGCTGCACCAGCCAAGCCGGCTTTGCGCCAGATCATCCAGCCCGAAACGGCAATTGCCAGGTAGAGGACGGTCCATACCGGCGCGAACAGCCAATTTGGAGGCCGCCACGACGGCTTTGCGAGGTGTTCGTACCAGCTCCCCGGGCGGAAGATTGCACCCATCGACGCCGCGACGAAACAAGCGGCAACGAATCCAATCAACGAGACGATTTCGGACAATGTCATCTGCGTCACTCGCTGGCTACGGTGAGACGACGACGATCGCCGAGCACTGTTTGGGGCCCGCGGAGCGATAACTGTGTGGGACGCTTGAGTTGAAGTACATCGCGTCGCCTTCGTCGAGGGTCAAGTCGTTTCCATCGATGTTGAGGCTAAGCTGGCCGCCGACGACGAAGATGAACTCAGCCCCGTCATGGTGGTGCGGCTCTGATGGCTTCGATCCTGCGGGAAACTCCGCATAGAACGCCTCCATCTTGCGATCGGCCACCGGGAAGTCGAGACTTTCGAACGTGTAGGCAGGCGGCTTCTCGTCGGCACGGTTCGGCAGGCGAAGACGGTCCTTCTTCCGGATCACGGCGATGACGGGCTTTGGCCTCGTCATTCTTGAAGAAGTGCTCAAGGCCAACGCCGAACACCATCGCGATCCGCAAGAGCGTCGGCAAAGTCGGAAAAAGCTGACCGCGTTCAATCTTTGACAGCATCGCCGGCGACAGTCCGGTGTGCTCGCCGAGTTGCACCAGCCCCAGCTTCTTCTTCTGGCGAAGCATCCTGATTTTCGGACCGATTTCGTACCGCTCCAGGCCTGCCGTCAGCGTCTTGGAGAGCATGAGTCCTGCCTTTCTTCTACCCACGATCAAACTTAGCGAGCATTGTTTTATCACAAAGAAAATAAATTTTCTGTATCACGAAAACGTGTAATGGTAGTCAATCTCGATTTTATCTATATGCAAATTCAGAAGCGGCGAGACAAGCCAATGTCGGGCAAGCAGCCGGCTTCTGAAGACAAACCAGATGGGGTCTCGCCCCCACAGCCAACGGAGCCACTGTCATGAATTCAATTTCGAAACTCGCAGTCGCAGCGACCACCGCGGTCGGCATCATGGCCGGCAGCGCAGGCGCTCGCGCCGCCGACATCGTTGACACGGCGATAGCCGCTGGTCAGTTCAAGACCCTGACCGCGGCGCTAAGTGCGGCGGGTCTGGTTGACACGCTGAAGGGTCCCGGCCCGTTCACGGTTTTTGCCCCCACCGACGCTGCGTTCGCCAAGCTGCCTGCTGGCACGGTCGAGACCCTGTTGAAGCCGGAGAACAAGGCTCAGTTGACCGCGATCCTCACCTACCACGTCGTGCCGGGCAGCGTGATGGCGGCCGATGTCGTCAAGCTCACGGAAGCCAAGACCGTCAACGGCAAGATGATCAAGGTGAACGTCGACGGCGGCAACGTCATGATCAATGACGCAAAGGTCACCACCGCGGATATCGCGGCGTCCAACGGCGTCATCCACGTCATCGACTCCGTCATCCTGCCGCCGAACGGCTAGCGAGACGGGCCGGGTCGCCGTTGCGGCGGCGACCCGGCGCTCAATCCTCGGAGCGCCCCGGGCGCGATTTGGTCTGCATCGCTGCAGGCGTCCTATTCGGCGATCACTGACGCAGCAGTCTTGATACCTCGGAGAACGATCATGAAAGCCTTGAACCTGATTACCCTCATCCTCGTCATCGTCGGCGGCCTCAACTGGGGGCTTGTCGGCGCCTTCAATTTCGATCTCGTCGCAACCCTGTTCGGCGACGGGGCGATCCTTTCGCGACTGGTCTACGTCCTCGTCGGCCTTTCGGCGCTGTGGCAACTCATTCCGCTGGCCAACGCCTTTGGGGCCGATGAGCCAACCGCTCTGCGCGGCCGCTCCTAGGCGACAGAACCCCGCTGCTCGGCCCGCATCCCTCGCCGGGCAGTGGGGCCCTTCTTTTCGTGGATCGGGCGTTGACGCGAGCCAGGCGTGACCGTCTCGAGCTTCCTCAACGCGGACGACCCGGTTGATCTGATCATCGCCGGCGACCGAAGCTTGCAAACGATATTCAGGCACTCTTCAGTGTTAGGCTTGACTGATAGGCATTGTGTGAGGCGATGAACAACCTGTCAGAACATGGCAAAGAAATAGAGAGCCGGGCCGCTACCCCGCTTTCCCGATTGACCGAGTTTCTGCGGCTGGAGGCAAGCGCCGGAATCATTCTGGTAGCTGCCGCTTTGGCGGCGCTGGTTCTCGCAAACTCACCACTTGGCGACCTCTACGAGCAATTCCGCGACGTCCCCGGATCGGTGCAAGTCGGCGCGCTGAAAATCTCCAAGCCGCTGCTCCTTTGGGTCAACGATTTGTGGATGGCCGTCTTCTTCTTTTTGGTCGGCCTGGAGATCAAGCGTGAGTTTCTGGAGGGGCAGCTTTCGAGCGCCGCCCAGCTCGTGTTGCCTGTCGCCGCGGCCGTCGGGGGCATGGCTGTGCCGGCGATGATCTATGTGTTCTGGAACTGGGGCGATGCCTCCACGCTCAGCGGATGGGCGATTCCCGCAGCAACCGATATTGCATTTGCGCTTGGCATCCTTGCGCTGGTGGGCTCGCGAGCCCCATTGTCGCTCAAGGTGCTGCTGACCGCGATCGCCATAATCGACGACCTTGGCGCCATTCTCATTATCGCGGCGTTCTACACAGACAATCTTTCGATCGTGTCGCTGGGCTTGGCAGGCGTCGCGATCATCGGCCTGATCGTTCTCAACCGTCTCGGCATCACCCATGTGGCAGCATATCTCGTCGTCGGGGCGATCCTTTGGGTCTGTGTCCTGAAGTCGGGTGTGCACGCGACACTGGCGGGCGTCATCACTGCACTGGCGGTACCATTGACGGTGCGGGATCAGGAAGGGCATTCACCGCTCCGTCACCTTGAGCATCAGCTGCATCCCTGGGTCGCTTTCCTGATCCTGCCGACGTTCGCTTTCGCCAATGCTGGCGTTGCGTTCTCCAACGTCGGCTGGGAAAGCATGGTCGAGCCGGTGACGCTCGGCATCGCTCTCGGCCTGCTGGTCGGCAAACCGCTTGGTGTCATCGTTCCGCTTTGGCTGTGCATTCGCCTGGGTCTGGCCCCCATGCCGACCGGCGCGAGATGGCTGCAGCTTTGCGGACTCGCCCTCTTGTGCGGCATCGGATTTACGATGAGCTTGTTCGTAGGCGGCCTGGCATTCGAGGCGGCGGGCTTTGACGCCCCTGTCCGGATCGGCGTGCTCGGGGGGTCGGCGCTTGCCGCAGCCGCTGGTTATGCACTCCTTCGGTTTGGCGCCAACCCGGGTTCACCGAAGCCGACCTGATTTCCGCTCGTGCCCTTGGCCACATCTCGACATGAGCCAATTTTGATTCTAGCGTATCAGTTGCTGTCCGTCAGACTTGTTCAACACAATCAGCCCGTCTCAGACGTTCAAGGGCGGCCGTCCAATGGCGGTTGCCTGATGGGAATACGAACATATCGCGAAGGCCCCAGGCCTTGTCCCGGATTTGTCCTACGCAGCATCAACAGGCGGTTCCGCGCCGAGGGTTCCTTTTATCCCCAGGGATTCTTACATAAGCCATTGATTTTTAATGAGTTTTTTGGCGCACCTCGAAGGAGAAAGTTCGAACACTCTCTTCGAAGCGCTGGCTGAATGGGAGCGTCATCTCGCACCGCTAGACCCTAGTCAGGGTCTGCGGTGCGGCCATGACGACCCTACGCCATAAATTCCATAAGTCGGCGATAGCGAAGGCGCCAAGCGCATCAAGGAGCGCGACAAGGAAGGGTTTCAGCGCCTATGTCGCGGATGGGCCAGTCCCGGCCTTCGGGAGGGCAGAGACTGTGTAGCGACAGGTCACGAACGTGCGTCGCCATTCCATACGTTATGTTCCTTGATCGAGACCGAAAGCCGGGGAATTGCGAAATCGATGAACTGACGGACAGCCGCCCGCTTGTAGGCCGTCGGGGAGGCAAGCAGCCAGAACGGGCTGTACATTTCGTCCGGTGGCTCAAAGCAAGGCATGAGTTCCGTCCATTCGGTCGCGAGACCGCAGCTCAGCGGTCCAACACCAGCGCCGCTGGCCAAGATGGCACGCATGTTTGGGTGATTGTCGCAGCGCGCGATGATGCATGCGTCGGGGATCTGACTTCGCGAACCAGCTGTAGGCACGATTTCTTGCGACCGGAGGCATGAATCCGACGACCGGGTGATTTGGAACCTCGCGCATAGACGACGGTGCGCCACGTTCTTTCGCGTATTGCTTGCTGCAATAGACGGACCACGGAAAGTTGGGCAGACGCCGGCATATGACATCGTCGCCCTCGACGGTTTCGCCGAAGCGCAGGGCGACATCCGCCTCGCCGACCTGCATGTCGACGTTTCTGAGCGATGCGAGATATTCAAAGCGCACCAGCGGGTGCTCGGCGCTGAACGCGGCAATCACCGGGACCATCATCAAGTCGAGGATCGGACCGGGTGCGGTGATCCGGATGACGCCCCGCTCTGTGCGCCGCAGGCGCACAGCGTCGTTGTCGAGCATGCCGACTGCGGCCTCGACCGCTTCCGCAGCTGGCACGAGGGCCAAACCATCCTCGGTGAGGTGAAAGCCGCGGTTGTCGCGCTCGAACAGTGTTAGGCCTAGGTCATGCTCAAGCACCTCGATCCGTCGTGCGACGGTCGTATGGTTCTTGCCCAACCTTTTGGCAGCGGCCAGTGTCGAGCCGAAACGAGCGACACTGAGAAAGATCCGCAAGTCCCCCCAGCTTCCGGTCGATCCCTTGCTCATTTTTGCACAGTCACTTTTCAAAGTGCCTCATACGCCGCTGCCGTGAAACTCGATAGGCTGGACACCAATCCAACGTGATCGAGGTCAAGATGGCTCACAACATACAGGTCGACGACCACGTGGCACGGACGACGACCGTCGATCGTGACGAGCGTTTCGACCCCGACGGTCGGCCGACGCGCGAAGAACTGATTTTCTACGCGCTCGCGCAATCCTGCAACTTCTGGCCTGTCGGCGGCTTCCAAGTCCATGGGCTGGGCGCGATCATGGATGCACTTTCGGATCGGCGGACGAACGGCATTCGGAGGTCATGATGCGAGGAAAGGAAGATAGCGTCGAGAGCCTTGGGACGGTCGATTGGCCTGTGAAAACCCGCGAAGTGATAAATCCGATCGTCGAATTCAAGAATGTGGAACGATTTCCGGTACCGAGACGACGACATCGTCGTGGTGAGCGTTGGCAAGGCCGGTACGACCTGGACGCAAGCAATTCTCGTGCAATTGATCCACGACGCGCCGAAAGTCGCACGAATTGGGCAGCTCTGCCGCTGGATTGACTGCACCTGGGACAAGGAAGAGCGTATGGCCGCAGTCGAGGCACAGACGCATCGCCGGGTGTTGAAGTCGCACCTGCCCGCCGATGCGCTCGCGATCTCGCGCCGTGCAAAATACATCTATGTCGCTCGGGACGGTCGTGACGTGGTGTGGAGCAAGCATAACCACCACTACAACTCGACAGACGAATTCTATTTCGCAGTGAACGCCCAACGTCCCGCCGGAACACCAGAAATCAGTCGTCCTTCGGCCGACGTACATCTCTTTTATCGCGACTGGTTTTCCGGACGCGAAAGCCAGATGGAGTTCTGGGCACATATTCGCAGCTGGTGGGCAGTTCGAGGGTTGCCGAACGTCTATCTGCTCCATTTCCAGAACCTGAAAGACGATCTGGAGGGACAAATCGCACGCATTGCGCGTTTTCTCGAAATAGAAATCCCGCAGGACAAGATGGCGCGCGTTGTCAAACACAGCCACTTCGAACATATGAAAGCGAATGCGGACGAGATGTTTCCCGGCATGCCACTCGTTGAAGGCGGGCGCACTTTCATCAACGAGGGCAGCAACGGGCGCTGGCGCGACGTGCTCACGGAAGAAGAGATCGCCGAATATGAAGCGCGCGCCATCGCTGAATTGGGGTCAGACTGCGCTCGCTGGCTGGCGACGGGCAAGTGTTGAAGACGGCGGTCCGGGGCCGATCCAACCCGACATCCGCCGGATGACCAGCTCTTCGTGCCAAGATTGACGCCAGGGGTGGGCATTGCCAACCCCGAACCTCGCCGTGAGCGGCCAGATGGCCCAGAGGCCGGCAAGATCGGCGTGGCGCGTGCCGGAATCTCCGAAAATGTCCTCGCCATGACCTGCCACTGAAGTCTCAGCTCAGCGTGCTACCCCGGTGCTACCCGGAGCATTTCAGCGGAAAGCCGTAGCCATCTAAGTCATTGAAATGATTGGCGCACCCGACAGGATTCGAACCTGTGACCTCTGCCTTCGGAGGGCAGCGCTCTATCCAGCTGAGCTACGGGTGCCGGGGCCGCGGATGCGATGCAGCCATGCGCTAGATAGCGCAAGCGCGGGCGCATCACAATTGCTCCGTGCCATCCGATTTCGCCGCCGGGGTCCCGCGGCGCCGCTTTTTCGCTCCGTCAAACAATGGCCCGAATTCCCGATCAAACGCCCAGACTTGGATCGCGCAATCACAACGAGCAGCTTCAGCTCGACTAAACCATAGCTAAGGAACGGTTAGGGCTTTCTTCGCGGTCCAGGTGTAACACTGGTCCGCGAAGGGTATTCATGCGACCGATTTTCGGCAATGTCTGAACGATATCTTCATGTCCCTGGCCGAATCTGGCAGACGCCTAGGATTGGCGGAATTGCGTAATAATGGTGGCGTTCAAGTCCTCACCCGGGCGCACGTCAGCTCCTGAGCTGCCGCTCGAAATCTACAGTTCACTGGTCGACGCGCTCTACGACGACCGGCGGTCGCTGTTTATCGGCTCCGCCGCCGCCTCCCTGGCGGTTCTCGTCACGGCGTGGGAATCCGGCCACTGGCTGCTGATTGCGTTCTCGGTCGCGATCGGGCTCATTGCGCTTGCGCGCGCCCGCGACATGCGTGCCTACGCCGCGAATTCGGCACCAGACGCTCACCCGCGTCGAGGTGCGGCGCTGGGAGCACCGCTACGTCATCGGCTCGGCCGCCTATGTCGCCCTGCTCGGCGCCTGGACCCTTGCCGCCTTCGTCACCACCTCCGACCCCTTCGTCCAGATCTTCAGCTTCGCCGTCATCTTCGGCTACCTGATCGGCACGCCGGGGCGCAATTTCGCCAGCAACCTGCTGGTCACCACGCAGATCATCTGCGCCGGCATCCCGCTCAGCGCCGCCTTCCTCTATATGGGCGGCTACTACTATTTCTTCTTCCTGCTGGTGCTGGCGCCCTTCTTCTCGGCGCTGAAGTTCATTTCGGACAGGCTGCGCCGCACGCTGTTCGACGCCGTCATCGCCACCCGCAACGTCACCCAGCTCGCCGAGCGCTTCGACACGGCGCTCAACAACATGCCGCATGGCCTGTGCATGTTCGACGCCGACAAGCGGCTGGTCGTGTCCAACGCACAGGTCGCCAGCCTCCTCGAGGTGGAGGCGGACAGCCTCGTCGCCGGCGTCAACGCCAGCGAGATGCTGAGGAACAGCCGCGCCTTGGCCGGCGCCGACCATCGCGACGCCAGGGACTTCATTGCCACCTTCGAGGCGAGCCTTTCCGGTAGGACGGGCAGCCGCTTCGCCGAGATCCGGGAGGGAAAGACGCTCTCCTTCACCACCCAGCCGATGGAGAACGGCGGCTCGGTGATGGTGATCGAGGACGTCAGCGAGCGGCGCAAGGCCGAGGAGCGCATCCGCTACCTGGCGCGCTACGATTCCCTCACTGGCCTGCCCAATCGCGGCCATTTTCACGACGAGCTGGCGCGCATCCTGGCGGCCTCCGCCGGCGCGGGATCGCTGGCGATCCTGTTCATCGACCTCGACGAGTTCAAGCAGGTCAACGACACGCTCGGTCATCCGAGTGGTGACGCGCTGCTCACCCAGGTCGCTCACCGGCTGCGCCAGATAATTCGCAGCTCCGACATGGTCGGGCGCTTCGGCGGCGACGAGTTCGTCGTTCTGCAGGCGCCCTTCCACGAGCCGGCGGAGTCGAGCGAGTTGGCCCATCGGGTGCTGACGGAAATCGCCAGGCCCTATGATGTCGACGGCCACAATGTCGTCATCGGCGCCAGCGTCGGCATCGCCATCGCGCCGCGCGACGGCATCGACGCGGACCAGCTACTGATGAACGCCGACATGGCGCTCTACTACGCCAAGGCCAGCGGCCGCGGTGCCTGGCGCTTCTTCGAACCGGAGATGGATGTGAAGGCGCGGGCCCGACGCGAGCTCGAGCTCGATCTTCGGGAGGCGCTGACCAATGACGACTTCGAGCTCAACTTCCAGCCGCTGTTCAACATGCGAACGATGAAGGTAAGCACCTGCGAAGCGTTGCTGCGCTGGCCGCACCCGACGCGCGGCATGGTCCCGCCGTCGGAGTTCATCCCCGTCGCCGAGGAGATGGGCATCATCGTCGAGATCGGCGAATGGGTCATCCGCCGCGCCTGCAAAGAGTGCCTCGAAATGGCCGGAGCCCGTCCGTGTCGCGGTCAATCTCTCGCCGATCCAGTTCCGCCGCTCGGATGTCGTGGCGGCGGTGGCGGGCGCGCTCGCCGAATCGGGACTGCCGGCCTCGCGGCTCGAGGTCGAGATCACCGAATCCGTTCTCTTGCAGAACGTCGAGGCCGCGCGCGACGTGCTCGACCGGCTTCACGATCTCGGCGTCTGCATTTCGCTGGACGATTTCGGCACCGGCTATTCCGGCCTCAGCTACCTGCAGAGTTTCCCGCTCGACAAGGTGAAGATCGACCGGTCCTTCGTACCGGACTTCGCCTCCAAGGGACGGACGCTGACGCTGCTGAGCGGCATGGCGCGGCTCAGCAAGGCGCTTGGCATGACGGTCGTGGTCGAGGGCGTCGAGACGAGCGAGCAGCTCGACATCATCGCCGCCGAGGAAGCGATCGACGAGGTGCAGGGCTACTTCCTCAGCGTGCCAATCGGCCCGCGCCAGATCTACGAGTTGCTCACCACCATGCAATCGCCGCGGCAGGGCCGGGAGACAACCGCCAGTCAGCGTGGCCCGCGCAAGGTCCGCGCTCTCAACTGACGATCGGACCAGGCCGGCGGCCAGTGCGGCAGCCCGCGACCATCGGTCGCCGGATTCGCCCGCATTCTGCGTGTACCGGTCGCGCTCCACGACATAGACGACGCAACCAGGCCAGACCTTCGGTAGCGCTCGCTCAACCCTGCCCGCATCGGGCAGATTTCCCTTCTTTTCTCACACCTCATGATTGACGGCGCCGGCGCCACGACCGATGCGCGATGTCGCGGCGGACTTTCGGCCACGCCTTTCTCCAGTTGCAGCGGCAAGGGGCGCGGTCGTCAGTTGATTTAACCTTTCATTAACCTTAATCCTCGGTTGACGTATGGGGCAGCGTCGTGAGGAGGCGGGTATGAGTGTCGCGATCGCAGCATCCACTGCGGAAAGCTGGTCGGAACGAACAGCCCGGTTTCTCGATCAGATCGACTATCGACCGATCGCCACCGACGAGGATCGGGAAGCGATCTTCCGGTTGCGCTACGATGCCTATCTGCGCGAAGGCACGATCACGCCGAATTTCGGCAAGCGCGTCAGCGACAAGTATGACGACCTCGACAATTCGTGGATCTTCGCGGTCCTGGTCGATGGCGCCCTGGCGAGTTCGATCCGGCTGACCGTGGGCGCGCCCGAGCATCCGGACATTCCGGCGATGGGCGTCTTCAGCGACATCCTCGAGCCGCTGATCGCCATCGGGCAAGGTGCTCATCGATCCGACCCGCTTCGTCGCCGACAATTCGATGACCCGGGCATTTCCGGAGCTGCCCTATGCGACCCTCCGGCTGGGCTGGATGGCAGGCGCCTATTTCCATCCGGACCTTATCCTGGCGACCGTGCGCGCCGAGCATCAGGCGTTCTACAAGCGCATCTTCGGACAGAGGCCGGTCTGCGAGCCGCGCAGCTATCCGGGGCTCACCAAGCCGATCTCGCTGATGTCCCTCGACTACGCGGCCGGCAAGGCCAATGTCGAGCGGCGCTACCCCTTCTTCCGCTCCACCCATTTCGAGCGACGCATGCTCTTCCAGGGCGTGGATGAGGCACCGGGGCAGTTGAGGCTGCCGGAGGCGGTGGAGGACGATCGCGGCGCCGCCTGAGGCGCGCGGGCGATCCTGCAGCAAGGCTCATCGGATCGGGGGCGCCGGCAACGGCGCAAGCCTTGTTTTGCCGTCGTCGATTCTTGTCTTTTCACCGGAATCGGCGTCACATGAGCGCGATGATCTTTCGCTTGCCGCTTCAGGCAGATGCCAAGCTTCACGATTCGGGACGGGTCGAGGGCCGATATTGACGGGTTGGCCCGGCTGGAGGCCGCCGCCTTCCAGGGCGACCGCCTGTCGCCGCGCAGCTTCAGCCGGTTCGCTCGGTTCGTCGAGCGCGCGCCTGCGCGTTGTCCAGATGGGCGACGCGGTTCCCGGTTATCACGTCGTGCTGACCCGCTCGGGCGCGCATGTCGCTCGCCTGTACTCGATCGCGGTCGACGCGGCCTATCGCGGCCGGGGCATCGCAGCGGCGCTTCTGGCCGATGCAGAAGCGGAAAGCCGCCGTGCCGGCTGCGACGTCCTTCGCCTGGAAGTCCGTGCCGACAATGCGGCGGGCATCCACCTATACGAGACCCATGGCTATCGGCCGATCGGGCGGATCGCGGGCTATTATTCCGACGGGGCCGATGCTCTGCGCTACGAGAAACGGCTCGTGCATGGCGCAGGCGGCTTCGAACGCGGTCGGCCGAGCGGAACGACGCTCTCCGGTCCGCGCGGCCGCCGCCGCGCTCCGCGACGCGGTCTGGCCGCGCTGCCGACACTCCATCCGCCAGAGGGGTTTTGAACCGCGATGGCCACACATTTCCCGCCGCGAGCGCGCCACAGCCAAGACTGCGCCGGGGCTGGCCCGAAGGGAGGGCACTGATTCATGGCCGATTGGGTCATCCTGGTCGACGCACCGAAGGACTTTCCGAACGCCGATACCCCGCACAAGGTGATCACGACCAAGGATTACCTGGCGCGATCGAACCTGTTTCAGGGCACGCGACCCAAGATCATCAACCTGTCGCGATCCTTCGCCTATCAGAGCCGCGGCTATTATTGTTCGCTGCTGGCCGAAGCGCGCGGCCATCGTGCCATTCCCTCGGTCGAGACCATGGTCGACCTCGGTACGCGCCAGCTCTACGCCCAGGCCCTGCCCGAACTCGACGACGCGCTCGCCAAAGCGCTCTCATCCGACAAGACCGGCGATGTGCCGACCCGGCTCCTGGCCTATTTCGGCACCGTCGAGGATCGACGCTTCGACCGCTTCGGCCGGCTGCTCTTCGACTGGTTCCGCTGTCCGGTGCTCGAGGTCACCGTCGACAACGGTACGAGACCACAGATCAAGCGGCTGTCCTCGGTGCCCGTGACCCGGTTGTCGCCGGCCGAGCTCGCCTCCTTCCAGCAGGCGCTGCACGCCTATACGCTGCGCCAGTGGCGCTCCAAGAAGGACCGTCCCTCGCCGCGCTACTCCTTCGCCGTCCTGCACAATCCGCAGGAGGAACTGCCTCCCTCGTCGCTGAAAACGATGAAGCACTGGTCGCGCATCGCCGAGAAGCTCGGCGTCGAGATCGAGCCGATCACCCGCCGCGACCTGCCCCGGCTCGCCGAATTCGACGCCCTGTTCATCCGCGAGACGACCTCGATCGACAACCACACCTACCGCTTCGCGCGCCGGGCGATGCAGGAAGGCATGCCGGTCATCGACGATCCGATCTCGATGATCCGCTGCACCAACAAGATCTACCTGCACGAGCTGATGACCGGCAACGGCATCGCCGTGCCGCCGACGGTGATCATCGGCGGCCTGCAAGACCTGCCGCGCGCCGCCGAAGAGCTCGGCTTTCCGATGGTGCTGAAGGTGCCCGATTCCTCCTTCTCGCGCGGCGTCAAGAAGGTCGACACCCCGGAGGCCCTGCACGCGCTCGCCAAGGAATGGCTGGACGATTCCGACCTCTTGCTCGCCCAGGCCTTCATGCCGACCACCTTCGACTGGCGGGTCGGCGTGCTCGGCAGCAAGCCGCTGTTCGTCTGCCAGTACCTTATGGCCAAGAAGCACTGGCAGATCGTCAAGCACAATGCCACGGGCAAGCCGATCGAGGGCGGCTTCCTGTCGATGGCGCTGAGCGAGGCGCCGCCGGCCGTCATCGACGTCGGCCTGCGCGCCGCGCAGCTCATCGGCGACGGGCTCTACGGCGTCGACATCAAGGAGACGGAGGAAGGCATCTTCGTCGTCGAGGTCAACGACAATCCGAATATCGAGCATGGCGTCGAGGACGCGTCGGAGAAAGACCAGGTATGGGTCGAACTGACCCGCTGGTTCATCGAGCGGCTGGGTGGGTGAGGCGCCGGCCGCGCAGATGGATGCCCGCAGCGAAACTAGCTCGTCACGCCTTGGCGCCCTTCGTCACCGCGGCTATTTCCTCTTCTGGGTAGCGCGCTTTCTCGCCTGGATGGCGGCGCTCATCGTCAGCGTCGCAGTTGGCTGGCAGGTTTACGACCTGACCCACAGCCCCTTCCAGCTCGGCCTGGTCGGCCTCGTCCAGTTCGCGCCCGCCCTCCTTCTGGTGCTGGTCACCGGCACCGTCGCCGATCGCTTCAACCGGCGCGCCATCATGGCGCTCTGCCAGGTCGGCGAAGGCATATGCTCGGCGACCCTCGTCTTCCTCACCGTGACCGGCACGATCACGGCGCCGCTGGTCTTCGTCACCCTCACCGGCCTCGGCATCGCCCGCGCCTTCTTCAATCCGGCCTCGCAGTCGCTGATGGCCAATCTCGTGCCGCCGGAGGACCTTGCCAGCGCCATCGCCTGGTCCGCCTCCTCCCGCCAGATCGCCACCATCGTCGGTCCCGTCGCCGGCGGCCTGCTCTACGGGCTCGGCCCCTCGGTGCCCTACGCGACCGCGTTCTGCCTGGTGCTGATGGCCTCCTTCCTGCTGATCCTCGTGCCCAGGCCGCAACAGGCGGCGCGGCGCGAGCCGCCGAGCTGGACGAGCTTCGTCGCCGGCTTCCGCTATGTGTGGACCGAGAAGGTCGTGCTCGGCGCCACCTCGCTCGACATGTTCGCGGTCCTGCTCGGCGGGGCGACGGCGCTGCTGCCGGCCTATGCGCGCGACGTGCTTTCGACCGGACCCTGGGGGCTCGGGCTGCTGCGCGCGGCACCGGCGATCGGCGCCCTGACGGTCGCCATCATCCTCGGGTTCCGTTCCTTCCGCCGCCATGCCGGCCTCATCATGTTCGCCACGGTGATCCTCTTCGGCGCGGCGACCATCGTCTTCGGCCTGTCGCGCACGGTCTGGATATCGGTCGCGGCGCTGGCCGTCATGGGTGCCGCCGACATGATCAGCGTCTTCGTCCGCCAGACGCTGATCCAGTTGTGGACGCCGGACGCGGTGCGTGGGCGGGTGACGGCGGTCAATGCCATCTTCATCGGCGCTTCCAACGAGCTCGGCGAGTTCCGCGCCGGCACGGTCGCGGCCCTTATCGGCGTCGTGCCGGCGGTGGTGATCGGCGGCTTCGGCACGGTCGCTGTCGCGCTCGTGTGGGCCTATCTCTTTCCCCAACTCCGCAAGGTCAACGACCTGCGCGGCCGGTCCTGAGCAATCGCGGCTGGCGGCTTTCCTCGCGCGAGGCGATCGCGTAAGAGAGGCGGCACTCTCGCCTGGCGACACCAAGCACTCACAGTAGGCACGACATGGCTTCGGCCGACCGAGGACCTTCCCGGCACGGGTGGGGCGCGCTGCGCCATCGCAGCTTCGTGCTTTTCTGGCTGTCGCGGGCGCTGGCGACCTTCGGCACGCAGATCATCAGCGTCGCGGTCGGCTGGCAGGTCTACGACCTCACCCGCGATCCCTTCGATCTCGGCCTTGTCGGCTTCTTCCAGTTCATCCCGGCGCTGGCCCTGGTGCTGATCACTGGCGTGGCCGCCGACCGCTTCAACCGCCGCCTGATCGTCGCCGTCTGCCAGGTGGGCGAGGGCCTGTGCGCGGCGGCGCTGCTCTATTTCACGCTGCATCCGTCCCACGACGTCGCAGTCATCTTCGCGACGCTGGTCGCCTTCGGCGTTGCCCGCGCCTTCTACAATCCGGCCTCGCAGTCGCTCATCCCCAACCTCGTGCCGCCCGAGGAGCTCGCCAGTGCGGTCGCGCTCGGCTCGACCGCCTGGCAGGTGGCGACGATCGGCGGGCCTGTCGTCGGCGGGCTGCTCTACGGACTTTCGCCGGAAATCGCCTATGGCGCGGCGCTCGTCATCTTCCTGTTCTCGGCCCTGCTCATCGCGCTGGTCGAGAAGCCGCCGCAGAAGACGGTGCCGGAGCCGCCGACCTGGGCGACCCTGATCGCCGGCTTCCGCTATGTCTGGCACGAGAAGATCGTCTTCGGCGCCATCTCGCTCGACCTTTTCGCGGTCCTGCTCGGCGGCGCGACGGCGCTGCTGCCGGCCTATGCGCGCGATATCCTGGTCGTCGGACCGCTGGGGCTCGGCATGCTGCGCTCGGCGACGGCGATCGGCGCCATCGCGATGGCGCTGTTCCTCACCTTCCGCCGCGTGCGCGACCATGCCGGGCTGATCATGTTCGTCTGCGTCGCCTTGTTCGGCGTCTTCACCGTCATCTTCGGCGTCTCGACCGCGATCTGGCTCTCGGTCGCGGCGCTCGCGGCCATGGGCGCGGCGGATATGGTCAGCGTCTATGTGCGCGAGACGCTGATCCAGATGTGGACGCCGGATGCGCTGCGCGGCCGGGTCAACGCGGTGAACATGGTCTTTGTCGGCGCCTCCAACGAGCTCGGCGAGTTCCGGGCCGGAACTGTCGCCGCGTTCATCGGAGTCGTGCCGGCAGTGGTCGTCGGCGGCATCGGCACGATCGCCGTCGCGGCGCTGTGGGCCAAATGGTTCCCGGACCTGCGCCGGACCCGCCACCTCGACGGCCGGGTGTAGCAGGGTTAATCGGGCGTAAACGCGCGGAATACCGATCTTTTCGCCCGGAAGTTTACGGCCGGGCAATCACCTCCATATAGACAGGATCGGATTCTTTACGCCGCCGGACGGAGGCGCGCCTTCGATGAACATGCATCCTGGCTTTCCGGCCCTCGAAATCCGCGGGCTTTGCAAGAGCTTTGACCGGCCGGCGGTCGACCATCTCGATCTCACCGTGCATGCTGGCGAGTTCTACGGCCTGCTCGGGCCGAACGGTGCCGGCAAGACGACGACCCTGCGCATGGTCACCGGCCTGCTCGCCCCGGATGAAGGCGCGATCTCGGTCTTCGGCGTCGACGCCCTGGCCGAGCCGATCAAGGCCAAGCGGATGATGGCGTGGATCTCGGACGAGCCGATGATCTACGACAAGCTGACGCCGCTCGAATATCTCGAATTCGTCGCCGGGCTGTGGGGCCTGGATGCCAAGACCGCCGAGACGCGAGCCCGCGACCTCATCGCCTGGCTCGGCCTCGAGCCGCACGCCAACGAGCGCTGCGAGGGCTTTTCGCGCGGCATGCGCCAAAAGGTGGCGCTGGCCGGCGCGCTGGTGCACGAGCCGCGGCTGATCATCCTCGACGAGCCGCTCACCGGGCTCGATGCCGGCGCGGCGCGCCTGGTCAAGGACGTGCTGCAGGAGCGCGTGCGACAGGGCTGCACGGTGATCATGACCACCCATATCCTCGAGGTCGCCGAACGCATGTCGGACCGGATCGGCGTCATTGCCCGTGGCCGGCTGATCGCCGAGGGCACGCTCGACGAGCTTGGCCGCAGGACCGGCGGCGGCAGCGGCACGCTGGAGGATGTATTCCTCACCCTCGTCGCCGAGAGCGTGGGGACGTGACCCGGCCGGGCTCCCTTGCCTGGCTGGCGCGTTTCGAACTGAGGCTCGCCTGGCGCGACTGGCGCGCCTTGATGACGGCGGGTGGGCGCCGGCGCATCTGGCCGGTGCTGATCGTCATCCTCCTCTTTGCCGCGATCATGCATCTGCCGGCCCACGTCATGGTCTCCGATTATGCGACGACCGGGCTCGATGCGAACAAGTCCTCGCTCATCATCATCACCACGACGATGCTGCTTTACGGCTCGCTGCTCATGTCGCAGGCGATGGAATCGGTCACCCGCGCCTTCTATGCCCGCGGCGACTTCGACCTGATCCTGTCCTCGCCGGTTTCTGCGCCGCGGATCTTCTCGGTCCGGATCGGCGCCATCGCCGTGACCATCGCCGCCATGGGCATGATGATGGCCTCGCCCTTCATCGACGTGCTGGTACTGAACGGCGGTCCGCGCTGGCTTGCCGGCTACGGCGTCGCCGCCGCGCTCGGTGTGGTTGCCAGCGGCCTTTCGGTGGCCCTCACGATCGGCCTCATCCGGCTGATCGGCGCGCGGCGAACGCGGCTTGCCGCGCAGATCGTCGCCGCGATCGTCGGCGCCGCCTTCGTCATCGGCATGCAGACCCTGGCGATCCTCTATTACGGGACCATGGCCAAGCCCGCCTTCCTGGTTTCGCCCGCGATCCAGGCGATCCTTCCGGCGCGTGACAGCCTCTTCTGGCTGCCGGCCCGGGCGATCCTCGGCGATCCGCTGGCGCTGGTTGCGGTCCTTGCCGGCGCGCTGCTGCTGCTTCTCGGCATCATGGCGATGTTCTCGGCGCGTTTCGGCGAGCACGCCCTGGCAGCGAGCGCGGTCATCTCGAGCCCGGTCAGGCGACGGGCGAAGCAGCGCGCCTTCCGCGCGCGCTCGCCTGCGGCGATGATGCGCATCAAGGAGTGGACGCTGCTGCGCCGCGACCCCTGGCTTGCCTCGCAGACATTGACCCAGCTTCTCTACCTTTTGCCACCGGCGCTGCTCCTGTCCCACAACTTCGGCGACCGCGCCGGCTCGCTGACAGTGCTCGTCCTGGTGCTGGTGACGGTGGCGGGGCAGCTTGCCGGTGGGCTCGGCTGGCTGGCGGTGTCGGGCGAGGACGCGCCGGATTTCATCGCCAGCGCGCCGGTCCAGCCGCGCGCCATTCTGAGGGCCAAGATCGAGGCGGTGATGGGCGCGATCGCGCTGGTCTTCACGCCGCTGATCGCCCTCTTCGCCCTCGCCTCGCCGCGCCACGCGGCGATCGCCGCGCTCGGCGTCGCGATCTCGGCCGTCTGCTGCGTCCAGATCCAGATCTGGTTCCGGGCACAGGCCAAGCGCAGCATGTTCCGTCGGCGCCAGATCTCATCGCGGCTGGCCACCTTCGCGGAGGCCTTCACCTCCTTCACCTGGGCGGGAACGGCGGGCCTCGTGGTCTCCGGCGAGTGGAACTACGCCGCCGGAAGTGCCGTCTTCGCCCTCCTTATCCTTCTCGGCGCGCGCGCCATCGCCCCGCGCAAGGCGGCGTGATGAGGACGCGGCGGTCCCGATCTCTCACAGACTGATTGTCAGGCTTAACGCCGGCGGTCGTCGTCGATCACGGTGTAGTCGATCTCAATGGCATCCGGATCGGCGGTCTTGCGCTGGCCCTCGCCGTATCGCCGCATGGCCTCGGCGCGCAGCTTGCGCATGCGCCAGGCGCCGATCAGCACCAGCACGGCGACGACCGGCAGCAGCACGATAGCGATCGAGAAGGCGAGCACGACAAGCGCCACGATGATGGCGATGCCGAGCGCGGCGGCAAGCCCGAGGCCAAGACGCTCGCGCCAGCCGAGCCTGCGGAATTCTATATAGCGGAACTGCACCATGGCCTCCTCGCGTCCGTGACACATGGCAACCACGGACGCCCGGCGCAAGGCATGTGTGCCGAAAATCGGCTGCAGCGCTGCCTTCCGCCGCATGGCGGACTGCCCTTGCCCATCCGCTTTCGCCATGATACTTAAGGATATGCTTAAGCGTTCAGACGTCCTCGACCAGGTCTTTCAGGCACTCGCCGATCCGAGCCGGCGGGCGATGGTCGAGCGGCTGTGCGGCGGCCCGGCCTCGGTGAGCGAGCTGGCGAAGCCGCTGGCGATGAGCCTGCCGGCCGTCGTCCAGCATCTTCAGGTGCTGGAAGCCAGCGGGCTGGTGCGGTCGCAGAAGGTGGGGCGCGTGCGCACCTGCCGGGTCGACGCCGGACATGCTCAGCCAGGCGGAGAAATGGATCAACGAGCGGCGGATGCTCTGGGGCCGCCGCCTCGACCGGCTCGGCGCCTATCTCGCCGAGACGGCCGAGGACGAAGACAAGGAGAACCGGTCATGACCAAGCGCTCCGTCACCCATGCGACCTTCACCATCGAGCGACACTACGCGGCGACGCCGGCGCGGGTCTTCCGCGCCTGGTCTCAGAGCGAGGCCAAGGCGCGCTGGTTCGTCGGTCCCGATGATTGGAGAAAGTCCGACCACCGGATGGAGTTCAGGATCGGCGGCCGCGAGCATGTCAGCGGCGGCCCTCCGGGCGGGCCGATCCATTCCTTCGACGCGATCTATCAGGACATCGTGCCGGACGAGCGCATCATCTACGCCTACGAGATGCACATGGACGACACGCGCATCTCGGTGTCGCTGGCGACCGTCGAGATGAGGCCGGAGGACAAGGGAACCACGCTCGTCTTCACCGAGCAGGGCGCCTTCCTCGACGGCTACGACATTCCGGGCGACCGCGAGCGCGGCACGAAGGACCTTCTCGACAATCTCGGCGCCGAGCTGACGCGCCAGGCCGCCAACTGAAAGAAACCGCGATGACGCTGACACTCCATTACCATCCCCTCGCCTCCTATTGCTGGAAGGCACTGATCGCGCTCTACGAGAACGACACGCCCTTCGAGGGCGTCATCGTCAATCCCGGCGACGCTGAATCCTATGCGGCCTTCACCGCGATCTGGCCGATCGCCAAGTTCCCGGTGCTGGTCGAGGGCGACAGCACGGTCGCCGAGGCGACAGTCATCATCGACTATCTCGACACTTTCCATCCCGGGCCGACGCGGTTTCTGCCGACCGACCGGCATGCCGACTGGCGGGCGCGGATGTGGGACCGGGTGTTCGATCACTATGTCCACGAGCCGATGCAGCGGATCATCGCCGATCGCATCCGGCCGGAAGGAAACAGCGATCCCTTCGGCGTCAAGGAGGCCTATGCCCAGCTCGCCACTTCCTATGCGCTGGTCGATCGGCACATCGGCGCTGGGCCATGGGCAATGGGCGCGGATTTCTCCATCGTCGACTGCGCGGCGGCACCGGCGCTGTCCTATGCCAGGACGCTCGCTCCCGTTCGACGACCGGCTCAAGAACCTTCCCGCCTATCTCGACCGGCTGATCGCCCGGCCCGCCTTCGCGCGGGTTTTGGCGGAGGCCGAACCCTGGTTCCAGTATTATCCAAACGAGGAGAAGCCGGCGACGAAGCCGCGCGGTGCGTGACCGGCCGGCAGCCAAACCGCAAGGAGCGCATCATGACCGCGTCGAAATCCGAGACCGCCCGCGCCCTCTTCGCCGCCTTTTGGGCCGAGGACCGCGCGGCCGCCGAACGGCTGCTCGCCGACGATTTCACCTTCACCAGCCCCTATGACGACGCCATCGACCGGACGGCCTATTTCGACCGCTGCTGGCCGACGCGGGAGGCGTTCGACGACCATCTGCTGGAGGAAGTCGCCGAGACCGGCAACCGCGTCTTCGTGCGCTATCTCGGCCGCTTCCGCGACGGCAAGGAATTCCGCAATGTCGAGGTGCTGACCGTCGAGAACGGGCAGGTGACGAAGGTCGAGGTCTATTTCGGCGCCGCCTATCGCGACGGCGCCTTCGTCGCGCTGGCCTGAGCCCTACCATTTCTCGCCGAAGGGGCGCGCCTCGACCTCGAAGGACCAGGCCGAGCGTGGCTGGCGGGTCAGCCACCATGCCGTCTCGGCGACATCGTCGGGCTTGATGAAGAAGTCGTCCGGCTTGTCGGGCATCGCCTTGCGCGTGCGATCGAGATCGACGACGCCATCGAGGATGATCAGCGAGACATGGATGCCGGCCGGTCCGAGATGCCGCGCCATCGCCTCGGCAAGGCTCTTCTGCGCGGCCTTGGCCGGCGCGAAACCCGTCGTGCGCGGCATGCCGCGGCGCGAGGCGGTGGCGCCGATGACGACGATCGAACCGGCACCCTTTTCCTTCATCGCCGGAATGACCTGCTGGCTGACCAGCAGCAGGCCGAGCGCGTTGACCCGCCAGGCCATCTCGAACCCGTCCGGGGTAATATCCTCGACCGTGCCCCAGACACCGGAGCCGGCATTGTAGGCAACCGCATCGACCACGCCGAGATCGGCGCGGATCGCTGCGAAGGTCGTCTCCACCGAAGCGGCATCGGCGACATCGCAGGCATAGGCGCGGGCATCGCCGAGTTCGGCCGCGAGCTTTTCGCTGAGCTCGGTCCGCCGCGCCAGCAGCGCCACGGCATAACCTTCCTTGGCGAAACGCCGCGCCAGCGCCGCCCCGTTTCCCGGTCCGATCCCGACAACGGCACAGACAGGTTTTGCGGGCATGGCGTCCTCCTCGCTTCAGGAATTGCGGCTACCGGCCAGTAGATAGGCACGCGACGCAGGCGGCAAGGTCGCAGCCCACCCTGACGTGTGGTCCTCAGGCTGCTACCTTTTGCGCGAATGGCGGCGGCGCCGCGCCTTCGTCATGGACAAGGACGGATCAAACCGCGAAGGGGCTCGCATCATGAAGGTCTGCATCGTCGGCGCATCGGGCAAGCTCGGCCGGTACATGGTCCAGCATTGTCTGGATCGCGGTTACGAGGTGGTCGGCGTCTGTCGCGCGCAGAGCGTCGGCAAGCTCGACCGGTTCAAGGGCCGGATCACCGTCATCCCGGGCGCCACCGACGACCGGGACGTCATCCGCCGCGCGGTCGCCGGCTGCGACGGCGTGCTGACGGTGCTCGTTCCCTGGGGCGTCCACCACTACGCGACGGGGACGGCCCAGGCGGTGCTCGACTTTGCGGAGCCGGATGCCCGGCTGATCTTCTCCTGCGGCTGGCACATCAGCCGCGATGGCAAGGACGTCTATTCACTGGAAGCTGAAGACGCTCGTTCCGATCGTCGGCTGGGTGGCGCGGCTCTTCCGCCTCGTCGACCTCGACGACCAGGTGGAGGCGGCAAGGCGGGTCTTTGCCAGTGACACGCGGTGGACGGTGGTGCGCGGCAGCGACCTCGAGGAAGGCGAAGCCCAGGGCCTGCCGGTGTGGAGCCGCCACGTCGGCGATCCGATCCTCGCCAGCAACCTCACCCGCCGCATCGACTTCGCCCTGTTCATGGTCGAGGCGCTCACCAACGACGCCCTCATCCAGGAAGCCCCGGCGATCGTCGGGTGCCAGACAGCTTCGGCGAAGGCGTATGGGGGTGGGGCGGGGTGATGGGAAAGGCCTCAAGGTGGACGGGCGTGGTGGAGGGCGGCGCCAATGGGCTGCCAGATGCTCGTCGCAACAAGCCGTCGAACCGCTTGCGTCAGTAGATCATCGCCATTCTGACGCCATATGCGTCTTTTCTGTTGGCGCCCTCGGGCAGGATTCCACGCTGATCGCGCGCCGCAATCGCACAAGCACAGGCGTCGACAAGATCGTCGGCGGCGATACCCGTACCACGGCGCCGTTTCACGAGCTCTCGGATGTTCGTGAATCCCAATCTTCCAGCAATTGCAAGCGCTGCTCGCGGCCTTCAAGGCTTTTTTTCTTTGCCGACAACCGCTTCCTTCCGTTGAGACACCAGAACACCAATTCCGGATGACTTTCGCATAGGCGTGGATGACGGCCGCTTCTCACCAGCACATCGGCTTCACGAACCTTCGCTCGAATTGACCACAGTTGAATGGAAACACCAGGCTGGCCCGCAGCTCGATAGTGGCGATTGGCCTCGTCGTGAGACTTCGAAGTCGAGAAGGCTTCGCCTCATGCCAACGAAGACGCTGGGCCCGACCAGACTGCGCGCCTCCGAATTGCAAATTCGAGGTACGCAATCCGCCGGAAGTCCGATTGGAATGTCGATGGCCGCGACTGAATAGGAACAATCGAGGAGTTGCTCGAGCGAACCGGCAAACTCGAAATCATGTTCGCCTTGGTCGTCGATCCACGCGGCGACCCAGCCGCGCTTGAAGCCATCCAGCCCCAAGGATCGGCGCACCGACACCAGAATCACACGTCCAGATTCGCCACGTTCAGCGCGTTGTCCTGGATGAACTCGCGACGCGGCTCGACCTCGTCGCCCATCAGGCGGCCGAAGAGGTCGTCGGCGTCGTCGGCCTCGCGCACCTTGACCTGGAGGAGCGTGCGGGCGTTGGGGTCGAGGGTCGTCTCCCAGAGCTGGGAGGCGTTCATCTCGCCGAGGCCCTTGTAGCGCTGGACGGACAAGCCCTTGCGGCCGCCGGCCATGACCGCCTCGAAGAGGTCGCGCGGGCCGTGGACGATGGTCTCGTCGCCCTTGCGCACGAAGGTGGCGAACTTGCCGTAAACCTCCTGCAGGCGGTCGGTGTACTGGTCGAGCTTGCGAGCGTCGGCGGAATTGAGCAGCGCCGGATCGACGGAGGTGACCTCCTTGACCCCGCGCAGTTCACGCTCGAAGCGGAAGCCGGCGTCGGGTGAGAAATGGCCGGTCCAGCCGCGCTCGGTCTCCTCGGCAACGGCATCGAGACGCCGGGCGACATAGGCCGCGGCCTCTTCCGCCTTCTCCGTCTCGGCGAGGATCGAGGGGTTGAGCGCGCCGGCGATCGCCGCCTGCTCGACCACGGAGCGGTTGTAGCGCGAATGCAGGCCGTTCAGCAGATTGACGAATTCGCGGGCGGTCTTGACGATGTCGGCGAGGTCGCGGCCGGCCCGCTCGTCGCCGCGCGCAAGGCGCAGCACCGCCTCGTCCAGCCCCGAAGAGATCAGGTAATCGGCCATCTCCGGCTCGCCCTTGACGTAGGTCTCGGACTGGCCGCGCTTGACCTTGTAGAGCGGCGGCTGGGCGATGTAGAGGTGGCCGCGCTCGATCAGCTCCGGCATCTGGCGGAAGAAGAAGGTCAGGAGCAGCGTGCGGATATGGGCGCCGTCGACGTCGGCGTCCGTCATGATGATGATCTTGTGATAGCGCAGCTTGTCCGGGTTGAACTCCTCGCGGCCGATGCCGGTGCCGAGCGCGGTGATCAGCATGCCGACCTGCTCGGACGAGATCATCTTGTCGAAGCGGGCGCGCTCGATATTGAGGATCTTGCCCCTCAGCGGCAGCACCGCCTGGTTCTCGCGATGGCGGCCCTGCTTGGCAGAGCCACCGGCCGAATCGCCCTCGACGAGGAACAGCTCCGACTTGGCCGGATCGCGCTCCTGGCAGTCGGCGAGCTTGCCGGGCAGCGAGGCGATGTCGAGCGCGCCCTTGCGGCGGGTGAGCTCGCGCGCCTTGCGCGCCGCCTCGCGGGCGGCGGCGGCCTCGACCACCTTGCCGACGATCGCCTTGGCTTCCGCCGGGTGCTCCTCGAACCAGGTGCCGAGCGCCTCGTTGAGGACGCCCTCGACCACCGGGCGGACCTCGGAGGAGACCAGCTTGTCCTTGGTCTGGGACGAGAATTTCGGATCGGGCACCTTGACCGAGAGCACGCAGGTCAGGCCCTCGCGGCAATCGTCGCCGGTCAGGCCGACCTTCTCCTTCTTGGAGATGCCGCTCGAATCGGCGTAGCCCGTCACCTGGCGGGTGAGCGCGCCGCGGAAGCCGGCAAGATGGGTGCCGCCGTCACGCTGCGGGATGTTGTTGGTGAAACACAGCGTGTTCTCGTGATAGGTGTCGTTCCACCACATCGCGACTTCCACCGTGACGCCGTCGCGCTCGCCGCCGATGGCGATCGGATCGTTGATCAGCGGCTTCTTGGCGCGGTCGAGGAAGCGGATGAAGGCTTCCAGCCCGCCGTCATAGTGCAGTGTCTCGGTCTTCGGCTCGACGCCGCGCTTGTCGGTCAGGACGATGCGCACGCCGGAATTGAGGAAGGCGAGCTCGCGCAGCCGGTGCTCCAGCGTGGCGTAGTCGAATTCGGTCTTGGTGAAGGTGTTGGTCGAGGGCAAGAACGAGACTTCGGTGCCGTTGCGGCCGTCCCAGTCGCCCACGATCTTCAGCGGCGCGTCGGGCACGCCGTCGGAAAAGGCCATTTCGTGGACCTTGCCGTCGCGCCAGATGCGCATCTTCAGCCATCGCGACAGGGCGTTGACCACCGAGACGCCGACGCCGTGCAGGCCGCCGGAGACCTTGTAGGAATTCTGGTCGAACTTACCGCCGGCATGGAGCTGGGTCATGATGACCTCGGCCGCCGAGACGCCCTCGCCCTTGTGGATGCCGGTCGGGATGCCGCGGCCATTGTCGCGCACCGTGCACGAGCCGTCCGAATTGAGGGTCACCTCGACCAGATCGGCATGCCCGGCGAGCGCCTCGTCGATGGCATTGTCGACGACCTCGTAGACCATGTGGTGCAGGCCGGAGCCGTCATCGGTGTCGCCGATATACATGCCGGGGCGCTTGCGCACGGCATCGAGGCCCTTCAGGACCTTGATCGAACTCGGCGCCATAGTCGCCGCCAGAATCTGGCATCGGCTTGATCTCGTTCATGAAATTCCGTTCGTTTGCCGCGGCCCGACCGCCTCGCCGCTCCGTTTCAGGACGGCGCCGGAAACATCTCCCCGCGATAGCGCGAAGGGCCCAGAATCGCTGTGCCTAATATAGCATCTGTGAGGCCGAATTTCGACCGCTGGTCAATAATTTATGGGTAGTTTGTGCGGCGCACAAAACATCGCCCGGCCACGACGTCAGGCACTCGCCACGGCGGCCTCGGCAAGTGCCGCCAGGAAGCGGTCGCCGTAAAGGGCAAGCTTCTTCTCGCCGACCCCGTCGACCCGGCGCATCGCCTCGCGGGTCGCGGGGCGCTCGCTGGCCATGCCGATGAGAGTGCGGTCGGGGAAGATCATATAGGCCGGCACGTCCTCGGCCCGGGCGATCTCGCGCCGAAGCGCCCTGAGGTGCTCGAAGACGGACGCCGTCTCCGGGTCGAGCCCGTCGGCGCGGGCGGCGGATTCGCCGCGTCGGCGGGCGCGGGTGGCGGGCTCGGGCGCGCGCGTCTCGGGCAGTTCGACGCGCGCGCGGCCGAAGAGAATGTCCTCGCCCGTCTCGGTCAGGCAGAAGCCACCATGGTCGGCGCTCGCCTCGGCCAGCGCCCCGCGGGCGAAGAGCTGGCGGATCAGGCGCTGCCAGGCGCGCTTGTCGCGGTCGGTGCCGACACCAAACGTCTTGAGCTGGTCGTGGCCGAGCCGCGTCACCGTGTCGGTCGCCTTGCCGGTCAGCACGTCGGCGAGGTGGCTGGCGCCGAAGCGCTGGCCGGTGCGGGCGACGGCCGAGAGCACCTTTTGCGCCGGCACGGTGGCATCGACCAAGACCGCGCCCTCGCGGCACAGGTCGCAATGGCCGCAGGGCGCGGATTGTTCGCCGAAATAGGCCAGCAGGGTCTGGCGGCGGCAGATGGCTCCCTCGCACAAATCGATCATGGCGCCGAGACGCTTTTCCTCGACGCGCCGCTGCTCGTCGGTAATCGCCTTCTCGGCGATCTGCCGGCGCCGCAGCGCCATATCGTCGAGGCCAAAAAGGGTCAGCGTGTCGGCCGGCAGCCCGTCGCGTCCGGCGCGGCCGATCTCCTGGTAATAGGCCTCGACGCCACCGGGCATGTCGGCATGGACGACGAAGCGCACGTCGGGCTTGTTGATGCCCATGCCGAAGGCGACCGTCGCCACCATGACGATGCCGTCCTCCTGCAGGAAGAGGTCCTGGTTGCGGTGGCGCAGTGTCTGGTCGAGACCGGCATGATAGGCGAGCGCCCGATGGCCCTTGCTCTCCAGACCATTCGGCGAGGCGCTCGGTGCGGCTGCGCGCGGCCGAATAGATGATGCCGCTATCGCCGCGATGGCGGTCGAGGAAATCGCCGATCTGGCCGCGCGGCCGATCCTTGGCGGCGAAGTTCAGCGCGATGTTGGGCCGGTCGAAGGAATGGACGAAGATCCGCGGCTCGGCCGGAAACAGTTCGCGGGCGATGTCGGCGCGGGTCACGGCATCGGCGGTGGCGGTCAGCGCGACCACCTGGACGGGCAGGCCGGACTGGCGGAAGGCGGCGCGCACGCCGGCGAGCTGGCGATATTCGGGACGGAAGTCGTGGCCCCATTGCGAGACGCAGTGCGCCTCGTCGATCGCCAGCCGGCTGACGCCGGAGACCGCCAGAAGCGAGGTCAGGCTGGTGCCGACCAGCCGCTCGGGCGCGACGAAGAGCAGGCGCAGCGTGCCGGCCTTCAGCCGGGCGAAGGTCTCGCGGTTCTGTTCCTCGCTGTTCATGGAATTGAGCGTGGCGGCGGAAATGCCGACCCGCTCCATCTGCGCCACCTGGTCGCGCATCAGGGCGATCAGCGGCGAGACGACGACCGTCAGTCCGCCATCGAGAAGCGCCGGCAACTGGTAGCACATGGACTTGCCGCTGCCGGTCGGCATGACGGCGAGCACGTCGGCGCCGGACAGGACCGCGGCGATGACCTCGTCCTGGCCGGGACGGAAATCGTCATAGCCGAAAGCGGTCTTCATTGCCGCGCGGGCGCGGGCAAGGTCATTGGTCACGACGCGGTCTGTCCCCGAAATGCCGTCCGATTCGTCCGGCTATCTTAGGACCGATCCGGCGCGGACTGAATCCGCGCCGGATCGTCGCGTACGACGCCTAGGACGAAGGCTGGGTGGCAACCTCGGTGAAGAAGCCGGTCACTTCCCTGAGGCGACCGTCGGCAATGACGGCGAAGTCGATGCCCTTGACGATCGGCGCGCCAACTTCGGGCCCGAGCTCCCACGAGAAGCGGAGGCGGTCATTGTGGGCGTCAATGTCACTGGTCAACCGGAAGCGATGGCCGGGAAAGCGCTCATGGACGGAGACGACCATGGCGTCGATTTCCCCGTGCCCGTCCGCCTTCAGCGCCGGGTCGCGGTAGCTCGCGTCTTCGGCATAGATCTTGGCGATAAGCCGGGTGCGGGTGGCGGCGTCGGTCTCGTTCCAGGCGGCGATGTAGCGGTCGATCAGCGTGTCGAAGTCGCTCATGACAGGTTTCCTTCTGCTCTTCCGCCGCGCCGATGTGGCGGCGGCTGACGACAGAGCTAGGCGAAGGCCGGCGCCCGCGCGATTAAGCCGGAGGTAATGGTGGCGCGGCCGCCGCTCGGCTAGTTTGCCGGCCCATGACACACGCAGCCCCGACGATCGGCGATCATCTGCGCGCCTGGCGGCAGCGCCGGCGCATGAGCCAGCTCACCCTGGCGCTCGAGGCCGAGATCTCGACCAAGCATCTGAGCTTCCTCGAAACCGGCCGCTCGGCACCCTCGCGCGACATGGTGCTGCGGCTGGCCGAGCACCTGGCGGTTCCCCTGCGCGAGCGCAACCTGCTGCTGGTCTCGGCCGGCTATGCGCCGGTCTTCGCCGAACGCCCCCTTGACGATCCGTCCCTGAAGCCGGCGCGGGCGGCGGTCGAGATGATCCTCAAGGGACATGAGCCCTATCCGGCGCTCGCCGTCGATCGCCACTGGACGCTGGTCGCCGCCAATGCGGCGGTCGCGCCGCTGCTGGAAGGCGTCTCAGAGGCTCTGACCAGGCCGCCGGTCAATGTCCTACGGCTCAGCCTCCATCCGGACGGGCTGGCGCGACGCATAGCCAATTTCGGCGAATGGCGGGCCCACCTGCTCGCCCGGCTGCATCGGCAGATCGAGGTCTCGGCCGATCCGGCCCTCGCCGAACTGATGCGCGAACTTGCCGGCTATCCAAAGCCCCCGAGCGCCACGCCGACCAAGTCGCACGCACGGGAGGAGCATTCCGGCATCGTCGTGCCGCTGCGGCTCATGGTCGGCGAGCGGCTGCTCTCTTTCGTCTCGACGACGACGGTCTTCGGCACGCCGCTCGACATCACATTGTCAGAGCTGGCGCTCGAATCCTTCTTTCCGGCGGATGCGGAAACGGCGGCGGCGCTGGCCGCCTGAGGCTCACCTGGCGACGATCGCCACGGCGGCGCCGGCCATGGCGGTGCCGGCAACCCGATTGAGGAGGGTTCGCCTGCCCGGGCGGGTAAGAAAGGCGCGGGCGCGGCCGGCCAGCAGCAGATACAGCCCCATGACGATCGTCAGGTCGGCAAAGACGATGGCGATCATTGCCAGATATTCGGCCATGCCGACGCTGCGCAGATCGATCAGTGCCGGGACGAGGGCGAGATAGAAGACGATGACCTTGGGATTGCCGAGCGTGATCGACAGGCCGGCGAGGAAAGTGCGCAAAGGTGCCGCCCGGCGGCCCTCCGGCGCGACCGGATCCGTCTCCGGCATGCGCCGCCAAAGACGGATGGCGAGATAGACCAGATAGGCGGCGCCCAGCCAGCGGATGATCACGAAAACCTCGCCGAAGGCAGCGGCCAGAGCCGCGAGGCCACCGATCGCGGCGCTGATATAGACGATGTCGCCAACAATCAGGCCGCCGATCATCGGCAGGGTGCGCTTCGGCCCGGCGGCGAGCGTCTGGGCGATGAGCGCGGCGATGCCCGGGCCGGGAACGGCCGCCGCGATGGCCAGGGCGCCGGCGAAGGTGGCGAGATCGGCGAGGTTCATCGCCCCAGAAATAGCTGAAATTGGGGCTAGCCGGAAGCGTTCACCGTGCCGCCCGAAACGTCGAGCCTCTGCGCCGCCTCACCCAGAGGCGCGAAGACGGCGGCGTCTGTGCCGGTCATGAAGCTCTGGCCACCGAGGTCGTCGAGAACCTGGAAAAGGCCCTTGCGGCGGGTCTCGTCGAGATGGGCGGCGATTTCGTCGAGAAGAACGATCGGCGTCTCGCCGGTGAGTTCGGCGGTCAGGCGCGCCTGCGCCAGGACCAGGCCGATGAGCAGCGCCTTCTGCTCACCGGTCGAGCAGGTCTCGGCGGCCATGTCCTTCGGCGCGTGGCGGACGAGCAGGTCGGAGCGATGCGGCCCGGTCAGCGTGCGGCCGGCGGCGGCGTCGCGGCGACGCTCGTCGGCCAGCAGCGCCCGGTAGCGATCCTCGACCTCGGCGGCGGAGTCGCTCTCCAGGCCGCCCTCGAGGAAGCCGGCCAACGCGACACGGGCGGCGGGAAAGGGCCCCTCCTCGCCGCTGCGCGCGATCATGGCGGCGGTCAGCGACAGCCATTCGCGCCGCGCCGCGGCGATCGCCACGCCGAGCTCGGCCATCTCGGTCTCGATGGCGTCGAGCCAGGCGGCGTTGGGACTAGGCTCGGAGAGCAGACGATTGCGGCCGCGCATGGCGCGCTCGAAGGCGTTGGTGCGGGTGCCGTGGCCGCGATCGATGGCGAGCACGGCGCGGTCGAGGAAGCGGCGGCGATCGGACGCCGCGCCGGTGAACAGCCCGTCCATCGCCGGGGTCAGCCAGAGGACGCGGAGATGGTCGAGAAAGGCGTCGGTGGAGCGCACCGGCGCGTGATTGACGCGCGCGCTGCGGCGGCCCTCCGGCCCCTCCGGCGTCAGGGCGACGCCCGTGCCGAGATCGACCGGTCCGCCGACATTGACGATCTGCGCCGCAACCGCCCAGGCGCCGTCGCCCGGCTGGCGCGCGACCGCCTCGAGACCGGCGCCGCGCAGACCGCGTCCCGGCGACAGGAAGGAGATCGCCTCGAGCAGGTTGGTCTTGCCGGCCCCGTTCGGCCCGGTGAGCACGGCCGAACGCCCGTCGAGCGCCAGCGACAGGCCGGCATAGTTGCGGAAGCCGGCGAGCTTCAGCGCGACAAGGCTGGCGCGCCGGGGCTTGGCCACGGCGGCGACTGCGGGTTCGGAATTGGACAGGGGCTCGGTCACGGGCGCCTTATAGCGCGTGGCCGGCAACCGGTGCCATGCCTCGTGCGGCGGTCGTGAAGCGTTAGCTGATCGGCGTGCAGCGCTTCCAGGTTTCGGCCTTGTCGAGCGCCGAGCCGACCCAGAGATTGACCGTCTGCTCGTTGAGAAGGCGCATGAAGACCGTCTCGCCGGCATGCGGCTCGGCCGCCGGCGCGACATAGGTGAAGCTGTGTCGCCCGTAATTGCCGCTCATCTCGGCGCCGCCCGGGGTGATGATCGAGGACCCGCGGATCGACAGGTGGCGACCGTCAGGGGCGCACCAGTCGCCGTCGATGACATCAGCCATGGCCGCGCCGGCGCTGATCACCAGCGCAGCGGCGAGGATCGCCACAGGAACCAGTCTCATCCCGCACCTCCGTGCCGAGCGTAGCCGAGGATCAAGCTAGAACGACGGCGCCTGCCCGGCAATGGCGACAGCCCAGTGCCTTCCTCTACTTCTCGTAGGAATAGACGTCGCTCTGGGTGCCGTCGCGCCAGGTGACGCGCAGCTTCATCGACTTCGTCTTCTCAGGCACCTTGAGATAGATCTTGGCCGTGCTCGGTACCGAATAGGGGTTCTTCGGGTCGCACGGCGGCAGGTCGAAACGGCGCAGCGGATCGGCGTCGTCGAGGCCGTAGCGGACCTCGGTGATGGCGCAACGGAAGCTGATGAGCTGGGTGAAATAGACCAGCAGGCCGTTATATTCGCGGAACTCGACCCAGTTGGTCCAGGTTTGCTCGAGCGCCTTGCGCTGGGTGTCGAAGAGCGCGACGTCGGGATCGAAGCGGATCGGGAAGGGGCCGACGACCGCGCCGTCCGGCGTCTGGTAGCGCACCTCGATGATCGCCGCCTGGGCCTTGCCGGAAAGCTGGAAGGACGGGTTCGGCATGCGCTGGCCGGTGCGCTGGTCGAGGGTGTCGAGAAGGCCGGTGTCGTGGAAGGCGCCGGAATCACCGATCCGGTAGGAGATGGCGATCGCCGGTTCGGGCAGCGACACGCTGACCGTCCAGCCGGCATTGGAGCGCATGAAATTGGCGATCGGCGCGCGGGCGAGCGGCCGGGTGACGCCGGCATCGGGGCCGGGCGAGAGCATCGCCGTGGCCTGATTGCCCTCGACGGTGATCTGGCGACCGGTATCGGGCGGCGGATTGGCCGGGTTCTGAACCGCGATATTGGCGGCCTTGCCGCCAATGGTGACGCCCGGGCCTATGACGACGCCGGTGCCGAGGGAGACGCCGCTGCCGGCCTGCGTATTGGCGCTGGTGATGATCTGGGTCTTCACATTGTCGGTGACGTGGCTGGCATCGGCGCCGGCGTCGCCCGAGCCCGCCGCGGCGACGGCCGGGCCGGCATTGGCGAGCACGACATCGCCGATCACCTGGTCGTAATAGGCCGGCGTCTGCTGGTAGCCAACGGTGGCGGCGAGGTCGCGCACGGCGACCTGGGTGTGCTTGGCGAGTTCGACCAGGGTCTGGCCGGGCTTGTCGAGCTCCTTGAGGAAGACGCGGGTGAAGACCGAGTTGGGATTCCGGTCGCCGTCGGACAGGCGATCGAGCGCCTCCTGCTTGGTGCCGGCCGACATCAGCACGAAGACGCCTTCCGGCGCCTCGACCCGGGCAAGACCGCGCGTGCCGGGCAGCCCGCGCGTGCCGGCGGCGGCGAAGGGATTGTCGCGGCAGGCATCGAGCACGAGGATCGCCACCTTGGCGCCGCGCCGGCGAATATCGTCGATGATGCGGTCAACCGGGAAGGACGCGTCGCGGATCAGCGATTCCTGGTTGGCGCTGGCGTCGGGCACGTCGGTCGGCAGCAGGTAATTGGTGCCGCCGATCTCGAATCCGTGGCCGGAATAGTAGAACAGCGCCCGGTCGCCCGGCTGCAGATCGCCGCTGAAGGTGGCGAGCGCGCGGCTCATGGTGCGCTGGTCGGCGTCCTCGACGCGGCGGACGATGAAGCCGAGATCGGCCAGCGTCCCGCTGATGGCGCGGGCATCGTTCACCGCTTTCTTCAGATGCGGGATGTGGGCATAGGCATCGTTGCCGATGACCAGGGCGAGATTGCGCGCGGCGGCGGGATAGGCGAAGGCGAGCGCCAATCCGGCGATCAGGAAACGGATGGCAAGTCGGCGCATGGATCCCCCTCCGGCGTGTCGCGATTCGGCCCGGCGGCACGGGATGGCCGCCGGTCATGATCATAGCGGATCGGGCGATGGAATGCTGTGAAGAAGGGCACATTGGCGGAAATCCGCCATCGATCCTGCCGCGAAATTGCCCAAAGCCTTACTCTTGCGCGATTCAAAGTCCCTTGTCATAGTTGAGTTCCCATCAACAAACGAAAGGAGGTGATCCAGTGTCTCATTGTCGTAAACCGCGTGTGGCGGATGTGACCTGGTATCTCGCTTCCTGCGAGGTCCTCGCCTCCTGACGTTGAGGCTGAGTTTGGTCAACCGCGTCAACGCGGACTGACAATGGAAGGGCCGTTCCCGACGAGAGACGGGGGCGGCCCTTCGATTTTTCTGGGATGTATCTGGGTGTGCAGAAATCGGGTCGCGGGCGCATGAAGCCCATGCGACGACCGCCGTTGTCAAAGAACGGAGAGCCCGATCATGCACACGCTTCGCTTCATCGCCATGCCGACCGACGAGGCCCGCGCCTTCCAGGCCGGCGCACTCGACGCCAACGGTCAAGTGCCCGAGCGGGCCGTTTCCGATGGCGGTGGCGTCCCCTGCAGACACTGCCAGCGCAATGTCGAGGCCGGTGCGGCCTATCTCATTCTCGCCTACCGGCCCTTCCCCAGTCGCCAGCCCTATGCCGAGGTGGGACCAATCTTCCTCCACGCCGAGGCCTGCGAGCGCTACCCGGAAACCGAGCAGCCACCGGCGCGCCTGCGTAACGCGCCCTATCTGCTGCGCGGCTATTCACCCGACAACCGCATCGTCTACGGGACCGGCAAGGTGACCGCGCCTGACGCGATCGAGGCGACCGCCGAGGATATCCTTGCCCGCGACGGTGTCGCCTACGTGCACGTGCGCTCGTCGACCAACAATTGCTATCAGCTGCGCATCGAGCGGGCCTGAGGCCGGACCGCGCTAGAACCCCATCTGCTCGCGGCCGAGGTCGGTCAGGTCCGCCTCGGCGGCGCGGCCGACGAAATCCACCTCGAAATCCATGGGCGCGAAATCCGGCGCCGAGCGGCCCGCGAGGAAGGCTTCCCTCTGCCTCGGCAGATAGGCGCGGTTCTTCGGGCAGTCGGGGGCCGAGCCGATATAGATGACGCTGGCGAAATCCTTGCCGGCATGCTCGTCGGCGACCGCGTGGCAGATGTCGGTGTGCCACCAGACGGTATCGCCCGGCAGGACTTCGGGAATCGAGACCAGCCCGGCGATCATGTCCGGATGCCAGTCGCTGCTGACGCCGAGCGCCCGCCCCGGGGCGGCACCGCAGAGATCGTCCTCGGCGACATCGTCCTGCAGCGCGCGCAACAGCACATAGGAAATGCCCTCGGCGATCGGGATCAGTCGCAGCGTGCCGTCCTTCGGCCCCTGACGGGTCAGCGCCGTCCAGCCCTGATAGGTGCGGAACATGCTGGCGACAGCCGGCGACGGGATTTCGCGCGTCTCGAGCCTGTGGGTGCCGTCGAAGGGATCGTAGGCGCGCCAGTCGCCGGAAAAGACGCGCTCATAGACGCGCTGATAGCCGGGATCGATCCAGCGCTCGACAGTACCGGCATCCATGTGCGGCGACAGGCCGAGCGTCGTGTCGCCGGGATGGCGGCGGCGGACGCGGTCGGCATAGGTGCATTGCCGGTCGGGATCGAAGGCACCCTCATAGCGCCACAGCCGGTCGAGGAAGCGCCGCGTCTCGGCGAGGCGGGCATCCTGGCGGGCCATGACTTGCGGCTTCGACCAGTAGATGTTGAAGATCTGCGGGCGGCCGGCTTTCAAGGCGGAGAAATACTTGTCGAGATTGCGCTTCTCGGCCTCACGGTCCTCGTAGTGGTTGATTTCGAGATAGGCGCTGAGCTCGGCGAACCAATCGTCCGCCTGGGCATCGGGAAAGACGTCGCGGACGACGACGCAGCCGCAGCGGCGGATGGCGTGGCGCACCGCATCGGAGACCGCGCCGGTCCTGATGTCCTCGTAGCCGATCTCGGGCACGACCGGCCTTCCGGCAGCAGTTTCGCTGGCGATGGCGTCGCTGGCGCGCCGGACATGGTCGCGCGCTTCCTCGAAAGCCTTCTTCAACGCCTCACGCCGCGGCGCCATCCGCCGCTTGAAGGCGGCGATCTGGTCCTTGACGTCGAAAGGGTCCGCCCCCGGCGCATCCTGCATGGCATCCTCCCCAACAGCCTTTTGTGGCGCCATCTTGCACCACTCCGCTAGCGAGACCAATCACCACGATTGCAATCAGGGATTCGCGGCCGGGATCGACGCGGCAAGCGCGCGCATTCGCGCGACGGCCGCGCGCTATCGGATCGGGCCGAAAGGAGCCGGTGTTCGCCCGTCAGACCCGCATGGGCATGAGGACGTAGAGCGTGTCCTTCTTGCCGTCGTCCTGGATGAGGGTCGGCGAGCCAGGATCGGCGAAGCGGAACTCGGCGGTGCCGGTGGTGAGCTGGTTGGCAACGTCGAGCAGGTAGCGCGAGTTGAAGCCGATCTCGATCGCGTCGGCATCGTAGTCGACCCCGATCTCCTCGACGGCGCTGCCCGAATCCGGGTTGTTGACCGTCAGCACCATCTTGCCCTCGGAGAGCGCCAGCTTCACGGCGCGGCCACGCTCGCTCGAAATGGTCGAGACGCGGTCGACGGCCTCGGCGAATTGGTCGCGGTCGATCTTCAGGACCTTGTCGTTGCCCTGGGGGATGACGCGGCCATAGTCGGGGAAGGTACCGTCGATCAGCTTGGAGGTGAGCACGACCGGGCCGATGGTGATGCGGATCTTGGTGTCGGAGACCTCGACGGCGACGCTCGCCTCGGGGTCCTCGACCAGGCGCTGGATCTCGCCAACCGTCTTGCGCGGCACGATGACGCCGGTCATGTGCTCGGCCCCTTCCGGCGCCTCGAGCTCGGCCTGGGCGAGGCGATGACCGTCGGTGGCGACGGCGCGCAGCATCGCCTTGCCATCGACCGTGACGGCGTGGAGATAGATGCCGTTGAGATAGTAGCGCGTCTCTTCGGTCGAGATGGCGAACTGGGTGCGGTCGATGAGCGTCTTCAGCGCCGTCGCCGGCAGGGTGAAGCGGGTCGGGAACTCACCGGCCGTCAGGTCGGGGAAGTCCGCCTCGGGCAGAACCTGGAGGGTGAAACGCGAGCGGCCCGACTTCAGCGCCAGTTGCGAGCCGTCGCCGGTGTCGAGTTCGACCTCGGCGCCGTCGGGCAGCTTGCGGACGATCTCGTAGATCGTATGGGCCGGCACCGTGGTGGCGCCGCCCTGCCCGATCTCGGCCGGCACGGTCTCGGTCACCTCGAGATCGAGGTCGGTCGCCTTGAGCATGAGCTTGCCGTCCTCGGCCCTGAGCAGGACGTTGGACAGGATCGGGATCGTGTTGCGTCGCTCGACGACGCGGTGGACGTGGCCCAGGGACTTGAGGAGATGCGATCGCTCGACGGTCGCGCGCATGATGTGAAACGGTCCTTCCAAGTCGCCGCCGCAGCGGCCGGATTCCGGTCGTGCAACCGGTTTGGACCAACGAAATTGACCTTTCGGACCGCAAAGCGCAAGAGCTTCCGCCTCGCGATCCACATCGTCGGGGCGGCGCGCTGCCCTATTCGTCGATCATGCGCTTGAGAAGCTCGATCTCCTCGGCGAGCGTCTTGTCGCCCTGGATCATGTCCTCGATCTTGCGAACGGCATGAAGAACCGTCGTGTGATCTCTGCCTCCGAACCGCCGGCCGATCTCGGGCAGGGAGCGCGGGGTCAACACCTTGGCCAGATACATGGCGATCTGGCGCGGGCGCACGATGGTGCGCGTGCGCCGGCTGGACAGAAGATCGGCCTTGGACACGTTGAAATGGCGGGCGACGACCCGCTGGATGTCCTCTATGCGCACCCGGCGCGGCTCGCGGGCGCCGACGAGATCGCGCAGCGTGATCTCGGCCGAGTTGAGGGTCACCGGATGGTTGGTGAACTGCCACTGGGCGACGAGCCGGTTGAGCGCGCCTTCCAGGTCGCGGCCGTTGGAGACCACCGACTGGGCGACATATTCGATGACCGGCGCGGGAATATCGAGACCGGGATTGCGCTCCGACGCCACCTTGTAGCGGGTCGCCGAGAATCCTGCCGGCGCAGGTCGAGGTCGGGCGCGCCGATTTCGAAGGCGACGCCGCCGCGCAGGCGCGAGCGCACCCGCTCGTCGAGGGTCTCGAGCTCCGCCGGCGGCCGGTCGGCGGCGACCACCACCTGCCGCGCCCCGTCGATGAGGGCATTGAGCATGTGGCAGAATTCCTGCTGGACGGTCTTGCCCTGGAGGAACTGCATGTCGTCGATCAGCAGCAGGTCGATCTCGCGCAGGCCCTCCTTGAAGGGGATCGCCGACTGGTTTCGAAGGGCCGCCACGAAGCGGAACATGAAGTGCTCGGCCGTCAGGTAGACGACCTTGCGGCCCGGATCGGCGAGGCGCGCAGCCCGCGCCGTGGCGTGCAGGAGATGGGTCTTGCCGCGGCCGACGCCGGCATGGATGTAGAGCGGGTTGAAGGGCGCCGGGCGGCCCGGCGGCGTCTCGGCGACGGCGCGGGCGGCGGCAAAGGCGACGCGATTGGCCACGCCCTCGCAGAAGGATTCGAAGGTCAGGCGCGGATCGACCGGCGCGCCGCCGAGCGGGCCGTCGGACTCGGCCCGCCTGGCCGCAGATGCCGTCGAGGTCGCCGCTGTCGGGGCCGATGCCTGCGGCCGGCTCGTCGCCTGAGCCGGCTCGGCCGGCTTCTCGGTCCGCGGCTGCTGGCGGGCACGCACCGTGCCGCGCACGATGATGTCGATCCTGACGACGTCGCTCTGTTCTTCCTTCCACAGGGCGAGAAGGCGGTCGAAATAATGCGCCTGGATCCAGGACTTGAGGAAACGGGTCGGCACCGAAAGGGTCACATTGCCCTTGGCGGCCTCCTCGAGCTCGACCCTGGCGAACCAGCTGGTATAGACGTCATCGCCGAGTTCGGTCTTCAGACGACGCTTCACACGTGGCCATTTGTCCGTCTCGAGCTGATCAACCGCCATCAAAGTGCCCTTCCTCTGTCGTTCGCCGATGCTGTCCGCGTCTCTCCGTCCGATCTCCGGCTCGGTGGCGCTTTCGGTCGTCGCCGGTCCGACCGATGGCTTCGCGTCACCCGGCGGTTCGCCGAAACGCCTGAGGGCCTCGAAACGTGCGGGCCCGCTCATGACTGCACCCATGGGAGGCCTTCGGCCTTCCAGCTTCCCGATGTCGCGCGATGCTTGTCGGTATCGAGATTGCCCTCGAAGCCAAGCGCGACGTTGTGGCAATGGCCGTAGCCGGCCTCGGTCGCGGCGATCGCGGCGCGGCGGCTGCGCGCGCCCGATCGGCAGATGAAATAGAGGGGGGCGTTGCGTCCGATGCCCTGCTCTTCCAGCGCGGCGGCCAGGCGGCCGGCGAAGTCGGGAATGACCTCGCCATCGGGAAAGCCGCTCCAGCTTACCAGGAGCGTCGACTTGCCCAGGGAGGAGAGGACGGGCACCCCGACATAGACCCACTCGGCCTCGGTTCGCACGTCGATGAGAGCGGCTTCGGAGGACTGAGAGAGCGCGTCCCAAGCAGCGCGCGCCGAGACATCCCCCGCATAGGCGGTATCGGTAACTTCTGACATGACGGCCCCTTCACGCGCAGCACGTAAAATCCGCACGCGTTCATCATTCTTCAGTTTTTTTCAAGTGACGACTTACGATTTCCCCGTACGGGAAACGATTAATGGGTACTAAAACGCCTACTCAAATACCGTTCTTTAAATCTACGCCGCACTTCAATTCTTAGGATCGCACACGAAATATGCCACACCACTAACTGCGCCCCAAGCTACTCAACCCCACCGATCGTTTTTAACTTTCGTCGTCCGGGATTTAATAGAGCATGCTGGCGCGGCCGCTTCAACAGAGAATTCGCCGCACTAGGCTCAGAAACGGCGGTCGGCCGCGACTACCGCGGGCCCGGCGCGTGCTTAAGTTCTTGGGCGAACAGCGATTTGTTTTGACGGCCTCGACAACGCAAGGCGGCTAAAAAAGATTCGTGCCCGGCATCCGAGTTGCCCGTCTCCGGGACGGTTCAGGCGACGCGGCCGATGACATGTCGTCAGGGTGTTGAAAATCAAGCGCTTTGCGTGTCACTTGCGCGGCCCGCGAATTACCCGCTTTCCGCGCGGTTCCGCCATTTCCAGCATCATAGCCGGCCTTAGGCGGGATAGCAAAAGGCCCGGCCGATGGCCGGGCCTTGAAGCATCATGTAGACGATGACAGACGGGATCGGCTAGGCGCCGATCGCCTTCACGCGCGCCGACAGCCGGCTGATCTTTCGCGAGGCGGTATTGCCGTGCAGGACGCCCTTGGTGGCCGCCCGCATGATCTCCGGCTGAGCCACCTTGAGCGCCTCGGCCGCGGCCGCCTTGTCGCCGCCGGCGATCGCCTCCTCGACCTTGCGGACGAGGCTGCGCACGCGGCTGCGGCGGTTGCGATTGACGTCTGTCCGACGCGCGATCTTACGCGTCGCCTTCTTGGCGGAAGAAGTATTGGCCATGGTTCAGCCTTGAAAGAAAGCAAAAGCGGCGGCGAAAGCCTCCGCCACCGGGTCGGCGGTGCTTATAGGGGGCCGGGGCCGCGCCGTCAACGGTCGAGGTGAGGCTACCGGTCCTTGAACTGGGCCGAACGCTTCTCGACGAAGGCGGCCATGCCTTCCTTCTGGTCCTCGGTCGCGAACATGGCGTGGAACAGGCGGCGCTCGAAGCGGATGCCTTCGGCGAGCGGGCTCTCGAAGGCGCGGTTGACGGTCTCCTTGGCCATCATGACGACCGGCAGGGAGAAATCGGCGATCTTGTCGGCGATCTTGATCGCCTCGCCGATGAGGTCGTCGGCCGGCACGACGCGGGAAACCAGGCCGGAGCGCTCGGCTTCGGCGGCGTCCATCATGCGCCCGGTGAGGATCATGTCCATGGCCTTGGCCTTGCCGATAGCGCGCGGCAGGCGCTGGGTGCCGCCCATGCCGGGCATGATGCCGAGCGTGATCTCGGGCTGACCGAACTTCGCGGTATCGGCGGCGATGATGATGTCACAGAGCATGGCGAGCTCGCAGCCGCCGCCGAGGCAATAGCCGGCGACCGCGGCGATAATCGGCTTGCGCACCCGCCCGACCCGCTCGAGCGGGGCGGCATGGTCGCGCAAATAGGCCTCGACGAAGGTGAGGTCGGCCATTTCCTTGATGTCGGCGCCGGCGGCGAAGGCCTTTTCCGAGCCCGTGAGGACGATGGCGCCGATGCGGCTATCCGCCTCGTAGGCGTCGAGGGCGGCGCTCAGCTCCCCGATCAGGGCCGCATTCAGCGCGTTGAGGGCCTTCGGCCGGTTGAGGGTGATCAGCCCGACGGAGCCGCGGGTCTCGACGAGGATGTTTTCAAAGGCCATTGCCGCTCTCCCTTTGCTCGACAGGCCTAGCGAAGTGACGGTTGGCCCGCAACAGGCTCATTTCTGGCAGACCGGGCAGAAGAAGGTCGAGCGGCCCGACTGCACCGATGCGGCGGACGATGCCGCGGCAGCCGGGGCGCTTGCAGGGTTCGCCCTCGCGGTCATAGACGGCGAAAGTATGCTGGAAATAGCCGAGTTCGCCGTCGGCGCGAATATGGTCGCGCAGCGACGAGCCGCCGGCGGCGATGGCCTCCCTCAGCACCGAGCGAATGCCTTCGGCGAGCCGTCCAGCCGCCGCGTTCGGCCGGCCGGCCCTGGTGAGAAGGCTGCCGGCGGGCCGCTCGGGCGACAGCTTCGCCCGCCACAGCGCCTCGCAGGCATAGATGTTGCCGAGCCCGGCGATGAGGCGCTGGTCCATCAGCGCCGCCTTGAGCGGCGCCGTGCGGCCGCTGAACAGCCGGGCGAGCGCCTCGGCGCCGAATGCGTTGCCGAGCGGCTCCATGCCGACCTGGCGGAAGTGGCGGCTTGTGGCCAGATCCTCGCGCGGAACGAGGTCCATCAGGCCGAAGCGGCGCGGATCGTTGAAGACGATGCGGGCGCCGGAGGACATGTGGAAGACGACATGGTCGTGGGCGCTCAGCTTGGTGTGGGCGTGGTAGGTGCGCGCCGTCTCCACCGCCCCCTCCTCCGCCTCGATGCGGAAGGAGCCGGACATGCCGAGATGCATGACCAGCACCGTGCCGTCGTCGAGATCGGCGGTGAGGTATTTCGCCCGCCGGCCGAGCCCGGTGACCCGCCGTCCGGTGAGGCGGCCGGCGAAATCGGCGGGAAAGGGAAAGCGCAGGTCGGCGCGGCGCTGCTCGACCCGGGTGAAGCGGGCGCCCTCCATGACCGGTGCCAGTCCGAGACGGACGGTTTCAACCTCAGGCAATTCGGGCATGTGCTGCTAACCCTTTGGCAAGGCGGGGGACGATAGCGCTTGGCGTCCGGCTGGGCTATCGTCCGCGCCGATCGGAGAAAAGCTTATGCACCAGGAACCCGACGCGACAGGATCGCAAGCGCGGGAGGCGCGCGCCTCCTTCGGCTTTCGCGAGGTGGCGCTCGGCGACAAGCAGCGCCTGGTCGACGAGGTCTTCGACCGGGTGGCGAGCCGCTATGACGTAATGAACGACGTCATGTCCGGTGGCCTCCACCGGCTGTGGAAGGACGCCATGGTCGCCTGGCTCGCCCCGCCGCGCGCCGGCTCGTCCTTCGCCGTGCTCGACGTCGCCGGCGGCACGGGCGACATCGCCTTCCGCATCCTCAACCGCTCAGCCGGCGCCGCGGTCACGGTCTCCGATATCAACGCCGAGATGCTCGCTGTCGGCCGCAAGCGGGCGGAGAAGGCGGGCCTTGCCGATCGCCTCGCCTTCGTCGACGCCAATGCCGAGGATCTGCCGTTTTCCGGCAACCGTTTCGATGCCGTGACGATTGCTTTCGGCATTCGCAACGTACCGCGCATCGACAAGGCGCTCAGCGAGGCGTTCCGGGTGCTGAGGCCGGGCGGGCGGTTCCTGTGCCTGGAATTCTCCGCCGTCGACGTGGCCGTGCTCGACCGGGTCTACGACCTTTATTCGATGAACGTCATCCCGCGGCTCGGCGCCATGATCGCCGGCGATGGCGAGCCCTACCAATATCTGGTCGAATCGATTCGCCGCTTTCCCAACCAGGCGCGCTTCGCCCAGATGATCGGCGCCGCCGGCTTCGAGCGGGTCAGCTACCGCAACCTCACCGGTGGCATCGCCGCGATCCACTCCGGCTGGAAGCTCTAGAGCCCGCCATGCCGGGAACCCTTGCCGCGCTGTTCCGCATTGCCGGGGCCGGCTTCGTGCTGGCGCGCGAGGGCGCCTTCGGCCTCGTCGACCGGGACCAGCTTCCCGCCGGCCCGCGCCTCGCGGTCGGCGCGGCGCGGCTGCTGGAACGCCGGGGTGTCGCCGAGGAAGACCGGCCGGAGCGGCTGACCCAGGCGCTCAACCGGCTCGGCCCCTCCTACGTCAAGCTCGGCCAGTTCCTGGCGACGCGGCCCGATATCGTCGGCACCGCCGCCGCTGACACGCTTGGAAGGCTGCGCGACGAGATCGAGCCCTTTGCGGACGAGGAGGCGCGGCGCTCGGTCGCCGAAGCGCTCGGCAAGTCGGTCGAGGATCTTTTCAGCGAATTCTCGCCAGCGGTCGCCGCCGCCTCGATCGCCCAGGTGCACAAGGCGGCGATCACCGACGAGGACGGCGTTTCGCGCGCGGTCGCTGTCAAGGTGCTGCGACCGGACGTGCGCCGCCGCTTCCGTCGCGACCTCGACACCTTCTATGCCGGCGCCCGGCTGATCGAGCGCCTCGACCCAAGGGTGCGGCGCCTCAGGCCGGTTGCCGTCGTCGACACGCTGGCGCGCTCGGTGGCGCTGGAGATGGATCTGCGCCTTGAGGCCGCCGCCCTGTCGGAAATGGCCGAGACGACGGCCGCCGACCAGGGGTTTCGCGTACCGGGAATCGAATGGGAGCTGACGGCGCGCGACGTGCTGACGCTGGAATGGGTCGACGGCATCAAGCTGTCGAACCTCGAAGCGATCCGCGAGGCCGGCCACGACCTGCCGGCGCTCGCCCGGCGGCTCATCCAGGCGTTCCTGCGCCATGCGCTGCGCGACGGCTTCTTCCACGCCGACATGCATCAGGGGAACCTCTTCGTCGACGCGGCCGGCGATATCGTCGCGGTCGATTTCGGCATCATGGGCCGGCTCGGGCGGGCCGAACGGCGCTTCCTGGCCGAAATCCTCTACGGCTTCATCCGGCGCGACTACCACCGCATCGCCGAGGTCCATTTCGAGGCCGGCTACGTGCCCGGCGGCAAGCATACGGTCGACGATTTCGCGCAGGCGCTGCGGGCGATCGGCGAGCCGATCCACGGCCAGCGGGCGAGCGAGATCTCCATGGCGCGGCTCCTCACCCTCCTCTTCGAGGTGACCGAGCTCTTCGACATGGCGACGCGGCCGGAGCTGCTGCTCGTCCAGAAGACCATGGTCGTCGTCGAGGGCGTGTCGCGCACCCTCGATCCGGATTTCGACATGTGGTCGGCCTCCGAGCCGGTGGTGCGCGAATGGATCGAGCGCTATCTCGGGCCCGCCGGCCAGCTCGAACTCGCCGCCGAGGGCGTCGGCGCTCTCGGCCGGCTCGCCGGCGAATTGCCGCGCCTTGCCGAGCGCGCCGAGCGCCTCTCCGCCGAAATCGACCGGATGGGTGAGCACGGCATTCGTCTCGACACCGAAACCATCGCGGAAATCGGCCGTTCCGAAGCCCGCGCCAGCCGCTGGGGCCGCGTCGCGCTGATCGTCATCGCGGTCGTGGCGGTGGTGGTCGGGCTGCGGGCGGTGTTTTGAGTTGTCAAGCAGCACTTGACAACTCAGATGCTCGGCCCTAATAGGGTCTCTGACTTCGAGAGCCGCCGGCAGATGAACCGACGTGGTCGGGTCAATCACTTGAATGGCATCATCGCGCCAAGCGAGCGGTTGGGGGTCCTGCAGTCGTGATTGCATCATTCCGCAGCAAGGGGCTGCGTCAGTTCTGGGAAGAAGGGAATCGGCGTGGCCTTCGTCCTGACCTCGTCGAGCGAATTCTCGATCGGCTCACGCTGCTTCACAACGCTGCCGGGCTCGAAGACGTTGATGTGCCGGGCGCGCGCTTTCATGGCCTCCACGGCTCGCCCAAGCGCTACGCCGTTTGGGTCAACAAGAACTGGCGGATCACGTTCGGCTGGGAGGACGGCGATGTGGTCGATATCGACCTGGAGGACTACCACTAGCGGCAATAGTGAGTGTTTCGTGTCATGAGCCGTCACCAGCCTATCCTTCCCGATCCCCGACGCGAGCCGGTCCATCCCGGCGGCATCCTCCGGCGCATGGTCCTCCCTGAGCTCGACCGTCCGATGACCGAGATCGCGCGCTCGCTTGGCATCTCGCGCCAGCTTCTCTATTCGATCGTCAACGAGAAGGCGCCGGTGACGCCAGAAGTGGCGGTGCGGCTGGGCAAGCTTTGCGGCAACGGCCCGCGGCTTTGGGTCAACATGCAGGCCGCCTATGATCTCTGGCACGCAGAGCGCAAGGTGGACGTGTCAAAGATTTCCCACTCTGGCGCCGCCGAAAGAGGCGGCGGAATAAACCTGACGATGCTCCGCTCCAAGCGCATCCTCCTCGTCATCTCCGGCGGCATTGCCGCCTATAAGGCGCTGGATCTCATTCGCCGGCTGCGCGAGCGCGGGGCCGAGGTGCGGGCGGTGATGACGCGGGCGGCGGCAGAGTTCGTGACGCCGCTGTCGGTCGGGGCACTGACCGGCGGCACGGTCTTTTCCGACCTGTTCTCGCGCGAGGACGAGCATGATGTCGGCCACATAAGGCTTGCCCGCGAGGCGGATCTTATCGTCGTCGCCCCGGCGAGCGCCGACCTGATGGCGAAAATGGCCGGCGGCCATGCCGACGACCTCGCCACCGCCGTGCTGCTTGCCACGAACCGGCCGGTGCTGCTGGCCCCCGCCATGAACCCGGCGATGTGGTCGCACAAGGCGACGCAGCGCAATGTCGCCACGCTTGCCGCCGACGGCATCCATTTCGTCGGCCCGAACAGCGGCGAGATGGCGGAAGCCGGCGAGGCCGGTCTCGGGCGCATGGCCGAGCCGATGGAGATCATCGCCGCGATCGAGGCGCTCATGAGGCCGTCGGCGGCGGCGCTGGAGGGCCGGCACGTCATCGTCACCTCCGGTCCGACCCACGAGCCGATCGACCCGGTGCGCTATCTCGCCAATCGCTCCTCCGGCCGCCAGGGCCACGCCATCGCCGCCGCCGCCGCCACCGCCGGGGCGCGGGTGACGCTGGTCTCAGGCCCCGTGACCATCCCCGATCCTTCCGGCGTCGCCGTCGTCCATGTCGAGACGGCGCGCGAGATGCTCGAAGCGGTCGAGGCGGCGCTGCCGGCCGATGTCGCCGTCATGGCCGCCGCGGTTGCCGACTGGCGCGCCGCCGAGACCGCAGCGGGCAAGATCAAGAAGGACGGCACCGGCAGGGTGAAACCGCTGGCGCTCACCGAAAACCCGGACATTCTCGCCACGGTCGGCCGCCACCACACCCTGCGTCCGAAGCTGGTCGTCGGCTTCGCCGCCGAGACCAGTGACCTGGTCAAGAACGCCAAGGCCAAGCTCAAGGCGAAAGGCGCCGACTGGATCGTCGCCAATGACGTCTCGCCCGGCACCGGCATCATGGGTGGCGAGACCAACGCCGTGCAGATTCTCAGCACCACGGGCGTCGAGGAATGGCCGTCCATGGCGAAGTCGGAGGTTGCCGCGCGACTGGTCGCGCGCATCGCCAAGGCGCTGAAGCGGCCTCGCTAATCCACATCCTTCTGCCCCTTCGCCCTTGCGGCCTGCGCCTTTCCGGGGAAAACGAAGACACCGAAGCGAAGATCGGCGAATTGATGGCGTTGGCACCAGCGACTAGGATCGACCTGCGCGTCCTGCGCCTGCCCCATGGCGCGGGGCTGCCCTTGCCCGCGGCCAAGACCGGCGCCGCCGCCGGCTTCGACCTCGCCGCCGCCGTTCCCGCCGACCAGCCGCTTCTCATCGCGCCCGGCGCCCGCGCGCTGGTGCCAACCGGCTTCGCCATCGCCCTGCCGGAAGGTTTTGAGGGCCAGGTGCGGCCGCGCTCGGGGCTGGCGGCCAAGCACGGCGTCACCGTGCTCAACAGCCCGGGCACGATCGACGCCGATTATCGCGGCGAAGTGCAGGTCATCCTCATCAATCACGGTGACCGCGCCTTCGCCGTCACCCGCGGCACGCGCATCGCCCAGCTTGTCGTGGCGGCCGTCGCGCCGGTGACGATCGTCGAGGTCGGCACGCTCGAGGAAACGGAGCGCGGCGCCGGCGGCTTCGGCTCGACCGGCATGACGGAATAGCGCCCCCCGGTCCCTCACTGGCTTGCAAATTGCATTTGGAATAATTCCTGGAACAGCTTCAGGAAAGCCAGTCCGGCGATCTTCACCGGGACTTGGCGACTGGCCTTGTGGGATGGGGCAGGCCCGTCGGGTCCGGGACACGACGTTCCGCTCCGGGGCCGGCGATGGGGGTGCTGCATGGAGCAATACGATCTCATCGTCATCGGCAGCGGGCCGGCCGGGCGGCGCGCCGCCATCCAGGCCGCCAAGCTTGGCTACAGCGTGCTCGTCATCGAGAACCGGCTCAGGGTCGGCGGCGTCTCGGTCCATACCGGCACGATCCCCTCCAAGACGCTGCGCGAAACGGTGCTCAATCTCTCCGGCTGGCGCGAACGCGGCTTCTATGGCCTCTCTTACCGGGTGAAGAAGGATATCGAGGGCAAGGATCTCGGCGTCCGCCTGCGCATGACCCTCGACCACGAGATCGAGGTGCTCGAGCACCAGTTCGCCCGCAACGGCGTCAAGACCTTCGCCGGCGTCGCCCGCTTCGCCGGTCCGCATCAGCTCGTCGTTTCCGCCAATTCCGAAGAGCACCATTTCACCGCCGACAAGATCATCATCGCGGTCGGCACGGCGCCCTTCCGTCCGGACGGTATCCCCTTCAACGAGCGCAATGTCTTCGACAGCGACGACATCGCCACCGAGCCGCATGTGCCGCGCAGTCTCACTGTCGTCGGCGCCGGCGTCATCGGCATCGAATACGCCACCATCTTCTCGGCCCTCGACGTGCCGGTGACGGTGATCGAGCCGCGCCAGAACTTTCTCGAATTCATCGACCGCGAGATCATCGACGAATTCATCCACGATCTGAGGAAGCGCGGCATCCAGTTCCGCCTCGGCGCCAAGGTCGATCGGGTCGAGATCGACGCGCAGGGCTATGCGGTCAGCTTCCTGTCGGACGGCAGGAAGGTGCGCACCGAGATGCTGCTCTATGCGGCAGGGCGCGTTGGCGCCACCAGGGCGCTCGGGCTCGAGACCTGCGGCATCGAGCCGGACGGGCGCGGGCGCCTCAAGGTCGATCCCGTCACCTTCCAGACCAGCGTGCCGCATATCTATGCCGCCGGCGACGTGATCGGCTTCCCGAGCCTTGCCTCGACCTCGATGGAGCAGGGCCGCATCGCCGCCTGCCATGCCTTCGGCGCGCCGATGCCGCCGGCCCCGGAATTCTTCCCCTACGGCATCTATGCGGTGCCGGAAATCTCGACCGTCGGGCTGACGGAAATGGAGGCGCGCGACAAAGGCATCGGCTACGAGGTCGGCATCGCCCGCTTCCGCGAGGTCTCGCGCGGCCACATCATGGGGCTCGAGAACGGCATGATGAAGCTCCTGTTCTCGCTCGACGACCGCAAGCTTCTCGGCGCCCATATCGTCGGCGAAGGCGCCACCGAGCTCATCCATATCGGCCAGGCGGTGCTCAATCTCGGCGGCACGATCGACTATTTCGTCGAGAACGCCTTCAACTACCCGACGCTGGCCGAAGGCTACAAGATCGCCGCCCTCGACGCCTACAACCGCATGGGCCCGCGCTGACGGACTTGCGGGAGAAGCGGCACCGCTTTTCCGTCCGGGATTGCGCCGAGAACAATGGGCAAGAGCGCATCGGCGATTCCACCGAACGATATCCGCTCCAAACCGCAAGATCGGTCGAGCGCGTTGCGGCGATCAGCGACTAACTGGGGCCGCCACGGAGGAAGGGACGATGAAGGCGGCGCTTCACACCTATCATGCCCGGATGCTGCGGGTGCTCGACTACATCGACCAGCATCTGGACGGTGACCTGGACCTGGAGACGGTGAGCCGCGTTGCGGCATTCTCGAAGTTTCACTTCCACCGGCAGTTCACGGCAACCTTCGGGTTGTCGGTGCATCGCTATGTCCAGCTTGCCCGTATGAAGCAGGCCTCGCACCGGCTGGCCTACAGCGACGCCGAAAGCGTCACGGACATAGCGATGGATGCCGGTTACGACGCGCCGGATGCCTTCGCCCGCGCCTTTCGGCAATTGTCCGGGCAATCGCCTTCGTCATTCCGGAAGTCTCCCGACTGGGAGCCGTGGCTTGCGGCCTTCGGGCCTTTCGACAACGCGAGGAGCAAGCTCATGCAGAAGACCTTCAGCATAGATGACCTAACGATCCGCGATGTGCCGCCGACGCCGGTGGCAATCATGGAGCATCGAGGCAGTCCGGCGACGCTCGGCGCCACAATCCAGCGATTCATCGCGTGGCGCACGGCCGCTGGCCTCCACCCGAGGACAAGCCCGACCTTCACTGTCTGGCGTTCCGAGCGGCATCCTGCGTCGCCAGCCGACTATAGCGTCGACCTTTGTGTCGGGACCGACCAACCGATCGTGGCGAATGGCGAGCCGATCAGGGCCGGCGAGATCCCTGGCGGGCGCTGCGCGGTGCTGCGCGTCGTCGGCAACACCGACAATCTGGAGCCCGCCGCGCTCTATCTTTATCGCGACTGGCTTCCGGCCAGCGGCGAGGAAGCACGCGACTTCCCGATCTATTGCCAGCGGCTGAGCCTCTTCCCGCAAGTGCCGGAGCACGAGGCGGTCGCGGAGCTTTTTCTGCCGCTGAAGTAGCGCCTCCGACGGCGGCCTGTCCCTTCCGATCACAGGAACTGGACAGGCCGTTGTCCGCTCACCGCGGTCGCTCCCGATCATGGGATCATGGCCGCGGTCCGGAAGGGCTCCGGGGCCACCGGTGCATCTGTCTTCTTCCCGCACGGCACACGCCCGGTCGGAATTCAGGCCTCCTTCAGGAGCAGCCGGGTCAGGGCTTGGGCGATCCAGTCGCGGTGTTCGGCCGCGTCCCTCTCTCCGACCCGCGTCCATACGAGAAACAGCTCCGGGCTCGCCAGCGACCAGACATGGTCGGTCGCGGTCTCCACGTCGAGGCCCGGCCGCAACCCGCCGATCGCCGCCAGCCCGGAGACGAAACGCGACAGAATTCCGCCGCCGCGCCGTATGCAGCTCGGCATAGAGGTCGCGCATCTCCGCATCGCTCTCGGCGGCGGTGCGCACGACGGCGAGCACGGGCGCGACACGCGGCAGGATGCCGCTCAGATCGTCGGCGATGGCCTCCACCATCCGCGCCGGGTCCGACTGCTCCTGCACGCGCCTGCGCGCCGCCTGCTCCATGAAGGGCGTCGTCCGGTCGTCGCCGCGCATGCTGGCGACGACGAGCTCGTGGACGATCGCCCGCTTGTTGCCGAAACGGGCATAGACCGTCTCGGTCGCGACCCCCGCGCGCCGGGCGATGGCGGCGATCGTGGTCGCCGTCCAGCCCTTGGTCGTGAACAGGTCGCGGCCGGCCTCGAGGATGGTCTGGCGCGTTGCCTCCGCCTGCTGTTCCCGGCGTCGCGACTGGTAGCGGCGTCTCGGCTTGACATCACCCGGCATTTGGATGCACTCTTACTGTATTGAAAACATCGTTAGTGTAGAGAAATCGGTCCGCTTTGAAAATGGCCGATCTCGCCGCGGCGCCGGTCGCGCCATGCCCAAAGACTGGGGATTGCCGCCATGCCGACGACAAAGAGCCTGACCACGGACCGCCCCTTCCCGCTATTGATGCTGCCGCCGCCGCTGATGTTCGCGATCGCCTTCGGCATCGGCGTGCTCATCCAGCGCGCCGTCCCCGTCCCTTCGGCACCGCTGACGCACGGCATCTTCCTCGCCGGAGCGGTCCTGCTCGCCTGCGGAATCTGCCTCGGCGCCTTCCTGGCGGTCACGTTCCTTTCCCGCCGGACCACGCTCAACCCCTTCGCCGCGCCGTCGACCTTCGTCGCCATGGGGCCGTACCGGATCTCGCGCAATCCGATGTATCTGTCCCTGATCCTCGCCTATCTCGGCGCGACGCTGATGGTCGGCTCCGCCTGGCCACTGATGACACTGGTGGTACCGGTGGCGATCCTCGACCGGGTCGTCATTCCCTTCGAGGAGGCGCGCATGCGGGCGATTTTCGCCGAGAGCTACCGCGTCTATTGCACCCGCGTCCGCCGCTGGCTCTGAGGCGGGGGCGACAAGCGTTCCGCAGCCGATGCCCGATCCAGACCCGGGGAGAGACCGCTATCCGGCGCCCAGCGCCACTGCCACCTGGTAGGTGAGAAGGGCCGCGAGGTAGGCGAGCGCCAGCATGTAGCCGAAGGTGATCCACATCCAGCGCCAGCTTCCCGTCTCGCGGCGGATCACCGCCAGGGTCGAGGCGCATTGCGGGGCGAAGATGTACCAGGCGAGAAGCGCCAGCGCGGTCGCCATGCTCCAGTTATGGGCGAGCGCGTGGCCGATCTGCTCGGCCGCTTGGTCGCCGCCCTGGATGGCGTAGACGGTGCCGAGCGCCGCCACCGCGACCTCGCGCGCCGCCATGCCGGGGACCAGCGCGACGCTGATCTGCCAGTTGAAGCCGACGGGCGCCAGAAGCGGCGCCAGGGCGTGGCCGATCATGGCGGCGAGGCTGTAGTCGATCGCCGGGCCGGTGGCGCCGGCGGGCGGGCGCGGAAAGGTCGCCAGGAACCAGATCACCACCATCATCGAGAAGATGGTCGTGCCCGCCCGCTTCAGAAACATCTGGGCGCGGGTGAGGACGCCGATGATGACGCTGCGCGGCCGCGGCAGCTTGTAATCGGGCAGCTCAAGCATGAAGGGCGGCGTCGCGTCCTCGCGCCAGAACAGGAACTTGGCGAGGAAGGAGACGCCGAGCGCGCTGACGATTCCGGCCGCGTAGAGGCCGAACATGACCAGCCCCTGAAGGCTGGCGATGCCCCAGACCTTCGTCGGCGGGATGAAGGCGGAGATGATCAGCGTATAGACCGGAATGCGCGCCGAGCAGGTCATCAGCGGCGCGACCAGGATGGTCGTCAGCCGGTCGCGCGGATTGTCGATGACGCGGGTCGCCATGATGCCGGGAATGGCGCAGGCGAAGCTCGACAGAAGCGGGATGAAGGCGCGCCCATGCAGCCCGGCGCCGCCCATGACGCGGTCCATCAGGAAGGCCGCGCGCGCCATGTAGCCGAGATCCTCGAGCAGCAGGATGAAGAGGAAGAGGATCAGGATCTGCGGCAGGAAGACGACGACATTGCCGACGCCCGAGATGACGCCGTCCTGGATGAAGTTCTGCACCAGGCCCGGCGGCAGCACATTGTGGACGGCGAGGCCGAGGGCGTCGAAGCCGGCCGAGATGAGGTCCATCAGCGGCTGCGCCCAGGTGAAGACCGCCTGGAACATGACGAAGAGGACCACGAGCAGCACGAGGAGGCCGGCGACGGGATGGAGGAGCACCGCGTCGAGCCGCGTCGTCAGCGTGTCGGGCCTGGCCGGCATGCGCACGGAAGCTTTGAGGATGCGATCGGCTTCGCGCTGGGCGGCGCGCAATTCGCCGAGCGTCGGCGGTGACCAGTCGCCCGCCGCGACCGGCGCGTCGGCATTGTCGGTGAGCGCGTCGAGACGGATCATCAGGGCGTCGATGCCACCGCGCCGGACCGCGGCGGCGGTCGTCACCGGCGTTCCGATCTCTCCCGACAGCCGCTCGAGATCGATCTCGATGCCGCGCCGGCGGGCGATGTCGATCATGTTGAGGATGAGCAGCGCCGGCAGGCCGACCCGCTTCAATTCCAGCACCAGCCGCAGGGCGAGCCGGAGATTGGTGGCATCGGCGACGCACAAGAGAACGTCGGGCCGCTTCTCGCCGGCAAGGCGGCCGAGGACGACGTCGCGGGTCACCTCTTCGTCCGGGCTGCGCGCGCGCAGCGAATAGGTTCCCGGCAGATCGACGAGCGTGAAGCTCTTTCCGGAAGGGGTGCGCACGGCGCCGGCCTTGCGCTCGACCGTGACGCCGGGATAGTTGGCGACCTTCTGGCGCGTCCCGGTCAGCGCGTTGAACAGGGCGGTCTTGCCGCTGTTCGGCGTGCCGACAAGCGCGAAACGGCGCCCGCCGGCTTCGACCGCGACGTTCATGCCCGCGACACCGTCAGATCACGAAGATCGCCATCGCCTCGCGGCGGCGGAGCGCGACGGTCGCATTGTTGACCCTGACGGCGATGGGGTCGCGCCCGAACAGACCCTCATGCAGGATCTCGACGGCGGCCCCTTCGGTGAAGCCGAGTTCGATCAGGCGCTGCTCGAGTTCCATGGCCGGCAGGCCGGAGGCCTCGTCGCTCACGCGGACGGCATGAATCTCACCGCGAAAGCCGCGACGGGCATGGCCGAGCAGCGACTGCGCCGGCTTCTGCGATCCCTGATGGCCGAAATCCATGTGACGTCACCTGCTTGATCGACGGTCCTTAGGCCCGCCCCATGAGGGGGTCAACCAAAATCACATTACATTTCAGTTATTTAGAACGATTCCAAGGAGCGATGGCTGTCGCTTTCAGACGCCGGCCATCGGATAGACGGGTAATCCGCCGCCGACCCGCCGGTCAATTACGGGAAAGTACGATGGGTGCCGCCGCCAGGGGGACGGCAGGCGCTTTTCGCGCGCTATCCGGCCGGCTCACACGCTGAAAACGTATTTGTCGACATAGGCGTTGCGGAACTTGCCGTCCGGATCGTGGCTCTCAATGAGGGCCTTGAAGTCGGCGAACCGGGCGTAGCGCGGCGCGATCCGTTCCGGCGGCAGGGTGAAGAACTTGCCCCAGTGGGGCAGCGGGTCGAAGGGGGCGAGGAGCTCTTCGAGGATGACGAGGCGCTGGCGGATCGCCGGCCAGTCCGGATGGAAGGAGAAATGGAAGGCAACGACGTCCTTCTGATAGGCCGGGCTCATCCACAGATCGTCGGCGGCGACCATGCGCACTTCCGAGACCATCAGTGTCGGCGCCAGCCGGTGGCCCTCGGCATGGAGGATCTTGGCCACGGCCGGCCCCTGTTCCCGCGCGACGAAATATTCGGCCTGGTAGTCGCCGCCTGCGGCGGGGATGGAATCGGTCCGGAAATGCGGCAGCCGGTCATAGGCGGGGCCGACTTCGCCGATCTGCTCGGTGCAATTGACCGGATCGAGGCCGGTCACCGGGTGCATCTTCACCGGCGACGGCGCGGCCCCGAAGAGAGCATCCTTCGCCGAGCCGATCCCGTCCGCGGCGAGGCTCTTGACCCAGACCTGCTCGACCACGTCGCTCGTCCAGGGGGTGAACAGGCTGACGCTGTAGCCGCCGCTCATGACATCGTCGAAATTCTCGACCAGCGCTCCGATCGGCAGGTCGCGATAAATGTCCTGGCGCATGGAGAAGGTCGGCTGGACGTCGAGCGTCAGCTTGGTGACGACGCCGAGCGCGCCGAGATTGACGATGGCGCCGGGAAACGTGTCGGGGTTCTTCTCGCGCGTCAGGGTGACGAGATCGCCGGCGGCATCGATGAACTCGATGCCGGCGACGGCGGTGGCGAGATTGCCGTTGGCCGAACCGGAGCCATGGGTGGCGGTGGCGCAGGCGCCGATGACGGTGATGTGCGGCAGGGAGGCGAGGTTGTGCAGCGCATAGCCGCGCTCATGCAGGATCGGCCCGAGCTCGGCATAGCGGATGCCGCCCTCGACCGTCACCTGACGCTTGTCCTCGTCAAGCGCGATCACCCCGTTGAGGCGCTCCAGGGAGAGCTGGGTGCCGGTCGTGTCGGCGATGTCGTTGAAGCAGTGGCGCGAGCCGACGGCGCGCAGTTTCGTCGCGCCGCGCACGGCCTCCTGCGCCTCGGCCAAAGTCTCCGGCTGAAGAAAGCGCTCGGCGTGATAGGTCAGGCTCCCGGCCCAGTTGGTTCGCGGCATTTCCATCCCCGTCTCGATTGATCGTTGCCGCAAGCTAGCACGGCCGGCCGGCGGCGCATCCGATGAATTGGGCCCTTTTCACCGATCGGGCGCACCACTGTGGGGGACCATGTCGGCGACCAGAATGTCCTCGCCGAGCGCCCTGCCCGCGCGCAGCACCGTGCCGTCGGTATCGACAATGGAAGAGGACCCGAACGACACCCGCCCCCGCTTCGCCGGCGACATCCGTCCGTCGGTTGGCTGGCTTACGCCTTGTCGGCGCTATGGGCGTGGGGGCAGGCTTTCGGCTTGATGTCGAGGAGCGGTGTGCCGTCGAGGCAGTCGAGGCCGCGCACCAGCAGCGTACTGCCCTCGACGCCGACCAGGCGCACCACCGAGGAGGCGATCGGGTTGGGGCGGACCGGCGAGCGCAGCGAAAAGGTGCCGCGCGTCGTGCCGTCCGACCGCGGGCTCTGGCGCAGGAGATCGCGGCGCGAGCGGTGCATCCAGTAAAGGATTTCCAGCCGCTGCTCGCCGGCGACGCCGTCGAGCGCGCCGGCCCAGCGTTCATCGACCTCGACGCGACACACCGGCCCGTCTTCCGGATCGCCCCGGCGCGGACACTGGGACCGGTCGGTCCAGGGGGTGCGGATGCGGCCGATGAAATAGACACCGGCATCGCTCGCCGCCGGCAGGTCGACGGCGACCTCGCCAGGGCGGATGGCGTCCTCGACCGTCATGATGCGATGGCGCCCCGTCGCGCCGGGCTCTTGCGTGCAAAGCGGGCCATGGATCGGCTCCCTGTCCGGGCCTCTATCGATATGTGCGACACGATATATCGGCATGGCGCGCCGACCAAGACGACGCGGCGACGCATCGTCCGGACGCCGGTTGCGATCGGAGGCGATCCGGTTCGCCTCCGATCGGGGTCTTCTTGGCCCGCAGCGCGGGGCCAATGTCGCCGGTCCGGCAGAGCCACGTGGCCCTACTTGCCATCCGCAAGCTGCTCGAAGATTTCGTCAAAGCGCTCCTGCGCCTTCTTCGGATTCTTGTGGGCCTTAACCTGGTCGAGGTTGGACAGGTCGTCGCCGACAACGACGACCGCCACCATGCCGAGGCCGTAATGCGGGTCGCACTTCACCGCATAGACGCCGGGCACCGTGAAGGTCTCGGTGAACGGCTTGCTCGCCTTGCTCTTGAAGGGCGTGGCGCTGTCCGGGATCATCCCCTTCATGGTATCGACGTTGTGGCCCTTGGCCGTCGGCTCGAACGTGACGCTGTCGCCGACCGCGATCCTGACGAGGTCGGGCTGGAAGACCATCGAGCCCTTGTCGCCCTTATTGAGAAGCTGGACATCGATATTGGCCGCCAGAGCCGGCATGGCGGATGCCACCAGCAGGGCCACGGCGAGCGCGGGCTTGAGGACGTTCATTTCATTCTCCTGAAGGTCAGTTGTCCGGATCACCCGGGTTGATGTGGGTGAGATATGGGTCCGGACGCGCGGGCTCTTTGTTCCACCACAAACAACGGCCCGGATCGGCGCTCCGACTGCTTCTCTGTTTGCGCCGCAACAAAGAGCCGGGCCTTCACGCGCCGTAAGCCATCAGCGCAACACAGGCTGAACGACCTTTTGTGGAGACTGACGATGAACGCGCAAGACACCCTGTTGACCCGCCGCGCCATGCTGGGCGGCCTGGCCCTGACGACCGCCGTCGGCGCGACGATCGCGAGCGGTCCGGCACTTGCCGAAACGAACAAGGCGGCTGTTGCCGCGACGGCCGAGGACGTCTCGGCCCTGCCCCGCCGCCAGGTAAAGCTGGTCGCGCCGCCGAATGTCCACGCCCACGATCAGGTGGCCCGGGGCGGCCCCGAGGTCGTCGAATTCACCATGACCACGATCGAGGAAAAGCAGCTCGTCATCGACGAGGACGGCACGACCATCCACGGCATGACCTTCAACGGCTCGGTTCCCGGGCCGCTGCTGGTGGTGCACGAAGGCGACTATGTCGAACTGACGCTGGTCAACCCCCCGACAACACGATGCAGCACAATATCGACTTCCACGCCTCGACCGGCGCGCTCGGCGGCGGGGCGCTGACGCTGATCAATCCCGGCGAGCAGACGACGCTGCGCTTCAAGGCGACCCGCGCCGGCGTCTTCGTCTATCACTGCGCGCCCGGCGGCCCGATGATCCCCTGGCACGTCGTTTCGGGCATGAACGGCGCCATCATGGTGCTGCCGCGCGACGGGCTGAAGGACGGCAAGGGCAAGCCGCTCCACTACGACAAGGTCGTACTATATCGGCGAGCAGGACTTCTACGTGCCCGCGCGACGAGGACGGCAATTACATCGACCTATGACAGCCCGCGGCGAGGCCTATGCCGACATGGCTCGAGGTGATGAACGACGCTGATCCCGACCCATGTGGTCTTCAACGGCACGGTCGGCGCGCTGACCGGCGACAACGCGCATCAAGGCCAAGGTCGGCGAGACGGTGCTGATCATCCATTCCCAGGCCAATCGCGACACCCGCCCGCACCTGATCGGCGGCCATGGCGACTATGTCTGGGAGACCGGCAGCTTCGACAATCCGCCGCTAGAGGACCAGGAGACCTGGTTCATCTCGCGGCGGCTCCGCCGGCGCGGCGCTCTACACCTTCCGCCAGCCCGGGCTCTACGCCTATGTCAATCACAACCTGATCGAGGCGGTCGAACTCGGCGCCACTGGCCCACTTCCAGGTCGAGGGCGACATGGAACGACGACCTGATGACCCAGGTGGAGGCACCCCAGCCCTTCGTCATGTAGACCCCTTCCAGGCGATGCCGGCGCCGCGCGGGCCGGCATCGCCTGAATCCACCCCCGTTTCGGGCCGCCACGGCCGCGCCGGCACGGCCGGATCGTGCCACACCGCCCCACCGGCATGCGGATTGCGCCAGCCGAGGTTGCCGCCAGGCAACGCGTACCGCTATGTTCGACCCGTCCAAAGGTCGGCGCCGCAATGCCTCCAGCACATCTCGATCGCAGTCTCCTCAACGGTTTTCCGCTGTTCGAGCATCTCGGCGCGGCGGAACTCGACGACGTCCTCGCCCAGGCCGCCAGCCGGCGATACGCGCCGAACGAGGTCGTGTTCGAGCCAGGGGGACGCGGCGGAGCATTTCTTCGTGCTGCTGCACGGGCGTCTGCGCGTCACCCAGATCACGCCGCAGGGACAGCAGGTCGTCGTCCGCATGGTCAATCCCGGCGACCTCTTCGGCATCGCCAGGGCCCTCAGCCGCACCGATTATCCCGGCACCGCGATCGCTGTCGCCGACAGCGTCGCCGTCGTCTGGCCGATGAGCGCCTGGAGCGGTGTCCTCGAGCGCCATCCCGCCTTCGCCGTCAACGCCATGCAGACGATCGGCGGTCGTCTGCAGGAGGCGCAGGCGCGCATCCGCGAAATCTCGACCGAGCTCGTCGAGCGCCGGGTCGGCCACGCCGTGCTGCGGCTCGCCAATCAGTCGGGCCGCAAGGAGGAAGGCGGCATCCGCATCGACTTTCCCATCTCCAAGCAGGACCTTGCCGAGATGACGGGGACGACGCTGCACACGGTCTCGCGCATCCTCACCGCCTGGGAGCGCGCCGGCATCGTCGACACCGGCCGCCAGAAGCTGCTGGTCAAGGACGCCCACCGGCTGCTGCTCATCGCCGATGGCGTCGAGTTCGTCGGAGCCGGAATAGCCCTTCCCTCGACCGCGTCGAGTACCGCCGCCCGCAGGCCTTCCAGGGCATGGCCGTGAACCACGGCCGAATCCGCCAGCCGATGGAAGCGCGCCACCGGGCAGCCGATGCAATGCAGCCGCCAGTCGAGAAACACGCGCAGCGTCCGCGGCCAGCGCCGCATGATCTCGTCGAGGGAAAGAGCGTCGATTTCGGGGTCGTGCACGGGCAATCCTCCTGCACGATGAACCCTAAAGGTTGGACGCGGGGCGTCCTTGCTGCCGCGCAAAGAGAAAACTGAATTGCTCGCAATCGGCCGCGGCCGAACGCGCCGGCCGCGGCCTCTTTGTCGGAATCGCGGGCGCGCCTCACATCGCCGGCATCAGGCCTGGAACCGAGGCCGGGGCGGCGAGGATCAGCGCGCCGAGGATGACGATGGCGAGGGCCACCGGCACGTCGATCGCGGCCCTCGGCGGCAGCAGCTTCTGGCCGACAATGAGGATCGAGGCGACGACCATCCAGGTGATGCTCATGATGCCGAGCGCCACCTGCATCAGCATCAGGCCGATGCTGGAACCGATGCAGCACAGGCCGAAGGCGAGGCCGGAATAGCCGTCCGCGCAGCAGCGATGGCGGAAGACGCGCTTGACCGCCGTCAGCTCGTAGAGGCCGGCCGCGATCGTGACGAGGCCAGCGATCCAGGTGCCATGCGGCCGGTAGAGGGCATAGACCGGAAGGCCGAAGAGCGCCCATACGGCCATATAGGCGGCGACGAACAGGATCACGTCGCCGGCGCGCCCGCCGGCCCTTGCCTGTCGCCACAGAATCGGGGCGAGGCCCGGCAGCATCATCGCCGCCATCATCACCACCCACATGAGGATGAAGGAGGCGAAGGGGCCGCGCGGTGCCGCGACCCCCATGTCCATCCCGCCCATGCGCAGGGCCACGACGCCCCAGCTCGCGGCGGCGAGCCCGAGCGTCGCGGTAAGGGCGGTGGCCGTGGCGGCCAGCGACCTAGTACTTGTCATGGTGACGCCACCATAGCCCGTTCTCGTTGCGGCCGAGCGGGGCGCGGTCGAGCCACTGATACATGCCCCATATGCCGTCTAGTCCGCGCGCGTAGGTCGAGTAGGTGTGATAGACGACGCCGTCTTCGAGCGCGAAGGCGCTCATCCCCGGCAGTTCGCGTAGGTAGGCGCGTGGATCCGCCCCGGTCATGTTGGCGTTGTCGACGACGGCGTCCGGCAGCGTCGTCGTCACCATTGAGGGGCCGCGCGGCTGATAATTGTACTCACCGCCGCCGTCTCGCTGCTGCCCCTCGCTGACCGAGACATTGAAATCGAAGTTGAAGTCGGTGCTGAGCGAGGACGCCCAGGGGAAGGTCCAGCCCATGCGCTTCTTGAACGTCTGCAGCCTTGCCAGCGGCGCCCGAGAGATCGCCCAGAACATGACGTCGTGATTCGCGAGATGGACGACGCTGCCGTTGAACCCGTCCGCAATCGCCGAACAGGAGGGGCAGCCTGCCTCGTAGTCGGGGCCGAACATGAAGTGGTAGACGAGGAGCTGCGAGCGCCCCTGGAACAGCTCGGCCAGGGTCGCCGATCCGGCTTCGGTATCGAACCGATAGGCCTTGTCGATCGCGACCCAGGGCAACGACTGACGCTGCTGCGCCACCGCGTCGCTGCGGCGGGTCAGGTCCTTCTCCGCGTCGAGCAGTTGCAGCCGCGCGGCAAGCCATTCCTCGCGCGTGCCGGTTGGATGTATCGTCATCGTCCTTCTCCTTCGCTTCGGGCCGTCGCCGCTTTCGAGGCGACGTCCCGGTTGGTGATGCCCCAAGGGTTAGCGGCAGGAAGCGGGCGGCCGGGAGTGACAAGTGTGGCGCGATTTGAATGGACTCGCTGATCACCGCCGCGGCCCGTGCCCTTGCCGCGGGTGACCCGTTCGGCGCCCTCAATCGGGTGGCGCTGCGCGACGATCCGCCGGCGCTGGCGCTGCGCGGCATCGCCATGGCGCAGCTCGGCGACCTCGACCGGGCGAAGGCGCTTCTGCGGCGGGCGGCGCGTGCCTTCGGCCCGCGCGAGGCGATGGCCCGCGCCCGCTGCACCCTTGCCGAGGCCGAGATCGCGCTGGTCTCGCGGAATCTCGGCTGGCCGGAAAAGGCACTCGAGAAAGCGCGAGTGGTTCTCGAGGCCCATGGCGACCGGGCGAACGCCGCCTATGCCGGCTATCTCGAGGCCCGGCGCCTCCTCCTCATCGGCCATCTCGACGCGGCCGAACGGGCGCTGGCCGCGCTCGAGCCGGCGTCCCTGCCGCCGCCGGCAAGGGCGGGCTACGAACTGGTGCTCACAGGCATCGCCATCCGCCGCCTGCGGATCAAGACGGCGCGCGCGGCGCTTTCCCGGGCGGAGCGGGCGGCGATCCGCTCCAATGTCCCCGGGCTGATGGCCGAGGTCGAAGGTGCGGCGCGCATCCTCGACGCGCCCGCCGCCCGGCTGATCGCGAACGGGACGGAGCGCACGCTGCGGCTCGACGAGGTCGAGGCCCTTTTCGCCTCGCAGGCGTTCGTCGTCGATGCGCTGCGCCATGTCATCCGCTGCGGCACGAAACTGGTCTCGCTCGACCGGCGCCCGGTGCTCTTCGCCCTTGCCCGCGCGCTCGGCGAAGCCTGGCCCGGGGACGTCGCGCGCGCGACGCTGCTCGGACAGGCGTTCGGAGCGAAATTCGCCGACGAATCGCATCGCGCGCGGCTGCGGGTCGAGATCGGCCGGCTGCGCGCCGCCATGCGCGGCGTCGCCGGGGTGAAGGCGACGGAACGCGGCTTCATGCTGGTGCCGCGGGCAAGCGACGTGGCCGTGTTGGCGCAGCCCGTCGAAGACCCCCATGGGGACGTGCTCGCCCTCCTCGCCGACGGCGAGGCGTGGTCGAGCTCAGCGCTGGCGCTAGCGCTCGACGCCAGCCAGCGCACCGTCCAGCGGGCGCTGGAATCGCTGGCGGCGGAGGGAAAGGTGCAGACCTTCGGGCGCGGCAGGGCGCGCCGCTGGGTCTCGCCGTCGGTCCCCGGATTCCCGACAGTCTTGTTACTCCCGGCGCCGCCGCCAAGCGTCTAGGATGGAACCATGAAACGGACATCGGCAGAAGTCGTCGGAAAGCTCGGCCCCTTTGACGGCGTCGACAATATCGGCGGGGTGACCTTCGACGGAGAGAATGTGTGGATCGCGGTTGGCGACAAGCTCGACGCTGTCGATCCGGAGAACGGGAAGCCGGTGCGCTCGATCGACGTTACCGCCCATGCCGGCAGCGCCTTTGACGGCCGCCACCTGTTCCAGATCGCCGAGGATCGCATCCACAAGATCGATCCCGAAAGCGGCCGGGTGCTCGCCAGCATTCCCTCGCCGGGCCATGGCGGCGATTCCGGGCTTGCCTGGGCCGAAGGGACGCTGTGGGTGGGGCAGTATCGCGAGCGCAAGATCCACCAGGTCGATCCCGAAACCGGAGCCGTCCTGCGCACCATCGAATCCAATCGTTTCGTCACCGGGGTAACCTGGGTCGAGGGAGAGCTCTGGCACGCGACCTGGGAAGGCGAGGCGAGCGAGCTCCGCCACATCGATCCCCAAACCGGCAAGGTCCTGGAGCGGCTGGAGATGCCCGAGGGAACGATGGTGTCCGGCCTCGATTCCGATGGCGGGGACCGGTTCTTCTGCGGCAACGGCGGCAACGGAACGGTCACCGTGGTCCGCCGCCCGAAGCGCGGTGGCGGGCGGGCCTAGACAGGCACGGACCGCCCTCGCCCAGGCGGCTTCACGTCGTGTCCAGGCGGGCGACAAGCTCCTGACATCAGGTACCGGACCCGAAGAGCCCAAGCCCGGCGGGTGAGGCCCGTCGGGGCCCCGGCTTACGTCGATCTCCCTCGACCGAACCAGGTGGTCAGCGCTTCGGCGAGGCCGGCATCGCTCCCCTCCCCGACCCAGGCGACATATCCGTCGGGGCGAACCAGCACGGCGTCCGGGGCCGTCACCACGCCGAGGACGGGAAGCGCCCAGACCCCGGCATAGTCGGCCGCGACCAGGCGGACCCGATCCGCCCACGGCGCGATGTCGAGGTCGCCACGTCCGGCGAAGTCGATGAGGACCGGCCGGGCGGTGTGCAGCAGCGCGAAGACCCGCAGCGGGCCGTTGGCGGTGGCGATGTCGAGATCGGGCATGCGGCGACCGAGCAGCGGGTGGCCCGCGCCGAGGTCGCAGTGAATATCGAGGCCGGAGATCATCCCGGCGACGTGCCGGCGGGGCTCGTCCATGACAACGAGTTCAGCGAGGGTGTCGCGCAGAGCGGACGTGCGCGCGTCCTCGCGACGAAGCGTGACCGATACCATCGTGTTGCGCAGGACCCGCGCGGCGACCGGATGGCGCTCGGCGTGATAGGAATCGAGCAGGCTCTCCGGCGACGTTCCCCTGACCACCTGGGCCAGTTTCCAGCCGAGATTCACTGCATCCTGCACTCCGATCTGGAGGCCCTGCCCACCGTCGGGCGGATGGACATGGGCGGCATCGCCGGCCACCAGCACCCGCCCCTGCCGGTAGGACGCCGCCTGCCGGGTCGCGTCCGTGAACCGGGAGAGCCAGGTGGGACTGTGGACTCCGTAGTCGGTCCCGTAGACCGCGATCATCGCCTGGCTGAGCTCGGAGAGTGTCGGTTCGCCGGTCGCCGCCGGGTTCCGTTCGGTGATGAGGACCCGCACCGGACCGTCATCGGCGTAGATCACCTCGCCGTCACGGATCTCGAAATTGGCGCGGCCGAGCGAGTGGATGCCGAGCGCGTCGCGGTGGATGCCCCATTGCGGTGGCGTCTCGGTCAGTTCGACCTCGGCGATGAGGTTGCTGGTTGTCGGCTCCGTCCCGGGGAAGGCGATGCCGGCCGCCTTGCGGATCGCGCTGCGCCCGCCGTCGCAGCCGACCAGATAGTCCGCGCGCAACGATCGGCCATCGGACAGGTGGACGTCGACGCCGGTCTCATCCTCTACGAGGCCGGTGACGTCGAGCCCACGCAGGACCGGCACGCCGAGCCCGTCGACCCAGTCGCCGAGGATGCGCTCGATATGGACCTGCCACAGGGCCAGCCCGTAGGGGTGGCGGGTGGGAAAGTCGCTGATGTCGAGCGATACGCCGGCGAACCGTGCGACCTGCGCGATCTGTCCCTCGGCGAGGAACCGGTCGGCGATGCCGCGCTGGTCGAAGACCTCGATCGTCCGGGCATGCAGGCCGCCGGCGCGCGACCCCGCCAGCTCACGGCTGGCACGCCGCTCGACAATCGCGACCTTGACGCCGGCAAGCGCCAGTTCGCCGGCCAGCATCAGCCCGGTCGGGCCGCCTCCGCCAATCAGGACCTCATAGTCGCTCATCGCAATCCTCCGGTCGTCGCCATGGTGGCGCTGTGGATCTGGCGGCTGTTGTGCGCGATGTCGGGGCTCTTGAAGCAAGCCGGTTATGCACGACATGTAGAAGTGGCGGGAGGGGCTTCCTCTTTCGGCTTGCGGCGCGTGCCCTCATCGAAGGGCGATGTGCGGTCATGCGCCGCCCCAAAAGCGCGCGGAAGAGCGGCGTCTTTCCAACCGATCCAGCCCCACGATCACTTCGAAACGTCGATCGCGGCTCCCCACGGCCTCATAGGACCGACGGGACGTCTCGTCGCTGCGGCGGTAGCGTCTCCCTTGCTCCCCGTCCTAATATGCGTCCCGGGCGGGAATCGCGAGGAGGTCACATCATGGCGAAAGCATCCGCGAGCGCGACATCGAGCGCTTCGGCCAGCGCGGAAAGCAGCGACCGAAAGCCGGGGCGCGGGCGCATCTACGATTTGATCACCGATACGATCGGCGACACACCGCTGGTCCGGCTCGATCGCATCGCCGCCATGAAGGAGGTCCAGGCCAACCTTCTCGCCAAGCTCGAATTCTTCAACCCGATCGCCAGCGTCAAGGACCGGATCGGCGTCGCCATGGTCGACGCGCTGGAGGCCTCCGGCCGGATCACGCCCGGGCTCACCACCCTCATCGAGCCGACCTCGGGCAATACCGGCATCGCGCTCGCCTTCGTCGCGGCGGCGCGCGGCTATCGTCTCATCCTGGTGATGCCGGAGACCATGTCGGTCGAACGGCGCAAGATGCTGAAGCTGCTCGGCGCCGAGCTGGTGCTGACCGAGGGCGCCAAGGGCATGCGCGGCGCCATCCAGCGCGCCGACGAGCTCATCAAGGAGATCCCCGACGCGGTCATCCCGCAGCAGTTCCAGAACCCGGCCAATCCCGAGATCCACCGCAAGACCACGGCGGAGGAAATCTGGAACGATACCGATGGCGCGGTCGACGCCTTCATCGCCGGCATCGGCACCGGCGGCACCATCACCGGCGTCGGCCAGGTGCTGAAGCGCCACAAGCCCGACGTCAGGTGATCGCGGTCGAGCCGGAGGACAGCCCGGTCCTGTCCGGCGGCAATCCCGGCCCGCACAAGATTCAAGGCATCGGCGCCGGCTTCGTGCCCGGCGTCCTCGACACGCATGTCTATGACGAGATCGTCAAGGTCGGCAATGACGAGGCCTTCGACTATGCCCGCATCTGCGCGCGGGTCGAGGGCATCCCGGTCGGCATCTCGTCGGGGGCGGCGATCGCGGCGGCGATCGCGGTCGGCTCGCGGCCGGAGATGCGCGACAAGAACATCGTCCTCATCATCCCCTCCTTCGCCGAACGCTACCTGTCGACGGCGCTTTTCGAGGGCCTGGAATAGGAGACGTTCAAGGGCGCGTCCTCCAGGCGTCCATCGGGTTCAGGAACCGCGATCACATTCCGTTCAATGCACGGCCATTATGGCCGTCAGCTCCGGGAGGGCAGGCATGGAATTGCTTTCTGTCAACGGGTGGGCGATCATCGTCGCGGCGGTGGTCAAGTTCGCGATCGGCGCCGTCTGGTTCACCGCGCTGTTCGGTGACAAGTGGCGGAAATTGCAGGGGATTCCGGAAGGGGCGCCGCCTTCTGGCCTGGTCACCGCCATGGTCGTGCAGATCATCGGCGACCTGGTCATGGCCTATATCCTTGCCCGCTTCATCGCCCATTACGGCGCCACGACGCTTCCCGGCGGAGTCCTGATCGGATTTATGGCCTGGCTCGGATTTGTCCTCACCGTCCTGATCGGTGGTATCTTCTACGAGAAGAAGCCGGCGGCGCTGGTTGCCATCAGTTCGGGCTATCAGCTCGTCGGTATCGTGGTGATGGGCGGCATCATCGGCTGGTGGCACTAAAGCAATTGCAGGAAAAGTGGCACCACTTTTCCGTCCGAAATTGCGATGAGAACAAAGAGCTAGAGCGGATCAGCGATTCCGTCGAACGACGATCCGCTCTTGGCCCGATCAAGGTGTTGTAACGACATGGATTTCTCGTCCGAGGAGATCGAGCGCTACGCGCGTCATATCGTGCTGACCGATGTCGGCGGCCCCGGCCAGCAGAAGCTCAAGGCGGCGCGGATCCTGGTGATCGGCGCGGGCGGGCTCGGCGCGCCGGCGATCCAGTATCTCGCCGCCGCCGGAATCGGCACGCTCGGCATCGTCGACGACGACGCGGTGTCACTGTCCAACCTGCAGCGCCAGATCATCCACGACACCGCCGCGGTCGGCCGCCCCAAGGTCGAGAGCGCCCGCGACAGCGTCGCCCGGATGAACCCGCATGTGGTTGTCGAAGCACATGAAACGCGCCTGACCGAGGACAATGCCACGGCACTGATCGAGGCTTACGATCTCGTCGTCGACGGCTCGGACAATTTCGCCACCCGCTATCTCGTCTCGGACCAGTGCTTTCATGCGCAAAAGCCGCTGATCACCGCGGCGGTCAGCCAGTTCGACGGCTCGATCACCACGCTGAAGCCTTATCTCAGCGGCCCCGACGGGCGGCCCAATCCGACCTATCGCTGCCTGTTTCCCGAGCCGCCGCCGGACGGGCTCCTGCCAAGCTGCGCCGTTGCCGGCGTGCTCGGCGCGCTGACCGGCGTGATCGGTGCCATGCAGGCGCTGGAGGCGATCAAGGAAGTGCTCGGCATCGGCGAGAGCCTCGTCGGCCGCCTTCTCCTCTATGATGCCCGCGCCGCCCGTTTCGAGACCATCGGCTATCGCTGGGACCCGGCCAATCCGCTCAACGGCACGGCCGCGGCGGCGGAATAGGCCTTGCCCACGGCAGCCGCCTCCCGCGCGGCGGACATGGCCGATTTCGCGCTCGAGTCAGGTCTTTCTTAACCACGTCCGGGCAGGATGCGCCGAAGGGCGGACGCATCAAACGGGGTGTGTGGAATGAAGAGGGCAGACTTCCTTGGGCCAAGCGCGCGCTTTGCCCGGGCGGCCCTGACACTGATTGCCGGCGCCGCACTGACGCTCGCCATATGCCAGGTTCAGGCCGCGCCGATAATGGGCGTTGCCGGCAGTTCCGACGGGCCAAGCGGCCTGCCGATCCCGCGTTTCGTCAGCCTCAAGGCGAGCCGCGTCAACGTCCGCGTCGGGCCGGGCGAAGACTACAAGATCGCCTGGGTGTTCACCCGCGCAAACCTGCCGGTCGAGGTGATCCAGGAATACGACACCTGGCGCCGGATCCGCGATTCCGACGGCAGCGTCGGCTGGGTATTCAAAAGCCTGCTGACCGGCAAGCGCACCGCCATCGTCGCCCCCTGGGCGAAAGGCGACCCGCGCCCGATCCATGCCTCAGAGACTCCGGATTCCGCCATTACCGCCTATCTGGAGCCCGGCGTCCTCGGCTCGATCGAGGCGTGCCGCAGCGGCGAATGCCTGCTTTCCGGCAAGGGCTATTCAGGTTGGATCAGCCAGGACCAGCTCTGGGGCGTTTATCCCAACGAAAAGATTGAATGAGCGTCGCTCCGACCGCATAGTTTGTCGATCGGGGAACAACGCGTGATCTACGCCATCGGTCAGACGCACCAATACGCTGCGAAATTCGCCTCGCCGAAGCCTCTCTACAAGGTCGGCAAGGGCCTGGACGCGCGTGGGCGGCCCTATCCCGGCGGCTCGGTCTGGCGGACGGAGGAAGACGCCAAGGCGTACATCGTGGCCAATGGACTGACCGCGACCCACATGGTGCTGAGGGTTATCGCCGATTGGGAGACGGATACCGAACAGCTCGCCGGTGAGCCATACCGCCGCCTGTTACGGCACGCGCTCATCCTGCCACCGGGAGCGCCACCTCCGCCCTCGCCGGCCCGGCAACCCGGAAAAACTGGCTGATCTCAGCTCTTCAGGCGGCGCAGTCGCACGACCACGTCGACCCGTGTGATGGCGAATCCGGGCGGCGGTTCCGGCAGTTCGCCGACCTGCATCGCGTCATCCGGGATATCGATCACTTCGTTGTCATCTTCGATGAAGAAGTGTTGGTGGTCGCTGGTGTTGGTGTCGAAATAAGTCTTCGAACCGTCGACCACGACCTCGCGCAGCAAACCGGCAACGGTGAACTGGTGCAAGGTGTTGTAGACGGTTGCAAGCGAAACCGGCACGCGGTCGCCCATGGCCTCCTCATGCAGAAGTTCCGCCGAGACGTGACGATTGCCGCGCCCGTAGAGGATTTCGGCCAGCGCCAGACGCTGCCGCGTGGGCCGCAGGCCCGAGCGCTTGAGCATGGCGCGAATCATCGGGCGAGAAAGTGCTTCCGGCCGGCGATCGCTATGCGGATTGTCGGTCTGATACATGTCGCTTTCCATTCTGCGCGGTTCAAGGCCGCGAGTTGGCACAACGGAATATAGGCCTGCCGCGCGGGGCAGACAACGAATTCAGCCTTCATGCCCGTCGGTTTGGTTGGACGCAACCGAAATCGAGGCACTGAGACGCCGCGGATCGGCGCCCGGCGGCCTATGGCGAGGGCAGAAATGCTGTGTTATGAGGGCCGTTCATGCTTTGCCTCCCCTTTTTAGGGGGCGAGGCATGTCGGCGCAGACAGGAACGCGGCAGCGCGACAAACCGAACCGAAGGACATGCTGAACCGAATGACCGATCGTGCATCGAGCTTCGACTATGAGGCACTTCTGGCCTGCGGGCGCGGCGAATTATTCGGACCCGGGAATGCCCAGCTTCCCCTGCCCCCCATGCTGATGTTCGACCGCATCACCTCGATCGGGGAAGATGGCGGCGAGCACGGCAAGGGCCATGTCCGGGCGGAGTTCGACGTGAAGCCCGACCTCTGGTTCTTCGCCTGTCATTTCAAGGGCGATCCGGTCATGCCGGGATGTCTCGGCCTCGACGCTTTCTGGCAGATGCTCGGCTTCTTCCTCGGATGGCTTGGCGCGCCCGGCAGGGGACGGGCGCTTTCGACCGGTGAGGTCAAGTTCGCAGGCATGGTCTTGCCGACGGTCAAGCTGGTCGAATACGGCATCGACCTCAAGCGCGTCCTGCGGTCCAAGCTCGTGCTCGGTATCGCCGACGGGTGGCTGAAAGCCGACGGAGAGACCATATTCCGGGCCAAGGACCTGAGGGTCGGTTTGTTCAAGGATGCCACTCAGCCGGTCGCCGGCTAGGGCTCCAAGACCGTCGTGCCGGAGCGAAGGGCTGCCGCCGGGAGCGGCCACGGGGGCGTGCGGCAACCCGCCGGCCAGAAAAGCGAGGAAGGCCAAGATGAAACGGGTTGTCGTGACAGGCATGGGGATTGTGTCGCCGATCGGCAACAATACCCAGGAAGTGATGGCGTCTCTGCGCGAAGCGCGGTCCGGCATCTCGGCGGCGGAGGATTACGCCAAGCTCGGCTTCCGCAGCCAGGTGCACGGCGCGCCGCAGCTCGACGCGAGCACCATGGTCGACCGGCGCGCCATGCGCTTCCATGGCGGGGGCACCGCCTGGAACCACGTCGCCATGGACCAGGCGATCCAGGACGCCGGTCTCGAGGCGGACGAGATCTCCAATGAACGGACGGGCATGATCATGGGCTCGGGCGGCCCGTCGACGCGCACGATCGTCGGGGCCGCCGACATCACCCGCGAAAAGGGACCCAAGCGTGTCGGCCCTTTCGCGGTGCCGAAGGCCATGTCCTCGACCGCCTCGGCGACGCTGGCCACCTGGTTCAAGATCAAGGGCGTCAACTATTCGATCTCCTCGGCCTGCGCCACGTCCAACCATTGCATCGGCAATGCGGCCGAGATGATTCAGTACGGCAAGCAGGACGTCATGTTCGCCGGCGGCTGCGAGGAACTCGACTGGACCCTGTCGGTGCTGTTCGACGCAATGGGGGCGATGTCAGCGCATTACAACGACCGGCCGGCGGTAGCATCGCGCGCCTATGACAAGAACCGGGACGGATTCGTCATTGCCGGTGGCGCCGGCGTGCTGGTGCTGGAAGAACTCGAGCACGCCAAGGCGCGCGGCGCACGCATCTATGGCGAGGTTGTCGGCTACGGCCTGACCTCGGACGGCTACGACATGGTCCTGCCGTCCGGCGAAGGCGCCGAGCGCTGCATGCGTCAGGCGCTGGCGAATGTCGGCGAGAAGGTCGATTACATCAACCCGCACGCGACCTCGACGCCGGCTGGCGACGGCCCGGAAATCGAGGCGATCCGCAAGGTATTCGGCGGCGCCGACCGGTGCCCGCCGATCGCGGCCACCAAATCCCTGACCGGGCATTCTCTCGGCGCGACCGGCGCCCACGAAGCGATCTACTCGCTGCTGATGATGAACAACGGCTTCATCTGCGAGTTGGCCCATATCGACGAGATCGATCCGGATTTCGCCGATATGCCGATCGTCCGAGAGCGCATGGACAATGTCGAGGTCAATACGGTTCTGTCGAATTCCTTCGGATTCGGCGGCACCAATGCGGCACTCGTGTTTCAACGTTATCCCGGCTAGCGCACGGCCACGAATCCGTGCACACTGTTATTGTAAGTTCACACGTTGAAACAATAAGTTAGGTAGCGTGATCGGTCCTTGGGACCTGATCACGCGTTGAGGCAACGCACTAGGTCGGGGTTATGACAGGAGCAACAAGCGGCCTGATGAAAGGGAAGCGTGGCCTCGTTATGGGGGTCGCGAACGACCATTCCATCGCCTGGGGCATTGCAAAATGCCTGGCCGCGGCTGGGGCCGAGCTCGCCTTCACCTATCAGGGCGAGGCATTCGGCCGGCGCGTGAAGCCGCTGGCGACTTCGGTCGGCTCCGATCTGCTGCTGCCCTGCGACGTCGAGGACCTGGAGACGGTCGATGCGGTCTTCCAGACGCTCGAGCAGAAATGGGGCGGGCTCGATTTCATCGTCCATGCCATCGCCTATTCCGACCGGACCGAACTCAAGGGGCTTTACGCGAGCACGACGCGGGAGAACTTCGTCCGCACGATGGTGATCTCCTGTTTCTCTTTTACCGAGATCGCGCGCCGGGCCGCCCGCATGATGCCGAAGGGCGGCAATATGGTGACGCTGACCTTCGGCGGCTCCAACCGCGTCATGCCGAACTACAACGTGATGGGCGTGGCCAAGGCGGCGCTGGAGTCCTCGGTGCGCTACCTGGCCATGGATTACGGCGCCAGCAATATCCGGGTAAACGCGATTTCGGCCGGGCCGGTGCGCACCCTTGCCGGCGCCGGCATCACAGATGCGCGGCTGATGTATTCCTACCAGAAGAAGAACAATCCGCTGAAGCGAACGGTGACGATCGAGGAGATCGGGAATACCGCGCTTTACCTCCTCTCCGACCTCTCCTCGGGTGTGACCGGCGAGATCCATCACATCGACGCCGGCTACAACATCATCTCGATGCCGCGGGTGGAAGAGCTCAAGGCACTCGAGGAGCGCGAGAACGGCGAGACGCGGCAGGCGGCCGAATAAGGCCCGTCAGAGCTGAAGCTGCATAAAGACCAGATCGAGCCAGCGCCCGAACTTGAAGCCGACCTCGGGCATGCGCGCCGTCTCGGAGAAACCGTGCTTGCGGTGCAACCAGACCGAAGCCTCGTTGTCGCCGGCGATGCCGGCAATCATGACGTGCTTATCCAAGGCCCGGGCGCGCTCGATCAATGCCTCGAGAAGGGCAGAGGCGACACCTTGGCGGCGCGCCGGTCCGGCGACATAGACCGAGTGCTCGACCGTGAAGCGGTACCCCTCGAAGGCGCGGAAATCGCCGAACGAGGCATAGCCGGCGACAATCCCGCCGACCTCGCCGACGAGCACGGGATAGCCCTGGCGTGTGCGCGCCGCGTACCAAGTCCGGCGATCGGCGAGATCGACCTGGCGGTCGTTCCAGATCGCCGTCGTATTGGCCACCGCATCATTGTAGACATCCAGAATGGCCGGCAGATCGGCCTCCGCCGCCGGGCGGACGATGACAGTCATTACGAGCCCTCTTCGCCAGATCGTCGTCCATGGCAGCCGGACGATCGTGACTGTCGCGATGTGACAGATCACGATTTTGCATGCTAGCCTTATTACTGGGCCGGAGCGACGGATCGTGCTGGGGGTAGCCCGTGCGCTGGGTATTAGCCGCTATCTGGATTGTATTTGTCTGGGCCGTTCCGGCGGACGCCGCGTCGAAGCTGGCGCTGGTGATTGGCAACAGCGATTACCAAAACGTCGGCGTCCTCAAGAATCCGGCGAGCGACGCCGATCTCATTTCGACGAAGCTGAAGAGCATCGGCTTTAACGTTACCAGCAAGCGCGATCTCGGCTCGACCGAGCTCCGGGCGGCAATCATCGATTTCATGACCAAGGTCAACCAGGCCGGGCCGGGTGCGATCGTGCTCCTTTACTATGCGGGGCACGGAGTCCAGATCGGCAGCGAGAACTATCTGGTTCCCGTCGACGCCCGGGCGACATCCAGCATTACGCTCGAGGCGTTTGAGCTGTCCGCCTATATGGCGAATGTCCCAAGCAGCGTCGCCGCCAGCATCATCATCCTCGACGCTTGCCGCAACAACCCGTTCGCCTCCCACTCCCGTGGGGGATCGCGCGGCCTGACGCTGGTCAGCGACACCGGCAACGCGCCAACCTACATCATGTTCTCCGCCGCTCCGGGCAAGACGGCCGAGGATGGCACCGGCGATCACAGTCCGTTTGCCGAGGCGCTCGCCCAAAACCTTGGGGTTCCCGGCGTTCCGATCGAAGTCATCGGCCGCCGGGTACGGGGAGTGGTCTTTGCGGCGACCGGCGAACAACAAGACCCCTGGGCGAATAGCGATCTCAAGCGAGAGGTCGTTCTGGTGCCAGGTAGCAACGCGGCCGGCGTCAGCGCCCCTCCCCCCGTCGCAGCGCCGGCGCCGGTACCCTCAGCTGAATCTCCGCCCGCCACCCAACCTTCCGACTCAGTCCTGGAGCTCGCCTATTTCGATGCATTGAGGCAGAACACCTTCGATGCTTATGACGAGGTGCTCAAGAAATATCCCAATCATCCGCGAAAGGCGGAGATCCTGGCAGCGATCCAGCGACTGGCCGACGAGCAGTTATGGAACAATGTCAACGCCCATCCGAGCCTCGGCGGCTACAACCAGTACATCGCTTCCTTCCCCGAAGGCACTTATATCGAGGTCGCCAAGGCCAAGGTCGAGGAACTGAGCCAGGGTAGCGACGAGGACTATTGCAAATCGAGCACCAAGCTCGCCAATGCCCGGGCGGGCGGGCGCGACGCGCTGGTCGAGTTCCGGGATCGGTGCAGCAGCATTTCCGGCGGCCTTGCAATCGAGGCCAGTCTGGAAATCCAGAACCTCGACCGCGCCAATAAGGAGTTCAAATCCTATCGCGGCATCGACTTCAACGGCGATGACCTTGGGCCGTACCTGTACAATCAGAGCTTCGAAAGCTGCGCCGACGCCTGCCGGGCCGACACCAATTGTATTGCTTATACGTTCAATACGCTGCGGAGCGTGTGCATCCTGAAGTCAGGTTACGGCATGCCGAAGTTCAGCAACGAGGCGATTTCGGCCGCACTCCAGAGTCTAGCGGTCCCGTCGCCGCAGGCGGGCATGCGGATCGAACGAGACATGGATCACCCCGGCGGCGACCTTGGCCAGAACGGCATTCGGCCCGTAGCGCTGCAAGAGTGCAGCCAGCTTTGCCTGGGCGACAGTTCCTGCAGGGGCTTCAGCTACGTCCGCGCAAAACGATGGTGCTGGCTCAAGTCCCAAGTCAATTCCAGCTTCTACAAGTCGGGCGTCACCAGCGGTGTCAAGCTCGAACTCGGCTGAATGACCGCCGGGCGGCGGCCCGCCTACTCCATCGCGTAGGCGCGGAGATCGGCCAGTTTGGCCTTCTCCTGCACGATCAGTTGATAGGCATCCCTGATCTGCTCCCGCGAAATGCGTCCCTCGTCGACGGCGCGGGCAACCGCGGCAATGATCCTGTCAACGATCGCTGGTTCAGGAGCCTTGTGGTTGGAGACGATGATGAGATCAGCACCCGCCGCGATCGCCATGACGGCCGCCTGCTCGACGCTGAACCGGCTCCGGATTGCGCCCATGTCGAGATCGTCGGTGATGACGAGGCCGCGGAACTTGAGATCGCCGCGGAGCGCGCCCTCGATCGTCTTCTTCGACAGGCTCGCCGGCAGGTTACCCTTGTCGGAGAAGCGCGGGTGGATGAGATGGCCGACCATCAGCATGTCGACGAACTTGCCGCTGATGAGACGTTGGAACGGATCGAGTTCGACCGTCCGCCAGGTTCGGCTGATGTCAACGATCTGACTGTGCGGGTCGTTCACGGCCGAACCATGTCCGGGAAAGTGCTTGATCGCGACAAGCACGCCCGCCTGCTCATGGGCGTTGATGAACTCGCGCGCGAAGGCGATTACCTTCTCCGGGTCACGGGCGAAGCTCCGGCCGAGTTGGCCAATAGCGGGGTTGTTAGGATTGACATTGAGATCGACTACCGGCCCGAAGTTTACGTTGATGCCGAGGTCCATCAATTCGTTGGCAGTCCTGGAATAGAGCTTGTAGGCGGCCTGCTCACTGAGCGTCGCGACATGGGCGGCGCTGGGAAGTGGGTCAAAGCCTTTCGCAGCGGTCAGACGCTGGATCGCCCCGCCTTCCTGGTCGATGCAGACGAAGGGCATGAGGCCCGGTGACGCTTGCTTGAGTCGCGCTATCAGTGCCTTGACCTGATCGGGATTGGCGATGTTGTCGGCGAACAGCACTACACCACCGATGCGGCTTTCATGGATCCATCCGGCCACGCGTGCCGGCCAAGGATTGCCGGGGCCTTGCCCAGGGAAGCCGATCAGGATCATCTGACCGATCATCTCCTCGAGCGACGGCCGGCCGACGGTCGGCACCGGACGCATGCGCGGCATCGGCGGCGGGGTCGCGGCCGCGATGCTGCCGGTGATCGCCTGATCGACAGCAGGCGCGGCGAGCGTGATCGGCGCGGTTTCCGGCCCGGCAAGGCTCGCCGCCGACGAGCCGAATGTCATGCCGAAAAACAGCGCTGGCAGAAGAAGGGGCGCGAGGCGCACGAGCTTCACCTGATTTCGCAATTCATCACCGACACTATCACCGTCATCCGTTAACGTTTGGCTAACCTTATGCGGGGCAGTTCGAGCACTTAATGTTGCGCGCCAATGCTGGCCCAAGTGAGGCGCGCCAAGGCGGGCGCCGTCGATCGGGATTTGTTCCCGCAATCGCCCGCTTCCCGCCTCCGAGGCGAGGTGCTATTGACCGCGCCCATGACGGCCTCCACGCAAGACAATATCCGCAATTTCGCCATCGTCGCCCATATCGACCATGGCAAGTCGACGCTCGCCGACCGGCTCATCCAGATGACCGGCGGCCTGAGCGAGCGCGAGATGAAGGCGCAGGTTCTCGATTCGATGGAGATCGAGCGCGAGCGCGGCATCACCATCAAGGCGCAGACCGTCCGGCTCAATTATCACGCGCGCGACGGCAGGGACTACGTCCTCAACCTCATCGACACGCCCGGCCATGTCGACTTCGCCTATGAGGTCAATCGGTCGCTGGCGGCGTGCGAAGGCTCGCTGCTGGTCGTCGACGCCAGCCAGGGGGTCGAGGCGCAGACGCTCGCCAATGTGTACCAGGCGCTCGACAACGATCATGAGATCGTATCGGTGCTCAACAAGGTCGATCTGCCGGCGGCCGATCCGGAGCGGGTCAAGCAGCAGATCGAGGACGTGATCGGGCTCGACGCCTCCGACGCGATCCCCATATCGGCCAAGACCGGCAAGGGCGTCGACGAGGTGCTGGAAGCGATCGTCAAGCGGCTGCCGGCGCCGAAGGGCGACCGTGATGCCCCACTGAAGGCGCTGCTCGTCGATAGCTGGTACGACCCCTATCTCGGCGTCGTCGTGCTGGTGCGGATCATCGACGGCGTGCTCAAGAAGGGCATGAAGATCCGCATGATGCGGACCCGCGCCACGCACGAGGTCGACAAGGTCGGCATCTTCACGCCGAAGCTGGTCGACTGGGGCCAACTCGGACCGGGCGAACTGGGCTTCTTCACCGGCTCGATCAAGGAGGTCGCTGACACCGCCGTCGGCGACACGATCACCGAGGAGCGGCGGCAGACCGAGAAGCCGCTGGCCGGCTTTCGGCCGGCGCAGCCGGTCGTCTTCTGCGGCATCTTTCCGGTCGATGCGGCGGACTTCGAAGCGCTGCGCGCGGCGATCGGCAGGCTGCGCCTCAACGATGCCGCGTTCTCTTACGAGATGGAGACCTCGGCCGCGCTCGGCTTCGGCTTCCGCTGCGGCTTCCTCGGTCTCCTGCATCTGGAGATCGTCCAGGAGCGGCTGACGCGCGAGTTCGATCTCGACCTCATCGCCACCGCGCCATCGGTCGTCTACAAGATCAAGCTGACCAATGGCGAGGAGATCGACCTGCACAATCCGGCCGACATGCCGGACCCGGTCAAGATCGTCGAGATCGCCGAGCCCTGGCTCAGGGCGACGATCCTGACACCGGACGAGTTTCTCGGCGGAATCCTGAAGCTCTGCCAGGAGCGGCGCGGCATCCAGGTCGACCTCTCCTATGTCGGCAGCCGGGCGATGGTGCAATACGACCTGCCGCTCAACGAGGTCGTCTTCGACTTCTACGATCGCCTGAAATCGGTTTCCAAGGGCTATGCCTCCTTCGACTATCACCTGACCGACTATCGGCCGGGCGACCTGGTCAAGATGCAGATCCTGGTCAATGCCGAGCCGGTCGACGCGCTGTCGATCCTCGTCCACCGTTCGGAGGCCGAACGGCGCGGCCGGGTGATGTGCGAGAAGCTGAAGGACCTGATCCCCCAGCACATGTTCCAGATCCCGATCCAGGCGGCGATCGGCGGGCGGATCATCGCCCGCGAGACCATCCGGGCGCTGCGAAAGGACGTGCTCGCCAAGTGCTACGGCGGCGACGTCACCCGCAAGCGCAAGCTTCTGGAGAAGCAGAAGGAAGGCAAGAAGAAGATGCGGCAGTTCGGCAAGGTCGACATCCCGCAGGAAGCCTTCATCGCCGCGCTGAAGATCGAGGAGTGAGCCGGCGGACTTGACGCCGGCGATCCTGGATAGAATTCTCGCCCTGTCACAATGGGGAGAGCCGGCCATGGCATACAAATTCGAGATCTACAAAGACAAGAAGGGCGAGTTCCGCGTCCGCTTCAAGGCATCCAACGGCGAGACGATGTTCTCGACCGAGGGCTACACGGCCAAGGCTTCGGCGAAGAACGCGATCAAGTCGCTCCTGAAGAACGCGCCAACGGCCGAGATCGAAGACAACAGCTAACAGCAGCCCGGCCGGCCCTGCGGATATTTCCACCCCTCCGAGGACGACTCCTGTGCGCAGGTCGTTGCCAATCGACCGCGCGCCTCGCTCAGGCGACGTGCTTGGCGCTCGTCAGGTGCCTCATCACCTCGCTCTGCGGCTGGGCGGCACTGAACAGGAAACCCTGGCCCTCGTTGCAGCCTTCGGTCTTCAGGCGCACGAGATCGTGCTCATTTTCGACGCCCTCGGCGGTGATCGTAATACCGAGGCTGGCGCCGAGCGTGATGATGGCGTGCACGATCGCTTGGGCATCGCTGCTTGCCCCATGCCGCTTATGAAGGACCGGTCGATCTTGATCTTGTCGAAGGGAAACGAGCGCAGGTAGCTGAGCGAGGAATAGCCGGTGCCGAAATCGTCCATCGAAATGCGCACGCCAATCGCGCGCAGCGCGTGGAGGGTCGACAGGACAAGGCCGCTCTTGTCGAGAAGCAGCGCCTCGGCAATCTCGAGTTCGAGCCGCTGAGGCGCGAGGCCGGATTCCTCGAGCGCATCACTGACAACCTGGAACAGATTGCCGGTCTTGAACTGCAGCGGCGACAGATTGACCGCCACCTTCAAGGGCCGCGGCCAGTCCACCGCGTCGGTACAGGCGCGGCGCAGCACGAACGATCCCACCTGCGCAATGAGTTCGGTCTCCTCGGCGACCGGTATGAACTCCGACGGCGCCACCATGCCGCGTTCGCGATGCGGCCAGCGGACAAGTGCCTCATAGCCGGTGATCGCGCCGGTCATAAGGTTGACCAGCGGCTGATAATGGACCTCGAGCACCTCATCCTTCAGGGCAGAGCGCAGATCGAGCTCGAGCCGGCGCCGCGCCTGGACCTGCGCGTCCATCGCCGCCTCGAAGAAGCGGAACGTGCCCCGGCCGTCGGCCTTGGCGCGATAGAGCGCCATGTCGGCGTTCCTGAGGAGCTGGTCGGCGTCCTGCCCGTCGCCCGGCGCGAGCGCAATGCCGATGCTGGCGCCAATCGAGACATGGTGACCGTCAAGATCGTAGGGCTCGCTCACCGCAGCCAGCAGGCGCTCGGCGAGATTCGTGACCTCGACCGGCGTCAGCGTTCCACTTTGAAGGACGGCGAACTCGTCGCCGCCGAGCCGGGCGACGACGTCCTCGTCGCGCAAGCGCGCGCACAGCCGACCGGCGACCGCCTGCAACAGCAGATCGCCGATGGGATGGCCGAGCGTATCGTTGACCGACTTGAAATTGTCGAGATCGATGCACAGGGTCGCCATGCCGCGACCCTCCCGGTGAAGCCGGTAGAGCATCTCCTCTAGGCGGCTACGCATCATGACCCGGTTAGGCAGGCCGGTCAGGGCGTCGTGATGCGCCATATAGGCGATCCGCGCCTCGGCGCGCTTTCGTTCGGTGATGTCGATGGCCGCCATCATGATGGCCGGCTGGCGCTCGTAGACGAGCCGCCGGGCATAGATGGCAACGTCGATCAGGCTGCCGCAGGCCTTGCGGTGACGAAAGGTGAGACCGGCCTGGTTCTCCATTTCCTCCACGAGAAGCATGACGCTCGAATCGTCCACGCCGCGATGAACGAGATCGGCGAGACCCATCGTCGACAGTCGCTCGCGGTCATAGCCGTAATGGTCGATGGCCCCGTGATTGGCCGCCAGAATCCGCTCGCCCTCGACGGCACAGACGAACATCGGAACGGGATTGTCCTCGAACAGAAGCCGGAACGATGCCTCGCGCTGCTTCATCTCGGTAATATCGACGCGAAGGCCGATGACACCGCCGTCGCCCGTCCGGCGCTCGTCGATCAGAATGCAGCGACCGTCGGAAAGGACCTGCTCGTGGCGTCCGGTCGGATTGTGCATCTGTTCCAGCCGCTCGGCGGTCCATTCCTCCTCGTGTCCAACCGCCGCCGGATAGTCGCCACGGGCAACGCCGACGCGCAGCGTGTCTTCCAGCTTGACGCCCGGTTTGAAGAGGTCGGCGCTGCGCCTGTAGATGTCAGCGTATTGCTGGTTCCAGAGGATGTAGCGACCTTCACTGTCGAGGAAGACGACGCCTTGCGGCAGAATTTCGATGGCATCGCGCAAACGCAGATGGGCGCGACGCGCCTCCTCTATGGCCGCCTCGGCCTCGGCGCGGGCGCGGGCGACCACGTCGGATCGCGACGCCGTCTTCGCTGACCGCGGCCTCGCGACCGGTCTGGCACCGAGACGCGATAGCGGTCGCTGCTTTCGCGCGGCAAGAAGTGGCTTGTGACCGGTCCCAACCCGTGAGCCTGGCACCTGTCTGCTCCCATCCCGAACGGGACGGTCGTAGGAGCGCGTGCCTTAAAGCCCGGTATCCTGAAAAGGTTCGTGTTTTCAATGGGAAGATGGAACCGCCAATCGACGGCGGTGGCGAAGCTCAAGCGCAAGGCAGATGGCGCCATCCATGGCCATTTCTTCGGCGAAACCGGGCTGGCGACACCTGCAATTTCATAAGAAAGTGCGAACGTCGCGTGGGCTCGCCCGCCACGGCAGCAGATGCATGAATTGGCGGCATTTGCGGCGATGGTTAAACATCCGTTGCCGCTCAGGTGCCGCCAATCACTCCGCCAGCCAGGCCTTGGCCCCTTCGATCTCGTTCACCGGGAAGACCTTGATGTTGACCGGCATCAGACCGTCCAGCGCGCTCGCCGCGCGCCCCCAGGGACCGTCGTCGGCGACGAAGGCGATCTTCTCGAAGTCGGTGAAATGGCGCGTGCCGAAGATGGTCTCGTCATAGAGTCCGCCCCGGTCGTAACCGATGAATTCCGGCCCGGCGACATAGAGCAGGCGAACCTTCCCCTTGGTCGAAATCGCCATGTCGATGGTCGGCTCGAGCACCGTCTGCCGATCCGCGCCGGTGATCCGGCCGAAAGCAGCGAAACCGATCGAGCCGTCGGGCAGTCCCTCGATCCGCGTGAACATGGCGTCCTTCTCCTCTTCGATCCATCGACGTGGAGATAGTGGCTGCGCCTTGCGATGCTTTGTTGACGAGCGCGTGATATTTTAGAAGCGGAAATCGGGCGCTTCAGTGGCCAATGGTTAACGGGTCAGCCAGGCCTTGGCTTTGGCGAGGTCCGCCATCGGGAAGACGCGGACCGCGGCGGGCATCATGGGGCTGAACCCGCGTACCACGGCGTTCATCATCTCGTGGTCGGAGACGAAAGCGATGCGCTCGAAATCAAGAAAGTGCTCCACGCCGAAGACAGTATCGTCCCACATCGCCGACAGGTCATAGCGCCGGAATTCCGGCCCCGCGACATAGAGGAGCCTCAGTTTGTCGTGTTTGGTGAGGGCCTCCTCGACCGCCGGCATCAGCACTTTGGTATAATCCTCGGCGCTCACCGTGCCCTCAGCGGAGAAGCCGACCACACCTTCGGGGATATCGGTCAACTGGGTGATCATCGTGAACCTCCTGAGTTTGGCCGATAATAAGCAGCGAAATCAGGCGAAGCGTTGACGAGCCGCGATCCGCTCAGGGAACGAGGACCGCCGCGCCATTGAGCTCGCCTTGCCTGAGGCGGCGTAGCGCCTCGTTCGCCTCTTCCAGGGCAAAGACAGTCACGCTCATCTCGATCGGCGCTTCGGCTGCCACGCGCATGAAGTCATCGCCATCGGCACGGGTCAGATTGGCAACCGAGCGCACCTGCCGTTCGCCCCACAGGATCTCGTAGGGAAAAGAGGGAATATCGCTCATGTGGATGCCGGCGGCGACGACCGTGCCGCCCTTGCGCACCGCTTTCAGCGCGGCCGGCACCAGCGCCCCGACGGGCGCGAAGAGAATGGCGGAATCGAGCGGCTCGGGTGGCGTCTCGTCGGAGCCGCCAACCCATTCGGCGCCGAGCGACGACGCGAACTCCTGCGCCTGACGATCACCGGGCCTGGTGAAGGCGTAGACCTTCTGTCCTTTGTGGTGGGCGACTTGCGCCATGATATGCGCCGCGGCGCCGAAGCCGTAGACACCGATCCGCTCACCCTCGCCGGCCATGCGATGGGCACGGTGGCCGATCAACCCGGCGCACAGGAGCGGCGCGGCCGATGCGTCGTCGTAGCGCTCCGGCAGACGAAAGGCGAAGCGTGCGTCCGCGGCCGCGAATTCCTGGTAGCCGCCGTCGATATTACAGCCGGTGAAGCGTGCGCTGTCACAGAGGTTTTCGGCGCCGCTCAGACAGAAGCGGCACCTGCCACACGTCCAGCCGAGCCAAGGGATGCCGACGCGCTCGCCGACGCGGAAATCCGTCACGCCCTCGCCGAGGGTCGCCACGGTGCCGACGATCTCGTGGCCGGGCACGATCGGATAGGTCGCCTGCAGCAGTTCGCCATCGACCACATGAAGGTCGGTCCGGCACACGCCGCACGCCTTCACCTCGACGACGATCTGACCCGCCTCGGGCAGTGGACGATCCCGCTCCACCAGCCGGAGCGGCGTGCCGGGACGGTCGAGGAGCATCGCGCGCATGGCGAGAATATCCGCATGCGGCGCGGATCCGATCAAGTCCGGACTTGCAGCGCCGACATTTCACGCGATGATGGATTGCGGCGCGGCCGGCGGACGTGGTTAAGGATTCGTCAAAGGCTACGGCACAGATTGGCTCGCGGGGGCGGACCTGGAGAAGAGCGCGATGCGCGCCCGGACAGTCATTGGATTTGCCATTGCCTCGGCGATGCTCGTCGCCGGCGCTCATGCTGCGGATACGACGCCTGCGAAAATTCTCTTCGGCAGAGTCGACAAGCCGTCCGACGGCGCGCCGCGTCCGATCGGCTCCTACGCCAAAGGATGCCTCGCCGGCGCCGACGCATTGCCCATCGACGGGCCGCACTGGCAGGTGATGCGCCTGTCGCGCAACCGCAACTGGGGCACGCCGGAGCTCATCAATTACCTCGAACATCTTTCAAGTGACGCTGCCAAGGTTGGCTGGAACGGCCTCCTGATCGGCGACATGTCCCAGCCCCGCGGCGGGCCCATGGTCACCGGCCACGCCAGCCACCAGATCGGCCTCGACGCCGATATCTGGTTCACGCCGATGCCAGACCATGTGTTGAGCGCCAGCGAGAGGGAATCGATGGCGGCGGGCTCCCTTCTGATCAAGGGCAAGCTTGCGATCAATCCGAGGAAGTGGTCGGACGTCGACGCGCGTCTGCTCGAGCGCGCCGCTTCCTATCCCGAGGTCGCCCGCATCTTCGTCAGCGCGGCGATCAAGCAGAAACTGTGCGACACCGTTGGAAGCGACCGCGCTTGGTTGAGGAAACTGAGGCCCTGGTGGGGACACGACGACCATTTCCACGTGCGCCTGACCTGTCCGCCGGGGCTTGCCGGCTGCGTCAACCAGGCACCGCCGCCGCCGGGTGACGGCTGCAATGCCAGCCTCGCCTGGTGGTTCAAGCCGCATCCGCCACCCAAGAAGCCGAAGAAGCCCTACAAACCGCCGCCTGAGCTGACGCTCGCCAGCCTGCCGGCCGCATGCACCAACGTTCTTTATGAGGGTACGTCGGCGGCCGCGATCGCCGCCGAGGGAACGCCGCTGCCGCGCTTGCGACCGGATTCAAACTGATCGTATTCCGCCGGGGGCCCTATTCGACCCGCATCTTGCGGGCGAATGTCTTCGGCGCCTTGCGATAGATGCGGCGGCCCAGCGCGAAAGCCTGCGTTTCCAGCATCCGTCGTTCGCTGGCGATAAGGGCGAGTTGGCGCATCAGTGCGGGATCATGTGTCGGCGACAGGGCGAGTTTCTCGGCAAGCACGGCATGGTCGTGATCGAGCCCGAGAAGGTCGCCGAGTTGGTCGAGGCGAGCACTCATCCGCCTGGCGCGCGCCGGCAGACGCCGCCGGGCAAGGCGCATGAGATGCCAGAGATCCTTGACGGTCTTGCGCCACTCATGGAGGTCCGGCGTGGCAAGGCTGCTTTCGGCGCGACCCATGGCCTTGCGGCCCTTGCCATAAGCGCGCGCCAATGCGTTGTTGAACAGGGTCGGGCCGTCGAAATCCACCGGGCTCTCGGCGAGATCCGCCTCGACCGCCCGCAGGCGCGCGAGCACTTCGCCAATCGGCGCGACCGCGTCATGCGCCTGTTCGGCCTGGCGGTCGAGCGTATCGATAATGCGATCGAGACCGATGTCCTCGGGCGTGTTGAGGGCGGCGCGCAATCCGCGCGCGCTGGCGGCGGCTGCGTCGGCGTCGCGCGCGCTCGCAAGCAATCGCGCGGCCGAGCCGAGCGCGCGCTTGGCCTCGCTCGCCTGCGCGCCAAGCACGGGCGCCTGGACGCGCAGCAGGGTGCGGATGCGCTTCAGCCGCTGGCGGACATGGTGGATGCGCTCCTCGGCCGGCCCCGCCGCCGCCAGTTCGGCCTGAGCGGCGGCAAGGTCGTCACCGACGACGCGGCGCAGCGCGTCGCCGATATCCTCGTGCTTGCCGATGCGGTTCGCCATGGCCGGCGCTCCGTTCAGGCGCTGACCCCAAGACCGACCGGGCAGGAAACGCCGGTACCGCCGTGCCCGCAATAGCCGTTGGGGTTCTTGGCGAGGTATTGCTGGTGATAGTCCTCGGCGAAATAGAACGCCGGCCGATCGACGACCTCGGTCGTGATCTTGCCGTAGCCCTTCTGCGAGAGCGCCGTCTGATAGGCGGCGATCGCCGAGAGAGCCGCCTGCCGCTGCTCTTGGCCCGCGACATAGATGCCGGAGCGGTATTGCGTGCCGATATCGTTGCCCTGGCGCATGCCCTGGGTGGGATCGTGCGCCTCGAAGAACGCCTTGAGGATCATCTCGTAGCTGACCTTCTGCGGATCGTAGACGACCAGCACCACCTCGTTGTGGCCGGTCATGCCGGTGCAGACTTCCTGATAGGTCGGGTTGGGGGTGTGGCCACCGGCATAGCCGACGGCGGTCACATGGACGCCGGGGATCTGCCAGAAGGCGCGCTCCGCGCCCCAGAAACAACCAAGGCCGAAGACCGCCGTCTCCATCCCGTCTGGATAAGGCCCCTTGAGGCTATGGCCGTTGACGAAATGGGCTTCGGCGGTGGGCAGCGGCTCGGGCCGGCCCGGAGCGCCTCATTGGCGCCCGGCATGGACATTTTCTTTCTGAGAAGGCTGAGGATGCTCATTCGGTCCTCCTTTGCCGGCCCCGTTGGCCGGCGGCTTCAAGCGAAGACTGTCTTCAGGCGGCGGCGGCGACTGCCGGCATAGGCCAGAAGCCCGCCGATCAAACCGAAAACCGCCCAGGTCGGCAGCATCAGCAACCACTGGATCAGCGGATCCCACAGCCAGTGGCCGATATAGGCTTCGACCTTGCGTTGCACGAATTGCTGGGTCATCACGAGCGTGCCCGGACTGAGATTGAACCAGGCTTGGCCAAGCGGGGTAACGGTAAGGGCCGAGGCGGCGATCGTCTTGGTTGCCGTCGATCACCAGCGCCACCAGCGCCCCGGCGATCAGCCAGAGCCCGATGAAGCGCGCGAGAAAGCCAATCATGGACGCCGTACCCGCCGGTTCGTGCGGCCACACCCCGGCAACGGTCTACAAATGGTCATAGCGCCATTTGGCCGCAATGCCCGAGCGCGTCAACACTTCGCGAGGCCTGTGTGACAATGTTTCGGCTCGGATCGAGCGTCGACGCATGACCGCGGGGCCGCTTTGGCGCCCGCACCTTGCGACCGGCGCAGGGGCGGGATCCATTGGCGGCGATGCCCGCCGATCGGCCCCCATATTGAAGCCACCGTCAATCTTGCGCGCCGGATTCAGTCGGCTATAGTGCGCGCGCTTGGCCTCGGCGATGGCCCGGAGGGGTGGCCGAGTGGTTGAAGGCGCACGCCTGGAACGCGTGTATACGGGCAACCGTATCGAGGGTTCGAATCCCCCTCCCTCCGCCAGCATATTCGATATATATTTGAAATCATTGTATCTTTTGGATTGTCTTGGATTCTACCCACTAATCAACCTACGTCCTTCTGTTGGCAGTGTCTTGCCACAGCTGGGGGCAAATGGTTGTGTGCGTCGATCTTCAAGTCCAATCGGTGAAGCACTCCGATTACATCCGTCGTCGCCGGTATCCGATGGAACCGGTTCGGCGCCCAAACCATTCAATCGGAACATCTGACGTTTAATCAGCAGGTGAGGGTTCGAGCCCCTGCGCGCTCACCAAGAAAATCAGACACTTAGAGGCGATTTGTTTGAATATTTCGGCCTGCGCTCGCCGCCATGGGCAACTACTAAGGCAACGATTTGCTCGCGCCAAGGATCGCGGTGAAATGAGTTTCGGTGTTCTCGTACGGAATGTTCATCACTCGCGCCCTCCACTCCTCATCATTCGTCCGTCGAAGAATTTATAGGCTCGATTTCCTCGGAGGCCAGTGGCGCTACTTCTGCGCGAATTATAGTAGATGAGTTCTGCTGCCCATCACGAAGAATGGGTGTCATGTTGCGCGTCGCGATGGCGTCTCGGGGGGAGCAGAATAATGAATGTCCAGGCCCACGAACAGCTGAAATCCCACATCTGGGAGATCGCCAACCGGCTGCGCGGACCCTACCGCCCGCCGCAATATCGCCTGGTCATGCTGCCGATCGTCGTTCTGCGCCGGCTCGATTGCGTGCTTGAGCCGACCAAGGACGCCGTGCTCAAGGAGTACGAGAAGCTGACGGCGCAGGAGATGCCGGAAGCGGCGATGGACCGCCTCCTGGGCAAGGCGGCGGACCCGAAGCGCAAGCATCCGCTCTACAACACCAGCCCGTTACACCTTCGAGCGGCTGCTCGGCGATCGCCGAGAACATCGCGCCGAACCTCGTCTCCTACATCAACGGCTTTTCGCCGACCGCGCGCGCGCATCTTCGAGCGCTTCAAGTTCGGCGACCAGATCGAGAAGCTCGACGCCAGCAACCGCCTGTTCACCATCGTCAAGGCGATGGCCGACGTCGATCTGCACCCGGACCGCATCGACAACCTCCAGATGGGCTACCTGTTCGAGCATCTGGTGATGCGGTTCAACGAACAGGCCAACGAGGAGGCCGGCGACCACTTCACGCCGCGCGAGGTCATCCGCCTGATGGCGAACCTCGTCTACACCGGCGAGCAGGACGTCTACAAGCCGGGCATCTACCGCACGATCTACGACCCGGCCTGCGGCACCGGCGGCATGCTGTCGGAGTCCGAGAAGTTCATCCTCGACCAGAACGAGCCGCGCCAACCTCGCCCTCTTCGGGCAGGAGTACAACGACGAGTCCTGGGCCATCTGCTGCTCGGACATGCTGATCAAGGACGAGGACACCGACAACATCGTGCTCGGCGACACGCTCGGCGACGGCAAGACCCGCGACGGCTTCGAGGGCAAGCAGTTCCACTACCTGCTGGCCAACCCGCCCTTTGGCGTGGAGTGGAAGGACCAGAAGACGGTCGTCGAGAAGGAGCACAAGAGCATGGGCTTCGCCGGCCGCTTCGGCGCCGGGCTGCCCGCCATCAATGACGGCTCGCTGCTGTTCCTCCAGCACATGATCTCCAAGATGCACCCCTACGAGGAGGGGGACGAGGACGCAGCCGGCTCCAAGATCGCCATCGTCTTCAACGGCTCGCCGCTCTTTTCCGGCGATGCCGGGTCGGGGCCGTCGAACATCCGCCGCTGGATCATCGAGAACGACTGGCTCGACGCCATCGTCGCCCTGCCCGACCAGCTTTTCTACAACACCGGCATCTTCACCTATGTCTGGCTCGTCACCAACCGCAAGCCGCCCGAGCGGCGCGGCAAGGTGCAGCTGATCGACGGCACGCGCTTCTTCCAGAAGATGAAGAAGAGCCTCAACAACAAGCGCAACGAGATCACCGACGATCAGATCCGCGACCTGACCCGCATCTACGGCAACTTCCGAGACGGCGAGACGGCCGAGGTGCAGATCAACGGCGAGACCGAGACGCCGCGTCGTCTCCCGCATCTTCGAGAACCGCGAGTTCGGCTTCCTCAAGGTGACGGTCGAGCGCCCGTTGCGCATGAATTTCGAGGCGACGCCCGGAGCGCATCGCCAGGCTGGACGATCAGTCCGCCTTCGCCAATCTGGCCACCTCGAAGAAGCGCAAGGACGACAAGGCGGCGGCGCGCGAGATCGAGGAAGGCGCGCAAGCTGCAGGATGCCATCCGCGCGTGCCTTGGCCACGCTGGAAGCCAAGGGCCGCTACATGGACCGCGAGGCGTTCGAGGCCGACCTGACGCGGCGCCGCCAAGCGCGCCGGGCTGAAGCTCGCCGCGCCCGATCAAGAAGGCGATCTTCGCCGCGCTGGGCGAGCGCGACCCGGACGCCGAGATTTGCCGCGACAGCAAGGGCAGGCCGGAGCCGGACAGCGAGTTGCGCGACACCGAGAACATCCCGCTGCCGCGAGGCACCGCGCTGCCGCTGCCCATGCAGTTCGGGCCGGACAAGCCCAATGACAGGCTGGTCGAGGCGTTCCGCGACGTGATCGACGCCTATATGGCGCGCGAGGTGCTGCCGCATGTGCCCGATGCCTGGGTGGACTACGACAAGACCAAGGTCGGCTACGAAATCCCGATCAACCGGCATTTCTACGTCTACAAGCCGCCGCGCCCGCTGGACGAGATCGAGGCGGATATCACGGCGCTGGAAGGCGAGATCGCCGGGCTGCTGAAGGGGCTGGTCGCATGAGCTTGTCGCCAGGATAAGCGCCGGCACAGTGGCGTACGGCGCGTTTCCGACGACTGGCAGCGAACTGGCTCAAATGCGAAGTTCGATCTGACTTGCACGAACAGCAGCGCTCGAGCAAGAGCCGATCGAGGACTGCAGACTAGCTCGGATCGACGACGCAACTCATCGACGGTAAGTTACAACGGACACACATACTTCGCTGAATGGATGGCCGCGACGTTGCCAAGATCGACGACGTTCAGCTTCAAGCAAGCGGCAGGTGCATCATCGCCAAGGACTAGCGAAGGTGGGCGACATTGGATCGGAGCTGAGTTCCGAGACATGCTGATGTCCTTGCGGCTACCGTCCGCAGATTGTTGAGCCGCGTTGCCTGATTCTATCGTAGCTTCTCTCGCATGGCTTTCGTCGAACTCGTGCGAACGACCGATCGAGCTTCGGTGCGAACGGTGTCGACGCGCTTGGCCTGGGCAATACTCGATGAAGACATCGCGCGCTGCCGCTTCCTCCCCTCGAAACCCAGCGGCGGATTGCGCGGTTTCTGGATGAGAAGACGGCGCGGATCGACGGGCTGATCGAGAAGAAGCGCGCGCTTCTGGACCGGCTGGCCGAAAAGCGTCAGGCCCTCATCACCCGCGCCGTCACCAAGGGCCTCAACCCCGACGCCCCCATGAAACCCTCCGGCATCGACTGGCTCGGCGATATCCCGGCGCATTGGGAGGTGCTGCCTGTCGAAGCGATCTGCACGGCTCGAAAGTCGGGCACACGCCGAGCCGATGAAAGTCGACGAATACTGGGACGATTGCGCAGATCCCTTGGGTCACGCTTAACGACATCGGCGATTCTGAGCGCAGCGACGATGGTACATTGAAGAGACGCACCGATTGAAGATCAACGAACTCGGACTGGCGAATTCGTCAGCACGAATTGCTGCCGGCAAGAGCCGTAGTGTTCTACGGCGACTGCTTCCATCGGCTATTAGCGGCATCATGCATACGACCGATGGCGTACTCTCAGCGACTTCTGGAATTGGCGTATGCGACGAAGCTGATCCCGGAATATCTGCTTGTTTGCGTTCTATGGATGCAAGAGTTGAGCTGAGCGGCTACGAGCGGATCGACCATCAGGACGATCTATCAGCGATCGTCGCAGGTATTTGAATGTTGCGTTCCACCAGTGCGACGAGCAGACGGCGATTGTCGCCTACGTCTTGAGCGAACAGAGGCAATCTTGACAGCTGTGGCACTGCAGTCGACAGATCGATCTGAAGTACTTGCCGAGTACCGCGCGGCGCTCATCACCGCTGCCGTCACCGGCAAGATCGCGGGGCTGCAATGACGCTGGCTGCCGGCACCTATTTCGAGCATCTGAAGGCGTATGTGAACAGCGACTACGTCATGCACGACGGGTGCAGGCGGCAAGGTCGTTCTGACGGAGAAATACTTCCGCCCGGAAGACGTGAAGCCGCAGGCACGCAAGATTGACTGCTCCTGCCCGGGCCGGGTATGGCCTTCAAGCTGGACCACGACGATTTCGAGACGCACGAAGAAGAAGAGCAAACCCCCGCTGTTCCACTTCCTCGACGACACGGCGAAACCGTGGTCCAAGCGCTGCGATTTCGTGATCTTCTACGTCAATGGCCGCGCGTTCTACGCCGACTGCATCGAGTTCAAGTCGAAGAGCCTGACCGCCGAGAAGATCGTCCCGCAGCTCAAGGCCGGGATGTGCTGGGTCACGCAGCCTAAAGCGCACCATCGAGCACTACACCGGCGACAGCCGCAAGATCCGGCTGCGCAAGTTCGTCTTTGCCGAGAACGAGAATCCCGGATGCCTATCTCGACGCCAACCGGCAACTCAACGCCGATCCATCCATTCGCTACTACCATTTTGACGAGGTGAATGGCAGTCCCTGGCCGACGCTGCAGAACACCTCGGTGCAGGAGATTTGAGCCATGTCCGGCCATACCGAACGCGACTTCGAGACGGCGATCGAGGCCGGGCTGATCGGCACGGGCGGCTATGCCAAGCGCGTCGCCGGCCGCCTATGACGAGGCGCTGGCGCTGTTCCCCGAGGACGTGACCGGCTTCCTGAAAGACAGCCAGGCGGCGAAATGGGGGCAGCTTGAAGCCCTGCTCGGGGCCAAGACCGAAGCGACGGTGCTCGACAGCCTCGCCAAGGAACTCGACATCAAGGGCACGCTGCACGTCCTGCGGCACGGCTTCAAATGCTACGGCAAGACCTTCCGGCTGGCCTATTTCCGCCCGAACTCGGGCATGAACCCCGAGGCCGCCGCGTCCTATGCCGCGAACCGGCTGACCATCACGCGGCAGGTCGCCTTCACCTCGGTGATGAAGAAGGCCGACGGCAAGAACCGGCGCTGCATCATCGACGTGACGCTCGCCGTCAACGGCCTGCCCGTGGTCACGGCGGAACTGAAGAACCCGCTCACCGGCCAGCGCGCGGCCGATGCGGTGCGGCAATATCAGCGACGACCGCGACGAGCGCGATCTGCTCTTCGCCTTCAAGAAGCGCGCGCTGGTGCATTTCGCGGTGGACCCCGACGAGGTGTGGATGACCACGCGGCTCAAGGGCAAGGAGACGGTCTTCCTGCCCTTCAACCGGGGCAACAATCACGGCGCCGGCAATCCGCCCGTCGAGGGCAACTGGAAGACCCACTACCTCTGGGACGAGGTGCTGCAGGCCGACAGCCTGCTCGACATCCTGCAGCGCTTCATGCACCTCGAAGTGAAGGAGCGGCAGGTCAAGACCGACAAGGGCGCGCGGACCGATCCGCAAGGAGACGATGATCTTCCCGCGCTACCACCAGCTCGATGCGGTGCGGAAGCTGGTCGCCCATGCGCGGGCGAACGGCTCGGGGCGGAACTACCTCATCCAGCACTCGGCCGGATCGGGCAAGTCCAACTCCATCGCATGGCTCGCGCACCGGCTGGCGAGCCTGCACGACGCCAATGACGAGAAGGTGTTTCATTCGGTCGTCGTCGTCACCGACCGGCGCGTGCTCGACCAGCAATTGCAGAACACGATCTACCAGTTCGAGCACAAGACCGGCGTGGTCGAGAAGATCGACGAGGACACCCAGCAGCTCGCCCGCGCCCTGTCGCAGCGGCACGCCGATCGTCATCACGACGATCCAGAAGTTCCCCTTCATCTCGCAGGCGCTTTCCACGCTGGAGAAGAAGGGCGCAGGGGTGAAGATCGACACGGCAGGCAAGCGCTTCGCCGTGATCGTGGACGAGGCGCATTCCTCGCAAAGCGGCGAGACGGCGACCGCGCTCAAGGGGATGCTCAACAAGGACGGCATCGAGGCGGCGATTGCCGCGCAGATGTCGGACGAAGAGGACGACGACCTTTCCGAAGAAGCCAAGGCGGCGATGCTGCGCGACGCGCTGAAACGCGCGCGTCAGCCGAACCTCAGCTTCTTCGCCTTCACCGCCACGCCGAAGTTCAAGACCAAGACGCTGTTCGACGAGCCGGGGCCGTCCGGCACGTCGCCGTTCCACGAGTACACCATGCGGCAAGCCATCGAAGAAGGCTTCATCATGGACGTGCTCCAGAACTACACGACCTACAAGCGCTTCTTCGGCCTCATCAAGCAGGTCGAGAACGACCCCGAGGTGCCGCGCAAGAAGGCGGCGAAGGCGCTGACGCGGTATCTGGAACTGCACCCGGTCAACATCGAGCAGGTGGTTTCGGTCATCGTGGAGCACTTCCGGCTCTACGTGATGCATGAGCTTGGCGGACGGGCCAAGGCGATGGTCGTCACCGGCTCGCGCCTCGCCGCGGTCAAGTACAAGCTCGCCTTCGACCGCTACATCAAGGACCACGGCTATACCGGCATCCGCTCGCTGGTCGCCTTCTCGGGCACGGTGGAAGACCCGGACGACCCCGGCTCGTCCTATACCGAAGTTTCGATGAACGACGGCCTGGCCGAAAGCGAACTGCCCGAGGCCTTCGAGCGCGACGACTACCGCGTGCTCCTGGTCGCCGAGAAATACCAGACCGGCTTCGACCAGCCGCTCTTGCAGACGATGTATGTGGTCAAGCGGCTGGCCGGCGTGCAGGCGGTGCAGACGCTGTCCCGCCTCAACCGCATGGCGCCGGGCAAGGCGCGGACCTTCGTGCTCGATTTCGCCAACGAGGAAGACGACATCTACAAGGCGTTCAAGCCCTACTACGAGGCGACGCCCATCGGCGAGAACGCCGATCCGCACCGCCTCTCCGAGTTGCAGCACAAGCTGTTGGAATGGGCGATTTTCGCGCCCGATGACGTCAATGCCTTCGCGGAGGTCTGGTATCGGGGCAAGCGCGATCATTCCGCCACCGATCACCGGCTGATGAACGCGGTGCTGGACGCCGTGGTGCAGCGGTTCCGTGAGAAGGAGGAAGCACGAGCAGGACGAGTTTCGCGGCCAACTGACCGCCTACCGCAACCTCTACGCCTTCCTCTCGCAGATCATTCCCTATCAGGATAGCGAGCTTGAAAAGCTCTACGCCTTCGTTCGCAACCTGATCGCCAAGCTGCCGCCGCCCGGCGATGGGCAAGCCTTCGCGCTGGATGATGAGGTTGCCCTGCGGTTCTTCCGGCTCCAGCAGATGACCGAAGGATCGATCGACCTCGGCTATGGCGAGGCCGATCCGCTCAAGGGCCCGACCGATGTTGGCACCGGCGGATTTGCGGATGAGGACGTTGCGCTTTCCACGCTGGTGGCGAAGCTGAACGAGCGCTTTGGCACCGACTTCACCGAGGCCGACCAACTCTTCTTCGACCAGATACGCGCCAGCGCCGAGGAGGACGAAGAGATCGTGGAGGCCGCCAAGGCCAACAACCTCGCCAACTTCTCATCCTATCTGGAACGGATGCTCGACGAGCTGTTCATCGATCGGATGGAAGGCAACGAAGAAATCTTCTCGCGCGTGATGACCGACAAGGAGTTCCGTTCGGCCGCCCATGAGCACCTTGCAAAGGAAATCTTTCGGCGGGTCCGAGAGAAGGGTATCTCGCCTCTGTAGTGTGAACGGGCGAGCTGAGCGCCGGCCAACGCGGTTCTTGGACTTGGCCCGCAGGCGGCGTCTTCATTTCGAGAGCCCCATGCGGATTCGCTTCGAAATACCTCGGCCGCGATCCAGAAAACGGGAGGCAGGTCGCAGGGCATCGTTGTGTTTGAATTGGTGTTGCGAGCATAGTTATTCCTGTCACAGCTAATGATCGTGACGGATTTAAGGGTTTCATTATCGCAAGGAGGTCATAGTGACCGCTATTCAGGCCATTGGGGCCGGCTTACGGGCGCTTCTGACCTGCCGCAGCTTCGTGACTACTCTTCCGGCTTGTGCCGCTTCGTTCCCATCTTCGATCCTCCGTCTTCCTAAACATAACGGTGGACCAACTCATCGGCGGAGGATCAAGGCATTATTGCTCCGGCCCGCGGACGCATCTTTGCTCTGGCGTTGTTAGTACCCATGCCGGATTGGCCCCGTCGAGCAGAGCTGATGTGACCCTTTCAATGGGGTTGCGGATACCCCTAACTGGCGGCAACGCCATCAACCAGCGAAATGGAACATGTACATCGTCGGTGAAGAAGAGATCGAGGCGCTGGCGGACATCATCCGCAAGGGCGCGCTGTTCCGCTATGGAATTGGCGGTGAATGCGACCGTTTCGAGAAGCGCTACGCTGCCTATCTCGGCGTCGGCCACTTCGCCCTTGCCGCCAGCGGCAGCAACGCTCTGGTGGCCGCCCTGGTCGCCGCCGGCATCGGGCCGGGCGACGAGGTGCTGATCCCCGCGCACACCTACATGGCCACGGCGACCTCGGTGCTTTCCGCCGGCGCGATTCCGGTGATTGTCGACATCGATGAAACGCTGACCATCAGCCCGGTCGCCATCGAGAAGACGATCGGTCCGCAGACGCGGGCCATCATCCCCGTCCACATGTGGGGCACGGCCTGCGACATGGACGCCATCATGGCGATCGCCGCGCGGCACGACCTGATCGTCATCGAGGATGCCTGCCAGGGCGTCGGCGGCGGCTACAAGGGACGGAAGCTCGGCACCATCGGCGACATCGGCTGCTTCAGCTTCAACTACTACAAGAACATGACGTCCGGAGAAGGCGGCGGCGTCGCCTGCAAGGACGAAGCGACGTCCCAGCGGGTAAGCTGCGCCATCGATCCCTGTCATTTCTACTGGCAGGGCCGCGAGGCCGATTTCGCGCCGTTTTCCGTCCAACGGCGCCCGCGCCTCCGAGCTGATGGGCGCCATGCTCAACGTCCAGCTCGACCGCATCGATGGCATGATTTCGGCGATGCGCAAGGAGCGCGACACCATCGTCGAGCGCACCAAGTCGCTCGGCAATCTCGGCCTCAAGGCGACGCCGCTGAACAGCAGCGCCGACGACTGCGCCACCTACGTCTTCTACACGCTGCCCTCGAAGGCGGCCGCGGCGGATTTCAGCGCTCTGTTTCCGAGCGTCGTGGTCGGCAAGACCGGGCGGCACAACTACACCGAATGGGACCAGGTGCTCATGGGCGCCGGCGCCGGCCATCCGGCGATGAATCCCTACAACATGCCCGCCAACGCGCCGTGCCGGAAGACCTACTCGAAGGACATGTGCGCCGCCTCGCTCGACATCCTCGATCGCACCGTGATGGTTCCCACCCATCCGCAGCACAGCGAACAGGACATCGAGGACATCATCCACAACATCACCACGGCGGCGCGCATCGTCCTCGACG
>CAWEUR010000024.1:0-186292 GCA_963812285.1 uncultured Alphaproteobacteria bacterium | reverse complement strand
TTCTCGGTGATCAGGATGGTCGAGACGCCGTCGCCGGCCTGGGCGGGGCGATCGGCGCGCTGTCGCCGCTCTGGCTTGCCTCGACCCAGAGCGGCCCGCCGGAATAGCGCCCGGGAAAATCGTTGAGCAGATAGAACGCCTTGGTCAGGACATGATCGGCCGGCACCGGCTCGAGCGGCGGGATGTCGAGGTTCGCCAGCATGTCGCGCAGGCGTTCGAGGGCCGGCGTGCCGGAGAAGGAGGTGATGTTGATCGAGCGTTCGAGCTGGTCGCGGGTGTCGAACAGCACCGAGCCGCCCTGGCGCATATAGGCGTCGATCCGCGCCATGGTGCCGGACTCGGCATCGGCGCGCTCGGGATCGATCGGCCAGTAGATCAGCGGAAAGAAGGCGAGTTCGTCCCTTGACGGGTCGACGCCGATCGGAGTCGCCGGGCTCGAGCGCGGTGCGTTCGGTAAGGACCGGGTAGGCCGTAGAGTCCGGCCCGGCTGGTCTGGTCGATCGCGTCGTTGCCGGTGATGACATAGGCGAGGCGGGTCGTTGTCGACGGCTTCCAGCGCGAAGCGGTCGCGCGCCTCGTCGGCGCGGGCGCTGACCGACGCCAGGAGCGTCGAGGCCGGCGACAAGGACCACAGCCGCGGTCGCCGCGCGCCGCGGGAAGCGGAAGCGAGCCGGCGAGCCACAGGACGGCGAGCGCATCGAGGATCAGCAGCATGAGCGCCAGGGCGAAGCAGCCAGGGCGCGATCGCGATCGGCGACTCGGTCGGATAGGGGCGCTCGCGCGCCGCCGGACAGCGCGGCGACGTCGAAGGGCTCGATCACGGCGTTGTCGTCGAGCAGATTGATCGCGCGGAAGCCGTCCTCGCTGCCATAGAGGCCGGGCGGATGCTCGGCGTTGACGGCGATCGTATCGGCATTGGCCGGGATCGGCTGCGCTTCGGGCCGGGCGCGGCGAAACGGCCGTAGCCGTCGAGCAGCCGGCAGGGCGCGATCGGCGGCGCGCTCTCGCCGGCCTGGCGGTGCCGCGCCCCGGCGGCGCTGGAGAAGGCGATGATCCGGCGCAGCATCTCGACGAAAGCGCCGGAAAGCGGCAGGTTCGACCAGCTGGTATCGGCGGTGACGTGGAACAGGATGAGCCAGCCCTTGCCCTGCGGCGCGGCGGTCACCAGCGGCGTGCCGTCGGCGAGCGACGCCCAGGTGCGGCCGGCCAGCTCGCCGTCGGGCTCGGCCAGCACCTGGCGCTTGACCAGGACGTCGTCGGGCACGGTCAGGCCGGCGAAGGGCGAATTGGCGGAGAAGGAAGCGAGCGGCTGCGGCGTCTGCCAGGTGAGGCTGCCGCCGAGCACCCGGTCGCCATGGCGCAGGCGCACCGGGATCAGCGCATCGGTGGCGGCGGCAAGGCGCGGACCGGCGAAGCGCACCAGCGTGCCGCCGTCGCTGCACCCATTTCGACATGGTCTCCTCGATGTCGGGGTTAAGCGTACCGATATCGGCCATGGCGATGACCGAGGCGCCGCCGTCGATCAGTTCGGGCACGGCGATGGCGGCGTTGGCCTCGCGCGGCTCGCGGACATCGGCGAAGGGCTGGACGGCGCGCGAGATGTAATAGAGCGGCGACAGCAGCGGCTGGGCCGTGTCGGCGCTGGCGCCGGAGAGAAGCCCGATGCGCCGTCGCCGCCAGCGCTCGTCGAGAAGCTGGACCGCGCCGGCGGTCTCCTGCGCCGGCAATATCGACGCGGACGATCTCGTTGCGCAGTTCGACCGGCAGGGTGAACTTCGCCGCGGCGTCGGTTCTCCGGCGGCGAAGGTGAACGGCGCCTCGCCGATCACGCGGCCCTTGAGGTCGCGGGCGCGCACCGTGCCGCCGGCCGGGCCGCTGGCGTCGCGCCGGATAACCGGGACGGTCAGCGCATCGGCGCGGCCGACCGGCGGCTTCAGACCGAAGAGATCGCTGCGCGTATCGGCATAGACGACCGCCGGAGCGTCGATCCGTCGGCTGAGGTTCCTGGCGAAGGCTGTCGACGGCGGCGCCGCCGACCCCGTCCGACAGCCAGGCGACGCCGCCGAAGTGGTCCGTCCGGCGGCGGCGTCGAGCGCCGGCTGACAGCGCAGCATAGTCAGCGGCATAGGGGCGCGGGGCGAGGGCGTCGAGCCGCTTCAGGGTCGCGGCCGCGTCGGTCGGGCGCGAGCGGCTGGTTGGCGCCTTCGGCGGTGGCGAGAAGCGCCATCGGCCGGTCGGCCTGCTCGGCAAGGCCGATGATGCGGCGGGCGGTGTCGACCTTCGCCTGCCATTGCGGCGCCGACGACCCAGCCGTTCTCGATGACGATGAGTAGCGGCCCGGCGCCTGGCGCTTCCTCGGCCGACCGGTCGATAGATCGGGACCGGCGAGCGCGACGATGACAGCGCCGGCAAGCACAGGCGCAGCGCCGTCAGCCACCACGGGCTGCGCGCCGGTGCTCTTCCTTGCGGGCGATCTCGCGAACCAGGCGGGTCGGCGGAAAGCGCTCGGCGCGCGGCTTCGGCGGCGTCAGGCGCAGCAGCCACCAGATCACCGGCAGAAGCAGCAGCGCGCCGAGCATGGCCGGCGTGGCGAAGGCGATCGGCAGGCCGATCATGCCGCGCGCGCTCCGGCGAAGCCGGCGCCGTGCCGTGGCTGGCGCGGTCGGCGAGCCGGGCATGGAGGGCGAGCAGCGGCTCGGTCGCCGGCCGGTCGGTGCGGTGGATCAGGAACGTCCAGTCGAGCCGGCGGCAGAGGCTCGTGAGCCGGTCGCGCAGCGCCGCCAGGCGCTCCTGATAGTCGCCGCGATACTGCTCGGCGCGGCCGACGACATGGCGGATGCCGGTCTCGGGATCCTCGAATTCGGTGCGGCCGGTAAAGGGGAAGGTCTCCTCGATCGGGTCGACGACCTGCAGCAGATGGGCGCGGGCGCCGGTGCGCACGACCGCGTCGAGCATCGTCTTCGAGTTCGGCGATCGGATCGAGGAAATCGCCGATCAGCACGAGATCGGAGAAGCGGCGGAGCGGGCGCGGATCCGGCAGGCCCGGCGGCGCCGTCATGTGCGCGAGGATTTCGGCGATGCGCTCGGCGGCGTTGCGGGACAAGGATCGGATTGCTGCGCGCCGAGCAGGCCGACCCGTTCGCCGGCCGTCGCCAGAAGCTCGGCGAGCGCCAGCATGATGACGAGCGCGCGGTCGCGCTTGGTCACCGGCGCCAAGCGCGAGCGGAAGTCCATCGACGGCGGACAGGTCGACCCACAGCCAGATGGTGTGGGCCGCCTCCCATTCCTTCTCGCGCACATAGAGATGGTCATCGCGGGCCGAACGGCGCCAGTCGATACCGGCGGTCGGCTCGCCGGGCACGAACGGGCGGAACTGCCAGAAGGTCTCGCCGCGGCCGCTGGTGCGGCGGCCGTGCCAGCCGGCGAGCACGGTCGCGGCCACCCGGCGCGCCTCGATCAGAAGGTCGGGCAGGCCGGCGGCGAGACTCTTCGCTTCGGCCAGCGCTCCGCGGACCGGACCGGTGTCGCGCGCGTCGCGTGGCGCTGCTGCCATTGCCTACCCGATCTTGGCCTTCAATTCGGCGATCACGTCGCGCACGGTCATGCCGTCGGCGCGGGCGGCGAAGCTGAGCGCCATGCGATGCTGCAGCACCGGCTCGGCCAGTGCCGCGACGTCGTCGATCGAGGGCGCGTAGCGCCCGTCGATCAGGGCGCGGGCGCGGCAGGCGAGCATCAGCGCCTGGCTGGCGCGCGGACCCGGACCCCAGGCGATCGCCTCGGCGAGCTTGGGGTCGCGACGTTCGTCGGGCCGGGCCGAGCGAACGAGATTGAGGATCGCCTCGACCACCGATTCGCCGACCGGCATGCGGCGGACGAGCTGCTGGATGGCGCTCAGCGCCCTCGGCGTCGAGCACCTGCTCGGCGCTGCGTCTCGCCGGCGCCGGTGGTCTCGAACAGCATGCGCCGCTCGGCGTCGCGGTCGGGATAGAGCACGTCGATCTGCATCAGGAAGCGGTCGAGCTGGGCCTCGGGCAGGGGATAGGTGCCTTCCTGCTCGAGCGGGTTCTGGGTCGCCAGCACGTGGAAGGGCGTCGGCAGGTCGTGGCGGGCGCCGGCGACGGTGACATGATATTCCTGCATCGCCTGCAGCAGCGCCGACTGGGTGCGCGGGCTGGCGCGGTTGATCTCGTCGGCCATCAGCAGCTGGGCGAAGACCGGCCCCTGCATGAAGCGGAAGCTGCGCGGACCGTCGGCGGCCTGGTCCATGACCTCCGAGCCGAGGATGTCGGACGGCATCAGGTCGGGCGTGAACTGGATGCGCCGCTCCGACAGGCCGAGCACCGTGCCCAGCGTCTCCACCAGCTTGGTCTTGGCGAGGCCGGGAACGCCGACCAGAAGGCCGTGGCCGCCGGCCAGGATGGTGATGAGCGTCCGCTCGACAACGGTCTCCTGCCCGTAGATGACCTTGCCGATCGCCGCGCGCGCGGCCCTGATGCGGCTGACGGCGGCCTCGGTCTCGGCGAGGATCCGCTCGGCATCCTGGGGCGGGGGAGGCTGGTTGATCGCGCTCATGGCTCTCCATATAGTTTTGGGGCGCTGACCGGCGATAGCGACCGCGTTCCGATCATTGCGCGCCGTTCGGCGTGATTGTTACACGCGCATGTCGGCCGCAATAGGGGAATGTCGCGAGTAGCCGGTGCGGCCAGGTGTTCCATCGTCGCCGGACTTCACCAAAGGATGAAAGCGCGGCAAAACCGTGGCCCCATCTGGATTTGTCGCAACGACCCGTGCAATGGAGTATGCAAGGAAATGGCCGGACTTCGGGGCCTTCACCGCATTGTGATTGCCGCGGGATCGGTGGCGGCGCCATGAATGAAATCCTTATCGACGATTTTATGTTCGCGCCGGAGCGGTTCTTCGCCCTAGCGGCGGACCGGCTGGCGCACGAGCCGCCGAGCGACACGGCGCAGCTTGGCGACCACAAGCTCAATCCCGGCATCCTGCCGGCGGGCCTCGCTTATCGCGATGCCGCCGTGCTCATTCCGGTGGTGGCTCGCCATCCGACGGCCTCTGTTCTCCTCACCCAGCGAACGCCCGCATCTTTCCAGCCACGCCGGGCAGATCGCCTTTCCCGGCGGCAAGATCGACCCGATCGATGCCGGGCCGGGCGCGGCGGCGCTGCGCGAGGCCGAGGAGGAGATCGGCCTCGATCCGGCGCTGGTCGAGACGATCGGCTACCTGGATCCGTATCTAACGCGGACCGGCTATCGCATCATGCCGGTGCTCGGCCGGGTCGGCACCGGATTTCCGGCTGAAGATCAACGCGGCCGAGGTCGAAGAGGCCTTCGAGGTGCCGCTCGCCTTCCTCATGAATCCGGAAAACCACCAGCGCGGCAGCCGTGTCCTTCTCGGCGCCCCCCGCTACTTCTACGAAATGCCCTTTGAAGGGCACTATATATGGGGCATTACGGCGGGGATCATTCGCGGAGCTCTACGAGCGGGTGTTTGGCTGATGGCGCGATTGCTCGCGTTCAATGCGCTGTTCTTCCTGCTGCCGTTCGCGGTCTATGCGGTCTGGCTCAGGGCGACGCGTGGGACGGTCAATAATGCCGCCGACTGGCAGGGACGGACGATCGCCTATCTGGCGCTCGGCGGGGCGGTGATCATGCTCGGTGCCATACTAGCCTTTACTTCCTTCGAGGGCGCGCCGCCGGGCGGCGTCTACCATCCCGCGACGCTTGACCAGAACGGCCGGCTCGTCCCCGGCACCATCGACTAGAAGCAGATCCGGAAGGGATCATGGCTGGCGATCTCCCCTCTCTGGCGGGTGCCTCCTGGCTCGCCGCGCCGTCGGTGCAGGCGATCTTCGCCGCGCTCGGGCGTGATGGCGACAGCGTGCGCATCGTCGGTGGCGCCGTACGCAACGCGTTGATGGGGCGGCCGGTCGAAGAGCTCGATTTCGCCACCACCGCGCCGCCCGAGACGGTCGCGGCGCGGGCGAAGGCAGCCGGAATCAAGCCGGTGCCAACCGGCATCGAGCACGGCACGCTGACGCTCGTCCATGGCGGTGTCGGCTACCAGGTGACGACGCTGCGCGAGGACGTGGAGACCGACGGCCGCCACGCCGTCGTGCGCTTTGGTCGCGACTGGAAGGCCGATGCCGAGCGGCGCGACTTTACCGTCAATGCGCTTTCGGTCGACGGCGAGGGCACGATCCACGATCCGCTCGGTGGATATCCCGATATCCAGGCCGGCCGCGTCCGCTTCATCGGCGAAGCCGATCGCCGGATTGCCGAGGACCGTCTGAGGATCCTGCGCTTCTTCCGCTTCCACGCCGAATACGGGCGCGGGCCTCTCGACGCCGAGGGCCTTGTCGCGGCGACACGCGGGCGGGACGGGCTGCGCGCGCTCTCCGCCGAGCGTGTTGGTCAGGAGATGCGCCGCCTTGTCGTTGCGGCGCGCGCGGTCGAGACGGTCGCGACCATGCAGGAGCACGGCATCCTTCCGGTCATCCTTGCCGGTATCGGCTATCTGGCGGCCTTCGCGCGGCTGGCCGGCTTCGAGGCGGCTGTCGGGGCAAACCCGGATCCGGCTCTTCGCCTTGCCGTCCTCGGGTGCCGGATCGGGGAGGATGTGGCGCGGCTCACCGAGCGTCTCCGGCTTTCCAATGCTCAGCGCGATCTCATGGTCGGCGCGCTTGCCGCAGCTTCCGCCTTCGCGCCGCTGCCCGACATGCGCGCGTCGCGGGCCTGCCTCTACCGGCTCCAGCCGACAGCCTATCGGGACGGGATCGCGGTGGCATTTGCCTGGAGCACGGCGGCGGCAAATGATTCGGCCTGGCGGGACCGCTATACGCTGGCCGATCGCTGGCCGGTGCCGCGATTCCCCCTCTCGGGGCGTGATGTGCACGACTTTGGGGCGTATGGCCCGGCGGTCGGCTCCCTTCTGAGGGCCGCTGAGGCATGGTGGATCGAGCAGGATTTCCGGCCGGAAGTGGCGGAACTGCGCCATCGCTTGCAGCAAATGGTCGCCGCCCAGCAGTGATCCGTGACATGCGGCCGGCCAAGCCAATTGGAAGTTGCTGCGTTCCTTGGTAGAATTGGTTAGCCGACGCTGGGGCCCGGTCGCTGAGCGACGCGCGTAAATCCGGGCGGCCGACTTGCCCCTGTCATGCAAGTCCGGTCATCATTCGGCCATCCCGCCGGTATCTATGGCCGGCGCGCGAGAAGCGTTCGCAGATGCACACAGTTCTGGTAATCTCGCGCACCAGAACAGCTAGGTATGGAGCTTGGCCATGCGGCTCGGCCGAGTCAGCTATTACGGCGACTTCTATGTCTATCCAGTGGCGGTTGGCGTCCTTGGCGCCGCTGCGCTGTGGAAAGCGGAACCGGCACGCTGGCCCGCCTGGCTTGCCGCCTTCCTGATCGGTGTCGGACTGTGGACGCTGATCGAGTATGTCCTGCACCGCTTCGTGCTGCACCACGTGCCCTTCATCAAGGACATGCACGGCGCGCATCATGCCGATCAGAAGGCGTTGATCGGAACGCCGACATGGCTCAGCGCGGTGATGATCTTCGGCATCGTCTTCCTGCCGCTCATGCTCTTTACCGACTTTCCCATGGCCGGCGGCTTCACCAGCGGCCTGATGCTCGGCTATCTCTGGTATGTGAGCGTCCATCACATCGTCCATCACTGGACGAACGCACCGGGCAGCTATGGCTACCGGCTGAAGCGGCGCCACATGCTGCACCATCACTTCGACGAGATGGGCAATTTCGGCGTGACGTCGGGCTTCTGGGACAAGGTGTTCGGCACCGACCTGAAGCCGGGCAAGCGCGACTGACACAGCGCGGCCACGGCTTGCGCGGCCCGACTTCACAAATCGATTCAAGTTCTTGCCGGCGCGATTCCGTTGCGCCGGCGAACGCATTGAATTCGTTAATGGCCTTATGTCTTTCGGTGGCCGCTGCCTACGGCCATTTGGCGACAGGTGGCATGGACGACAGAATCGAATCGGCATTGCCGCCAGTCTTCAGGCCGAAGATGGTGCCGCGGTCGTAGATCAGGTTGAACTCGACATAGCGGCCGCGGCGGACGAGCTGTTCCTCGCGGTCGTCTTCGGTCCACGGCGTCGTGAAGTTGCGGCGGACGAGGGCCGGATAGATGTCGCGGAAGACGCTGCCGACGCTTTTCGTGAAGGCGAAATCGGCCTCCCAGTCGCCGGAATTCACATAGTCGTAGAAGATGCCGCCGATGCCGCGCGGCTCGTTGCGGTGTTTCAGGAAGAAGTACTCGTCGCACCACGATTTGAAGAGCGGGTAGTCGGCTGAGGCATGGCCGGCGCAGGCGCGCTCCATGGCGGCGTGGAAATCGACACTGTCCGGATCGGTCTGGTTGCGCCGCCGGTCGAGCACCGGGGTCAGGTCGGCGCCGCCGCCGAACCACTGACGGCTGGTGACGACCATGCGGGTATTCATGTGAACCGCCGGCACGTGCGGGTTCTGCATGTGGGCGATGAGCGAGATGCCGGCCGCCCAGAAGGCCGGGTTTTCCTCGGCTCCGGGGATCTGCTTGCGGAATTCCGGCGAGAACGCGCCGAAAACAGTCGAGACGTGGACGCCGACCTTCTCGAAGACCCGGCCGGTCATCATCGACATGACTCCGCCGCCACCCTCTGCGCCGGTGTGGTCCCTGCGCGACCACGGCGTGCGGACGAAGCGACCAGGTGCCTCACGCCCGAGCGGCGCATCGGCGGGCAACGCGTCCTCAATCGCCTCGAAGGACGCGGTGATCTGGTCGCGCAGCGTCGTGAACCAGGCGACGGCATCGCCCTTCTTCTCGTCGATATCAGCGGGGATGGGATGCACGGGGTCGGTCATGGGCGTCTCGGTGGCAGGTCGCGGGCGTCATACATCGTCGGCGCCGTTTCGTCTGCCCCTTTGCGCGGTGGGAGCCTTGCTGCCACCGCGCGCCGGCGCGACACTGATCGCTCTCGACTCAGCCTGAAATACGAAAGTCCACCGGCTGGCAGCCGATTTCGTTGCCGGCCCAAAGGCACGCACGGGGAGGAGCTTCCGATCATGACCAGAGACCTGCGCATCAAGCGGCTGACCGTTCACCAATATGGCTGGACGGCCCGCGACCTCGGCACCGACTACAACGGCTTCAACCACGTCTACGAGAAGGGCGCGTCGGCGAAGATGAACGGCTTCGTCTTCACTATCGAGACCGAGGCCGGGATCACCGGAGAATATGCCGGCGGCACCGGTGTATCCTATGCGCAGGTGGCGATGGTCGCGCACTACCTGATCGGCCGGAACGCCCTTCAGCGCGAGATCATCTGGAACGACCTCAAGCGGGCGCTGCGCAAGCAGGACCGGTTCGGCATGGCGCCGATCGACGTCGCGCTGTGGGACATCGCCGGCAAGGCCTATGATGCGCCGGTCTATGAGCTGCTGGGCGGCTACCGCAAGACGCTGCCGGCCTATGCCTCGACCTATCATGGCGACGAGAACGGCGGGCTCGACAGCCCCGAGGCCTTCGCCGACTTCGCCGTCCAGTGCAAGGAGATGGGCTATCCGGCCTTCAAGATCCACGGCTGGGGCAGGGGGCCGATCGGGCGCGAGGCGGCGGCGGTCGCTGGCGACCCGCAAGGCGGTTGGCGACACGATGGATCTGATGATCGACCCGGCCTGCGAATACAACACCTGGGGCGATGCGCTGAAGGTCGGCCGGGCCTGCGACGAGGCACTGTACATGTGGTACGAGGACCCGTTCCGGGATGGCGGCGTCTCGGCTTTCGCCCACCGCAAGCTCAGGCAGATCATCAAGACGCCGCTGCTCCTCGGCGAGCATGTCCGCGGCATGGAACTGCATGTCGACCAGATCGTCGCCGACGGGACCGATTATGTCCGCGCTGATGTCGACTATGACGGCGGCATCACGGGGGTGATGAAGCTTGCCCACGCGGCGGAAGGCTTCGGCCTCGATTGCGAGATCCATGCGCCGGGTCCGGCGCCGCGCCATTGCATGGCCTCGATCCGCAACACCAACTATTACGAACTCGGCCTGGTCCATCCGAAAGTGCCCGGCAAGACGAGCCAGTGCCAGGTCTTCGCCGACGACTATTCCGACGATCTCGACGCCGTCGACACCAACGGTCATGTGCCGGTACCGCAGGGCCCGGGCCTTGGCGTCACCATCGACTGGGACTGGGTGAAGAAGAACGAGACCGGCAAGGTCGTCTATGAATAGGGCTGCCCCGCAACCTCCGGGGACTATCCGCTCTTGCACTCGTATCAGTTTCGATATATCTAAACTTTCGTTATATCGAAACTGATACGAAAGCCTCATGAGCGATTGCGATAACGGCCGCCGCGGTGGTGGGCTGTCCGGCGTAGACAGGGGAACGGGCGGGTCGCGCAGTCTGCGCCGCTTCTTCGCGCATGGAGACCTGCGTCTGGTCATCCTCAATCTCATCAGCGAGAAGCCGCGCCACGGCTACGACATCATCAAGGCGATCGAGGAGGCCGTGGCCGGCGTCTACAGTCCGAGCCCCGGCACCATTTATCCGACGCTGACGCTGCTAGAGGATCTCGGCTACGTGACCGTCGCGCCCTCGGACGGTGGCGGCAAGAAGCTTCACGAGATCACCGATCAGGGTCGCGCCTTCCTCGAGGCGAATCGCACCGCCCTCGACGCGCTGCTGGCGCGGATGGAGGAGGCGAGCCGGACCCATGAAAGCGGACGTGCGCCGCAGATCGTACGGGCGACGGAGAATTTGAGGCTGGCGCTGCGCCTGCGCCTGTCGCGCGGGCCGCTGACGCCCGAAGAGACGGATGCGGTGGCTGCCGCGCTCGATGCCGCCGCGGCCACAGTGGAGCGGATCTGATGATCACGGATGCCCAGACCCTTACGTCCAGCGCGCGCGTGCCTCTGTCCTCGCCGCGGCGCTATCTCGGCCAATTGTGCAAGCATTTCGGCCACAAGATCACGGCGACTTACGACGAGGACTATCGCAGCGGCCGGATCGCGTTTCCGATGGGGCCGTGCGAGCTGGAGGCGGACGATGCGGCGGGCGTCCTCGTCATGCGCGTCAGCGCCGCCATTGACGACGACCTGACCCGGCTGGAACGCGTCGTCGGCAGCCACCTTGAGCGCTTTGTCTTCCGTGAGCCACTGACGGTGACGTGGATGCGGAGCGCGTAACCGGGTCGTGCTCACAGGAAACCGCTTGTCTGCCTCAGCGCCTCGCCGATCACCATGGCGCAGGCGGTCGCGACGTTGAGCGAGCGCGCTTCGGGCCGCATCGGAATCGTCAGCCGGGCATCGGCCGCCTGATGGACCGTTTCCGGCACACCGCTGCTCTCGCGGCCGAAAAGGATGATGTCTTCATCGGCGAAAGCGTAGCCGGCATAGGGTGCGCGCGCCTTCGTCGTCAGAAGCACGAGTCTTCGGGCCGGCCTCTCGCGACGCCAGGTCTCGAAGGCGGGCCAGGACATGTGCTGCTGGAGCGTGGCGAGTTCCAGATAGTCCATGCCGGCGCGCCTCAGACGCCGGTCGGAGAGGTCGAATCCCGCCGGGCCGATGACGTGGACCGGCACGCCGAGGCAGGCGCCGAGCCTCAGGATCGTGCCCGTATTCTGTGGGATGTCGGGCTGATAGAGGGCGATCGCGACCATCGATCCGTCCACCACGCGGGGCTGTTCTGCCGGCCGGATTCACGGCCCTCCGGCGACAGGCTTCTTTCGCACGGGCGTTCACCGTCCACCAGAGCGGATCGACAAGCCGCCACACCAATGATCCGCCGGCGACTCACCCCTCACTGCAATTCCGCGCGGCGACACGTTTCCGCTCTTTCCGGGCTTGCCCCGGTCCTTCCGTGGACTCCCAGAGTCCCTTGCCCAGATAGATTTCAATGAAAACAAGCTGGTTCGAGACCCTCTTCGACCCGTTCCCCCGCACGCCCGCCGAGCGTCCGCCGCAGACGCTGGTGGCGTTCTACCGCTACTTCATCAAGCCGGTGAAATGGCTGGTCGTGGCGGTGCTGCTGGTCTCGCTTGCCTCGACGGTCGTCGAGATGCTGCTTTATGTCTTTCTCGGCAAAATCGTTGACTGGACGACCTCGGCGGCGCAGCCGGAGGTCTTCTGGTCGGCCCATGGCCTGGCGCTCGCCGGCATGGCCTTCGTCATCCTCGTTCTGCGGCCGTTGATCGCCATCCTGTCGCGCGGCTTCAACAATCTCGCGCTTGTGCCGAGCCTGACCGCCTTCGTGCGCTGGGAGAACTACCGCTACGTCCTCCGCCAGAGCCTTTCCTTTTTCCAGAACGATTTCGCCGGCCGCATCGCCCAGAAGGTGATGCAGACCGGGCCGGCCCTGCGCCAGACGGTCGGCAGCCTGATCGAGGGGATCTGGACGCTGGTCATCTACCTCGCCGGCACCGCCGTTCTCTTTGCCAGTCTCGACGCATGGCTGATCGCGCCGGTGGCCGTGTGGCTCGTTGCCTATGTGGCGGTGATCTGGAAGCTGGTGCCGCCGGTCCGGATACGCTCGGCGGCGATGTCCGAAGCCGCGTCCGGCCTGTCGGGGCGGATTGTCGACAGCTACACCAACATCCAGTCGGTCAAGCTCTTCGCCCATGCCGAGCGCGAGGACGCCTTCGTCCTCAAGGGCTTCGAGCGGCACCTCGCCGCCTTCCTCGATTTCGCCCGCACCATGGCCTCGCTCATGGTCAGCCTGTCGACCATCAACAGCGCGCTGATCGTGGCGGTGTGCGGCGTGGCGGTGTGGCTGTGGTCGGTGGGCACGATCAGCGTCGGTGCGATCGCGCTCGCCACGTCGCTGGTGCTGCGCCTCAACCAGATGTCGAACATGATTTTGCGGCAGATCACCTCGCTCTTCGAGACGATCGGCACGGTGCAGAACGGCATGGAGACGATCAGCCGTCCCTATGTGGTGACCGACGGCGAAGAAGCGCCGCCGCTCGCGATCGAGCGGGGCGAAATCCGCTTCGAGGATGTCAGCTTCCACTACGGGCGGGAGAAAGGCGTCATCGACCATTTCAGCCTGATGGTGCCGGCCGGCGCCAAGATCGGGCTGGTCGGGCGGTCCGGTGCCGGCAAGTCGACGCTAGTCAGCCTGATCCTGCGCTTCTTCGATCTCGAAGGCGGGCGCATCCTGATCGACGGCCAGGATATCGCCTCCGTCGCCCAGGAATTGATCCGCGCCCAGATTGGCGTCGTCACCCAGGATACCTCGCTCCTCCATCGCTCGGTGCGCGACAACATCCGCTATGGTCGCCCGGACGCGGGCGACGAGCAGATCATCGCCGCCGCAAGGCAGGCGCAGGCCCATGACTTCATCCTTGGCCTTCGCGACCCGCGTGGCCGGGAGGGCTACGACGCCCATGTCGGCGAGCGCGGCATCAAGCTCTCCGGTGGCCAGCGTCAGCGCATCGCCATCGCGCGCCTGATCCTCAAGGACGCGCCGATCCTCGTCCTCGACGAGGCGACCAGCGCGCTCGATTCGGAAGTCGAGGCGGCGATCCAGGAGCAACTCTACAGTCTGATGCGCGGCCGCACCGTCATCGCTATCGCCCACCGGCTTTCCACCATCGCGGCGATGGACAAACTCGTCGTCCTCGATGAGGGCCGCATCGTCGAGACCGGCGGCCATGCCGAGCTTCTCGAGAAGGAAGGCCTCTACGCTGACCTCTGGCGTCGCCAGTCGGGCGGCTTCCTTGGTATCGAGCCGATCTCCGAGCAGACCGCGGCGGAATAGGGCGGCGCAGCCGCCTGTGGCACCGCTGCAACAGCGGTGCGCGAAAGGCCGCTTGCCACAGGAAAGCCCAAGTCTGGCGGCGAAAAGCAGAGTATGTAAGCGCGTCTTGAATCGCTGCCGGCCCGATTGCGCCGGCCCAACGTGTCAGCTTGAGGAGGGTCCGATGGAACGGATCAATATGATCACCGCCACCGTCCGGGCCCCGTTCGCCGGCACGCTTCCGCCACAGCCCAACTGACCTTTCAGGGCTAGGCACCTCCAAGACTGCCGGATTGAGACGTGGGTCCGGGCGCCGAGGCGCCCGGGGCTTCCCGCTCGTCTTCCATCGCTTCTCGCAAATTACATTCTGCCGCTCGGCGTGACCCGGGTGAGCCATTTCCGGAGTGAACGCCGTGTTCGCTTTCTTTGAACGACTTGTCGATCCCTATCGCCTGGACGATGGCGCGACGCCGCCACGCGGCCTGCTGCCTTTCGTTCTCCATTACACGCGACCGGTCATGCCGTGGCTGGCCATCATGTCCTTGATGACGGCCATGTTTTCCGTTCTGGAACTGATCTTTTTCAGTTTCACCGGCAAGCTGGTCGACTGGGTGTCGGCCTCCGACCGGGCGAGCTTCTTCTCCGATCATGGCAGCCAGCTCGCCGGGATGGCGGCGCTGGTGGTCGTGGTCTTCCCGTTGCTCGCCTTTTTCCAGTCGCTGCTCATTCACCAGACGATCTTCGGAAACTACCCGATGATCGTACGCTGGCGCGCGCATCGCTACATCCTTGGCCAGAGCCTGTCCTTCTTCCAGGACGAGTTCGCCGGCCGGGTCTCGCAGAAGGTGATGCAGACGTTCGCTCGCCGTGCGCGAGACGGTGATGAAGACCGATGGATGTCGGCGTCTATGTGATCGTCTATTTCATCGGCACGCTGTTCATCGTCGGCGGGAGCGATCCCTGGATGCTGCTGCCGCCGGTCGGGTGGTTCGCGGGCTATCTGGCGATCCTGTTCTTCTTCGTGCCGCGTCTGCGCGACATCTCGTCGGCTCAGGCCGATGCGCGGGCGATGATGACCGGACGCGTGGTCGACAGCTACACCAACATCCAGACGGTCAAGCTGTTCGCCCATACCCAGCGCGAGTACGACTATGCGCGCGAGGGCATGGACGAATTCCTGCAGACCGTCCATCGCCAGATGCGGCTGGTGACGCAGCTCACGGTCCTGCTGCACACGATCAACTCGCTGTTGCTCGCCGGCACCGCCGGATTCGCGATCTTCGCCTGGCAGCAGTCGCTGGTGTCGCTCGGCGCGATCGCGGTGGCGGTCGCGCTGGCGATGCGTCTGCGCGCGATGTCGCAGTGGATCCTGTGGGAGGTCGCGGGCCTGTTCGAGAACATCGGCACGGTCCAGGACGGCATCAACACGATCGCCCAGCCGCCGGCGATCGTCGATGCGGCCAAGGCCGGATCCCTGGCGGTCAGCGGCGGCGAGATCCGCTTCGAGCATGCGCGCTTCCACTACGGCCGCGAGACCAAGGTGATCGAGGACTTCTCGCTGACCATCCGGTCGGGCGAGAAGATCGGCCTGGTCGGACGGTCGGGCGCGGGCAAGTCGACGCTGATCAACCTGCTCCTGCGCTTCCACGACCTGGAGGGTGGACGGATCCTGATCGACGGTCAGGACATCGCGGCCGTCACCCAGGAATCGCTCCGCCGGCAGATCGGCATGGTGACGCAGGACACCTCGCTGCTGCACCGGTCGCTGCGCGACAACATCCTCTACGGCGCGCCGGAGGCGAACGAGGCGGCTGTCGCCGAGGCGGCGCGGCTGGCGCATGCCGACGCGTTCATCGCCGACTTGTCGGACCCGAAGGGGCGGCGCGGCTACGAGGCGCATGTCGGCGAGCGTGGCGTGAAGCTCTCGGGCGGTCAGCGCCAGCGAATCGCACTCGCCCGGGTGTTCCTCAAGAACGCGCCGATCCTGGTACTCGACGAGGCGACCAGTGCCCTTGATTCGGAGGTCGAGGCGGCCATTCAGGACAGCCTCTACCGGCTGATGGAGGGCAAGACCGTGATCGCGATCGCTCATCGGTTGTCGACAATCGCGGCGATGGACCGGCTGGTGGTGCTCGATCAGGGGCGGATCATCGAGACCGGCACCCATGAGGAACTGCTGGAGCGCAAAGGGCTTTACGCCGCGCTGTGGCACCGCCAATCCGGCGGATTCCTCGATCTGGACGACGCGGCGCGGGCGGGCGAGGCGGCCGAATAGGCCGTCCGCCCGCCGGCGGCCCGTTCTGGGACGGTGGCGCGGGGGGCGCCACCGACCGCGACAATGTGCGCATTCAGCTTGGGGACTCTGGACAATCGCCCGGCGCGATGGCTAAACAATCCGCGACCAGCGGGGAGGGGCGTTTCCCGCGCGGTTCTCATGCCGCCAGGCTCGAAGGGGAGCAATCTTGGCAAACATCGACACCGCGGATCATCCTGAGCCGTCCCGTCGCGACTTTCTCTACGTTGCCACCGGCGCCGTCGCCGCGGTTGGCGCGGCCGTGACGATCTGGCCGCTCATCGATCAGATGAACCCGGACCAGGCCGCTCTGGCGCTTGCCCAGATCGAGGTCGACATCTCGGCGCTTGACGCCGGGCATGTCGATGACCGTCAAATGGCGCGGCAAGCCGGTCGTCATCCGCAATCGGACCGACAAGGAGATCGAGGAAGCGCAAGACCGTGCCGGTCTCCGATCTCCGCGACCAGTACGCGCGGAACGCCAACCTTCCGGCCAATGCGCCGGCGACCGACGCCAACCGCGCCGCGCCCGGGCAAGGAAGCCTTCCTCGTCATGATCGGCATCTGCACGCATCTCGGCTGCGTGCCGCTCGGCCAGCAGGGCGAGTTCGGCGGCTGGTTCTGTCCCTGCCACGGTTCGCAATACGATACCGCCGGCCGCATCCGCAAAGGCCCGGCCCCAGAGAACCTGTCACATCCCGCAATATGATTTCCTTTCCGACACGCAAATTCGGATCGGCTGAAGAAGGGGCTGGGTGACGTCATGGCCGGAATGTCCACCTACGTGCCGAAGAACCGCGCCGCCAAGTGGCTTGAAGCCCGGCTGCCGATCTTCGGGCTGGTCCACTCCTCGTTCGTCGCCTATCCGACGCCGCGCAATCTGAACTACTGGTGGACCTTCGGCGCCATCCTCTCCTTCATGCTGGTGGCGCAGATCGTCACCGGCGTCGTCCTCGCGATGCACTACACGCCCGATCGCGAACGCTCGCCTTCGGCTCGGTCGAGTACATCATGCGCGACGTCAACTACGGCTGGCTGCTGCGCTATCTCCACGCCAACGGCGCCTCGATGTTCTTCCTCGCCGTCTACATCCACATTTTCCGCGGCCTCTATTACGGCTCCTACAAGGAGCCGCGCGAAGTGCTGTGGATCCTCGGCGTCATCATCTTCCTCCTGATGATGGCCACCGCCTTCATGGGCTACGTGCTGCCCTGGGGGCAGATGTCGTTCTGGGCGGCGACGGTGATCACCAACCTGTTCTCGGCCATCCCGCTCGTCGGCGAGCGCGATCACGACCTGGCTGTGGGGCGGCTTCGCGGTCGGCGATCCGACGCTGAACCGCTTCTACTCGCTGCACTATCTGCTGCCGTTCATGATCGCCGGCGTCGTCGTGCTGCATGTCTGGGCGCTGCATGTCGTCGGGCCAGAACAATCCGCTCGGCATCGACGTCAAGTCGAAGCAGGACACCGTGCCCTTCACGCCGCATGCGACGATCAAGGACATGTTCGGCATCGGTCTGCTTCCTGATCCTGCTTGCCTGGCTGGTGTTCTTCCTGCCGAACTATCTTGGCCACCCCGACAACTACATCCCGGCCGATCCGCTGAAGACGCCGGCGCACATCGTGCCGGAATGGTACTTCCTGCCCTTCTACGCGATCCTCCGCGCGATCCCGAACAAGCTGCTCGGCGTGATCGCGCTGTTCGGCTCGATCGCGGTCCTCGTGTTCATGCCCTGGCTCGATACCTCGCGGGTGCGCTCGGCGGTCTTCCGCCCGATCTACCGGCAGTTCTTCTGGATCTTCGTGCTCGTCTGCATCGGCCTCGGCTATCTCGGCTCGCAGCCGCCGGAGGGCGGCTACGTCATCGTCGGCGCGCATTCTGACCGCCTACTACTTCATCCATTTCCTGATCATCCTGCCGGTCATCGGCATGATCGAGCGACCGAAGCCGATGCCGGCGAGTATCACCGAGGCGGTGCTCGCCAAGTCGAAGAACGGCGCCGGCCGAAGCGGCGAAAGGGTAGGCCGGCCGTGCAAAACGATGCCGGATCGGCCATGAAGAAGCCTGCTGTCTCGTCGGCTCACCGTTCCCGGGCTCGACGCGCCTGTGCGCGTTCGGCGTCGCGGTCGCGCGATGGCAAGCCCGGCGCCCGTTCAGGCGGCGAGGGCGTCCCCGTGCACTATCCGCTGAAGAAGCCGCCGCAGCTCATCCTGGAGCTTTCGCCGGCTTCTTCGGCCACTACGACCCCGCGCAGTTGCAGCGCGGCTTTCAGGTCTACCGCGAAGTCTGCTCGGCCTGCCATTCGCTCGAACCTGGTCGCCTTCCGCAATCTCGCCGATCCGGGCGGGCCGCGATTTCACCGAGGAGGAGGTGCAAGGCGCTGGCCGCCGAATACCAGATCACCGACGGGCCGGACGACGACGGCGACATGTTCGAGCGCCCGGGCCAGCCCTCGGACTATTTCCCGGCCCGTTCCCGAACGACGCAGGCCGCCGCCGCCGCCAATGGCGGCGCCGCGCCGCCGGATCTGTCGGTGATGGCCAAGGCGCGCGGCGTCGAGCGCGGTCCGCTGTGCACGGTCCTCGACTTCTTCACCCAGTACCAGGAGGCGCGGGCCGGACTATATCCACGCGCTGCTGACCGGCTTCCAGGATCCGCCGCCCGGCGTCGACGATCCCGGACGGGCACGCACTACAATCCCTATTTCATGACCGGCCCGTCGCTCGCACATGCCGCCGCCGCTGTCCGACGGCCAGGTCACCTATAGCGACGGTACGCCCGAGACAGTCGACCAGTATGCCCGCGACGTCGCTGCCTTCCTGATGTGGACCGCCGAGCCGCATCTCGACCAGCGCAAGCGCGTTGGCTTCAGGTCTTCATCTTCCTGATCGTCTTCGCCGGTCTGATGTATCTGACCAAGAAGAAGGTCTGGAAGGACGTTGCCCACTGATCGCGGACGGGTCGTCCGCGACGACGATCCGCGCCGTTCTTTTCGATCTCGACGGGACTCTCTACGACCGCGGCGCCGCGTTGCGGTCGTTTCTCGCTGCGCAATATTCGAGGCGTGCCCATCTGCTCGGCGGCGCCTCGCTGCATCGCTTCATCGAGACCTTCGTTGCCCGCGACGCCAATGGCTCGGTCCGGCGCGACATCGTCTATCCCCGGCTGATCGCCGACTTCGGTGGCGACGCGACGTCGGCGCCGCTTTTCGTGGCCGATTACGTCGACGGCTTCGGAGCCTATTGCCGCCCGCCCGCCGACCTCTTTCCAACGCTGGCAACGCTGCGTGCCGCGGGGTTTCGCCTTGGCGTCATCACCAACGGCGAGGTCCGCATTCAGGAGCACACGCTCACCGGGTTGGGCCTGACCGAAGCCTTCGATACGATTCTCGATCTCGGAAGGCGAGGGGATCCGCAAGCCGGACGCGGCGATTTTCCTGCGGGCACTGGAGCGCCTTGAGGTCGAGCCCGCTGCGGCCGTCTTCGTCGGCGACAATCCCGGAGCCGACATCACGGGGGCCAAGGGTGCGGGGCTTCGTGCGGTGTGGATGGCGAACACCGTCTATCCGCCGCCGCAGGATGCCGACGCGACGATCCACGCCCTCGGCGAACTGCCGGCGATCGTCGCCGGCTGGTAGGGAACCGAGCGCGTGTCCGGCGACCGACGCGCGCTCGGTCATGGTGTCGCCTCCGGTGCGATGATAGACCGCCGGTGAAGCTTTGCGGGCCGTTGGTCCGCGCGTCTAGAGCCCATGGGGGAAGCATGCCGACCGGCATTGGTGTCGATCTCAAATCGCTGATCCGGACGATTCCCGACTATCCCAAGCCGGGCATCCTGTTTCGCGACATCACGACCCTGATCGCCGACCCGGTCGGGCCTGCGCGCCGCCGTCGACGGGCTGGTCTGGCCGTTCCTCAATTCCGGCATCGACTATGTCGCCGGCATCGAGGCGCGCGGCTTCATTCTCGGCGGTGCCGTGGCGCATGAGCTCGGCCGCGGCTTCGTGCCGATCCGCAAGAAGGGCAAGCTGCCGGCGCGCACGATCGGCCAGGAATACAGCCTCGAATACGGGGTCGACACGATCGAGATCCACGCTGATGCCATCCATGCGGGCGCGCGCATCCTCCTCATCGACGACCTGATCGCCACCGGCGGCACGGCCGAGGCCGCGATCGAGCTGATCCGCCGCTCCGGCGGCGAGATCGTCGCCGCCGCCTTCGTCATCGACCTGCCCGATCTCGGCGGCGCCGCGCTGCTCGCCGGCAAGGACGTCAAGGTCCACACCCTGGTCAGCTTCGAGGGACACTGACCATGGCCGACCTCCACATCTATATCGGCTATCGCACCGTCTCGTCGTGGTCGCTGCGGGGCTGGATGCCGCTGAAGAAGCTCGGCGTGCCGTTCGACGAGACGCTGATGCGCTACCGCACTGCCGGAGGGCAAGGCGGCACTCAACCGGATCTCGCCGACCGGCAAGGTGCCGCTGCTTATTGATCGCCGTGGCGGAGGCGAGATCAAGGTCTGGGATTTGCTCGCCATCGGCGAATATCTCGCCGAGCAATTTCCCGAGGCGCGGCTATGGCCGGCCGACCCGGAGCGCCCGTGCCTTCGCCCGCGCGATCTCGGCCGAGATGCATTCCGGCTTCCGGCCGCTCCGCGAGCATCTCGCCATGGCGCTGCTGGAGCGTCGTCCGGGTCAGGGACATGATGGCGCGGGCGTTGCCGAGGACATCGCCCGGATCGAGGCGATCTGGGCCGAGGCGCGCGAGCGCTGGGGCGCGGCGGAGGGCGGGCCGTTCCTCTTCGGCCATTTCACCATCGCCGATGCGATGTATCTGCCGGTGGCGACGCGTTTCCGCACCTATCGGCCGAAGCTGACGCCGGTCTCGGAAGCCTATTGGAGGCGGTGCTCGCCGACCCCGACTTTCTCGCCTGGGAAGAGGCGGCCGAGGGCCGACCCGCCGCCGGAGCCGCTGGACCGACTGACGAGGAGAGACCGAGATGTCGACAGCGCTCGCACGACGGCCGTATTGGCAGTCGCTTGCACTGACGGCGACGGTGCTCGCGTCCTGGCACCGCGCCCCGCGCTCGCCGACAATGATCCCAACCGCGATGTCGGCTGTGTCGCGCAGCGGATCGGCGTCACCGAGGCGCAGTTCCGCACCTGCTTCCTGCCGGTCCGTCCCGACCCGGGGCATGATCCGAGCGGCGCCACCCAGAGGGCGAACAAGGCGAAGCTCCTGCCCTGCCTGCAGGCGGCCAATCCCAGCTCACCAACCATGCGCTCGACCGGGCGATGGATGCCTGCCGCCCGGAAGGGCCGAACGGCGGCTGACGATTGGGTCCGCCTGAACGTCTCGCAAGACACCCTATACGTGCATTCTTTGTCGTGACGCGGTCTCGGCTTCGCGCTAGTCTTGGCTGCATGAAGCCGGCGATGTTGGGGCCATGAGTTGTTTTGCCGGCTCAAGGACAGGAGCGCCGGCACCAGCGGGTGCGCGCAGGCTCTACCTTCGTTTGCAGGGCATCCGACCAGAGAGGATCAACACATGACAGTCAAATCCCGCCTTGCCACCTCGGCGGCGGCCGCAGCGATCGTGGTCGCCTTGGCCGCTCCGGCCTTTGCCGCCGATCCGGTGCCGCAGAACGACCTGCTCAACGCGACGCTGTGGGTGACCAATTCGGTCGAGTTCAAGGCCAACGCGCTTCAGGCCTATCAGCTTGCCAAGATCCGGCTGGACGAGGCGCTTGCCGACAAGACCTGGACGGCCGCGACCGAGCAGACGGGCAACTATCAGGACAAGCCGCCGGCGGTCATTCTCGATGCCGACGAGACGGCGATCGACAACGGCGCCTACGAGGCCTGGCTGATCAAGACCGGCAAGGACTACAGCGGCAAGACCTGGGCGCCTGGGTCGCCGCTGCCGAAGCCAAGGCGGTGCCGGGCGCGGTCGACTTCACCAAATATGCCGATTCCAAGGGCGTGAAGGTGTTCTACGTCACCAATCGCAGCGCCGACCAGGAAGACGCGACCCGCAAGAACATGGAAGCGCTCGGCTTCCCCATGGGCGGCAATGTCGACACGTTCCTGATGAGCAAGGAGCATGACGACTGGACCTCGAAGAAGGGCACGCGCCGCGCCTTCATCGCCAAGGACTACCGCATCCTGCTGCTCGTCGGCGACAATTACGGCGACTTCTCCGACGATTACGGCGGATCGGAAGCCGACCGCGCGAAGTCGATGGAAGCCAACATGGCCCATATCGGCCATGACTGGATCTTCATCGCCAATCCGGAATACGGCTCGTTCGAATCGGCGCCGTTCCTCAGCAATTACAAGCTGTCGCCGGATGAGCGCCGCCAGCTCAAGATCGACGCGCTGCCGGCCTGGATGGGGCCGTCGGAGTAAGCGCTGCCATTCCCGCTCCCAGGTGCAAGGCCGGGAGCGGCCCGCCGGTTCGTCCTATGACGCCGCCTCGTCGGCCTCCGGCTTCTCCGCGGTGGCAAAGAGGTGGCCGGTGATGGCGAAGACCTGCTCGCCCTTCTGGTTCACGCCGGTGGTGCGCAGGGTGACGATGCCCCAGCCGGGGCGCGAGCGCGACAGCCGCTTGGCGGTCACTTCGCCCGAATAGGTGATCGTGTCGCCGGCGAAGACTGGCTTCATCCACTTCAGATCGTCGAAGCCGGGAGAGGGGCCGAAACGGGCCGGCGTCTCGCCGCGCGCCTCGGCCTCTTCACTGAGCCGCGCGAAATGATCGACAAACAGCCGCATCATCACCGCCGCCGTGTGCCAGCCGCTGGCGCAGAGGCCGCCGAAATGGGTCTTGGCGGCTTCCGCTTCGTCGAGATGGAAGCGCTGCGGATCGTAGGCGCCGGCAAAGCGCACGATCTCCTCGGCGGTGAAGGTGTGGCTGCCATATTGGAAGCTGTCGCCGATGGCGATGCGATCGAAGCTCGTCATGTCGTGGCCTCGCGCCGCTCGAACATGACGGGATTGTCGAGCCACATGACGATCTCGCCGGCCTGGTTGATCAGTTCATGGCGGGCGCGGACGAGACCCATGTCCGGGCGGCTCCTCGAGGGCCCGCGCCTCGAGAATGGTCGTGCGACCCGAAAGCGTGTCGCCGGGCCGCACGGGCTTTTGCCATTTCAAGGTCTCGACGCCGGGCGAGCCGAGGCAGGAGGAATCGAGCAGGAACCCGTCGCAGAGCATGCGCATGAACATGGCGACGCTGTGCCAGCCGGATGCCATCAGCCCGCCGGCGAGTTCAGTCGCCGGCGCGCGCTCGTCGAGATGGAAGGGCTGCGGGTCGAATTCGGCGCGCGAAGGCGATGATCTCGGCGCGGGTGACGGTCTTCGAGCCATAGGCATAGACCGCGCCGACGACCAAATCCTCGAAATAGAGCTTGGGCATGGGGCACCGAGGACAAAGGGGGGTGCCGATGGTTAGCGCTCCGGGGGGGCCGGATCAATGGCGTGAGGCGATTGCCTGGTATGCCAATCCGGGTCGCGCGGGTCCGCTCCTTGCGCCGGGTCCGCCGACGATGGTGGCCGCGCGTGGTTTCCTCGCGGGCGTCGAGCCGCTATAGGTCTGCTTCCTTCCCCTTCCGATCCTTGGAATTGTCCCTTGCTGGGTTTCTTCGACTTCGTCCGGCGGCACGCGCGGCCGCTTGCCTTTGGCGCGCTTCATGCCTTCTATTCGGCGCCGGGCCAGACCTTCTGCATCGGCCTGTTCGTCGCCTCGTTCGGCGTCCGATTTCGGCCTCGACCCGGCGACGGTCGGCGCGCTCTATCTCGCCGGCACGCTCGTCGGCGGCGACACGCTCCTCTTCGTCGGTCACCGCATCGACACGATCCGCCTCGTCCATTTCAGCGCGGCGGTCATCGTCGGCCTCGGCCATCGCCTGCCTGGTCACCGCGTTCGGCGACGGGCCGGTGACGCTGTTCCTCGCCTTCTACCTCCTTCGGCTCACCGGCCAGAGCCTGATGATCCATGTCGAGGCGACGGCGACCGCCCGCGCCTTCGACGCGCGAGCGCGGCCAGGCCCTCGGCATCACCGCGCTCGGCATCCCGCTCGTCCGAGGTGGTCTTCCCGCCGCTGGCGGTCGCCGGCATCGCGGCGTTCGGCTGGCGTCCGACCTATGCGCATCTATCGGCGCCGTCGCGCTTCTCGTCCTCCTGCCGCTCACCCAGTGGCTGCTCAGCGGCATCCCGCGGTCGCCGCGGCCGGAAGCGCCACGGCGACCGGACGGGTGCTTGGCGCCGGCTGCTGCGCGGGCTGGTGGTTCTCGTGCGCTCGCGCTTCGTCTGGGCCGCGCTGCCGGCGCTGGCCATCCTGCCCTTCTTCGCCACCGCCATCATGTTCCACGTCACGACCATCGCCGCGATCCGCGGTTGGCCGGTCGGCCTGGTCGCGGCGAGCTTTCCGGCGACGGCGATCGCCAACGTCGCCGGCCTCTTCCTCTCCGGCCGCATCATCGACCGCATCTCGGCGCGCAAGATGTTCCTGTTCCAGTCGCTGCCGATGCTTGGCGGCGTGTCGCGCTGCTGGCGCGTGTTCACCGGCGCCTGGGCGCTGCCGGTGGCCTTTGCCTCATCGGCCTCAGCGGCGGCCTGTCGAAGACGACCATCACCGCGGTGTGGGCGGAGCTGTTCGGCACCGAGACGCTCGGCACCATCCGCAGCGCCATCACCATGTACATGGTGTTCGATCTCGGCGCTGGCGCCGTTCGTCTTCGGCGCCTTGCTCGATGCCGGCTGGTCGATTTCGGCCATCCTCGGCGCCTTCGCCGCGGTCAGCACGCTGCTGGTCGTGCCGCCGGTCTTCGCGGAGCGGCGCGGATTCGCATGAGGGCGCGGGCGCGCCTCAGACGTTGAACTTGAACAGCATCACGTCGCCGTCCTTGACGACGTAGTCCTTGCCTTCGTCGCGCGCCTTGCCGGCTTCCTTCGCGGCCTGCTCGCCGCCGAGGCCGATGAAGTCGTCATAGGCAATGGTCTGGGCGCGGATGAAGCCCTTCTCGAAGTCGGTGTGGATGACGCCGGCCGCCTGCGGCGCGCGGGTGCCTTCGGGAATCGTCCAGGCGCGGACCTCCTTCGGCCCGGCGGTGAAGTAGGTGATGAGGCCGAGGAGGGCGTAGCCGGCGCGGATGAGGCGGTCGAGGCCGGGTTCCTCGAGGCCGAGCGTATCGAGGAACTCGCGCTGCTCGTCGTCGGGAAGCTGGGCGATCTCGGCTTCGATCGCCGCCGAGATGACGACGCAGCCGGCGCCCTCGGCCGCGGCCATCGCGTCGACGCGCCGAGAAGCGCGTTGCCGGTCGCGGCCGAGGCCTCGTCGACATTGGCGACGTAGAGCACCGGCTTGGCGGTGAGGAGGTTGAGGGCGCGGAAGTCGTCTTCCTCGCCGGCCGGAATCGTCGGCGAGCCGCGCCGGCTTGCCGGCGTTGAGGGCAGCGAGCGCGGCGTCCATCAGCGCGACCTCGGCCTTGGCCTCCTTGTCGCCGCTCTGGGCGCGCTTGCGGAGCGGCGTTACCCGCCGTTCCAGGCTTGCGAGGTCGGCGAGCATCAGTTCGGTGTTGACCGTCTCGGCGTCGGCCACCGGATCGACCCGGCCCTCGACATGGGTGACGTCGCCGCCTTCGAAGCAGCGCAGCACGTGGACGATGGCGTCGACCTCGCGGATGTTGGCGAGGAACTGGTTGCCGAGGCCTTCGCCCTTGGAGGCGCCGCGCACGAGGCCGGCGATGTCGACGAAGCTGATCCGCGTCGGCACGATCTGCGCCGGCTTGGCGATCGCGGCGATGGCGTCGAGACGCGGGTCGGGCACGGCGACCTCGCCGGTATTCGGCTCGATGGTGCAGAAGGGATAGTTCGCCGCCTGCGCCGCGGCGGTGCGGGTCAAGGCGTTGAAAAGAGTCGATTTGCCGACGTTCGGCAGGCCGACGATGCCGCATTTGAAGCCCATGGGAAATGAAGATCCGGTCCGCGGTTCCGCTCGGAACGCTATGAATGGATTGACGATCCGCAGCGCGCGGACGGTTTGACGGGGGTGAATATCCTTCTTCGCCCCCAATTGGCAATCGGCCGGCTGCGAAGGGTGCCGGCGCGCCAGTCGCCGTGAGACGAAACGGTTGCAATCAGCGCGGCCCCGGCACCTAGTGAAAGCTTCGGGCGACGGCCGGCCCGGCCGCAGGCTTCGAACTCATTGGGAGGTTGCATGATGCTTCGTTCCGCTTCCCGCCGGGTTCCCGCTTCTTGCCGGCGCTGTCGGCGGTGCAGGAGCGTTCGGCCGGTGGCGCAAACGCCGCAAAGCCGTGTGCGCGGGCGTCTAGATCTTCCGGTCACTGGCGATGCCCAACGGCGGCCGTCTGTCTCGCCGTGACCGTCAGCAATTGATCATGAGGCCCGCACCCTGGCCGCGACGGAGAGGTCGTCCTGATTTCGACTTGGCCACGCTCCCTTCGCGTCTGGATTGCTGCCATGGCCTCCGTCGCCTATTCGGCCCGCCAAAAGGTCAGTGTGCCGAGGTTTAGCAGCAGGACCGGCGGCATTGATCGTGGCGCCGCCCCCATTGTCTTTGCTGTTTCGATCGGCGGTATCTCCCCGTCGCGGATCGCGCGTTCGAGGCGGCCACGTGTGAGACCAATGTCGGCGAGCAGGTGATCATCGACCGACTGCAACGTTGCGAGGTCGCGCCGGATACGTGCTTCGTGTTCGAGCCGAGCAACGCAGCGCGCGACGGCACGTGTGATCGCTTGGAGCAGACTGTCTACTTTCGGCGCGCCGAAGCGACGTGCCCACGTTGAGGCGACGGGTGCATTGCGCATGGCCGCGAATCCTTCCGGCAAATTCGTCGATCTTGGCGACCCGACCGGGCTTCCCAGGGATCTTCATGCGCCTAATTACGGCAGCAACCGAATTGCGTGTTAACGCGATGACGCCCAATCATGTTTATGAGTCGCCAAACTCATTGCGCTAAATCGGCAAGTTTTGTATCTCAGTCGCCAAATGATCGACGGTAACAATCCGATTCATCCTGATCTGAGCTTGTCGGAATCGGCGGACTATCCGGCCGTCGCCGTTGGCTTTGCCGGGGAGATGGAGGCCGGCGTGGAGTTCGATCTCCATAGCCATCGGCGCGCCCAGCTCTTCCACATTGTCGCCGGGTCGGTGCGGGTCGAGACCGAGCACGGCAGCTTCGTCGTCCCGCCAGAACGAGCGCTGTGGATCCCTTCCAATGTCGCGCATGCGGTGACCTATCTTCAGCGATCCTCACTTCGCTATCTATTCTTCCGGCCCGAAACCGTGCAGCACCTGCCGGGCTACCCCTCGGTGATCAAGCTGTCGCCGCTCCTGCGCGAGCTGATTCTTCGCTTTCCTCGGCTATTCGCCGGATGAAGCGACCGGTGGCTCGGCCGGCCGGATACTGGAGGTCATCCTCGACGTTCTGATCACGGAGCCGGTTGCTCCCTTGCATCTGCCGATGCCGACGTCTCAGCGACTGCGCGATGCCGTTGCCGCCATCAACCTCGATCCCGCGCGTACCGACAGTCTTTCCGATGTGGCCGCCATGGCGGCGCAGTCGGAGCGTTCGTTTGAACGGCATTTCCGCGCCGAGACCGGACTAAGCTTTCGCGCGTGGCGGCGCCAGGCGCGCCTGATGAAGGCGGTGGAATGGCTGTCGCTCGGTGCTCCCGTCGGCAATGTTGCCGACCGGCTCGGCTACGAAGGGCCGAGTGCTTTCGTCGCCGCCTTCCGCAAGGCGTTTGGCGTAACGCCCGGACGCTATTTCGCCGACGATAACTGAAGCGCGCGGCTCTTGGGGCTGTCGCACGGCAAATCACCGGCAATTCCTGGCTGACCAGCCGCCTAGCCTTCTAGCGCGAATAAGGAGTTGCAATCGGCGGTCAGGCGGGGCGGAATGGCGTCAGGACCGTGGCTGCCGAAAGCGGTGTCCGCGGTGTTCCATCTGGGAGGATCGTTCATGTTTCATGCGAGTGGGAATCGGCTCGTCGCCGGGGCGCTGGCGCTGGCGTTTGCCGCGGGCGGGGCGGCCACGGCCCAGGCCACCGAATTCATCAACGTGCTCACCGGCGGGACCAGCGGCGTCTATTATCCGCTCGGCGTCGCCCTTTCGACGATCTACGGGAACAACATTCCCGATGTCCGCGCCCAGGTGCAGTCGACCAAGGCGTCGGTCGAGAACCTCAACCTCCTGCAGCAGGGCAAGGGCGAAATCGCCTTCGCGCTTGGCGATTCCGTCAAGCTCGCCTGGGAGGGCAACAAAGATGTCGGCTTCCCCGGCAAGCTCGACAAGCTGAGGGCGGTCGCGGCGATCTATCCCAACTATGTGCAGGTCGTCGCCACCAAGGATTCCGGCATTATGACGCTGGCGGACCTCAAGGGGCACAGCCTGTCGGTCGGCGCGCCGAAATCCGGCACCGAGCTCAATGCGCGGGCGATCTTCGAGGCGGCGGGCCTCAGCTACAGCGACCTCGGCCGGACGGAATATCTGCCCTTTGGCGAGAGCGTCGACCTGATGAAGAACCGCCAACTCGATGCGACCCTGCAGTCGGCCGGCCTCGGTGTCGCCTCGATCCGCGATCTGGCCTCGTCGGTGCCGATCACCATCGTCTCGGTGCCCGCCGATATCGTCGCCAAGATCGGTGCGCCCTATACCTCGAAGATGATCCCCGCCGGCACCTATGATGGCCAGACGGCCGACGTGCCGACGGCGGCGATCACCAACATCCTGGTCACCCGTTCCGATCTCGACGACGAGACGGTCTACCAGATGACCAAGGCGCTCTTCGAGCATCTCGACGACATGGTCGCTGCCCATGCCGCCGCCAAGGGCATCAGCCTCGAGAATGCCACCAAGGGGCTGCCGATCCCGCTGCATCCGGGCGCCGAGCGCTACTACAAGGAAAAGGGCGTCCTCTGAAAAACGCGGCCTTCCGGGCGTGGGCCAGGTTGGTCCGCGCCCGGTGCCGTCGATCGCCACGGTCCTTCGATTTCGATGAGCGCGCCGGAGATGCCGAGCCGGCGGCAGCGGGCGTGGCCGACCATCCGCCACCGGAGGCGGAGGAGCTCGGCATCCACGATCCGCTCGCCGGCAGCTTTCCGGCCGATGGCGAGGGCCGCTGCTGTTCTGGGTCGCGGTGCTGTTCTCCGCCTTCCAACTCGCCACCGCGCTCGATCTTCTGGTCCTGCCGAGCCAGATCGTGCGGGCCGTCCATGTCGGCTTCCTGACTGCTGCTTGCCTTTCCGCTGATCGGCGCGCATCGCGGCACGATCCGATGCCGCTCCGCGCTTGTCGGCTGGGCGCTCGGCCGTCGCCGGCGTCGGCGTCGGCGCTCTACCAGTGGGTCTTCTACCACGACCTCATCATCCGCTCCGGCTACCCGACCGACGCCGACCTCGTCGTCGGCGTCGTCCTCATCGTCGTCGTGCTTCTCGCCGGCCTGCGCGCCATGGGGCCGGCCCTGCCGATCATCGCCGGCCTGTTCCTGCCTACTGCCTGTTCGGCCAGTATCTGCCGTCGCCGCTCGACACCGCGGCTACGACTTCGACCAGGTGATCGACCAGATGGCCTTCGGCACGGAAGGCATCTACGGCATCCCGGTCTACGTTTCCTCGACCTACATCTTCCTGTTCATCCTCTTCGGCTCGTTCCTGGAGCGCGCCGGGATGATCCAGCTCTTCACCGATGTCGCGCTCGGCCTGGTCGGCCATGCCCGCGGCGGCGCGGCCAAGGTCGCGGTCATCTCCTCGGCGCTGATGGGCACGATCTCGGGCTCGGGCGTCGCCAATGTGGTGACCACCGGCCAGTTCACCATTCCGCTGATGAAGCGCTTCGGCTATCGCGCCGCCTTCGCCGGCGGCGTCGAGGCGACCGCGTCGATGGGCGGCCAGATCATGCCGCCGGTGATGGGCGCGGTCGCCTTCATCATGGCCGAGACGCTCGACGTCGCCTATGCCGAGGTGGTCAAGGCGGCGCTGGTCCCGGCGCTCCTCTATTTCGGCTCGGCCTTCTGGATGGTCCATCTCGAAGCCGGCAAGCGCGGCCTGCTCGGCCTGCCGCGCGGACGAATGCCCTCGGCGCTCGATGCGCTGCGCCGCGGCTGGTATCTCGCTCCTGCCGCTGGCGTGCTCGTCTACCTGCTCTTTACCGGCTACACGCCGCTCTTCGCCGGCTCGATCGGCCTGGCGCTGACCGTGGTGCTCATCCTCGGCGCGGCGATCGTCGATGGCTGGTCCGTCGACCGCGATCCGCGTCGTCTTCTGGGTCGGCGCTCGGCCTCCTCGCCGCGCGCCTTCCTCAAATTCGGCGTCATGCGTCCTGGTCGCGGCTGATCGCCGCGCTGATTGCCTGGAACCTCTGCGACCGCCGGCGGCCGCGCGACGCTGCTCCTTTGCCGCGACAGCCTGGCGGAAGGCGCCAAGACGGCGCTCCCCGTCGGCATCGCCTGCGCCACGGTCGGCATCGTCATCGGCACGATGACGCTGACCGGCCTTGCCACCACTTTCGGCCAGTTCATCGTCTCGGTCGGCGGCACCAGCCTGTTCCTGTCGCTGGTGCTGACCATGATCACCTGCCTGATCCTCGGCATGGGCATCCCAACGATCCCCAACTACATCATCACCTCCTCGCTCGCCGGCCCGGCGCTGCTCCATCTCGGCGTGCCGCTGATCGTCACCCACATGTTCGTCTTCTATTTCGGCATCCTCGCCGACCTGACGCCGCCGGTGGCGCTTGCCGCCTTCGCCGCGGCGCCGATCGCCAAGGAGTCGGGATTGAAGATCGGCTTGGAAGCTTTGCGCGTGGCGCTTGCCGGCTTCGTCATTCCCTTCATGGCGGTCTACACGCCGGCGCTGATGCTCCAGGACGGCGGGCCGCTGGCGGCCGCGATTGGCTATCCGGCGGCGGTCGCCTACATCCTCGTAAAGGCGTGCCTTGCCATCATGCTGTGGGGGGCGGCGGCGATCGGTCATCTGCGCCGCGACCTGCCGCTGTGGGAGCGCGGGCTTGCCACCATCGCCGCCTTCAGCCTCGTCGTTGCCCTGCCGGCGACCGACGAAGCGGGCTTCGCGCTGTCGGCGCTGTTCCTGGCGCAGCATTACTGGCGGGCACGGCGGGCGGCGGCCGGGGCGTCGGCATGAATCTCTGCATCCTCGCGGCTGGCAAGACCACCATGCTCGCCATCAGCGCCTTCACGCTCGCCTGGACCCATTCGGTCGAGAAGACCTCGTGGATCGAGCGCTGGCAGGTGACGCCGGCCGGGCTTGTCGTCGTCGAGGCGCGCGTCGAGGGGTCGGGCGCCGGCATGGACCCGCCCGATGGCTCGGTCTTCGACGGCAGCGGCTGGGTCTACCATCCGCATGTGCCGCCGCAGAAGCGGGTTCTCCTCGCCGATTCCGGTTTTGCCGGGGCGTGGCACTTCTGTGCCGATGGCGCCTGCCGCGACCTCGGTGGCAAGGGCGGTGATCCGATCGTGCTGTCGATCTGCCCCTGATGCGCAAATCGGAAATCTCAGAGACGTGAATCGCTTGGCGGGGCCGGCCGAGAGTTTGATTCAAGCCGTCGGGCGCCGGTGCGCGGCTATTGCCCGCCGAAAAGCTTCTTCAGACCGCGGGCGAGGGCGCCTTCGGGCGGGCTCTCCGGCGGCTCGTCGGGTTTGGCAGTCCGATCGCCCTCCTGTGCTTCGTCTTCGTCTTCTTCGCCGGACGCTCGGGCGTCAGGGCCGCATGGAGCCGATTGGCGAAGGTCGAATCCTTTTTCTCGGCAAGCAGGGCGGCGTTGTCGGCGATGGCATCGAGCAGGGGGACGAGCCATTCCGCGTCGACCTTGGCGAAATCGTGCAGCACGTAGTGCGGAACGGCTTCCTTGACGCCGGGATGGCCGACGCCGATGCGCAGGCGGCGATAGCCGTCGCCGATCACGCCGGTGATCGACCTCAGACCGTTGTGGCCACCGGCGCCACCGCCCGACTTCATGCGCGTCTTGGCCGGTGGCAGGTCGACCTCGTCGTGGATGACGACGATATCGTCGGGGACGACCTTGAAGAAACGCGCGGCCTCGCCGACGGCGCGGCCGGATTCGTTCATGTAGGTGTGCGGCTTGAGCAGCAGCACCTTGTCGCCGGCGAGCGTTCCTTCGGAAACCTCGCCCTGAAAACGCCGTCGCCACGGTGTGAAGCCGTGGCGACGGTGGATGACGTCTGCGGCCATGAAGCCGACATTGTGGCGCTGGCGCGCATATTGCGCACCGGGATTGCCGAGACCGACGATGAGGAGCATCGAGTCGGCGTCCTCGATCGGGCGGGAGAAGGAGGCCTTACTCCTTCTCGTCCTCGCCGCCACCCTCGCCCTCGGCTTCGCCCTCCGCGGCCTCCGTGGTTCCGGCGGCAGCGGCGGCGGCGCGGATCTCTTCCTTGACGCCAGCAGGCGCGGCGACCGTGGCAACCGTGAAGTCACGGTCCTTGATCTCCGGCGTGACGCCTTCGGGAAGGGTGATCGACGAGATGTGCAGGGAATCGTTGATGTCGAGGCCGGTCAGGTCGGCGACGATGTGCTCGGGGATCGACTCGACGGGGCAGTCGAGCGAAACCTTGTGGCGCACAACGTTGAGCACGCCACCGCGGCGGATGCCGGGCGCGGCCGCCTCATTGATGAACTGGACAGGCACCTCGACCGTCAGGCGCGAGCCGGGCAGGACGCGCAGGAAGTCGACATGCATGGGCATGTCGCTGACGGGATCGAGCTGGAAATCGCGCGGAATGGCCTGGATCTTCTCACCGTCGACATCGATCGTGGCAACCGTGGTATAGAAGCCGCCACCGTGGATCTTGAGGGTGATCTCATGCTTACCCAGCGCGATCGCGACCGGGGGAAGCTTGCCGCCATAGATGACGGCTGGAATCTTGCCTTGACGACGCACGGCGCGAGCGGCCCCCTTGCCCACCTTTTCACGTGCAGCCGCCGAGAGCTCGTAGGTCTGGCCCATCGGACAACTCCTTGAGGTAATGGCCCGGTCAGCCGGGCCGTCTGCCGCGGTGCCTCCAGGGGTGTCGGCGCGGCGCATGGCTTATAGACGAGGCACGTGGCCGGATGCAAGCGGGGCGCGTCCCGGACAAAGTACCGGCGCCTCGGCTTCCCGCCAAAGCGGCGGAATCCCGGTTTTTCGGGAGTATTTTGGGTGACCGGGAAGCGGTCGCCGTAGCGATCACGCCAATTGTTCCCGGACAATTAACCAAATGTGAATGTATGCACACCAGAATTGTGGCTCGCATTCAGTGCTCGCCACGGGACGTGAACCCGCTGGAACAACCCCGGGGGCAGGAGTTGGATACCCAGGACCTGAATAGCGCCGACCTAGAGGCGCCGGCGGTGCCGGACCTTTGCGGCACTGTCATCGCCGTGGATGGATCGCAGGCAAGTGTCGGGCTGCCGCCCGACGCCAGTCTGGACCCGTCCGATGATCTCGTTGCGACGGTCGGCCGCTTCCTGCGCATCAAGCGCGGCTCCTCGACCCTGATCGGCACCATCGTCGACGTCTCGCTGGAAACCTCTCCGGTCATCCGTCAACTCGGCTTCCACGCGACCGCCCATGTCGACATGATGGGCGAGATTCGCGAGGACGATGCCGGCGTGGCGCATTTCCGCCGCGGCATCACCCACTATCCGGCTATTGGCGACCGTGCCTCGCTGATCACCCGCGAGGAGTTGCGGCTGGTCTACGCCATGTCGGGCTCCAGCCAGGTCGACATCGGTCACCTGCACCAGGACAGCACGATCAGCGCGCGCATCGATGTCGACAACATGCTGAGCAAGCATTTCGCCGTTCTCGGCACGACCGGTGTCGGCAAGTCGAGCGCGGTGGCGCTGCTGCTCCAGCAGGTTCTCGAGGCGCGACCCAATGTCCGGGTCTTCCTGCTCGATACCCACAATGAGTACGGAAAGTGCTTCGGCGAGCGCGCCCAGGTGCTCAATCCGCGGAATCTGAAGCTGCCGTTCTGGCTGTTCAATTTCGAGGAGTTCGTCGACGTCATCTTTGGCGCCCGTCCGGGTGTCGAGGAAGAGGTGGCGATCCTCTCGGAGGTCATTCCGCTCGCCAAGAGCGCCTATGCGGTGAACCGCGGCGGCAACGAGCGGGCCCTGGTCAAGCGGGCCGATCCCAAATCGACCGGCCTCACCGTCGACACGCCCGTGCCCTATCGGTTGACCGATCTCATCAGCATGATCGACGAGCGCATGGGCAAGCTCGAGAACCGGTCGTCGCGCCTCAAATTCCACAAGCTGATCACGCGCATCGAGACCGTGCGCAACGATCCGCGCTACACGTTCATGTTCGACAACGCCAATGTCGGCGGCGACACCATGTCCGACGTGCTGCGCCAGCTCTTCCGGCTGCCGCCGGACGGCATGCCGATGACGGTGATGCAACTTGCCGGCTTTCCCACCGAAGTGGTCGATTCCGTTGTCTCGGTGCTCTGCCGGATGGCCTTCGACTTCGGCCTGTGGAGTGACGGCGCGGCGCCGCTGTTGTTCGTGTGCGAAGAGGCGCACCGCTATGCGTCCGCCGACAAGTCGATCGGTTTCGGTCCGACCCGCAAGGCGATTTCGCGGATCGCCAAGGAAGGCCGCAAATACGGCGTGTTTCTCGGTCTGGTAACCCAGCGACCGGCCGAGCTCAATTCGACGATCATCTCGCAGTGCTCGACCCTGTTCTGCATGCGCATGGCGAATGAACGCGACCAGGCGCTGGTGCGTTCCGCCGTTTCCGATGCGGCCGCCAACCTCATGACCTTCGTCCCGTCGCTGGGAACGCGCGAGGTCATCGCCTTCGGCGAGGGCGTGCCGCTGCCCACCCGGCTGATGCTCAACCTCCTGCCGGCCGAGCGCATCCCGCACGCGGACGCGACGGCCAATGTCGGCGAGGATTCGGGTCGCGCCTCGGATGGCGATTTCATCGACCTGGTCATCGAGAAATGGCGTGGCGCTTCGATGACGAGCCGCGGCAAATCCGACGGCGAGCCGGACCCCGTCGGGGACCGACTGCAAGCGCTGCAGACCGCTTTCGCTCAGCCCGAAACCGGCCCGTCCGTGCGCAAGGCCTCTGTCTAGGCCGGTTCGTTCCGGTCCGGCGCGCTCTTTTCCAAGCGTCCAAGCGCGGCGATCACCGTCTCGGTAACCTCGGCGACCGATGGCTCGACCGAGACGGTTGCGGCCCATTCGTCGGCGCTGGGCTTTTCCAGGGTCGCCAGCTGGCTGTCGAGCAGGCTCGGCGGCATGAAATGGCCCTTGCGGCCGGCCATGCGCTCCTTCAGCGTCTCGTAATCCCCGTCGAGGAGGACGAAGGCGACCGGCCTTCCGGCAGAGGCGGCGATCCGTTCGCGATAGACGCGCTTCAGGGCCGAGCAGGCGACGATCGTCGGCGTTGCGCCCGTCGCCTCGGGCCGGAGCGCCGTCCCGATCGCGGCCAACCAGGGCCAGCGGTCGTCGTCGGTCAGCGGCGTGCCGGCGGCCATCTTCTCGACATTGGCAGGCGGATGGAATTCGTCGCCATCATGGAAGGCGTAACCAAGGCGTTCGGCGACGGCTGCGCCAATGACGCTCTTGCCGCTGCCGCATACGCCCATGAGGACGACCGCGGAGGGCCCTCTGGCCGATTGCGATGCCGATCGTGACACGGCGCCGGCCCCCATGCTTCTGCCTCAGTCGAACAGGCTCGAGACGGACTTTTCGCTGGCCGTGCGGGCGATGGCCTCGCCGATCAGCGTCGAGATCGAGGTGACCCGGATGTTCGGGGCGTTCCTGATCGCATCGGTCGCGTTGATGGAGTTCGGTGATCACCAGCTCCCCGAGCTTGGAGGAGATGATGCGCGCGACGGCGCCCCCGGACAGGACGCCGTGGGTGATGTAGGCGAGCACCGAGGCCGCGCCCATCTCGGTCAGCGCTTCGGCCGCGTTGCACAGTGTTCCACCGGAATCGATGATGTCGTCGAAAAGGATGCAGCGGCGTCCCTCGACATTGCCGATAATGTTCATCACCTCGGCTTCGCCGGGCCGCTCGCGGCGCTTATCGACGATGGCGAGCGGCGCATCGAGGCGCTTTGCCAGCGCCCGCGCACGGACCACGCCGCCGACGTCGGGCGAGACGACCATGACGTTCTCGAGGTCGTGGTGGTGTTCCTTGATGTCGCGCGTCATCACCGGGACCGAGAAGAGGTTATCGGTCGGGATGTCGAAGAAGCCCTGGATCTGACCGGCATGCAGGTCGAGGGTCAGCACCCGGTTGGCGCCAGCATGGGTGATGAGGTTGGCGACCAGCTTGGCGGAGATCGGCGTGCGGCCGACCGCCCGGCGATCCTGCCGGGCATAGCCGAAATAGGGGAGGACCGCCGTGATGCGCCGCGCCGAGGAGCGCTTCAGCGCATCCATGATGATGAGCAGTTCCATCAGGTGGTCGTTGGCGGGGTAGCTCGTCGACTGGATGACGAAGACGTCCTCGCCACGGACGTTTTCCTGAATTTCGACAAAGACCTCCTGATCGGCGAAGCGCCGGACCAGGCATTTTGTCAGGGGAATTTCAAGATAGTTGGCAATCGCTTCCGCTAGGGGGCGATTGGAATTTCCGGCAACCAGCTTCATGCCTGTGTCCGTGGAGGCAGCGGGGACGGTCGAGGCCGGCTCGGCAGCGGCTCGATGCCGCCGCCTTGTAGCAACGCCCGCCAGGGGATGCAAACGTGGTTTAGGCGGCTCAGGGCGTGAGCGCAATGGCTGAGATCAGACGCCCGTAATCCGGCTCGCCCTGGTGGGTGGCGCGGCGGTAGGAATAGAAGCGCTGAGGCTCGGCATAGGTGCAAAGACCCAGCCCTGCCGCCCTGACCCCGGCAGCGCCGAGCCGGGCGAGGGTGTAGGCCGGCAGGTCGAAGAGCGCATGGCCGTCGCGTCCCGAGGGCCGGAAGAAGCGAGCATTGTCCGGATCGTCGCCCGTGAAGCGGTCGATCAGATCGAGTCCGACCTCGTAATTCGCCTGCGAGATCGAGGGCCCGAGGACGGCGGCGATGCGCGAGCGCTCGGCGCCGAGCCGCTCCATCGCGGCAATGGCCGAATCCAGGACCCCGGCAAGCGCGCCCCGCCATCCGGCGTGGGCGGCGCCGACGACGCGCGCTTCGGCGTCGGCGAAGAGGACCGGGCCGCAATCCGCCGCGCCGACCCCGACGGCGATGCCCGGCGTGCGGGTAACGACGGCATCGGCCTTCGGGCCTTCGCCCGGCGGCCAGGTCGCCTGTCGACGGTGATCGTGTCGGTTCCGTGCACCTGATGCGGCGTTACAAGGCTGGAGGCGGCAATGCCAAGCGTGCCGGCGACGCGGGCGCGGTTCTCCAGGACCGAGGCCCGTTCGTCGCGCGATCCGGTGCCGCAATTGAGGCTGGCATAGATGCCCTCCGACACGCCGCCCTCGCGGGTGAAGAAGCCGTAGCGGATTCCCGGCAGCTCGAGGAGAGGATGGGTGAGAACGGGGAGCGGGGCGCTGTCGGAGGCGAGGTCGACGGGCATGGCGTATCTCCGGTCGCTGTCGGTCACGGCGTAGGATCGAATACGGGCAGGACGAGGGCAGGGGCGGACAGCGCCAGAACCTTGAAGAGGGTGCCCATCCCCTTGTCGCCGGCCAGCCGCTCGACGGCGGCCTGGATCGCGGCCTGCGCGCCGGCGTCCTTGCCGTGACCGAGCGCGCCGGCGCGTTCCAGGAGGCCGAGGCGCAGGAGGAAGTCACCTTGCGTCAGAAGCGGCCGCGCGGTCGCGCCGGCGGCGAGCGCTGCGGCGGCAAGCGCGGCGAAGTCGACATGGGCGGTGAGGTCGGCCTCGCCCGGCGCCGCCAGCGGGTCGTCGAAGCGGTGGCGGCGCACGGCCTGCAGCGTATCGCCGAAATTGCCGGCCTCGTATCCGTAGTCGATGACGAGCGCCGCGCCCCCCTGGATCACCAGGCGCGTGGCGATCCCGGTCATGATCGCGCCGGCGGCGGGGCAGGCCTCGGTGATCTCGCCGCGCGGCGCTTGCGGGCGGGCTCGGGTTCCTGGCTTTTCCGGCATGCCGAGAGGGCGCAGGCCGAAGGCGAGGTGGCCGTCGGCGGCAAGCCCTACCATGCGCTCGGCCCAGCCGTCGGCGGTGTGGATGAGCTGGCGGATCGGCAGGGCGTCGAAGAACTCGTTGGCGACGAGGATCATCGGGCCGGCGGGAATCTCGAGGAAGGCGTCGTGCCAGGCCGCATAGATACCGGCGGCGGCAAGGGTCGCCTTCTGGACCTCGCGCAGGCGGGGGCTGGTCTCGACCAGATGGATTTCGGCGGCCTCGGCGAAGCCGGACACCGTAGCGGCGGCGCGTAGAAGGTCGGCCATCAGCGTGCCGCGGCCGGGGCCGAGCTCGGCGAGGACCAGGCGCTCCGGCCGGTCCATCGCCATCCAGGTCGCCGCCGCCCAGGCGCCGATCAACTCGCCGAACATCTGGCTGACTTCCGGCGCGGTGATGAAATCGCCGTCGCGGCCGAAGGGCTCGCGGCGCATGTAGTAGCCGTGCTCGGGATCGGCGAGGCAGGCAGTCATGAATTCGGCGATGGTGATCGGCCCGTCGGCGCGGATGCGCGCGGCGAGCTTGCTGCCAAGCGGGGTCACTCGCCCGCCGTCGCAGCCATCGCCTGCCGCCGCGTCGCCCAGATCATCATCCCGATGCCGATGAAGATCATCGGGATCGACAGGATCATGCCCATGGTCAGGCCGCCGGCGAGGAAACCGATCTGAATGTCAGGCTGGCGGAAGAACTCGGCGAAGGTGCGAGCCACGCCATAGCCGCAGGCGAAGGCGCCGGCGGTAAAGCCGGGCGTGGCGAGCTTGTGGTAGCGGTTGGTCAGTAGGCGCAGGACGAGAAAGAGCACGATGCCTTCCAGCCCCGCCTCGTAGAGCTGGCTCGGATGGCGGGGCAGCGGGCCGGCATTGGGAAAGACCATCGCCCAGGGTACGTCGGTGACGCGGCCCCAAAGCTCGCCATTGACGAAATTGGCGAGGCGGCCGAGGAACAGGCCGAAGGTGACCGAGGGGCCGATGATGTCGATCAGCGACCACACGGGGATCCGCCGGCTGCGGGCGAAAAGCACCATGGCGAGAATGGTGCCGATGAGGCCGCCATGGAAGGACATGCCGCCGTGCCAGACCTCCAGGATCTGGAGGGGATGGCTGGCATAGACCGGCAGGTCGTAGAAGAGCACGTAGCCGATGCGTCCGCCGAGGATGATGCCGAGGGCGCACCAGACGACGAAATCGTCGATGTCGGTCGGCTTCATCGGCGCGCCGGCCGGCCCCCAGATGCGGGCGTTGGCGACTAGCCGCTTGGCGTACCACCAGCCGATGAAGATGCCGACGATATAGGCGAGGGCGTACCAGCGGATCGACAGCGGACCGATATTGACGAGGACCGGGTCGATCGCCGGGAAAGGAATGGCGAAAAGCGGCATGAGCGGCTCACGAGGCGTTCGCGCGGCAAACTGCGCTCCGGGTACGGCAAGGTCAAGGCCGCCAATGCCGCCCTTGCGAGGCGCGGTCCGCATGCCCATAGTAATCGCAAATCGGCGCCTCACCGGCGCATGGAGGCTTTGATGACCCAGACCTCGAACCGGATCTTCGACGAATTCGCCCGGCTGATGACCGATGCGGCGAGTGTCGCGCAAGGGGTGCGGCGCGAGGCCGAGACCGTCTTCCGCAGCCAGGCCGAGCGCTTCATCGCGGACCTCGATCTGGTCAAGCGCGAGGACTTCGACGCCGTGCGCGAGATGGCCTCGAAGGCGCGCGCCGAGAACGAGAAGCTTTCGGCGCGGATCGCCGAACTCGAGGCGAAGCTGGCAGGCGGCGAATCCGAGAAGCCGAAGCCGAAGGCGAAGCCACGGCGGCGCGCCAAACCCGCCGATGCGGCCGGCGAGCCGGTGGTGGACGAGGTGGTGTCGGCGCCAAAGCCGGTGGCCGAAGCGGGCGACTGAGCCCCGGCCGGGCGATCCTGTCCACAAGTCTTTAGTGTCCGGCCTTCACCATTCGCAATGAATTGTGGCCGGGCCGTGGGATCAGCCTATATACTCGATTCGTAAGAGAGATTCGGCGTTCGCCCCCGCGTGGTGACGCCCACCGGATGCGCATTGCCGAGCGTATTCCCGCCGTCAGGACAAGGTGCGGTCATGACCCTCATCGATTTCGAACCGGACCGCCAATCGAACCCCGTCGATGTGATCGAGCAGATCGCGGCGCTCAACGATTGGAGCTTCGAACGCGCTGGCGACGACGAGATTACCATCTCGATCGCCGGCGGATGGTCGGATTATCACGTCTCCTTCTCTTGGATGGAGGAGCACGAGGCGGTCCATCTCGCCTGCGCCTTCGACCTGAAGGTGCCGGACGCGCGCAAGCTGGAAGTCATGCGGCTTCTGGCGGCGGTCAATGAGCAGATGTGGATCGGCCATTTCGACCTCTGGAACCAGGAAGGCGTGGTGATGTACCGTCAGGCCCTGCTGCTTTCCGGCGGCGCCGAGCCGAATTCGAGCCAGGTCGAACGCCTGCTGGTGACGGCGATCGAGGCCTGCGAGCGTTATTTCCAGGCTTTCCAGTTCGTCGTCTGGGCCGGCAAGACCGCCTCCGAAGCCATCGAGAGCGTGCTCTTCGAGACCGCCGGCGAGGCGTAGGCCCCGTCGACACGTCGGCATAGTCCTACGTTTCTCAAGGCCGGGACGCCCCCTCTCCCCTGGGACAGGGGAGTCCGTCATTCCGTCGGGGCCCTTTCATCGTATCGCGGCTTGCGCAAGAGCGGAGCCGGGTGGCATCTGTCTCCCGGACAATTCCCTCGCAATGGCCGGGTAGCCGCACATGACCTCTGACCTCAGCGAATTCACACCCTTGGCGCCGCTGGCGCTTGTCGGCGCTGGCAAGATGGGCGGCGCCCTGTTGCAGGGCTGGCTGACGCGCGGACTCGATCCAAAGGCTGCCCTCGTCATCGATCCGAAGCCGCCCGAGGACAGCGCCGCTTTCCTCGCCGAGGCCGGCATCGCGCCGCAAGCCGCGCCGCCGGAGGGGGTGAGAGCGCGGGTGATCGTCGTCGCGGTCAAGCCGCAGATCATCAAGGACGTCCTGCCGGGCCTAAGGTCGCTGGTCGGTCCCGACACCATCGCCCTGTCGATCGCTGCCGGCACGACGCTCGCCAGCCTTCAGGAAGGGCTCGGCGAGGGCGCGATCGTGCGCACCATTCCCAATACCCCGGCGCAGATCGGCCGGGGCATCACCGCCGCGGTCGCCAACGCCCGCGTCGACGCCGCGGCAAGGGACCTCGTCACGACGCTGCTCGAGGCCGTCGGCGCGGTCGTCTGGGTGGACGAGGAGGCGCTGATCGATTCGGTGACCGCGGTGTCGGGCTCGGGGCCGGCCTATGTCTTCCTCCTCGCCGAATGCCTCGCCGACGCCGCGGTCTCGGTCGGCCTGCCGCCGGACGTCGCGATGAAGCTGGCGCGGGCGACGGTCAGCGGGGCTGGCGAGCTTCTCCACCGGTCGGATCTGCCGCCCGACCAGCTACGCAGGAACGTGACCTCGCCGAACGGGACCACGGAAGCGGCGCTCTCCGTGCTCATGGCCGGAGACGGCATCGCGCCACTGATGAAGAGGGCGGTGGCGGCGGCGCGCAAGCGTTCCGAGGAGCTCTCCGGCTGAATCGCCGCACGGGCTCGCCGCCGCCACGATTGGCCGCTACACTTTCTTTCGCGCGGGACGGGGTGGAAAGCGAGGTGATGTCATGGCCAGCGAAAAGACCAAGCGGCAGATCATTGACGCCTTCATGGCGCTCGTCGCCGAGAGAGGGTTCCATCGCACCGGCCTTGCCGACGTGGCGCGCGAGGCGAAGGTTCCGCTGGCGACCCTGCGCGATGCCTATGACGGCAAGCTCGCGATCTTCGCCGACTTCCTGAGACGCATCGACATGGTCGTGCTCGAAGGCACCGGTGCGGAGGGGGATTCTCCGCGCGACCGGCTGTTCGACGTACTCATGCGCCGCTTCGATGCGCTGCAATCCTACAAGCCGGCCCTGCGCTGCCTGGCGCGTGCCGCGCGTGCCGATCTCTGCCTTGCCCGGGCGCTGCACCGGCTCTCGGCGCGCTCGCAGAAATGGATGCTGGTCGCCGCCGACATCCATCGCGGCGGGCCGGTGGGCGTGCTCATGATCGAGGGGACGGCGCTTGCCTTCATCGACACGATGCGCGTCTGGCTCGATGACGACGATCCCGATCTCGGCCGCACCATGGCGGCGCTCGACACGGCGCTGAACCGCGGCGAGCGCGGTATGATGCTCATCGACAAGGTTTGCGGGTGCCTGCCGCGGCTCGGCTGCCGGCCACGCCGCGAGCCGGACCCGGCTCCCGCCGAGGCGGTGGGATAGAAGCGCAGCCTCGCACCAATGGCCCGCGTCGCCCGGATGGATCCACTTGTCATCCCCGGGTTCGGTTTCGCATGATCCAGGCGACGGGCCTCACCCGCTCGTATTGACGCGGTTGAGCGCCGGTGCTGCCCATGCTAACCGCCGGTCTTCCAAGCATGGGGGCGGAGATGGACGACGAGCCGGCGGCGCAGATCACATTCGACGATTTCCTGAAGGTGGATATCCGCGTCGGTACGATCGTCGAGGCGCATCCCTTTCCCGAAGCGCGCAAGCCGGCCTATCGGCTGATGATCGACTTCGGGCCCGGGATCGGGATCAAGAAGTCGTCGGCTCAGATCACGGTTCACTATACGCTGGATGAACTTGTCGGCCGGCAGGTGGCGGCGGTCGTCAACTTCCCGCCCCGGCAGATTGGCCCGATCCGCTCCGAGGTCCTGACCCTCGGCTTTCCCGACGAGAACGGCGAGGTGGTGCTGCTGACGCCGAGCCGGCCGGTGCCGAATGGCGGGCGGATGTATTGAGGCTCTGACGCTCAGCTCTTGGCCGACGCGCCTTCCTGGCGACGGACGAAAACCGTCGGGCCACCGTTGATCTCGGCGCGGCGGATGCTGACGCCTTTCATTCCCGACATGAGATTGCTGAGCTTCGGATAGCCGTAATTTCGCGGATCGAAGTCGGGCATCAGCTTGTTGAGAATCTGCCCAACGCTGCCCAGGTGCGCCCAGCCGTCATCGCCCGAGGCGTCGTCGATGGCCGTGAGGATGGTCTTGGTCGGGACGGCGAGCTTCTTCGATTTGGGATCCTGCTTCTCCTCGTCGAGCAGCAGGTCGCAATAAAAGAAGCGCGTGCAGGCGGCGATATAGGGCGCGGTCGACTTCTGCTCGCCGAAGCCGAAGACGGGCAGACCGTCCTCGCGGATACGGCTGGCGAGGTTGGTGAAGTCGCTGTCGCTCGAGGCGATACAGAAGCCGTCGAGCTTGCCCTGGTGGAGGAGGTCCATCGCCTCGATGGCAAGCTTCATGTCGGTGGCGTTCTTGCCCGCCGCCGCCGGCGGCACGTGGATCGGCGTCAGGGCGTATTCGTGCAGCAGCCGCTGCCACTTGTTCATGGCGGTGCTGGCATAATGCCCGTAGACGCGGCGCACGGTGATCGTGCCGATCGCCGAGGCCTCGCGGATGATGATCGGCAGGAAGTCGGCGCGGATATTGTCGCCGTCGATTAGCAGCGCGAGCCTCATCGACGTGTGGGGTGCGTTGTCGGCCATGGTCGCCACTCCGCTTTCGCTTCATGGCGACAGTGGACCGCTCCGGCGCCGCTGGCAACCGCTCCCGCGATCGCGGCGCGAGGACCGGCCCGAATGGGCCGGTCCCGCTGATTTGACACGCCTCAGCCGGCGCGCGCCACGCAGCGCTGGAAGGCCGGCAGGTGGTTGTTCTCGGAGGCGTCGCGAAGTTGTTTCAGAGCCGCGATGATGTCCGGATAGTCCTTCGCCGCCGGGATCAGCCGCTTGTCGTAGAGGTCGCGATTGGCGATCTCGGCATCGACCCCGGTCTGGCAGGCAAGGCCGATGGAGGCAGGCGCCGCCGGTTTCGGCTGGGTGCCGTCGAGATAGGGGTTGGACGGCACGGTCATGCCGTATTGCTTCATCAGATCAGCAATGATCGAGGAATGCATCCTCTCGGCATTGATGATGTTGGAGAAGGGACGGACCGCGCCGAATTTGTCGATAACGACGGCATAGAAGGCTTCCGCCCGGTATTCGTCGTCAATGGCATCGCTGAGAGCGGCCCTGACGGGATCGGGAAGGGTGGTCGCCGCCTGCGCGGCAATGGAGGCAACGAGCGCAAAGGCGGTGGCGGTGCCGATCATGAAGGACTTCATGGGTGTCTCCTGAATCCGTGCGAGGGGGTGGCCGTCGATCAGCCGAACTTCAGGAACAGCTTCGAATAGGGCGCCTTGAGCGTGTCGATGGCCGCCTTGGCTGCGGCGCTATTGCCGTTGCGGGTGGCGTTGAGCAGGCGCTCGACGCTGGCGTTGAAGTCCTTCAGCAGCGCCGCATATTCAGGCTTGCCCTCGGCATCGGCCGGCGGATGGGCGGTGACGTCGGCGGCCAGATAGGCGAGCACGGCGGCATCCTCGCGCAGTGTGCCGAGCCCGGCGGCATCGTCCGCGTACGTCGCGCCGATGATCTCTTCCATCTTGGCGTGGTAGGTGTTCATGCGGTCGGAGAAGGCGATGATGCCATTCCGCTCATGCATGCCGCCGATTTCGTCGCGAATGCCTTCGAGGCTGAGATGGGCGTCGGCGAGCTTGCCGGCCTTGACCTCGTCGGCCGCCTTGGCGGCGATGTCGGCGACGGCCGTCAGCGTGGCGCCAAAGGCGGCGTCATCAGCATAGCGAGCGGGCGGTGTGGGATTGGCCTTTTCCAGCGCGCTCCACTTTTCCTGGAAGGCACCGAGCATCTTGGTGCTTCCCGCCTGGTCATTCATGTTGGTCTGGAACAGGGCGGCGCGGTAGTCGGCATAGGCGCCGCGCAGCGCGGTTTCGAAGGTGTCGGCAAACGCCGATGTCGAGAGCGCCACAAAGGCGAGCGAGGCGGCGAGTAGAGTTCTGCGGATGGTCACGACGTTTCTCCAGTCAGGGCTATCAGGCGCCTTCGGCCATGCGGCAGTCGGCCTGTGCCATCGATATATGCGCTCTTTCGAATATATCGATCTGATCTGGATCAATCGCGCACGGTTGTTTCGATCACATACTTGTGAAGAGAGGGCGGGTACGTGTGGAGCGGGCGCCGTCATGCAGTGGTGACGATCCGCTCCACACTTCATCTTTCGCTGGGTCCGGCCGGACCTAGTGGATTTCGTCGGCCTCGGCGAAGGCTTTGCGCAGGGCCTCGGTCGTGAAGCCCGGCTTCTGGGCGGCACCGATCAGCACGGCCTCGCGGCGGGCGATCATCGCCGCGGCCTTCGGCACCTCGCGGGCGACCTCGGCCGGCACGACCACGGCGCCATGGCAGTCGGCGTGGATCAAGTCGCCTGGCGTGACATGCATGCCGGCGACGCTGACGGGCACGTCGAAAGCAACGAGATCCGACCAGACGTGCGAGGGCATCACCGAGCCGGCGAGGACGAAGAAGCCCTCCGCCCACTGGTCGAGGTCGCGGACCGAGCCGTCGGTGATGACGCCGGAGCAGCCGAGGCCCTTGTGGACGTTGCTCTGCACCTCGCCCCAGAAGGCGCCGATGCCGGCATCCGGTCCCTCGAGGTCCTGGATGACGGTGAGGCTCGGGTGAGGACCCTTCTCGATATATTCGTAATAGGCGAGGCGAAGCGCGCGCGTCTCGGCCGGGTCCATCCGCCGCTTCTCGCGGCAGCGGATCGTTGCGGTACGGGCGAAGCCGACGACGGCGGGCTGCGGCAGCGGCGAGACGAGCGGCCGGCGGGTGAAGCCGTAGGTGCGCCGCTCCGGCGCGACGACCTCGAGGGCGTTGCAGACGGTCGGCGTGTCGAGCGCGGCAAGCGCTGCGATGTCGTCATTGGTGACGGTCATGGTTTCCTCCTGGATGGTGTTGTTGTGGTGACGGAACGGGCGGGCGTTCAGCGCCTCACGCCGGGATGGTGACGGTGGCGCGCAGGCCGCCGAGCGGGCTGTCGCCAAGGGTAATGTCGCCGCCATGGCTGCGGGCGATGTCGCGGGCGATGGAGAGGCCGAGGCCGGTGCCGCTTTCATCGACATTGCGGGCGCTGTCGAGCCGGTAGAAGGGCTTGAACACCGCCTCCTGCTCCTCGAAGGGCAGGCCCGGCCCGTCGTCGTCGACGATGATGGTGAGCAGACCCTTCTCGTGAGTGCCGGTGATCGCGACCTCGCTGCCGTGGCGGCAGGCATTGCCGACGAGGTTGGAGATGCAGCGCTTGAAGGCTTGCGGGCGGATCTTGACGATCGGGTCGCCGGAGAAGGTCGCGCGCGCCCGCGTCGGATGGGCCGAGGTATAGGCCTCGTTGCCGATCTCGCGCAGCAGGACGTCGATGTCGGTCGGCAGGGTCTCCTCGCCGCCGTCGCCACGGGCGAAGGCGAGATAGCCCTCGAGCATGCGGTTCATGTCGTCGATGTCGCTGGTCAGCGCGGCGACGTCGGCCGAATTGCCGAGGAGCGCGAGCTGCAGGCGGAAGCGGGTGAGGATGGTCCTCAAATCGTGGCTGACGCCGGCAAGCATGGCGGTGCGCTGCTCGACATGGCGTTCGATGCGCTCGCGCATGTCGTGGAAGGCGATCGTCGCCTGGCGTACCTCGCGCGCGCCGCGCGGGGCGAAGGCGGGCGCGCTGCGCCCCTTGCCGAAGCTCTCGGCGGCGGTGGCAAGGCGCGTGATCGGGCGGATCTGGTTACGCAGGAAGAGGATGGCGATGGCGAGGAGGACGATGCTGGTGCCGGCCATCCAGGAGATGAAGATCAGCGAATTGGAGGCATAGGTCTGGCTGCGCTTGGCGAAGACGCGCAGCACTTTGCCATCGAGCTGGATGCGGATCTCGATGAGGTTCGAGCGGCCGACCGTGTCGATCCAGAAGGGCTTGCCGATCTGCTTGCTGATCTCGGCGCTCAGCGTCCGGTCGAGCTGCGAGAAGAACGGCTTTGGTGCCGCCGCCGGCAGGGGATCGGGCGGCAGGATGGCGATGTTGAGGCCCAGCCGATCGTTGGCGATGCGGGTAATCTGCTCGTACTTGTCGTCCTGCGGATAGGTATTGATGATGTCGACGATCGCCGCGATATCGGCGACCACGGCCGCCGACAGATGGGCCGTGACCTGCTCCCAATGGCGCTCCATGAAGACGAAGGCGACCAGCGCCTGCAGGAGGACGACCGGGGCGATGATGATGATCAGCGAGCGGGCGTAGAGGCCTTTCGGCATGGCCGCGCCGAGACGGCGCGCGAAGCGCCGGTAGGCGGCGCGCGGGCCGTGCCGGTTGCGCGGGGCCGCCTCGACCTCGCTCGCCATTGCCGTCGTTCCCTCCGGCGTGGGATGCCCCGCCGCGGTGGTCATCACGCGGTGATTGCCAGCCTGTAGCCGACGCCGCGCACCGTCTGCAGATAGAGCGGGTTGGCTGGATCGTCCTCGATCTTGCGACGCAGGCGGTTGATCTGGACGTCGATGGTGCGCTCGCCCGTGCCCTCGGTGCCGGCGATGAAGTCGCTGCGCGGGACGGTCTCGCCGGGCGCGGCAGCGAAGATCGCCATGATCTGACGCTCGCGGTCGGTCAGGCGCACGGGGTCGACGCCGCGCTTCAGCTCCAGCCGCGAGCGGCTGAAGGTGAAGGGCCCGAAGCAGACCTGCTCGATCAGCGGCGCCGTCTGCGGCACGCCGCGCTTGAGGATGTTGTTGATGCGCAGAAGCAGCTCGCGCGGGTCGAAGGGCTTGGCGAGATAGTCGTCGGCGCCGAGCTCGAGCCCCTCGATGCGGATTCCGTCTCGCCGCGCGCCGTCAGCATGAGGATCGGCACGTCCATCGTCTTGCGCAGGCTGCGGGTCAGGTCCATGCCGTTCTCGCCGGGCATCATCACGTCGACGACGAGCAGGTCGAAGGCGAGCCCGTCGAGTCGGCGTCGGGCCTCGGCGGCATTGCCGGCGGTCGTCACCCGGTAGCCGTGCTCGCCGAGGAAGCGGGCGAGCAGCGTACGGATGCGGTTGTCGTCGTCGATGACGAGAAGATGCGGCGCGTCGTCCTCGAGCGCCCTCCGGTCACCCGGCGTCTCCATCGTCGTCACTCCCATGCCGTCACCGCCCGATCATGTCGGCGACCTTGCTGCGTTCGGTCGCGTCGATGATCAGCTTGAGGAAACGCTCGGCGCCGACCCGCTGGTCCGGCGAAAGCTCGGCGAGGGCGCGCCCGATGCGCTGTTCCTGCAGGTGCAGGAGGTGCAGCGCCAGAGTACGTCCGGCCTCGGTCGGGTAGAGCAGACGCTGGCGGCGGTCGACCGGTCCGGGCACCTGCTCGATGAAGCCGCCGTCGACAAGCTGCTTCAGAACGCGGCCGAGGCTCTGCTTGGTGATCTTGAGGATGTCGAGCAGGTCGGCGACGCGGATGCCCGGATTGCGGTTGACGAAATGGATGACCCGGTGATGGGCGCGGCCGAAGCCATAAGAGACAAGGGCGGTATCGGGATCGGAAACGAAATCGCGATAGGCGAAGAAGAGCAGTTCGATGAAGCGGATCTCAGGACGCTCGTCGACCGAGAGCGGCGTTTCGACCGGTCGCTTGGCATCCGCCGAGACCGGTTTCGGCATGGCTTCCCCGTCCTTGAAATTTACGTCAGCCATATTGACATATTTTTGTTCGATTGTTACGAAACAGACGGTCGCGACGAAATGATCGAACGCGCCGCATCCCGATCACCGGCCGCTAGCATGCTTTGGCGGCACAATATCGACGAATGCGACGCGAAGCAAAAGGCCCGCGCGTTCCCTCGCGGCGCGATTTCTGGAACAAGTCTCTTGAGCGGCGCCGATGAAGCGTCGCCTCCCGAAGGAGGAAGCACCATGGCGGCCCAGCCTTTCGATAAACGTGACGGCGTCATCTGGATGAATGGCGAATTCGTGCCGTGGGCGGATGCCAAGATGCATGTCCTGTCGCACGGACTGCACTATGCCAGCGCCGTATTCGAGGGCGAGCGCGCCTATGGCGGCGAGATCTTCAAGCTCGACGAGCATACGCGGCGCCTGCATGAATCGGCGCGCCTGCTCGGCTTCGAGATCCCCTATTCGGTCGAGGCGATCAACGAGGCCTGCAACGAAGTGCTGCGGCGCCAGAGGCTCGCCGATGCCTATGTCCGGCCGATCGCCTGGCGCGGCAGCGAGATGATGGGCGTTTCGGCCCAGCAGACCAAGATCAATCTCGCCATCGCGGTGTGGGAATGGCCGTCCTACTTCAATCCGGAAGAGCGGCTGAAGGGCATCCGGCTCGACATCGCCCACTACCGCCGGCCCGATCCGGCGACCGCGCCGTCCAAGTCGAAGGCGACCGGCCTCTACATGATCTGCACGATCTCCAAGCACGAGGCCGAGCGGAAGGGCTATGCCGACGCGATGATGCTCGACTGGCGCGGCCATGTCGCCGAGGCGACCGGCGCCAATATCTTCTTCGTCAAGGACGGCGTCATCCACACGCCGACGCCCGACTGCTTCCTCGACGGCATCACGCGGCGCACGGTGATCGAGCTTGCCAAGCGCCGCGGCTACGAGGTCATCGAGCGGCCGATCATGCCGGAGGAGCTGGAAGGCTTCGAGCAGTGCTTCCTGACCGGCACCGCGGCCGAGGTGACGCCGGTCTCGCGAGATCGGCCCCTACAGGTTCACGTCGGCGAGATCACCAAGACCCTGATGGACGACTACAGCGCCGAAGTTCAGCCGAAGCAGGCGGCGCTCGCCGCCAACGGGTAGAGGACTCCGCGTGCCGTCAATTAACCGAGGCGCGATCCTTGCCGATCGGGTTCCGGGGAGGGGGCATGCTGCGTCGGGTCGAAGGCCCCTCTTGCGACCCGGCGTGCCTAAAACAGAAAAGCCGCCGGTCGTGCCCGGCGGCTTCAGTTGACGTCGCTCCCTCGGCCGGCCCCCCGGCCGTGGAAATTGTCTAGGTCGCGACCTCGAGGTCGACGGCCTTCGGTCCCTTGCCGCGCTTGTCCGGCTCGGTCTCGAAGGAGATCCGCATTCCGTCGGTCAGGGCCGGGATTCCAGAACGCTCGACCGCGGTGACATGAACGAACACGTCCTTGCCGCCGTCATCGGGCGTGATGAAGCCGTAGCCTTTCGAAGCATTGAAGAATTTCACGGTGCCGTTCTGACGCATCGCGTAGCCTTTTCCTTCGTTTCAGTAACCCCATTGGCCTCCACCAGTAGAGCAAGCAGCCCGTTCAGATGTCGGGGAAAGGATGTGTGCGTCGTTGTCAGTTGTCCGGTGGCCCGATAGTCCATTTCCACCTGCTGCCAAGCGCTCGCCCGCGCTTGCCACGCTTAACGTCCAGTCTCCGTCGGGTCCGAGTAGTCTGCCCGTACTGTGAATTTATGTCGCAGGAGGCGTAAGAATGCAATGCTGGCGGCGTCATTCATCCGGGCCACACCCATGGTGCCGCGCGGGTGCCGAAATCGGCCGATAGCCGGCGCTCAGGCCGGCTCGTTTCCGACCGGCGCCAGAGTCGCGGCGGAGAACAAGACGCCGAACCGCTCGCACCAGATGACGACTGACTGATAGGCGGAAAGGTCCGTGCCGGCGGACAGGGCGTAGTTCTGGTCGTCGATATTGCCCTTCAGCGATCCGAGCGAAATCCACTCGCTGGCGGTCACGTCCGCGGCCGCGCCGACGTCGGCAGCCTTGACCAGATAGACCTTGAGGTCGGGACCGTTGGTCACTCGGAAATCGGTGAAGCGAACGATGCCAAGTCCGCCCAGCGGTTTCGATTAACGTGGCCTTGCCGGTGCCCTGATGGATCGTGTCGGCGTCGCGGAACATGCCCTCGGCATGGGCGCGGACCATGATCTCGGCCGGCAGGGCTTCGGCCACCGTGCGGTCGATCCACAGGGGCGAGGCGAGATACCAGAAGGCGTTGCCGGCGACGAAGCCGACGAGCCCGGTGACGATGGCGGTGATGACGATCCTTCGCACGGCGTCTCCCCCGAATACCGACGGTCGTCCTGATCGCTGTCTCGCATTACCATGTGGCATCGGGATTGCCGCTCGGCACCATCGGCCGGTGCCAACACAATCCCGTGAAGCCGGGAAGGAAACTCCCGTCCGTGGCGTTTAGCCAATGGCGGGTGAACCCCTCCGGACTGTCTCACTGGATCCATTGGGAGGACGATGATGCATTCGATGCCGAAGACGACACCGAAAGTCACGCAGGCCATGATCCAGCTCTACGACGAGTACACCCATCTGACGCTCGACCGGCGTGGCTTCATGGAGAAGCTGGCGAAGCTTGCGGGCAGTGGCGCGGCGGCAGCGGCGATCGCGCCGATGCTGATGCCGGACTATGCGCGCGCGGCGATCGTCGCATCCGACGATGCGCGGCTCGATGCCGCGGACATCACCTTCGCCGGGCCGGCGGCGCGACCTCATGGGCTATCTCGTCAAGCCGGCCGCGGCGAGCGGCAAGCTGCCGGGCGTCGTCGTCATCCACGAGAACCGCGGGCTCAATCCCGCATATCAAGGACGTGACGCGGCGCCTCGCGCTCGAAGGCTTTTTCGCACTCGCCGTCGACCTACTGTCGCGCCAGGGCGGTACGCCGCCGAGCGACGAGGCGGCGGCGAAGATGTTCCAGACGATCGATCGCGGCGCGCTGGTGCCGGATGCGGTGGCGGCCATCGGCTATCTCGCGGCGTTGCCGGCGACCAACGGCAATGTCGGCGCGGTCGGCTTCTGCTTCGGCGGCGGCATCGTCAACCAGATGGCGGTGGTCGAGCCCCGATCTGAAAGCCGGCGTCGCCTATTACGGAGCGCAGCCGGCGGCGGCGGACGTGCCCAAGATCAAGGCGCGGCTGATGCTGCACTATGCCGGTCTCGACGAGCGCATCGGTGCGGGCATTCCGGCCTATGAGGCTGCGCTGAAGGCGGCCGGGGTCGACTATCAGATGTTCGTCTATCACGGTGTCAACCACGCCTTCAACAACGACACCTCGGCAGCCCGCTACGACAGGGCGGCGGCGGATGTCGCCTGGTCGCGGACAATTGCCTTCCTCAAGGAGACGCTCGGCTGAGGTGGGTCCATGCGGAGATTTCGTTGACGATAGCGATAGTTCGCCGACTTTTGAGATCATCAGAGGTTGCGCTTTCTGGCCCGGGGAGGGTTTTATGCCCGCGGAGGGGGCCGGTTCGTCCGCAGGCGAGCAGGCGAACAGCCTTAAAGGAGACAGCAATGACACTTCGTACACTTGGTGTCGTCGCGGCCGTGATGGTCGGGATGACAATTCCATCTGTTGCAAGTGCCTATACGCGGTGCGCCACCACGGGGGTGAATGTGCGTAGCGGTGCTGGCACGAGCTACGGCGTTGTCGGTCAGCTCGGCGCCGGGCAGCGCGTCAATGTCTATGGCTGCAGCTACGGCTGGTGCCAGATCGGCTATGGCGGCTACCGGGCCTACGTTTCCGGCTCCTATCTCGGCCAGTGCTACGGCGGTGGTGGGTACGGGACCTACAGCCGGCCGCGGACCTACACCGCGCCGCGGGTCTATCATCCGCGCCGGTACTATCGTCCGACCTACCGTCGTCCGCACTACAACAGCTACGGCTACTGACGCGACGCTCCGCGTCAACTGACAACGAATTCGGGTCCGGCCCCGCTCATCGCGGGGCCGGACTTTTTTGTGTGCGGGCCATGCCGTCACCGCCGCGTGGCGAACGTGACCATTTCGTGACGCGGGTTGTCCTCGCGCTTCGCTAACCAATGTTGATAACGGAGGAGGGGTGCCTCGGCCGCAACATGGCGAGCCTGTTCATCGTGGACGGGAGCGTCCCGCGTTAGTGGTCGAACGAAAAAAGAAAAAGGAGAACGAGACATGATCTTCCGCTCGCTCGCCATCGCCACAGCCATTATCGGTGCCGGCATCGCATTTCCGATGCAGGCGAATGCCTATCCCGGGCGTACCGAGGGACGGGTCAACATGCGCACCGCGCCGACCGTCCACTCCCATCGCATCATGACGCTGCGCCCGGGCGCGCGCGTCGACATCCGCGACTGTCGCGGTTCCTGGTGCCGCGTCTTCTATCACGGCCGCGCCGGCTGGGTCGCCTCGTCCTATCTGAACCGCGGGCCGTCCTATCGCCACTATCGACCCGCGCCGTGGGCCCGTTACGGTTGGCGGCATGATCGCCACGGCTGGCACCATCATCGCCATCACGATCGCAACGGGGTCTACTTCAGGTCGCCCGGCTTCGGCCTCTATCTCGGTCGGTAATTGATCAAGCGCCCGACCGACGTCCGGTCCCCGTCCAGGCAATGGACGGGGACTGTTCTTCATCGTTCAATCGTCCCGTCTAGTTGAACGGTTTCGGCAGCCTGAGCTTCGGCAGGGGCGGCGGTTTGAAGAGCTTCGGCAGGCTCTTGGTGGCCTTCTCCAGCGCCTTGCCGGCATTGCCAAGATAGCGCCCGATCGCCTTTGTCGATCCGCGCAGGGCGGGCATCAGCGCGTTCTGATTTGCAAGGAATGGCAAGGCTTTGGCGAAGGGCGTGCCTGCGAAGAAGTTCGCCTGCCACCTGCTGTGGATGGAGAAGATGCCGGCCGGAGTCATGTGAAGGAAGCGGCCGATGATGCCGTGGGTGCGGCAGGTGTGCCGGAGATTGCAGACCTTAACGCTGCCATTGATCATGGCGATCGCCATCTCCCCATTGTCCCCGACATAGAGATCGAAAGCCGTGCCGCGAACGCCGATCGTCGCGGTCGTCGTCGAGATGACATAGGCGTCGTGCTTGCTGTCGCCGGTGACGAAGCGGAAGGCGCCCTTGCCGAGTCCGATGACGACTTTCGACGCGCTCGCCTTGCCGTCATAGACGAAGCGGTCGAGCGTCAGCCGCGCGTTGGGGCCGATCGCCAGTCGCGTATGGTCGGCGAACTCGAACTGTCCGATGCCAGATCCGTCGGTCGTGATCACTTCGTCCTGGAAGACGAGATCTCCCTCCTTCAATGCATTCGTCACGCTGTCGATCGATCCGGTCACGGTCGTCTTCATCGCCGTCGCCTTGCCGATTTCAAGGGCTGCGTGGGCGGCGGGAGTCGCGGCGAAGAGGGCGATGCCCACGACCGCCGCGGCACGAGACAATGATGGCATGAACATCCTCAGTCTTGATGACTCGAAACACGGGTAAGGCGGATATGTGTCGCCATATCGACGTGCGAACAGTGCAGCGGGAGACAATAATGCTTCGCCTGGACAGTCAGCTTAGCCGAATTAGCGCGATGTTAACTGGGAAGTTGGACTAGAATAAATCCGTGAGCCGATTCGGTGGCTCACCATTGAGAGGAGACTCACATTGGCCAAGACCGTGACACGCAAGGCCGCCGCCACGAAGGCGCCGGCCAGGAAAGCCGCAGCCAAGCCGGCTGCGAGGAAGACTGCCACGAAGGCCACGGCTAAGAAGGCTCCGGCGAAGAAGCCGGCGGCGAAGAAGGCTCCCGTTAAGAAGACTGTGGCCAAGAAGCCGGCGGCGAAGACGGCCGCTGCGAAGAAGGCTCCAGCCAAGAAGCCGGCAGCGAAGAAAGCCCCGGCGAAGAAGGCGGCAACGAAGCCCGCAGCCGAAAGAAGCGCTCCGGCCAAGAAGCCCGCTGCCAGGAAGCCGGCCGCGCGGACGACCGCCGCCAAGGCGAAGTCCAAGGCTGTCGCGAAGAAGGCTCCGGCGAAGAAGCCGGTCGGCCAAGAAAGCTCCGGCGAAAAAGCCGGCCGCCAAGAAGAAGTAGTTCGCTGTCACGGCCGGCGCGACCGGCCGAGCCAGCCCTTCCGCCTCGCCGTTGCGGTTTGCTCTAGCGGGAAGCCGCACGGCGGACGGAGGAGCCGAAAGCCGGGCATCGCCTTGATGCCCCATCGGCCCAGATCCTCTCCATCGCCACCATGACGTTGCTTTGGTGTCCTGTCGCCGAAGCCGCTTTGCGTTGCTCGCTGCCGGGTGTGACTGGGGCGGCATTGTTGATCTGGATCATTCGTCCTGACGACACGGCGTTGCAGTCTCGGAAACGGGGCGCGGTTCTGGAGATACGAAGATGTTCAGGAAATCTGCATTCACGATTGCGGTCGCGGCCACGACGGCTCTGATCGTTGCCGCGGCTCCGCGCGCCGAAGCGGCCGCGTCGGTCAATGTGGCGCTGTTCGACATGACGGCCGCCGGGCCGGGCTTCGGCGGGCAAGGCTACGGACCCGGAACGACCGGCCATGGCGGCATGGGGATGATGGGCCGAGGCGGCTTCGCCGAAGGCCGGATGGGCTACGGCGGCGGCGGCATGATGGGCGCCGGCATGATGTCGATCCGCACCGACACGAACACGGTCAAGGCGGGCGAGGTCACCTTCGACGTTACCAACTGGTCGCGCAGCCTCGTGCACGAGATGCTCGTCGTCGCGGTCGACAATGCCGAGGCGCCACTGCCCTACGACTACAACAAGGATGAGGTCGTCGAGAGCCAGGTGAAGATGCTCGGCGAGACCAATGAGCTCGAGCCCAATGCCAGCAAGGCGCTGACACTCGATCTGAAGCCGGGCCACTACCTGCTCATCTGCAACGTCCCCGGCCACTACGCATCGGGCATGCAGACGGACTTCACGGTGACGCCGTAGGGGCAGGAATGCTGTCGCCTCGGATGTGCAGGCCGCCGCAATTCCGCCATGACGGCTTGGTTGCTGGCCGCCGGTCCGCGTCAATGCGAGACGTCGCGCGTGAGGGGCAGGGTCTTGCCTTGCGCGGAAAACATGCCATTTCAAGCGTCATGAAGTCCCGAAACGATGGGTAGACCATTGAAACGAATCCAGACTGTCCTGATCGCGGCGACCGTTGCCGTTGCTGCATCCGCCTTTGCTGGGGCCGCCTCGGCGGCGTCCGTTGCCGTCACGACTGGTACACTCAATCAGCGCAGTGGACCGGGTACGCAATACGGCGTGCAAGTTGTCCTGCCCGCCGGCGCGCGGGTCACTGTCATCGACTGCCTGCCAGGCCGAGCCTGGTGCGATGTCGACTGGCAGGGATATCGTGGCTGGGTTGCCGGTGCCTATCTTTCGATGGGGGGCTATTATGCGCCTCCGCCGAGGGATTATTACGCGCCTCCACCGCCGCCGCCGCCTCCCCCTCCGGTGCGTACCTATGAGTATATCTACCGCTCTCCGCAGCCGGACCTCTTCTACAACGACCGTCCCAACGACTTTCACCGGCGTAGCTATGACCGATACCGGGATCGTGGTGACTCCTATCGCCCGCGCGTTGACCGGCCTTCCGTCCGCCAGAGCGGACCTTTGCCGGGACAGCCGGATGGCAAGCCCCCGGCGCCGGGTGATGGCAAACCGCCAAAGGCCGGTGACGGCAATCCGCCGCGGCCAGGCGATGGCCTGCCGCCGAACTGCCATTGGGTAAATGGTCAGATCGGTGGTCAGAAGGTCTGCAACTAGGCGGATGCGGCTGGCGATTGGTACCGGCTGAATCGGCATCGCGCGACGCCTCGGCTGACGCGCGATGCCTGCTGCTGCCAAGCCCTGTCAGCAAGTGGCGGTGCGAGGGCACGCCGCCCTCTCGCCTTTGATCTCGTGATCCCCCATATTCGGGCCATGGCTCCTCCGAAGACTCCAGGCTTCACCGAGGCCCCGCAGGGCGGGTGGAAAGGTGAGGCCACGACTGACAAGAAGAAGGACCGCCCGCTGAAGACGGCGCGGGGCACGTCGATGGGCGGGCGCGGCTCGGCCAAGGAGCGGGCGGCCGTCGGGCTCAATCCTGTCCCGGGCCTCGACATGAATCTCGAGGACGCAGAGGCGTTCTTGGCGACGCTGAAGCCGAAGGAGGCGCCGCGCGCCAGCCCGACGGCCCGCAAGGCGAAGGCGCCCTCCGGGCCGGATCTGGCGGCGGGTGCCGTCACCGCCACTGTCGACGCCCTGTCGAGGCTGATCGAGACCGGCCGGCCGGAATTCCGTGACAAGACCTGGATGCCACACCGGCCGCCGCGGCCGGAGAAGTCGGAAGGCGGCGTCCCGCTCCGGATCGTCTCCGAATACGAGCCGAAAGGCGACCAGCCGCAGGCGATCGCCGAGCTCGTCGCCGGCATCGATTCCCAGGAGCGCGACCAGGTGCTGCTCGGCGTCACCGGCTCGGGCAAGACCTACACAATGGCCAAGGTGATCGAGGCGACGCAGCGGCCGGCGCTGATCCTGGCGCCCAACAAGACGCTGGCCGCCCAGCTCTATGGCGAGTTCAAGAGCTTCTTTCCGGAAAACTCGGTCGAGTATTTCGTCTCCTATTACGACTACTACCAGCCCGAGGCCTATGTGCCGCGGACGGACACCTATATCGAGAAGGAATCCTCGATCAACGAGCAGATCGATCGCATGCGCCACTCGGCGACACGGGCGCTGCTCGAGCGCGACGACGTGGTGATCGTCGCCTCCGTGTCGTGCATCTACGGCATCGGCTCGGTCGAGACCTATACGGCCATGACTTTTGCGCTGACCGTCGGCGAGCGCGTCGACCAGCGCCAGCTTCTCGCCGACTTCGTCGCGCTTCACTACAAGCGTTCCGACGCCGATTTCCGCCGCGGCACTTTCCGGGTGCGGGGCGATACGGTCGAGCTGTTCCCGGCCCATCTGGAGGACCGCGCGTGGCGCATCTCGCTCTTTGGCGACGAGATCGAGGCGATCACCGAGTTCGATCCGCTGACCGGGCAGAAATCGGGCGAGCTGAAGTCGGTCAAGGTCTACGCCAACTCGCATTACGTGACGCCGCGGCCGACGTTGAACCAGGCGGTCAAGGGCATCAGGCAGGAGCTCAAGCTGCGCCTTGACGAACTGACCCAGGCGGGGCGCCTGCTCGAGGCGCAGCGGCTGGAACAGCGCTGCCGCTTCGACCTGGAGATGATCGAGGCGACCGGCTCCTGCGCCGGCATCGAGAACTATTCGCGCTATCTCACCGGCCGCAAGCCGGGCGAGCCGCCGCCGACCCTGTTCGAATATCTGCCGGACAACGCGCTGGTCTTCGTCGACGAGAGCCACGTCACGATCGGTCAGCTCGGCGCCATGTATCGCGGCGACTTCCGGCGCAAGGCGACGCTCGCCGAATATGGCTTCCGGCTGCCGTCCTGCATGGACAACCGGCCGCTCCGCTTCGAGGAGTGGGACCTGATGCGGCCGCAGACGACCTATGTCTCGGCGACGCCCGGGTCGTGGGAGATGGATCGCACCGGTGGCGTCTTCACCGAGCAGGTCATCCGCCCGACCGGACTGATCGATCCGCCCGTCGAGATCCGCCCGGCGAAGTCGCAGGTTGACGATCTGCTCGGCGAGGTGATGGCGGTCGCCAAGCGCGGCTACCGGGCGTTGGTGACGGTGCTCACCAAGCGCATGGCCGAGGACCTCACTGAATATCTCCACGAACATGGCGTGCGCGTGCGCTACATGCACTCCGATGTCGAGACGCTGGAGCGCATCGAGATCATCCGTGACCTGCGCCTCGGCGCCTTCGACGTGCTGGTCGGCATCAACCTTCTGCGGGAGGGCCTCGACATTCCCGAATGCGCGCTGGTCGCCATCCTCGACGCCGACAAGGAAGGGTTCCTGCGCTCCGAGACCTCGCTCGTCCAGACGATCGGGCGGGCGGCGCGCAATGTCGACGGGCGGGTCGTGCTCTATGCCGACCGGATCACCGGTTCGATGGACCGCGCCATCGCCGAGACCAGCCGGCGGCGCGAGAAGCAGATGGCCTACAACACCGAGCACGGCATCACGCCGGAAAGCGTGCGCAAGTCGATCGGCGACATCATGTCGAGCGTCTATGAGCGCGACCACGTCATAGTGCCGACTGGTTTCGCCGAAGAGGGCGCGCTGGTCGGCCACAATCTCAAGGCGACGCTCGCCGACATGGAAAAGCGCATGCGCGACGCCGCCGCCGATCTCGAATTCGAGGAGGCGGCGCGCTTGCGCGACGAGATCAAGCGCCTCGAGCAACTCGACCTGGAGACCGCCGACGACCCGATCGGCCGTGCCGAGGCGCGGGCGGAAGAGGGGACGCCCACGGATGCCGCATCGGGCGAAGCTACGGGCAAGTCAAAGAGCCGCGCGCGCAAGAATTCCCTGGACGAGATGACCATCCGCCGGACCGAGGTGCCGGCGGGTGGCAATCGTCCGCGCAAGCCGTCGCTCGACGAGATGGGGCCGGGGGGCGATGCCGGCGTGCCGATGCCCAAACCGGCGCCCGCCAAGCCGCGCTCCATCGGCGGCAGGCCCGGCAGCCATGCCGGCAAGAAGGGTCGGCGGTAGTCGTCTGTCCGACATCGGGCCAATCCTGGACTCACCGGTGGGCTGGGCTGTCGTCATCCTCGTTCTGGGATGGCCGGTGCTGTTGGCCGGCGTCGCCGCTGGGCTGATCATCGGCTGGCTGGTCGCGCGCAAGACCCGGCCCCTGTTGGGGGCGATGGTCGGCATGCTGGTTGGCCTCGTGGTGGCCGTGATTGGCGGCATTGCCGCCGCCGATGGCCTCATCGCGCCGTGAGTTCTGGTCCCGGCCGGCTACGCCGCCGGCGCGGCCGATTGCTGAGCGGGGAAGACGTGGTCCGCGATGCCGGTCTTGAGCAGCTCCGCGAACTGATGCGGCGGTACGGGTCGACTGAAATAGTAGCCCTGCACCTCGTTGCATTGATGGGCGCTGAGAAATGCCAGTTGGTCGGCGGTCTCCACGCCCTCCGCGATGACGCGGAGCCCGAGACTGCGGGCGAGCGCGATGATCGCGGTGACGATGATCGTGTCGTCGCCGCCGGTGCTGATCTGGCGCACGAAGGACTGGTCGATCTTCAGCGCGTCGACTGGGAACTTGCGCAGATAACTGAGGCTGGAATAGCCGGTGCCGAAGTCGTCGATCGCGACCTGCGCGCCCTTTTCCCTCAGGGCCTGAAGGATGGACGCCGCTGACTCGGCTTGCTTCACAAGCACGCTCTCGGTGAGTTCCAGTTCGAGCCGGCCCGGATCGAGCCCGGTTTCATCGATCGTTTCGAATACGCCGCGGAGAAAGGCGTCCTCGCGAAACTCCATCGCCGAGACATTGACGGCCATGGTCAGAGCCGGCAGTCCGGCCTTGGTCCAGGCGCGCGCCTGTTTGCAGGCTTCGCGCAGAACCCAGGCGCCGATCGGTTGGATCAGCCCGCATTCCTCGGCGACCGGGATGAACTGCGCCGGAGGGACAAGGCCGCGCGTCGGATGGTTCCAGCGGATCAGCGCTTCCGCGCCGGTGATTCTGTCGGCTGCTCAGTTCGACCTTGGGCTGATAGTGCAGGACCAGCTCGCGCCGCTTCAGCGCGCCGCGCAGGCCCTCCTCGACGGATTGCCGCTCCACGGCGCGCACGTTCATGGCCGGCTTGAAGAACTGGTAGTTCTGGCGGCCCTTTTCCTTCGCCTGGTACATCGCGGTGTCGGCGTTCTTGATGAGCGTCTCGGCGTCTCTGCCGTCGTCGGGATACATGCTGACGCCGATACTGGCGGTGATGTGCAAATCGCGTTGATTGATGGTGTGGGTCTTCGTCACCTGCTTCAGCATGCGGCGCGCCAGGATCGCCGTGTCCTGGTCGTGCTCGACCTCGGAGAGCAGAACGACGAATTCGTCGCCGCCCTGCCGGCTCACGGTGTCGGAGGAGCGAACGCAGCCGAGCAGCCGCTTGGCGATGGACTGAAGCAACATGTCGCCGGTCGGATGTCCAAGCGAGTCGTTGATGTGCTTGAATCCGTCGACGTCGAGGAACAGGACCGCGACGCTGTATTTGTGGCGCTTGGCAAGCGCGATCGCCTGGCCGACGCGATCGTTGAGAAGCAGCCGGTTGGGCAGACCGGTGAGGAAATCGTGCTCGGCCGAGTGGGCCATTTGCAAGGTCATCGTCAAGGCGGCGGCTTCGGCCTCCTTGCGCACGCTGATATTGCGGATCGCGGCGGTTACCAGGATTTCGTCACCGCTTTCAAGTGGGCTCAGCATCAGTTCTATCGGAAACTCGCTGCCGTCCTTGCGCAGCGCCGTCAACTCGATGCCTGTGCCGATCTGCTGCGCCAGCGCCTCGGCCGCCGTCCGCGTGCTGTCCGCGATCAGCCGCTCGGCGAAACCGACGGGAATGATGTTGGTGACCTTCTGTCCGAGCAGTTCGTCGCGGCGATAGCCGAACTGCTTCTCGGCTTGAAGATTTAGGATGACGATCTCGCCCTCCTCGTCGACCACGACCATGGCGTCCGGAGCCGCTTCGAGGAGACCGCGGTAGCGGCCCTCCATCTGCGCCAGATGTTCCTCGGCCTCCTTCCGGAGGCTGATATCGCGGATCGCTGCCGTCACAAGGATGCCGTCGTCGCCTGCCAGAGGGCTCAGCATCAGTTCTATCGGAAACTCGCTGCCGTCCTTGCGCAGCGCCGTGAGTTCGATCCCGGTGCCGATCTGCTGCGCCAACGCCTCGGCCGCCGTCCGCGTGCTGTCCGCGATCAGCCGCTCTGCGAAACCGATCGGAATGATGTTGGTGACCTTTTGTCCGAGCAGTTCGTCGCGGCGATAGCCAAACTGCTTCTCCGCCTGCAGGTTGAGGAGAACGATCTCGCCCTCCTCGTTGACCACGACCATGGCGTCCGGCGCGGCCTCGAGGAGACCGCGATAGCGGCCTTCCATCTGCGTCAGATAGGTATCCATCCTGTCACGGGCGGCGACGTCTCGGATCGGATCTACGCGCTGCGGCGAGGGGGTCGGCATTGGGGCACCTCGGGCGCGGGGCTCGTGCCCGCGCTGCGCTGTCGGGACATGCATCCGACAGCTATGCCCAATAGATTAACGGCTTGCGCGCGATTGCAGGGGATTCCGTGACGACTCCCTTGGCTTTCCGCCAACTGTGCCGGAATCGCCGTCGTATCTCCCTGTCTATGCGGGTGTCCTCCCAGCGGCGAGGCCGTAGGGCGCCACGGTCATTGCGGGCGACAGGCTCCAGGTCGCTGCGAGTGATTCCGAGGTCGTGCAACAATCGCGTTGCCGGCGCCGGCGTGCCGGTGCCAGCTCAGGTCAAGCCGCGCTCCGCCGGCGGCAAACCGGGCGGCGATGCGGGAAAGAGGCGGCGGCGATAGGCGTACCCCTCAACGACGGCCGTCACGAGCCGTCCGCGTGGCGTCGCTGCGGACGATAGCGAGATCGCGGAGCGTGGCGTCGTCGAGACCAGCAAGGGCCTGGGCAGCCGTCCGCGTGACCCACCAGCGGCGCACTGCCGAAGCCATCCGCAGAATTGGTGCGAGCGTGCTCGACGGCAGGGAAGACGTCGCCGCTTGGACGGCTGCTGGGATGGGCAGGTTGTTGGAACCGGCGATTGGATGCCTGCTGGTGATGTCGGTCATCGCTGTTTCCTCTGATTAGGACGCCACGACGTGATGTCGGTGGAACGCCATCTGGTCCCTTTGCACCATTGCTACGTTCAGGATCGCCCGCTCCTCGAACCCGATCGAGCGGTAGAGCCCGATCGCGGCGGCGTTGGTCGTGTAGGCGTGGAGGTAAGGCGTGTCGCCGCGGTCGAGAAAGCGGTGGGTCATGAACGCCGAGAGCAGGCGCCCGAGCCCGCGCCTCTGGAAATCCGGGTGGACACAGACACCGCTGACCTCGGCGAAGCCTTCCTGCATCATGCGCGTGCCGGCCATTGCCGCGATCCGCCCGTCGATCCTGACGCCGACGAATTCGCCGAGCGCTTGCGCGCGGAGCGTGAACGGGCCGGGCTTGGTCAGGGTCGCCAGCGCCAGCATCTCTTCCGCGTCGGCTGCTGTCAGTTTCTCGATGCGCGGATCCGACACCGGTGCCGGCGCCTTGGTCAGGACCATCTGGACGACCTGCGAACGGTGGGTGACCGCAAATCCCGGTGGCAAGGCGATCGGATCGGCGCAGACGAGCAGCATCTCCTCGCCGGGACGGGGGAGGGCGGCGAGCGCCGCGAGGCTCTCCGCGCTGTCATCGCGCGCCGCGGCGAAAGGAATGATGGTTGGCTGATAGCGCCGGGCGAGGGGGCCGCCTTCGGCCAGCGTCGCGTGTTGGGAGGTGAGTGCGCTCCATGCCGGCCGGTCCAGAACGTGCGCCATCGGTTCCTCCCTCACTTGGTCTTGATGCGCCGATCAAGCGGGCGCTCGGAGAGCCCGTCCTCGATCGCCGCGAGCTGGTCGAGCAGCGGGCCCGACAATGGCTCGCAGAGATCGGCGACCGCCGCTTCAACGTCGGGCCAGATCTCGCGTTTCCCGAATTCCACCTGCCGACGGCCCTTCGCGGTGAGCGAAATAATCCGTCTTCGCTGGTCGTCGCGCGGCCGGCGCGCGCTGACCAGGCCAAGCTTGACGAGCTGCGCGATACTGCGTGTCGCGCCGGGTTGGGTGATGCCAACCGCCTCCGCCAACTCGCCGATGGTGAGCGGCCCCAGGCGGTCGAGCGCGCCGAGGAATCCATATTGCCAGGACTGGACGACCGCACCGCGTGCCTGTGCGATGCGTGTCGCGTCGCCTTGCAGCCGTTCGCCGATGCGTTTCAGCCGTGTGCCCAGCATCAGATAACCCAAAGCTCGAACGATATCCTCGGCCATGATCAGTCCAATCCATCTATCTCGATGTGAAATTATATAACGTGTTATATAATCCGTCAAGCAGCTCGTGATCGTATCGGGGACCGCTGGTGGTTCCCGTTCCCAATATCGATCAGCGGGTCTACACTTGCCCGGCGGCAGAACGGCTCGCTTCAAAGAAGGAAAGCGTCATGGCCAAGGGACAGATGCGCTCGAGCAAGGAAAAGCGCAAACCGAAGGCGGACAAGAACAAGAAGAAGAAGGGCGTCGCCGTGCCACCGTCAGCGGGGCAGGGCAAGCCCGCCCTCCACATTGGAGAGAAGCGATAGTGTGTGATGCGCCGCCCGCTCGGGCCGCCAGCGTTCCGCTATGACTCTTCGCCGACATGTACCGCCAGCCAGACGGTCGGGCCGTCAGCGTCGGTCCAGTTGACCCGGTGGCGCGTATGCGCCGGCAGGAAGGCGTAGTCGCCGGGCGAGAGCGTTTCCTCGCCTTCGTCCTCGATCTCCAGTCCCGCATTGCCGGTGAGCAGGATCACCCACTCGTCATGGGCCTGGTCGTACCAGAAGCCCGGCGGCGATGACTGGCCGGTCGACACGATCCGCTCGATCCGCGCTCCTGGCCGTTTCAGGATATCCGCCATCTTTTCGTCATCGGAGGCGGCGGGGAGGTCGTCGAAGATGTTGGGCATGGCGGGCACTCTCGGTTCGCGCAGGTCTTTCGATCGATCGGCTGGCACACCGGCTCCGCGCCGTCCGACCGGCATTCGCTGGCCGACGATTCATGATATCACCGTGACATGCAATGGTCGGATGAAGGCATCATTCTCGGCACCCGGCGGCATGGCGAGACGAGCCTGATCGTCGAGTTGATGACGCCCGCGCATGGCCGCCACATGGGATTGGTGCGCGGCGGGCGCTCGCGGCGCTGGCAGCCGGTGCTGCAGCCGGGTAATTCGGTCACCGCCACCTGGCGGGCGCGGCTCGACGAGCACCTCGGCAATCTCACGGTCGAGCCGGTGACGCTGAGGGCGGCTCGGCTGATCGAAGGCCGGGCCGGGCTCTACGGGGTGCAGGCGCTGGCGGGGCTCCTGCGGCTCATCCCCGAACGCGATCCGCATCCCCAGCTCTATGACGCGCTGTCGGCGATTGTCGACTGGCTCGACGAGCCGCTGATGGCCGGGTCGCTGGTCGTTCGCTTCGAGGTGAAGATCCTCGACGAGCTCGGCGTCGGTCTCGACCTCTCGTCCTGCGCCGCCACCGGCGGGACCGCCGATCTGGTCTATGTGTCGCCCAAATCCGGCCGCGCGGTCAGTCAATCGGCGGGTGCGGCATATCATGACAAGCTATTGAAACTTCCGGATTTTCTTCTCCAGCCGGCAAGCGCGGCGGCGCCACCGGCGGCCGACCTGCTTGATGCCTTCCATCTCACCGGCTATTTCCTCTCCCGCCATGTCTACGAGCCGCGCGGCATCACCGCGCCGGACGCGCGAGCCGGGCTCATCGCCCTCATTGCGCGCGCCAGGGAACCAGCAATAGCCACGCGATGAATGCCGATGGCGGCCAGACCCTGACCAGCGAGGACGCGCCGCGCATCCGACGGCGGGCGGCGCTCTATGTCGGCGGGCTCGACCCGCGCGGCCACCGCTTCCTCTATCAGGTCTATCGCGGCGAGTTCGCCAAGCACATTGCGCGCACCGGCGTCACGGGCGAGACGAGCGATGTCGAGCCACCGCCGGAGGGCAAGCCGTGGCTGCGCCGCTGGCGCACGCGGCTCGACGACGGTAACGGACCGGTCGAGACCGTCGTCGATTTCCTCGAATGGCAGGATCTCATTCCGAGGCGACGCAACGTGGCGGCGCTCGGGCGGATTTCTTCCGGCCTGTCGGTCTTCGCCACCATGGTGAAGAAGGGCATCTTCCGCAAATCGCGCTGGTACGGGCGCGGCCAGTACATCCTGGCGCTCTATCCCTTCGTCGTCCTGTTCCTCAACATAGCGATCATGATCGCCCTGCCGCTGATCGGGCTCGCGGTCGGAGCCGGCCATGGCTGGGTGTGGGCGCTCGCCGGCCTCATTTTCGGCGGCGGCCTGTCGGCCGGCTATTACTGGCTGACGCGCAAGTTCGACCGGCGCATCTTCGCCTGGTTCCTGCTCGACTTCTGGTCCTATCAGCGCATGCAGGGCGCCGACGATCCGCGGATCGTGTCGCGCTTCGACCTGTTCACCGACCACGTGCTCGAGGTCTTGGCCGACGAGAGCTATGACGAGGTCGTCCTCTTCGCCCTGTCGACCGGTGGCTATGTCTGCCTGAACCTCATTGGCGCGATGCTCGAGCGCGATCCGGATTTCGCCAGCAGCGGCCGGCATCTCACCTTCGTTACCTTCGGCGTGGCGCCTTCGGTGCCGGGCTGGTTCGGGCCGACCGAGCGCTACCTCGCCTCGCTGCGCCAGGCACTGTCCTCGCGCGCGCTCACCTGGGTCAACTATCACATCCGCAAGGACCCGATGTCGGCGAAGGCTTTCGATCCGGTGCGCGATTTCGACCTCGACCCGACCGGCTTCCGCGATCCGATGATGGATTATCGCGAGATCGATCTGCGCGTCATGCTCAAGCCGGAGACACTGAAGGGCCTGCGCGGCAATCTCTTCCGCAAGCATCTCCACTACATGATGGCGAGCGAGACCGGCGAGGGGCACGACTTCTTCGATCTCATCTGCAGCCCGCGCCCGGTGCTCGTCGCGGCCGGTGCCTCGCCGGCAACGGCGCTTGAATCCAAGGCTTCCGGGGCCTAATCCACTCCTATGGGGCAGGAACTGATTCCCGGAGGCATGGAGAGCGTCGATCTGCGCGAGGCGCTGGAAACGCGCTATCTCGCCTACGCGCTCTCCACGATCATGCACCGCGCGCTGCCGGATGTGCGCGACGGGCTGAAGCCCGTGCATCGGCGGCTGCTCTTCGCCATGCGCCAGCTTCGCCTCGACCCCGGCTCCGGCTTCAAGAAATCTGCCCGCGTCGTCGGCGACGTCATCGGCAAGTTCCACCCGCATGGCGACCAGGCGGTCTATGACGCGCTGGTGCGCCTCGCTCAGGATTTCGCCGTCCGCTACCCCCTGATCGAAGGGCAGGGGAATTTTGGCAATATCGACGGCGATAACCCGGCGGCCATGCGCTACACCGAGGCGCGGATGACCGAGGTGGCGCGCCTGCTGCTCGATGGCATCGACGAGAACGCCGTCGACTTCCGCCCGACCTATGACAACAGCGAGATGGAGCCGGTAGTCCTGCCCGGCGCCTTCCCGAATCTTCTGGCGAACGGCGCCTCGGGCATCGCGGTCGGCATGGCGACCAATATTCCGCCGCACAATGCGGCTGAACTCTGCGACGCGGCGCTGCACCTGATCAAGCATCCCAATGCGCGGATCGAGAAGCTGGTCGAGTTCGTGCCGGGGCCGGATCTGCCGACCGGCGGCGTCATCGTCGAGCCGCGCGAGACCATTGTCGAGACCTACCGGACGGGCCGCGGCAGCTTCCGCGTCCGGGCCATCTGGCACCAGGAAGACCAGGGCCGCGGCACCTATGTCGTCGTCGTCACCGAGATTCCCTATCAGGTGCAGAAGGCGAGGCTGATCGAGAAGATCGCCGAGTTGATGGACGCCAAGCGCCTGCCGCTTCTGGCCGATATCCGCGATGAATCCGCCGAGGACATCCGCGTCGTCCTGGAGCCGCGCAGCCGCACGGTCGATCCGGCGCTGCTGATGGAATCGCTCTTCAAGCTGACGGATCTCGAGACCCGAATCCCGCTCAACATGAACGTGTTGTCGAAGGGGATCGTTCCGAAGGTGATGGGTCTTGGCGAGGTCCTGAACGAGTGGCTCGCCCATCGTCGCGAAGTGCTTGTCCGCCGGTCCCAGCATCGCCTGTCGCAGATCGAGCATCGGCTGGAAGTCCTCGACGGCTATCTTATCGCCTATCTTAACCTCGACGAGGTGATTGCGATCATCCGCAGCGAGGACGAGCCGAAGCCGGTCCTGATGAAGCGGTTCAAGCTCACGGACGTCCAGGCCGAGGCGATCCTCAACATGCGCCTGCGTAGCCTGCGCAAGCTCGAGGAAGTGGAGATCCGCGGCGAGCACGCGACGCTGACAAAGGAAGGCAAGGCGCTTTCCGATCTCCTCAAATCCGAGGACAAGCAGTGGACGCGGGTCGGCGAGCAGATCCGTGAAGTGCGCAAGACCTTCGGTCCCGAGACCGCTCTCGGCAAGCGCCGCACGACATTCGCCGACGCGCCGGCGGCCGATCTCGAAGAAGCGCTGCTCGAGGCGACGGTGGAGCGCGAGCCGGTCACCGTCATCGTCTCGCAGAAGGGCTGGATCCGCAGCATGCGTGGCCATGGCATCGATACCAGCGGGCTCGCCTTCAAGACCGACGATTCCCTGCGTGCCGCGATCGAGTGCCAGACCACCGACAGGATCATGGTCGCCTCGACCGGTGGGCGCTTCTATACGCTGGCGGCGGACAAGCTGCCGGGCGGGCGTGGCCATGGCGAGCCGGTGCGGCTGATGGTCGACATGGACGCGGCCGAGGACATCGTCACCGTGTTCGTCCATGAGCCCGAGCGCAAGCGGCTGGTCGTTTCGACCGAGGGGCTACGGCTTCATCGTGCAGGAATCCGAGGTCGCCGCCAATACCCGCAAGGGCAAGCAGGTGATGAGCGTTCGGGCAAGGCCGAAATGAAGCTCTGCGTGCCGGCCGCCGGCGACCATGTCGCGATCCTCGGGCAGAACCGCAAGCTGCTTCTCTTCGCCCTCTCGGAAGTCCCTGAAATGTCGCGCGGAAAGGGCGTTCGCCTGCAGCGATACAAGGATGGTGGCGTTGCCGATGTCCGCGTCTTCGTCGGTGCCGAGGGCCTGACCTGGCAGGATTCTTCCGGCCGCAGCTACAACCGCTCGCTCACCGAACTGAAGGACTGGCTGGGCAATCGCGCCCAGGCCGGCCGTCTGCCGCCGACCGGTTTCCCGAGGCACGGAACCTTCGGGTAGGGCGCGTCCTATGCATGCCCTGGCCGAGGTCCGTTGGGAAATCTACAAGGCGGCCGACACGCTCTTCGACCACATCGCCAACGGACGGCTGAAGGCCTCGCTCGCCTGTTTCACCGACGATCCGGACGTGGCGTTGATTGGATCGGAGGACACCGACGTGGCGATCGGCAAGCGGGCGATCCGCGAGCATCTCTTCGCCCTTTACGCCAAGCCGTTCCGGGTCAATTTCAGCTTCCCCGAACGCCGCGTCTCGGCGCTCGGCAACATCGCCTGGTTCACCGCCGAGGGCACCTATCGCATCTCGACCGAGGACGAGGAACGCCCCTACCGGCTGACCGGCATCCTGGAAAAGCGCGACGACATATGGCTCTGGCAGCTCTTCAGCGGCTCGGAGCCGGTTTGAGGCAATCCGCTCCCGGGCTTGCCCGTGCGAACGTCTCCGGACATCCTGTGGCTCCGCTGGACCCCTCGACAGGGAGCGTTGCCCCGTGACCCTCGCCTTTCTGATCACGTCTTTCATCGTTGTCGTCTCGCCGGGGACCGGCGTGCTCTATACGCTGGGTGCCGGGCTGTCGCGGGGCTCGCGGGCGAGCGTCATCGCGGCGCTCGGCTGTACGCTCGGCATCGTGCCGCATATGGCGGCGGCGATTCTTGGGCTGGCGGCGCTGCTCCATGCCAGCGCCGTCGCCTTCCAGGTTTTCAAATTCCTTGGCGTCGCCTTCCTGCTCTACATGGCGTGGAACACGCTGCGCGAGCATGGCGCACTCAAGATCGAACAACAGGTCGGGCGCCGCTCGGCGCTGCAGGTGATCGTCACCGCCATCCTGATCAACTTTCTCAATCCGAAGCTGTCCATCTTCTTCATGGCCTTCCTGCCGCAATTCGTCAGCGCCGGCGATCCCCATCCGGTCGCCCGCATGCTGGAATTGAGCGCCGTGTTCATGGCGATGACCTTCGTCGTCTTCGTCGGTTACGGCCTGTTCGCCGCCGCCGTGCGCGACCACATCATCTCGCGGCCACGCGTGCTCGCCTGGATGCGGCGCAGCTTCGCCGCCGCCTTCGTCGTGCTCGGCGCCAGGCTGGCCTTCGCCAATCGCTGAGCGAGACCTCGAGGTCTCACGTAACCGGATAGGGACCGTCCGCGAAGGTCGTATCGTGGTAGCCCTTGCTGCCGATGGCGCGGGCGAGCGGGCTGCGGAAGTCCTTTGCCTCGCGCAGACAATCGAGCACGTAGGCGAAATCGTAGCGCGGCCGCCAGCCGAGCGCCTGACGGGCCGCCTCGTTGACATAGACCCGGTCGATCGTCGGAAACATCCGCCAGCCCCTGGCCTCGTAGAGCGTGGCGAAGTCGGGGAAGTGCCGCGCGACGACGGCCGGCGCGTCCACGTGCAGCGCGTCGAGATCGTCGCGCGAAAAGGGCGTCGTCGCCGAGATGATGTAGCGGCCAAAGCCGATGCTCGTCGCCTTGTCGAGCGCCAGCAGGTGCGCCTCGACGATGTCGGCGATATCGGCCCGGCGATAGAGCAGCTCGTTGGCCTGCGCGTTGGCGGTGGCAAAGCGATCACGCACTCCGGCGTCGTCATCGTCTTCGGGAAAGAAGCGTGAGGTTCTCAGCACGATCACGGGCAGCCGGTCGCTGCGGGCGAAGAGCTCGCAGAGGCCTTCGGCGGCGAGCTTGGTGACGCCGTAGATGTTGCGTGCCACCGGGACCACATCTTCCGTTACCCAGGCCGCCGGTTCTCCCGGGCCGGGGCGCATCGCCGAGCCGAAAGTGCTGGTGGTGCTGGTGAAGACGAAAGCGTGGACGTCGGCGGCCTTCACCGCCTCCAGAAGGACCAGTGTGCCGGTGACATTGGTGTCGAGAAAATCCTGGCGTGAATGGGTGCCGACATGGGGCTTGTGCAGAGTCGCGGCGTGGATGACGGCACGGACGCCGTCCATTGCCCTGGCCGACGAACGCCCGGTCGGCGATCGAGCCTACATGGTCAGTATAGGGCGAGGGCTTGATGTCGATGCCGCGCGCCGGGCGGCCGGCCTGGCGAAGGGTGCGCATCAGGGCCTCGCCGAGGTGGCCGGCGCTGCCGGTGATCAGGATCGTCATCGCCTTTCCGTCATCCGCCGCGGCAACGCGCTCCAGGGCGCGTTGCGTGACGTCTCCTAGCGTCTCGTCTTGCGGCGGACAACCGGGCTAAGGCAGGTTCGTCATGGCGAGCCGCGCGACTTTCTCCGACTTGGCGATTTCTTTGGGGGTCGCCTTCACATTGCGGCTGACGACGATGACCGCGTTCTTGGCAAAGGCGTGGATTTGCAGGGAATCGCCGATCGTCACCAGAAAGGCCGCATCGCCCAGGCCGCTGACATTGCTGATCGTCGGCTTGGGCATCTTCACGCCGGGCGGGGCACTGTCTTCGGCAATGCTCTTTTCCTGAGACGCGACCTCGTCGGCGAGATTGTCGACCTTCAATGGCGCGGCGAGCAGCATGAAGCCGCCATGCATCGTGCCGTCAGTGTAGTTGCACATGCTCGTGTCCGTGCCGGAGGCGCTGACGTTCACCGGTTTCGTCGAAAGCGTTGTTCCCAGAACTTTGCGGGCGGCCGGCAGATCGACGAGCTTGCAGGCGTCGATGGGAGCGGCGATTGCCGCTTGCGGGGCTGCGATAAGGGCAGTGCCGATGAAAGCGGCGAGGACGGAAAGTCGGGTCTGCGTTCGTGTTGTCGGCATGGCAATCTCCGTGACTCCCCAGCCCCCTGCTCGTGGTGTGGGCGCGCCACAACGAAGCCCCACGCGGCAGGTTACGCCTGCCGGCGGTCTTTGCCAGTGGCGGACGTCACCGGTGCTGCCGGTCGGCGCAACTCTAGTCAGCTACCACGCGCCGATAGAGGTGCCAGGTCGCGTGGCCGAGGACCGGCACGACGATCGCGAGACCGAAGAAAGCCGGTAGCGCGCCGATCAGCAGCGACAACGCCACGATCAGGCCCCACAGCGACATGGTCAGCGGGTTGTGGATGACCGCGCGGACCGAGGTCAGAAGCGCTGCCGCGGCGCCAACTTCGCGGTCGAGGAGCAGGGGGAAGGAGACGACGCTGATCGACAGGACGAGGATGGCGAAGAGGAACCCAGCGCTGTTGCCGGCCACGATCATCGCCCAGCCTGCCGGTGTCGACAGGACGTCGTGCAGGAAGCCCGGGATCGAGGCGGCCGGCGCATAGCCGAAGTGGGAGATATAGACGGCCTTGGCAACGCCCAGCCAGACCAGGAAGATGACCATCAGCAGAAGGCCGAGCGCCGCGATCGCGCCGAAGGAGGGCGAATGCAGCACGTCGAAGGCGTGCTTCCAGGAGGTGTCGAGGCCGCGTTCGCGCCGGCGGCTCAACTCGTAGAGGCCGATTGCGGCAAAGGGCCCGAGGAGGGCGCAGCCGGCGGCGACGGGGAAGAGCAGCGGCAGGACGTCGTAGCCGTAAACCAGCCGGCCGGCGATCAGCGCGACCAGGGGATAGAACAGGCCGATGAAGACGACATGGGTCGGCATCGCGGCGAAATCGGCGAAGCCGAGTGCAAGTGCTTCCCTGAGATCGCGTGGGCCGATTCTGCGGATGGCTGGTAGGGGCGCGGCGTCGGGACCGACGATGACGTTGGAATTGACCATGGCGCATTCCTCCTTGGATCGCGGGCAACGCGGCCGGGGCTCGCCATGGGGTCGGCGTCTTGTCGGTCGGTCTCGGCGAGCCGGGACCTGTATTGAGCGATGCTACCGCACATTGCGGATCGCGGCCGGTCACATTTTCCGGAGGCGTAAACCGATGCTGAATGTGCGCGCCTTCAGTCGTCCGTGGACCTGAGAACGGTCAGTTCGGCGTCTCGCATCATATCGGCGTCGAGCTCGGTCGGATCGATCTGGAACACCTGGGTCCGGCTGGCATCGCGGACGTGAATCATGGTGGCGAGGCGGCGATAGCCCGCGGTCGACTGGTTGCCGATCAGCTCTTCGTCGGTTTCGATCATATAGGTGCCGGGTGGCAGAATGTGATCCACCGCCCGCAGCACGAAAGGCTTCGAGAAGGTCACGTTCTTCCGTGTTGTTCTGACGGTCATGGAACTGTCCAAAGGTGACGGCCCCGGGGCGATTGCGGCAGGGCTAGGAGAAATCCGCTCCACCAAGGACGTAGAAGGACCGCCGCTGGTGGGGCATGTAGACGCGTTGGGCCGTTTCGCAAATCCGGTCCCGTGCAGCGTCGAACGCGGCCAGAATCTGCGCTTCGCTGTTCTGGGTCTTGGGGAAGAGCTTGAAGATGGCGCTCTCCTCCAGGAAGAAGGGCACTTCGATCGTGCTGTCGTGCCCCCAGAAGCGAATGCGGCGCCCCTGAGCATCGTAGGAGCGACTGGGATTGGGGAAGGTGAGGTTCATGCGACTTCTCCGATTGCCATCATGCGGTCAGCGGCGAGAGCCCTGCGCCCTCTCCGGAGGCGCGCTACGACGTGGTTGGAGGCGTGCCTTCGGCGGGGGACTTGTCGGATCGAACCGGGGCCTGATTCTCTGCCGGGGCCATCTTGGCGGTTGCGTCGGACTTCTGAGGAGTTCTCGGAATTCGAGAATTTTGCATCGGTCATAGGATTTCTTTCAGAAATCGACGCAGCGATCCGCACCAAATTCTTATATGGCGCGTCGTTTTTACAATTCAATGGACTGTAATCTTGCAATTAAATATTTGAGGTAGGCAGTTAAACTCGTAGATTCGACATGATCAAGGAAGCTGTATCAGCCGACGCGACGCGATTGGACTCGGTGTCCCGGAGCGCGTGAGGCGCAGATGTGCCGCTTTCCACGGCCCGATCGTGCCGGCAAGGGTTCAGTCGACCCGCAGTCCAGCCGCGGGGACCGAGATGCTCCTGCGGCCGGAAGCGGCGCTTGTAGTCCATCTTGCGCGAGCCCTCGACCCAGTAGCCGAGATAGACGTAGGGCAGGCCCATGCTGCGGGCCCGGGCGATGTGGTCGAGGATCATGAAGGTGCCGAGGCTGCGGTCGGCATAGTCCGGGTCGAAGAACGAGTAGACCATCGACAGGCCGTCGGCGAGCACGTCGGTCAGCGCGGTGGCGATCAGCGGACCCTCGCCGCGGCCGTTGATGGCCGTGTCCGGCCCGCGGAAGCGGTATTCGAAGACGCGGGTATCGACATGGGAATTGCCCACCATCATGGCGTAGTCGAGCACCGACATGTCGGCCATGCCGCCCTCCGCGTGGCGGCGGTCAAGATAGTGGCGGAACAGCGAATACTGGTCGGAGGAGGGGCTGGCGGCATTGGCGGCGCCGACGAGGTCGCGGTTCTGCTTGAGGATCGCGCGAGAAGCTCCGCGTCATGACGAAGCCGTCGACGACGCAGCGCACCGAGACGCAGGCGCGGCAGCCCTCGCAGGCCGGCCGATAGGCGATGTTCTGGCTGCGGCGGAAGCCGCCCTGGGTGAGCATGTCGTTCAGCGCCGCCGCGCGCTCGCCGACGAGATGGGTGAAAACCTTACGCTCCGCCCGGCCCGGCAGATACGGGCAGGGCGCGGGCGCCGTCAGATAGAATTGCGGTGTCTCGGTCGGCTGATGGGTCATGCCAGGGAAAGCGTCGCGGATGTCGCTTCGCTACCACAGACCATAATACCAAGGCACGACCACCGAATAGACCACCCACATCAGAATCACCAGGGGCAGGCCGCCGACGAGATAGTCGCGGAAACGGTAGTGGCCAGGCCCCATGACCAGCATGTTGGTCTGGTAGCCGACTGGCGAGGCGAAGGCGCAGCTCGCGGCGAGCATCACCGCGACAAGAAGGGCATCGGCCTGGCACCGAGTCTCGCTGCGCAAGGTTGAGGGCGATGGGGGTGAACAGGACGGCTGTGGCGTTGTTGCTGAGGATGTTGGTCATGAGGGCGACGACCAGGAACAGCACGGACAGCACGCCCCCTGCCGGATGGCCGGCGACCGCCGCGATCGCGGCATCGGCGATGAACGCGCGCCACCGGTCGCCTCGAGGGCGGAGGCCGCGGCGAGGGATGAGCCGATCATGAGGAAGATGCGCCGGTCGAAGGCGCGGAGGCCTGCCGGATGTTGAGGCAGCCGGCGAGAATCACCGCCAGCGCGGCGGCGAGGGCGCCGATGACGACCGGTCCGATGCCGCTTGCCGCATAGACGACGAAGGCCGCGAAGATCGCCAGCGCCCGGCGGGCATAGCGGCGCTGCGGCACCTCGGTGGCGGACCATTCGAGCAGCAGGAGGTCGCGATTGGCGCGCAGGCCCTCGACCGCCTCGTGGGTTCCGCCGATCAGCAGTACGTCGCCGGCCTCGAGGCGGATGTCGCTCAGCCCCATGCGCGGCATGCGGCTGCGCCGCTCGACGCCGAGGACGACGGTGTCCGTCTCGCGATGGATCGCGGCCTGCTCGATCGTGCGCCCGATCAGGCGCGAGCCGGGCGCGACGACCGCCTCGGCGAGAGTGACGTCCTTGGTCGGCATGTTCGGCTGGCCGGATTTGCCGTCGCCCTCGGATGCGTCGCGTGGTGCCGCGGCACCGTCGGACAGCGCCTTGGTTAGGGCCGAGCGGGTAGCGGCGACGATGACCGTGTCGCCGGCGCGCAGCGTCAAATCCTCGAAGGGGGGCAGGAAGGGATGCTCGCCGCGCTGGACGACGCGCACGGTCATGTCCTTCAGCATCGGGAACATGCCCGACACGGCGGAAGCGCCGACCAGCGCATGGCCGTAGGTGACGTCGATCTGGGCGATGAACTGCTTGCCGCGTCCTTCGGTGATCTGGTCCGCCATGCCGCCGCGCGCCTTGAGAATGCGCGGCAGGACGAAGGCGACATAGAGGAAGCCGACGATCGCCATCAGCCCGGCGGGCACGGTGAAATCGAAGAAGCCGACCTGCATGCCGGTCAGCTTCTGGGCGACGCCGACCGCGAGCAGATTAGTGGATGTGCCGATCAGCGTCGTCGTGCCGCCGAGCAGGGCGGCGAAGGAGAGGGGCATCAGCACCTTCGATGCGGCGACGCCCCGGCTGGAGGCTAGCACGCTGACGATCGGCAGGAACATGACGACCACCGGAGTGTCGTTGACGACCGCGCTCGCCACGGCCGCGACAAAGAGGGTGCCGACGATGGCAAGCATGCCCTTGCGGCCGCTGCGCCTGACGATATAGGCCGTTGGCCGCTCGAGCGCGTCCGTGTGGAACAGCCCCTGGCCGACCACGAGCAGCGACAGCACGGTGACGAGGGCCTGGTTGGAAAAGCCGGACAGCAGGCCGTCCGGTCCGAGCGGGCTGTCAATGCCGAACACCATCGGTACGAGCCAGAACAGCACCAGCCAGCCAACGAGCGAGGCCACGGCGATAACCTCGACCGGCTGCCGCTCGAGCGCATAGGCGACGATCATCGCAGCGATCGCCGCGAAGGTCAGCCACATCAGAAGGTCGGACGCCGCCATCTTGCCTCTCTCCGAAGGCGCATCATGCCCGAGGGCCGCCGCCGCTCAAGCGAGGACTTTTGCCAAGGTGGCCGACTTCAGAGGATTATTTTCCCCTGGCGGCCAAGGGGGCGGAATTGACCACGACAGTGCCGAGCAGAAGGTCGTGAAGGAGCTGCCGGCGGACGGTGAAAAGGCCGACGATCAGGATCAGTGGCGTCAACAGCCCGATCGAGAACCAGAAGATCAGGGCGTGCATCACCGCGAGCAGGGGAAAGGCGATCGCGCCGTTCCATGTACGCATCTCGATGCTGACGACCTGCATGCCGACGGTCGCCGATTTTGGCCCGCCCAGGGTCAGCGCCACATAGCCGAGCGCCACCAGGGCGAAGAGGGCGGGAAAAAGCAGCCAGGCGAGACCGAAGGTCAGCAGCCCGAAGACCAGAACGATCATGCCCGCCGGGATCATCAGCAGCCCGATCGCGATGGCGTCGATGATGAAGGCGATGATGCGCTTCGACAGGATCCCGTCGAAGAGCTCAGGTTCGCGGTCCGGATCGTAGACGAAGCGATCGTGCCGGCTCGCCGATGGGTCGCGGTCGCTCATGGTTGGCCTCCCTGCCACCGCCCGCCGGCCACAGCCGGTCGCGCGCTCCTAGAATGGGCGTCACGGGGCCAGCGCACAAGCCGGGTCGTCATTCGCCGCGTTGCGGTGCGTCCAGCCTGTCACAGCGGTACCCCTTGGCGACAAGCGCATCGACGATCTCCGCGGCATGCGCCGGTCCATGGGTCTCCATGGTGACGTCGATGCTGGCGCCTTTCGGCGGCACGTTCAGCATGGTGCGATGGTGGAGCACTTCCATGATGTTGCCGCCGTGCGCGCCAATCGTCGCGGCGACATCGGCAAGCGTGCCGGGACGATCGGAGATAGTCAGCCGCACGGCGACGACGCGTTCTTCTCGGGCCAGTTCGCGCACCATGATCGAGGAAGCGATCCGCGGGTCGATATTGCCGCCGGCGAGGATCAGGCCCACGCGCCTGCCCCTGAAACGGGTGCGGTCGGACAGGAGCGCCGCCAGGGGCACGGCTCCGGCACCCTCCGCCATGGTCTTCTGCAGGCTGAGATAGGCGGCGACCGCCTGCTCTATCTTGCTTTCGCTGACGAGGACGACGTCATCGACGAGACGCTCGGCGATTGCCGAGGTCAGCTTGCCAACATTCTTGACCGCGATGCCCTCGGCGAGCGACTCGCCGCCGCATTGCGGCGGCACGCCGTGGCGGGCGGCCCACATGGCCGGATAGAGCTCGGTCTCAACGCCGACGATTTCGATGCCGGGCTTCAGCGCCTTGACGGCAATGGCGATGCCGGCGATCAGGCCGCCGCCGCCGACCGGCACGACGACCGCGTCAAGGTCTGGCTGTTCGTCGAGAATCTCGAGGCCGATCGTCCCCTGGCCGCGGATGACATGCGGGTCGTCATAGGGATGGACCAGTGTCGCGCCCGTGTCGGCAAGGAGCGCCTCCATGGTCGCCTGCGCCTCGACCAGCGTCTCGCCTTCGAGCACCACCGTAGCGCCGAAGCTGCGGGTTGCGGCGACCTTCACGAAGGGTGTCGGCCGGGGCATGACGATGGTTGCCGGGATGCGCAGGCGCTGGGCGTGATAGGCGACGGCCTGGGCGTGGTTGCCGGCGGACATGGCGATGACGCCCCTGGCACGCTCAACCTCGCTCAGCGACAGGAGCTTCACCAGGGCGCCGCGTTCCTTGAACGAGGAGGTCGCCTGCAGGTTCTCGTATTTGACGAAGACCTGCGCGCCGGTCAGCGCCGACAGGCGCGGGGCCGGCAGGAAAGGCGTGCGCAGCAGGACGCCATCGATGAGGAGCGCGGCGTCGCGGATGTCATCGATGGTCGGGGTGGTCATGGCCGGATCGTCCGGTCCGCCTGCTAGATGCCGGCATCGGCCTTGAGCTTCTCCGCCACCATTGGCGCGAAATAGGTGAGGATGCCGTCGGCACCGGCGCGCTTGAAGGCGAGCAAGCTTTCCAGCATCGCCCGCTCGCCGTCGAGCCAGCCGTTCCGGCTCGCCGCCTGGATCATCGCGAATTCGCCCGAGACCTGGTAGGCGAAGGTCGGCATGCCGAAGGTCTCCTTCAGCCGCCAGAGGATATCGAGATAGGGCAGTCCCGGCTTGACCATGATCATGTCGGCGCCCTCGGCGATGTCGAGCTCGGCCTCGCGCAGTGCCTCGTTGGTGTTGCCGGGATCCATCTGATAGGTGCGCTTGTCGCCCTGCAGCGCCTTGGCGGTGCCGATGGCGTCTCGGAAGGGGCCGTAGAAGGCCGAGGCGTATTTCGCCGAATAGGCCATGATCTGAACGTTGGCGAAGCCCTTGGCATCGAGCCCGTGGCGGATGGCGCCGACCCGGCCGTCCATCATGTCGGAGGGGGCGATCACGTCGGCGCCGGCCTCGGCCTGGATGAGCGCCTGGACAACGAGCTGCTCGACCGTCGCGTCGTTGATGATTTCGCCCTCGACAAGTAGTCCGTCATGGCCGTGGCTGGTATAGGGATCGAGCGCGACGTCGACGACGATGCCGATTTCCGGCACCGCTTTCTTGATAGCGCGGCAGGCGGCGCAGACGAGGTTGTCGGGATTGAGCGCCTCCGAGCCGGTGTCGTCCTTGCGCGCCGGATCGGTGAAGGGGAAGAGCGCCAGCGCCGGAATGCCGAGTGCGGCGGCCCGTTCGGCTTCCGCGGCGACGAGGTCGACGGAAACGCGCTCGACGCCGGGCATCGAGGCGACGGGCTGACGGATCCTGGTACCATCGACGAGAAAGATCGGCCAGATCAGGTCGTTGACCGTGAGAGTCGACTCACGCACCAGACGGCGCGACCAGTCCGTCCGCCGGTTACGGCGCATGCGGCGTCCCCCGAGGATCGCGTCCATGTCGGGCCTGGTCGATGGATCGGCGGCAAGAGGCGCGCGCTCGCGGGTCATGGCGATCTTCCCTAGGTGACGATCGGCCGAGCATATCATTGCGGTGGTCCGCTCGGCAAAAGCGGCATCGCGCCGCGCGTACTCCGCGCTGGCAAGGCGGCGGTTGCCAGTGTATGGGCGGGAGGCGTCGCGCGACGAGGGCGCGCGAGGCGGGTGTCGTCGTCGGGCGCGCAGGCAATGGTGACCGGTACTGAAATGACGATCAAGGACAAGAGCCCGGCCCCGGCGCCGGCCGTCAATCGCTTCCCCTTCATCATGATGGTCTATTGCCGCTCGCTGTCGGTCGTCATGATCCTGCTCGGCCTCTACCAGTGGGCGATCATCGTCGGCCTGTTCGACGGCACGGCGGGCAGCTTCGAGGACATCCAGGCCGCGCTGAAGATCGCGACCATGTATCTGGCGGTCGTCGATCTCGTCGCCGCGGTCGGCCTATGGCTTCTGGCGTCCTGGGGCAATGTGATCTGGATCGCCGCGGCGCTGTCCGAGGTCGTGCTCCATATCGTCTTCAGGGACCTGATAGGCATCGATCTGCCGCTCGTCGTCTTCCACCTGGCGACGGTCCTCGCCTTCGTCGTGCTGTCGATCCTGGCACGGCGTGCGGCGGCGGATGAGGAAGACACCAGGTCGCCCTTCGGCACCTGACATGAAACGCACCGCTGATCGTGGTGAACGCGGTTCCGTGTGCCGCGACGGTGCCGGTTCCCTCCCGCATCGGACACGTGGCGGAATCTTGCCCCCGTGGTTCAGATTTGACGAAAATCGGTAAGTGCCCATTAAGGCTGCCGCTTAAGCTGATTTTCAGCCGTCGTCGCTATTGTCGCACTCACAGGCGGGAGCATACCCGCCGCGAAACACAGTGAGGCGTTACGATGATGAATGCAAAAAGGGCAGTTGAGGCGGTTCCGGCGCCTGTCGACGCACAGGGCCTGAAGCCGCTTTACATGGAAGCGCTGACGCTCGTGGAGCGTCTGCACCGTCGCCTTCTCGACGTGATCAAGGACGAGTTCGATCGGTCCGGACGTTCGGACGTGAACAGTGTCCAGGCGCTGCTGCTGTTCAATATCGGCGATTCCGAACTGACCGCCGGCGAACTGCGCACCCGCGGATATTATCTCGGCTCGAACGTTTCCTACAATCTCAAGAAGCTGGTCGAGATGGGCTACATCCATCACCAGCGCTCGCGCATGGACCGGCGCTCGGTTCGCGTCAGCCTGACCGAGAAGGGGCGCGAGGTCGCCACGATCGTCAACGATCTTTACGACCGCCACATCCGCTCGATCGATCAGGTCGGCGGCATCGGCTCGGAGGATTTCCTGTCGCTCAATCGCTCGCTCCAGCGGCTTGAGCGGTTCTGGACCGACCAGATCCTCTATCGGCTTTAGATTTCCGCGTCCGATCCTGACTCCATCGCGGCAATTGCGAGAAGCCCGGGGTGCCCCCCGGGTTTTTTGCGTTCGCGGCCGCGATTCCATTTGCTGCGGTGCAATTTGCCGGGCTCCGAGCCTTGCCCCGGGACACGAAAGCGCCACATTGGACGCACTAGCTTGGGAACGAAATGCGGTGCTCAAGCGTTGGCGGCAGATGACAGAATTCCGTGTGGCAGGAATTTTGCCTGTACGCGGAGTTGTCGATACTGGCCGAGCGTGTTAGCTCGCTAGGATCGGCCAATGCGTGAAGGCAGCTCTGCTTCACCGCGACATTCGGGACGGTCCAGAGGCTCATGTTCGGTTCGAAAAGACTTGCATCCTGCTTTGAATCCGCGCGCCCGCTCTTCGGCGTAGCCGCCGTGGCGGTTGCCGGCGTGCTTGTCCTGTCGACGGCAGGCAAGGCGGCGGCGGAGGATCCGATCGCTCAGGTGCTGCAAAGCGGAGCGGCGGAGTGGTCGGACGGTTTCGATACCGCCTCGAGCAGCGCCGCGGACGTGCGCACCTCGACGCCGACCCTGTCGCCGCAGATCGTCAGCGCCGTGCAGCAGGCGATCGCCCACTATTCCGAAATCGTCGCCCGCGGCGGCTGGCCGATCGTGCCGGCCGACAAGAAGCTGCGCATCGGCATGCGCGATCCCTCGGTCCAGGCTCTGCGCCAGCGGCTGATCATTTCAGGCGATCTCGATGAGACCGCCGGCATTTCGGACGCCTTCGACTCCTATGTCGATGCGGCGGTGAAGCGCTTCCAGGCGCGGCACGGCATCCATGCCGATGGCGTCATCGGCGAATTGACCTTCGCCGCCCTCAATATTCCGGCGGCCGTCCGGCTCAACCAGCTTTCGACCAACCTGACCCGGCTGAAGATGCTGACCTCACGGCTCCCGTCGGGGCGCTTCGTCATGGTCAATATTCCGGCGGCGGTCGTCGAAGCGGTCCAGGACGGGCGCGTCGTGTCGCGCCATACCGCGGTTGTCGGCAAGGTCACGCGACCCTCGCCGATCGTCAATTCCAAGATCACCGAGATCAATTTCCATCCCTTCTGGACGGTGCCGGCGAGCATCATCAAGAAGGACCTGATCCCGATCATGCAGAAGGATCCGGGATACCTCCAGCGCTACCACATCCGGATCTACGACCGGAAAGGCAACGAGGTCACCGCCGATCAGATCGACTGGACCACGGACGAGGCGACCAAATATCTCTTCCGCCAGGACCCCGGCGACGAGAATTCGCTCGGCATCGTCAAGATCAATTTCCCGAGCCCGGATGGCGTCTATATGCATGACACGCCGCACAAGGGCCTGTTCAACGACGAGTACCGGTTCGATTCGTCGGGCTGCGTGCGCGTCCAGAACATCCGCGAACTGATCGTGTGGCTGCTCGATCAGACGCCCGGCTGGGACCAGCAGACCATCGATACCGAGTTCCGCGACGGCGAGCGCAAGGATGTGCGCCTGTCGACGCCGGTGCCGCTGTTCTGGACCTACATCACCGCCTGGGCGACCGAGGACGGCGTCGTCAATTTCCGCAACGACATCTACAATCTCGATGGCCTCGACCAGGTCGCCCTGCAGCAGGGCGATGGTCAGCCAGCCGATCAGGCCAATGGCGGTGCCTATACGCCCATTCCGATCAACGCCGGCGCCGGCGCCAACTGACACTGGGTCGCGGCCGCCATTCTTGGCGGTTGACGGCACTCTGTGCTAAGGCGGGCCCCGAGTTCGGGCCGGGCCGCCGGCAGTCAACTTTCAGGCCGGGCCAGCTACTATCACTTTCGTCAGCAGGAACGATTCGCGATGTCCATGACCGACCACGCGACGGGTGTCTCGCTTGCGCCCGGGTTTTTCACCGCTTCGCTTGCCGAGGCCGATCCCGAGATCGCCGATGCGATCGACAAGGAACTGGGCCGCCAGCAGCATGAGATCGAGCTGATCGCCTCCGAGAACATCGTCTCCAGGGCGGTGCTTGAGGCCCAAGGCTCGATCATGACCAACAAATATGCCGAGGGCTATCCGGGCAAGCGCTACTATGGCGGCTGCCAGTTCGTCGATATTGCCGAGACGCTGGCCATCGAGCGGGCGAAGAAGCTCTTCGGCGCCGCTTTCGCCAATGTCCAGCCGAACTCCGGCAGCCAGATGAACCAGGCGGTGTTCCTGGCGCTGCTCGAGCCAGGCGACACCTTCATGGGCCTCGACCTGGCGGCCGGTGGCCATCTTACGCACGGCTCGCCGGTCAACATGTCGGGCAAGTGGTTCAAGGTGGCGCCCTATGGCGTGCGCCAGGATGACCAGCTTCTCGACTACGAGGCGATCGAGCGGATCGCGCACGAGTCCAGGCCGAAGCTGATCCTTGCCGGTGGCACGGCCTATTCGCGCCACTGGGACTTCAAGCGCTTCCGCGAGATCGCGGATTCGGTCGGCGCCTATCTGATGGTCGACATGGCTCATTTCGCCGGCCTCGTGGCGGGCGGGGCGCATCCCTCGCCGGTGCCGCACGCCCATGTCGTGACCTCGACGACCCACAAGTCGCTGCGCGGTCCACGCGGCGGGCTGATCCTCACCAATGACGAGGCGATCGCCAAGAAGATCAACTCGGCGGTCTTCCCGGGCCTGCAGGGCGGCCCGCTCATGCATGTGATCGCCGCCAAGGCGGTCGCCTTCGGCGAGGCGTTGCGGCCCGATTTCAAGGTCTATGCGCGCAATGTCGTCGAGAATGCACGGGCGCTCGCCGAGACGCTGCGCAGCCTCGGATTCGAGATCGTCTCCGGCGGCACCGACAACCACCTGATGCTGGTCGACCTCAGGCCGAAGCAGCTCCGCGGCAATGTCTCGGAGAAGGCGCTTGGCCGCGCCGGTCTCACCTGCAACAAGAACGGCATTCCCTTCGATCCCGAGAAACCCTTCGTCACATCCGGCATCCGCCTCGGCACGCCGGCTTCGACGACGCGCGGCTTCGGTGTCGCGGAGTTCCGTCAGGTCGGTCAGTTGATCGGCGAGGTGCTCGACGCGGTGTCGCAGTCGGAGGATGGTTCGGCACCGCTGGTCGAGGAAGCGGTGAAGCAGAAGGTGCGGGCGCTGGCCGATCGTTTCCCGATCTATCAGTAGGCCTGTCTCGCGTGCAAGCGGGGGCGACGATGGCTTATCAACCGATCAACCTTGAAGAGAAGTTCGGACGTCTGTCGGAGCAATGGCAGCCGCGCGTGATCGCGGAACTGAACGATTATCAGTTCAAGATCGCCAGGCTCCAGGGCGATTTCGTCTGGCACGCGCATGCCGACACGGACGAGGCATTCGTCGTGATCGAGGGCGAGCTCAGGATCGACTTTCGCGACGGCCCGGTCCATGTTTCGGCCGGAGAGATGTTCGTCGTGCCGAAGGGCGTCGAGCACAAGCCCTATGCGGAAAAAGAGGTGAAGCTGATGCTCATCGAGCCGCGCGGCGTGCTGAATACCGGCGACAACGCGCCGGGCGAGCGCACGGCGACGAACGACCGGTGGATCTGACCTTGCGCACGCCTTCCATGGGCCGCATGCGGCCGACGACCTGAAGGAGGGGTGGATTCATGCGCTGCCCCTATTGCGGCAACATCGATACCCAGGTGAAGGATTCGCGGCCTTCGGAGGACAATACGGCGATCCGTCGCCGCCGGGTCTGTCCGGTCTGCGGCGGCCGCTTCACGACTTTCGAGCGCGTCCAGTTGCGCGAACTGACCGTTCTCAAGCGCAATGGCCGCCGGGTGCCGTTCGACCGTGACAAGCTGATGCGCTCGGTCCAGGTCGCGCTGCGCAAGCGCGCGGTCGATCCCGAGCGCGTCGAGCGCATGATCAACGGCATCGTCCGCCAGCTTGAAAGCAGCGGTGACAGCGACGTTGCCTCCGAGCAGATCGGGCATCTTGTGATGGAGGGGCTGCGCAGTCTCGACGACGTCGCCTATGTCCGCTTCGCGTCGGTCTATCGCAATTTCAAGGATCCGGACGACTTCAAGACGGTACTCGGTGAATTGTCCGGCGACGCGCCGGCCGAAGCCGACGAAGCCTGAGCGGAGCAGACCGGGTGTCCTCCTCTCACCGACCCTCCGATTCCGTGCCCGCGATCGACCCCGAGCGCGATCGCCGATTCATGGCGGCCGCCCTGCGTCTCGGCCGGCGCAATCTCGGCCAGACCCATCCCAATCCGGCCGTCGGCGCCCTGATCGTGCGCATGGATGGCGACCAGCCGGTCGTGGTCGGTCGCGGATGGACGTCGGTCGGCGGGCGTCCGCATGCCGAGCCCATGGCGCTGGAGGAGGCGGGCGCAGCGGCGCGCGGCGCCACCGCCTATGTCTCACTCGAGCCCTGTGCCCACCAGGGCAAGACGCCACCGTGCACCGATGCCCTGATCGCCGCCGGGGTGGCCCGCGTGGTGACGCCCATCGATGATCCCGACCGCCGGGTGAGTGGCGCTGGCCACGCGGCCCTGCGCGCGGCGGGCATCGCCGTGACGACAGGCGTGCTGGCGGATGAGGCCACGCGCGTCCATGCCGGCCACGTGACCCGCGTCACCAAGGGGCGCCCGCATGTCACGCTGAAGCTCGCGGTCTCCGCCGACGGCATGATCGGCAAGCGCGAGGGCGGTCGCATGATCATCAGCGGCCGGCCGTCCTTCCAGGCGGTCCAGGCGATGCGCTGTGAATCCGACGCGGTGATGATCGGCATCGGAACGGTGCTGGTTGACGATCCGCGCCTGACCGTGCGTCTCGCCGGTCTCGAGAAGCGCTCGCCGGTGCGCATCGTTCTCGACGCTTCGGCGCGCCTTCCAATCGATTCCAATCTTGCCAAGACGGCACGCGATGTCCCGCTGGTCCTGATCGTCGGGCCCGAGGCACCGGCGGCCGGCAAGCGGGCGCTGTCCGAGGCCGGCGTGACGATCGTCGAAGTGGGCGAGGGGAGCGGCGGTGTCGATCTCGAGGCGGCGCTGAAGCACCTTGCCGACGACGGGCTGACGCGCGTGCTCGCCGAGGGCGGCTCGGCCGTCGCGTCCTCGCTGCTGGCTGGCGATTTCGTCGACGAGGCCGTTCTGATCCGCGCGCCGGTGGTCGTCGGACCGTCCGGTGTGCGCGCGCTCGGTGGATATGCCCTGTCGGCGATCGAGCGCAGCCCCCGCTTCCGCCAAATCGATGCCGCGATATATGGCGAGGATCAGATGCGACGTTATCTCAGGACTGCATGAATCCATGTTCACCGGAATTGTAACCAAGGTCGGGTCGATCATCGATGTCGTCGAGCGCAATGACGTCCGGCGGATCTCGATCGCGGCCGATTATGACCTGTCCTCCGTCGAGATCGGCGCTTCGATCGCCTGCGCCGGTGTATGCCTGACCGTGGTTGCGAAGGAGGAGGGCGAGGACGGAAAGTCCTTCTTCGAGGTCGAGGCGGCGGCGGAGACGCTGACGACGACCACGGTGCAGCGTTGGGACTACGCCACGCGGGTCAATCTTGAACGCTCACTGCATCTTGGCGACGAACTCGGCGGCCATATGGTCAGCGGCCATGTCGACGGCGTCGCCAAAATCGTCGCGCGCGAGGATCTGGGCGAGTCGACCCGCTTTGAATTCGACGCTCCCGAGGCGCTCGCGAAGTTCATTGCCGTCAAGGGCTCGGTAGCGCTGGACGGCACGTCGCTCACTGTCAACACTGTCGAGCGCAACCGGTTTTCCTGTCTGCTCATACCGCACACGCTGCAGGTGACGACCTGGAACGAACGCAAGGTCGGCGACGAGGTCAATCTCGAGGTCGACATGTTTGCGCGCTATGTGGGTCGGTTGACCGAGGCGCGTTGAGCGCGCTTTCCTTTCCGTGGCGTTGCGGCCATGAGTGATTTCAGGCTGGACAAGCTTCCGCCTGCGTGTTTGCTCTGTGCCGAACCGCCGCAAGTGCCTGATTTGTGAAGAGAACCATTCCGTGCCCCATGTCCTGATTATCGAAGCCCGTTTCTACGAGGATCTTTCCGACGAACTCGCGCGTGGCGCGATCGCCGCGCTGGAGAATGCCGGCGCTACTTTCGAGCGGCTCGCGGTGCCCGGCGCGCTGGAGATTCCGGCGGCGCTGTCGATGGCACTGGAAGCGATCGACCAGGGCAAGGCCCGCTATGATGGCTTCGTGCTGCTCGGCTGCGTGATCCGGGGCGAGACCAAGCATTTCGATATCGTCGCGGTGGAATCGGCGCGGGCCGCGATGAGCATCGCTGTCGAGGAATGCGTTGCGGTGGGCAACGGAATTCTGACGGTGGAGAACGACGATCAGGCGTGGGCGCGCGCCCGCGTCGACCAGCTCAACAAGGGGGGCGGGGCGGCCGAGGCAGCGCTAGCCATGATCGCCCTGCGCACGAAATTCGGACTGTGACGTCGATGGCCAATGCTCCCAAATCCGCCGATCGACCGCTGCGTCCGGCCAATCAGCGCGGCGCCGCGAGGCTCGCCGCCGTCCAGGCTCTCTACCAGATGGAAATCGCCGGCGCGTCCCTGCCGGACGTTTTGGCCGAGTTCGAATCCTTCCGGCTGGGCAAGGAGGTCGATGGCACGCAATACCGCAATGCCGACGCCGCCTTCTTCCGCGAGATCGTCTCCGGCGTGGTGCGCGACCAGCGCCAGCTCGACCCGGCGATCCACGCGGCGCTGTCCTCCGACTGGCCGCTGCCGCGCATCGATGCGACCCTGCGTGCCATCCTGCGCTGCGGCGCTTTCGAGCTGACCCGCCGGCGCGATGTGCCGGGGCGCGTGGTCATCACCGAATATGTCGATGTCGCCAAGGCCTTCTTCGAGGGCGACGCGCCGGGCATGGTCAATGGCGTGCTCGACATGCTCGCCAAGCAGCTCAGGCCGGAAGAATTCGCCACGCCGGCCGAACGGGCCTGACGCTTATGGCCGAGGCCAGGGAAACGCGTCCCGGCGAGTTCGCGCTCATCGCGCGCTATTTCCGGCCACTCGCCGCCGATCCCGGTGCCTTCGGCCTGATGGACGACGCTGCCGCCTATCAGCCACCGCCCGGCGAGACCCTGGTCCTCAAGACCGACATGGTCTCCGCCGGCATTCACTTCTTCGCCGACGATCCGCCGGCCTCGGTCGCCAAGAAGGCGTTGCGGGTCAATCTCTCCGACCTTGCCTCCAAGGGTGCGCTGCCGGTTGGCTACCTGCTGTCGATCGCCTTGCCCGACACTTGGACCGAGGATTGGGTGCGCGAGTTCGCCAGGGGGCTCGGCGAGGACCAGGAGCGCTATCAGGTCACCTTGTTCGGTGGCGACACCAATCGGTCCAATGGCGGCGTCGCGATCTCGATCGCCGCCATCGGGCGCGTGCCGCGCGGAGAGATGGTCCTGCGCTCGGGCGCGCGACCGGGTGACCAGATCTTCGTTTCCGGCACGATCGGCGATGCCGCGCTCGGCCTGCGCCTGCGCCTCGGCAGCCTCGATCCGGCGCCGGCCGGCGAAGGAGGGGGACGCCTCCTCGACCGCTACCTGCATCCGCAGCCGCGTCTCGCCCTCGGGCCGGTGCTGCGCCGGCACGCGACCAGCGCCATGGATGTCTCGGACGGGCTCGTCGGCGATTTCGTCCATATCGGGGAAGCGTCGGGTGTCCGCGGCGAGATCGAGGCGGCGCTGGTGCCGCTGTCCGACCCGGTGCGGGCGCTGGTTTTCGCCGACGCAAGCGCGATGACGTCCGTGTTGACCGGCGGTGACGACTACGAGGTTCTGGCGACCGTGACCGAGGCCTCGGCTTCCGCCTTCATGGCAGATGCGGCGGCGGTCGGGGTTCCGGTCACCCGCATCGGGCGCGTTCTCGAAGGCGATCCGGGGACGATCGTGCGCGGCGTCGACGGCCGGGTTCTGGAACTCTCCGGCGGCGGCCATACCCACTTCTGAGCCGGTCGCATAGCCGAACGCTGAATGCGACTTGCTCCGGCGCCGTGGCCGGTCTAGGCAGGGCGTGAAGATTGGTTCATCGAGGATATCTGCCGTGGAACAGACCGTGACGGCGCCGCCCACGGATGTCGATCGCATGGCGCGGCGCAACGCGCTGGTGCTGATGATCGCGCAGGCGCTCAACGGCGCGATTCCCGCCGATCGCGATTTCTCTCGGCGGCCTGCCGGGGCTTTATCTGCTCGGCAGCCGACAAGTCGCTCGCCACCGTGCCGGTGACGGCGTTCACGGTCGGGGTCGCGCTCGGCGCGATGCCGGCGGCAATGCTGATGCGCGCGGATCGGCCGGCGCATCGGCTTCATGCTCGGCACGATGATCGCGATGTTCGGCGGCGTCGTCGCCGGCCTGGCGGTGATCCTCGTCGCAGCTTCTTGGTCCTGTTCGCGCTCGGCTTCGCCCTGCTCGGCCTGGCGAATTCCTTCGTCCAGCAATACCGCTTCGCCGCCGCCGACAGCGGCGATCGCCGGCGTTCCGTGCGCGGGCGATTTCCTGGGTGCTGGTCGGCGGCATCGCCGCGGCGATCATCGGGCCGCAGACCGTCATCTTCACCCGCGATCTCATGCGCGCCGATCCCATTTGCCGGCGCCTTTTTCGCCATGTCGCGGCCTGGCGGCGCTCGGGCTCGTGATCGCTGCTCTTCCTCGGCGGGGCGCGCAAGGCGCACCGGGCATGGAGCACGAGAGCCGGTCCGGCGGCCGGCCGCTCCGCGAGATCGCCCGCCAGCCGCGCTTCATCGTGGCGGTGATCTGCGGCATGGGATCCTACGCGCTGATGAGCCTGGTGATGACCGCGGCACCGCTCGCCATGGTTGCCTGCGGCCTCGGCGAGGACAACGCGGCGCTTGGCATCCAGTGGCATGTGCTCGGCATGTTCGGCGCCGAGCTTCTTCACCGGCGCGCTGATCGCCCGCTTCGGCAAGGAGACGATCATCGCGATCGGCATGGCGCTGCTCGCCGGCTGCGCCATCGTCGCCCTTGCCGGCCTCGATCTCGTGCAACTTCTGGGGCGCGCTGGTGCTTCTCGGCCTCGGCTGGAACTTCGGCTTCATCGGCGCCACGACCATGCTGACCGAGACCTACCGCCAGGAAGAGCGGGGCAAGGTCCAGGGAATCAACGATTTCTTCGTCTTCGGCTCGGTGGCGGTGGCGTCGTTCTCCTCCGGCGCGTTGTTCACGCGTTCGGCTGGGAGTGGATCGAGCTCTTGGTCTTCCCGGTGGTGGCGATCTGTCTCGTCGGCCTCGGCGTGGCTGTGTCGCGGCGCGGCGTCGCGCATGGCCGGCGAGCGCGCGGCGCAGAGGCCGGCGGTTTCGCGCGACCTTGACGCCCGTTTCGTGACAGTTCATACCCTCGCCCGAGTTCATGGGCGGCCGCTGGGGAGTGCGGCCGCTTTTTCGCATATCTCCAGCCAAGACGCCGGGCGGGTTCCACGGGGCAGGGCGGCTCCGAAGCCCGGCGACAAAGAGGGAAAAATCCGTGCTCTATCTCATCATTCTGTGCGGTCTTCTTTCGGTCGCCTACGGCATCTGGGCGAGCGCGGTCGATGCTGGCCGCCGATGCCGGCTCGGCGCGCATGCAGGAAATCGCCGCGGCCATCCAGGAAGGCGCCACCGCCTATCTCCGGCGCCAGTACACCACCATCGCCATCGTCGGCGTCGTCATCTTCATCATCGTCGCCTGGCTCTTGTCGCTGACGGTCGCCATCGGCTTCGCGATCGGCGCGGTGCTCTCGGGCGCGGCCGGCTTCATCGGCATGCTGGTCTCGGTGCGCGCCAATGTCCGCACGGCGCAGGCCGCGAGCCAGAGCCTCGCCGCCGGCCTCGGCATCGCCTTCCGCTCCGGGGCGATCACCGGCCTGCTGGTCGCCGGTCTGGCGCTGCTCGGCGTCTCGGTCTACTACCTGTCCTCACCGAGTTCGCCGGCTACGCCTCGGGCGACCGGGTGGTGATCGACGCGCTGGTGGCCCTCGGCTTCGGCGCCTCGCTGATCTCGATCTTCGCCCGTCTCGGCGGCGGCATCTTCACCAAGGGCGCCGACGTCGGCGGCGACCTCGTCGGCAAGGTCGAGGCCGGCATCCCCGAGGACGATCCGCGCAACCCGGCGACGATCGCCGACAACGTCGGCGACAATGTCGGCGACTGCGCCGGCATGGCCGCCGACCTGTTCGAGACCTATGCGGTGACGGTCGTCGCGACGATGGTCCTCGCCTCGATCTTCTTCGCCGAGCACGGACTTGTCGGTCTCGGCGATGGTCTATCCGCTGGCGATCGGCGCCGCCTGCGTCGTCACCTCGATCATCGGCACGTTCTTCGTCAAGCTCGGCGCCAACAATTCGATCATGGGCGCCCTCTACAAGGGCTTCATCGCCACGGCGATCCTGTCGCTGATCGTGCTCTATCCGGTCACCTGACCTGGTCTTCGGCTCGATGTACCAGCCGCTGCTGCCGGCGACCGATACGCTCCACTTCACCGCCATCGATCTCTACATGTGCGGCATCGCCGGCCTGGTCGTCACCGGCCTGATCATCTGGATCACCGAGTACTACACGGGCACCGAACTTCCGCCCGGTGCAGTCGATCGCCAAGGCCTCGGTCACCGGCCACGGCACCAACGTCATCCAGGGCCTCGCGGTGTCGCTCGAATCGACGGCGCTGCCGGCGATCGTCATCATCGCCGGCATCCTCGTCGCCTATTCGCTGGCCGGCCTGTTCGGCATCGCCATCGCGGTGACCACCATGCTGGCGCTCGCCGGCGTCGTCGTGGCGCTCGACGCCTTCGGCCCGGTCACCGACAATGCCGGCGGCATTGCCGAGATGGCCGACCTGCCGGCCGAGGTGCGCAAGACCACCGACGCGCTCGACGCGGTCGGCAACACCACCAAGGCGGTGACCAAGGGCTACGCCATCGGCTCGGCCGGTCTCGGCGCCCTGGTGCTGTTCGCCGCCTACACCCCGGACCTCACCCATTTTGCCGGGATCCGACGGCGTTCCCCTATTTCGCTGGGGTCGACCGCCAACTTCTCGCTGACCAATCCCTATGTCGTGGTCGGCCTGCTGTTCGGCGGCCTGCTGCCCTACCTGTTCGGCGGCATCACCATGACGGCCGTCGGCCGCGCCGCCGGCGCGATCGTCGAGGAGGTGCGCCGGCAGTTCAAGGAGAAGCCGGGCATCATGGAGGGCACCGAAAAGCCCGACTACGGCCGGGCGGTCGACCTGCTGACCCGCGCGGCGATCAAGGAGATGATCGTCCCGTCGCTGCTGCCGGTGCTGTCGCCGATCGTCGTCTTCTTCGTGATCAACTGGATCGCCGGCAAGGGCGCCGGCCTTCTCGGCGCTCGGCGCCATGCTCCTCGGCGTGATCGTCACCGGCCTGTTCGTCGCCATCTCGATGACGGCCGGCGGCGGCGCCTGGGACAACGCCAAGAAGTACATCGAGGACGGCAACTACGGCGGCAAGGGATCCGAGGCCCACAAGGCGGCGGTCACCGGCGACACCGTCGGCGACCCCTACAAGGACACCGCCGGTCCGGCCGTCAACCCGATGATCAAGATCACCAACATCGTCGCGCTGCTGCTGCTGGCCGTGCTGGCCCACTAAGTAACGGCGTCGGAAACGAGAAAGGCCCCCGCGGAGCGATCCGCGGGGGCCTTTTGCTGAACCCCGTCCTGTTGGGCGACAAACCCCTCCGGCGCTACCGCCCGAACCCGCTCGGGCCGAGGCCGACGACGCCGGACAGGACCTGCTGCAGGAAGCTCTCGTCGCGGCCACCGGTCGGCGTGGTGCGCGAGACGAAGTCGAAGACCTTGCCGTCCTTCAGGCCGTAGTTGGCGATGCGCGAGACCTTGTCGTTCTTGTCGAAATAGATGGCGAGGACCCGCTGGTCGACGACCTTGGCGGGCAGGAACTTCGCCGCCTGATGCCGGGTCTGGCTGATATAGTAATAGACGTCGCCGCCGAAATTGGCGGTGGTCGAGGGCGAGCCGAGCGCGATGTCGACCTGCTCCTTGCTCGATCCGACCGGAACCTGTTCAAGGGCCGTCTGCGAGACCACATATCCGTGCTCGGAGGTCGAGCCGATGGATTGCGACAGGCCGCCGCTGGTCGAGCAGGCAGCGAGCGGCAGCACGATCGATGCTACGAGGAGGGCAACCGCCCTATGCCGGCCGGCGCTCGTCAAGGCCGCCGTCCGCGATTGGGGTTTCATCCATTGGCTCCGTAATTCAGTCCCGTCTTGGCAAGACCCCTAGCGTGAGCTAGGCCAGCTTGCAACTTTCGTCCTATCGGTCGTGGCGATCGCGCCAGATCACACCGAGGATACCAGTATGTTCGGCCGACTTTTTCGGCGTTCGTCCCCCGACGAATCGCACTGCAACTGTGCTTTACGGCGCAATCGTGGCACAGGCGCGCCAACCGGCATTCTATGCCGCCATGGGTGTTCCGGATACCGTCCAGGGGCGGATGGAGATGGTCATGCTGCACACGATTCTGGTGACCCGCCGGCTGTATGGCGATGATTCGGCCAAGACGCTCGGCCAGTCCGTCTTCGACGTGTTCTGCCTCGATATGGATCGCTCCATGCGCGAACTTGGCGTCAGCGATATGGCGGTGCCGAAACGGATGCGCCGCGTCGGCGAGGCCTTCTACGGCCGTGCCGGCGCCTATGAGGCGGCGCTTGCCGGGGCGTCCGGCAACGAACTGATCGAGGCGCTTGGCCGCAACGTCTTCGGCGATACGGCCAGCGAGGACGGTGCGCGCGCGCTTGCCGCCTATGTCCAGGCGAGCGCCGCGGGGCTGGCCGGTGCATCCCTTGATGCCCTTGCCGATGGCGACCTTCCGTTTCCCGATCCCGGAGCCTATATCGCGGGAGCGAGATCTCCATGAGTGCAGCAGCGATCTTTTCACGACCTGTCGATGTCTTCCCGGTCCGGTCGGACGGCGCGCTCGAGCGCATCGTGGCGACCGAGGCAGGAGCGCGTCGCGCTGGCGAAAGCCTATGGATTGCTTGGCCTGGAGCGTCTCGAGGCGGAAGCGCGGATCGTGCCGACCGATACCGGCGTTGTCGTTGAGGGGCGGGTCATGGCCGAATTGACGCAGGAATGCGTCGTCAGCCTCGAGCCGGTCGTCGCAGACGATCGACGAGACGTTCGCGTCAGCGCTTCGTCCGGGCGGGATCGCCCGGCGCTCCTGAGCCGCTCGCGGCCGGCGCCGAACTCCACGTCGATCCCGAGGCCGATGATCCGCCGGAACTGCTGGAGGGCTCCTCGATCGACCTCGGGACGCTGGCGCTCGAATATTTCGTCCTTGCCATCGATCCCTATCCGCGCGCGCCCGGCGCGGAACTGCTGGCCGAGGCCGCCGACCCGCCCGAATCGGAGAGCGACTCGCCGTTCGCGGCCCTTGCTGCGCTGCAACGCAAACCGACCGCCGGAAATTGACCCGCTCCGGCGGACAGGCAGAATAGGTTTGTCACGATTGGCGAACCTAGTATGTTCGCCACTTATCGCTATGGGTCGGGCCCTGCGCCTTGGCCCGCCTCCGGAATGGCATGGGCGTAGAGACTGAATGGCGGCACCAGTCACCACATCGCTTGACGTCATGGGAGGGGACGAAGGGCCGGCCATGGTCCTTCCCGGGGCGGAGCTCGCCCTCATCCGTCGCCCCGACATGCGCTACAAGCTCTTCGGGGACGAAGCGGTCGTCCTGCCGCTGCTCGACAAGCTTCCGCGGCTGAAGGCGGCCTCAGACTTCGAGCACTGCGAAGTCACCGTCAAGATGGACGACAAGCCGAGCCAGGCGCTGCGCCATGGCCGCTGGCGGTCGAGCATGTGGCGCGCGATCGAGGCGGTGAAGAAGGGCGATGCCGACGTCGCGGTCTCGGCCGGCAATACCGGCGCGCTGATGGCGATGGCGAAGTTCTGCCTGCGCACGGCCATCGAGATCGACCGCCCGGCGATCGCCGGCATCTGGCCGACGCTGCGCGGCGAGAGCATCGTGCTCGATATCGGCGCGACCATCGGCGCCGACGCGCAGCGCTGTTCGATTTCGCGGTCATGGGCGGCGCCATGGCGCGGGCGGTCTTCGACAAGACCAATCCGACCGTCGGCCTGCTCAATATCGGGGTCGAGGAGGTCAAAGGGCTGGAGCAGATCCGCGACGCAGGCCAGATGCTGCGCGAGGCCAACTTCTCGAATCTCGACTATGTCGGCTTCGTCGAGGGCGACGATATCGGCAAGGGAACGGTCGACGTCGTCGTTACCGAGGGCTTCACCGGCAATATCGCCCTGAAGACGGCGGAGGGTACCGCGCAGGCAGATCGCCGGCTATCTGCGCTCCGCCATGAGTCGCACGCTGATCGCCCGCATCGGCTATCTGCTTCGCCCGCGGCGCCTTCGACCGGCTGCGCGAGAAGATGGACCCGGCCCGGGTCAATGGCGGCGTCTTCCTCGGGCTCAACGGCATCGTCATCAAGAGCCACGGCGGCACCGAATCCGGAGGGCTTTGCCTCCGCGATCGAGCTCGGCTACAGCATGGTGCAGAACGATCTGCTGTCCAAGATCAACCAGGATCTGACCGTTCATCATCAAATGGCCGTTGCCGATGCCGCGGTCGCGAAATCGGGTGCGATGTGACCCTGCGTAAGATCGGTTGTCCTTGGCTGCGGGAGCTACCTTCCCAAGCGGATTCTCACCAACGAAGAACTGTCCACCAAGGTCGAAACGTCGGATGCCTGGATCACCCAGCGCACCGGCATCCGCGAACGCCGGATTGCTGCCGACGGCGAGCTGACCTCCGATCTCGGGACCGAGGCGGCGCGGGCGGCGCTGGCCAATGCCGGCCTCACGGTCGCCGACATCGACCTCATCGTCGTCGCCACATCGACGCCCGACAACACCTTCCCGGCGGCCGCGGTCAGCGTGCAGAAGAAGCTCGGCATGACCCATGGCGCCGCCTTCGATCTGCAGGCGGTCTGCTCGGGCTTCGTCTTCGCCACGGCGACGACCGACGCGTTGATCCGCGCCGGCACCGCCCGGCGGGCGCTGGTCATCGGCGCCGAGACGTTCTCGCGCATCCTCGACTGGACCGACCGGTCGACCTGCGTCCTGTTCGGCGATGGCGCCGGCGCGATCGTGCTCGGCGCCGAGGAGCAGCCGGGTACCTCGAGCGACCGCGGCGTGCTCACCGCCCAGCTCCGCTCCGACGGGCGCTTCAAGGAGATGCTCTATGTCGACGGCGGTCCGTCATCGACGGGTACGGTCGGGCATCTGCGCATGGAAGGCCGCGAGGTCTTCAAACACGCTGTCACCATGATAACCGATGTGATCGACAGGGCGTTCGAAGCGACCGGCATGACGGCGGCCGACATCGACTGGTTCGTGCCGCATCAGGCGAATATCCGCATCATCGATGGAAGCGCGCGCAAGCTCGGGATTCCGCTCGAGAAGGTGGTGCGGACGGTGGATCGCCACGGCAATACGTCGGCCGCCTCGATTCCCCTGGCGCTCGATGTGGCAGTGCGCGACGGGCGCATCAAACGCGGCGACGTCGTGTTGCTGGAATTGGTCGGCGGCGGATTTACCTGGGGATCGGTCATTTTGCGTTGGTGATCATGTTGCGCTGCAACCGTGTTGCTCGCTTGATCAGTTGATTCTCGGGAAGCGAGGCAATACGGTTATCTCCTTGGTCTGACTGAGAAGATTTCGGGGGACCAATCCTTCTGTACAGGAAATGGGGGCCATGAGCGGCAAGACAGTGACTCGCGCCGACCTCTGCGAGGCGGTCTATCAAAAAGTAGGCTTGTCCCGTACGGAGTCCGCCGAACTGGTTGAATCTGTCCTGGACGAAATCAGCACGTGCATCGTGAGCGGCGAATCGGTCAAGCTGTCGTCGTTCGGCTCGTTTCTCGTTCGTCAGAAGGGTCAGCGGGTCGGCCGCAACCCGAAGACCGGCGAGGAGGTGCCGATCTCGCCTCGGCGGGTGATGGTGTTCAAACCGAGCAACGTGCTCAAGCAGCGGATCAACACTGCCCTCGTCAACGGCAGCGGCGAGTCGAGCGGATAGGCGGCGACGGTTGAGCGGGGACGTGTCGAAGGGGCCAGACGCATTCCGGACGATCAGCGAGGTGGCCGAGGATCTCGACCTCCCGCAACACGTGTTGCGATTCTGGGAGACGCGCTTCGCCCAGATCAAGCCGATGAAGCGCGGCGGGGGCCGTCGCTACTATCGTCCGGACGACGTCGATCTCCTGCGCGGCATCCGCCATCTTCTCTACGGCGAGGGCTACACCATCCGTGGTGTCCAGCGCATCCTCAAGGAGCGCGGACCGCGATTCGTCATCGGCGTCGGCCGTGGCGAGATCGCCAATCCCGCGCCCGGCGAGCCGGAAGGCGACGAGATGGAGGGGGTCGAGGACGCCCTGCAGCGCGAGCGTGGCGGGCGCGCCGAGGCGGCCTTCTCCGCCGATGCGGATTTCGATGACGAGGTCGAGGAGGAAGAGCCGGCGGTCGACTTCGCCCCGGCGATGGTCGGCGCCCGTCCGGCCGGCAAGGGGCAGGGGGCGCCGGTCGCCCTTTCCGGCCAGGAAGTGCGTCAGCTCCATTCGACGCTGACCGAACTTCTCGAACTGAAACGCCTTCTCGATCAGGCGCGATAATCGGCGCCGGGCACATTGCACCACCCGCCGGTGCCCACTATAGTCCGCCGCGGCCGGAGTGTAGCGCAGTCTGGTAGCGCACCTGACTGGGGGTCAGGGGGTCGTAGGTTCAAATCCTGCCACTCCGACCAATACTTAGCAGACATTGCTAAACTGCCCTCAAGAAGGCATTTGAAAGCGGATTGAGAGCGCGAAGCGGCCGGGGACACAGAGCCGGCAGGTTGTCGATCATGCTCTCAGTGGCCTGAATGGCTGATTTCAGTCCCGTCATTATTTCGCTTACGCCAGTCTCACTTCGTTTGACGGCTCCGCGGGAGCGGGCGAGAGCCCGGGCCGCAGTCGAGGCCTGTGGCTTCGGGTCCGAATTTCCTCCCGACCCCCTTGCCAGTCCCGCTGTTTCCAGGCGGTCGCGAGCGAACGCGTGCCATGGCTACTCGGACAGCGCCAACTGCTGCGTGATACGGCCCCGAGCATAGTCGGTGAATGCTTCGACAAGATGATCGAACACGACCGCGACGCGCGGCGCCTTGCGCAGATCCTCATGAGTCACGAGCCAGGTCTCGAAGCGATGGAGAACGACATCGGGCAGGACGGCGACAAGACTGGGATCTGAAAGTCCGGTAGGTGTCTGCAGCACGCCGATGCCGAGCCTGGCGCGAATGCAGGCGAGTTGCGCTGCGTGACTGTCGGTGCGGATGACAAATGATCGGCGGGTCACATCCGCGCCGATCGACTCCGCCAACGCCAGATCGGGCTCCGAGCGATCCGGGCCGATCAAAGCATGGTCGGCCAGGGCTTCGATACTTTCCGGCGCCCCCTGCTGTGCGATGTATTCCCTGTGGGCGAAGAACTGAAGAGGGATCGCGCCGACATGTCGGGCGACCAGGGCGCCCTGCGTTGGACGATGCATCCGCACCGCGATGTCCGCCTCCTGCCCGAGGAGGTCGGCAGACGCGTCGCTCAGCGCGATCTCGATCATCAGGCCGGGAAACCTCTTGCGGAGCGGCGCCAGCATCTCTGGCAGGACGGAGATGCCGACAAATTCGGATACCGTGATACGCACCGCGCCAGCGATCTCGCCTTCAGGTGCGGACGCTGCCCGGACGAAGGCCTCCGACGAGGCGGCCATGGCGCGCACATAGCTGGCGAGCGTGCGGGCCTGCACGGTCGGCGTCAGCCCGGTCGGGGAGCGTGTGAAAAGGGGGACGCCAAGCCCGGCCTCGAGCGCCTCGATGCGTCGCCGGACCGTCGGCTGCGCGAGGCTGAGCAGTCGCGAGGCGCCTGACAGACTTCCGGAGTCCAGCACGGCGAGGAATGTTCGCTGGTCTTCCCAATCAATGGACGGTTCTCTCATCAAAATATTATGAGCCGTTGTCAAACATTTGGCAATTTTTGATGAGGACAGTCTGTGCCACTTTCCAGCTCTCAACCATTGATCGAGGTGAAGGACATGGAAAGGAAAATTGCTCTCGTGCTCGGGGCAACGGGCGGCATCGGTGGCGCGATCTCAGGCGCGTTGCTTGCGCATGGCTGGTCTGTCCGCGGGCTGGCTCGCGATGTGCGTGCGGCGGAGCGCGGATGGCCGGAGCACCGTGGCACGATGACCTGGGTGGCCGGCGATGCAATGCGCCGCGACGACGTCATCAAGGCGGCGGCGGGCGCTTCCGTGATCGTCCATGCGGTGAATCCGCCCGGCTATCGCCACTGGGAACGGTTGGTTCTACCGATGATCGACAACAGCATTGCGGCGGCGCGGGCCGCAGGCGGGGCGCGCATCGTGCTTCCGGGGACAGTGTATAATTTCGATCCGGCAATGACGCCGCTGGTCGACGAGGACAGCGCGCAAAGGCCCCAGAGCCGCAAGGGTCGGGTCCGCGTCGAGATGGAGGCCCGTCTGGAGGCGGCGGCCAGGAGCGGCGTCCCCAGCCTCATCGTGCGGGCCGGCGATTTCTTCGGCAAAGACGCGCGATCGAGTTGGTTCACCCAGGTCATGGCGGTGCCCGGCAAGCCGCTCCGCCGCATCGTCAACCCCGTGGTCGATACGGGTATCGGACATAGTTGGGCCTATCTGCCCGATCTCGCCGAAGCGATCGCCCGGCTGATCGGAATGGAGGACGAGCTGCGGCCCTTCGAGCGCCTGCAGTTCAAAGGCTTCTGGGACGCCGATGGCGCCGCTTTGCCAGCCGCGATCCGCCGCGTTACGGAGCGCCCGGACCTCCCGGTCAAGCGTTTCTCGTGGCGGGCCATGAAGCTGCTCGCCCCTTTCGGAGGAATGCCGCGCGAAATTGCAGAGATCGCGCCCTACTGGCACCACCCGATGCGCTTCGACAACTCCCGCCTCGTCGCCTTGCTCGGCGAGGAACCGCATACCTCGATCGACGACGCGCTGAAGGCGACGTTTCGGATGGCAACGCCGTGATTGTGGTTATGGTCGGTGGATCTGCTTTCACCGTCGCGCGGATCATCGGAGGTGGCCGGCAGGTTGCCGGGCGCCTGGATGAGATGCGGAGAAAAGCTGGGCGTCAATCGACGCCCAGCTTTTCTCGCGGCCAGATGTGAGCGGCTACTTGGTCACCGTGAACTCAGTCCACATGCCAGCGGCATAGTGGCCGGGCACATTGCAGATGAGCAGGTATTTGCCCGGCTTAAGAACAACCGTCAGCGCACCTGAGTGACCGGGATCGAGCTCAGAGACCTCGCCCTTGTCACCCGCCTTGTCCTCGTCGACCCGCTGCTCGCTGGCGACATAGGGCAGCGGCTTAGCCGGGTCCTTGAGATACATGACGATCATCTCATGCACCGTGTCCTTCGAACTGTTCGTCACCTTGAAGGTCACGACGCCGGCCTTGGCCCTGTCAGGCGACGCCTTGATCCCCATGTTCGCCTTGGAAAGGTCGACCTTCGACGTGCCGGTATATTGCAGTCCCGTCTCCATCTGGGCATCGGCGCCCTTGTCCCACAGGTCGACATTGACAACCGTCGCAGCCGAAGCCGCTGCCGCGGATAGAGCAAGAACGGCTCCTGCTGCGATTGAGATGGCATAGTGTTTGAAGGACATGAGCCCTTTTCCTTTTTTCTAATGTCGCCCTTGAACAATGCGCTCACTTAGCCAGAGATGGTGCGGCGCAGCATTGACATGGCTCAATCGTGTGGAGGTTTCTTACTGTCGCGGGGCTCTACCGGAGATGGGGCTGCCACTTCGATGACGGAGCCACAAGACAAACACTCGAAGCGGTCGAAGCTCGCTTCACTCTCGCCGCGTTCATCTTTCTCGCCGATCATGGCAATCCGGCATACCGGGCAGCTGATGGGATAGGATTGCTCATCCCGATCCATGGTTCGTCATCGCCAGTCATTGGTCGCGCCCAGGATCAGAATAGGTCGTCGGCTCGTGCTATTGTTGAGTTGGATCAACAATCCGCCGCGGTAAAACCGGGCTAGAGAACTGGCGAAGCGAAGCCGCTATCTGGTGGTCGATCCCGGCCCTCACGTTATCGTGAACGCTAGCCTCGATCTCGGCTGAAACCATCTGCCTCCCCGACGCCTCTCTTGGGCATGACAGATGGAGGCCAGCATGCTTCTCGACACGCCATTGGTCGAAGCCGCCCGCCACGGTGATCGCGATGCGTTGGAACGGCTGATTGCGGTGAGTCAACCCGATATCCGCCGCTTCGCCCGGTCGCAGTGCGCGCCGAGCGATACCGACGACGCGGTGCAGGAGACTTTGTGGCTGGTCTATCGCCGCATCGGGGGCTTGCGCACGGCGGCCGCTTTCCCTGCCTGGGTCTTCGCGATCGTGAAGAGGGAGTGCCAGCGAATGTTACGGCGCATGTTTCGACTTAGCGAACCGCTGCCGGAGGAGACGACGCCCGACTTCGTCGAGCGTCCAGAACCTATTCTTCGCCTCAGCCTTCTCGAAGCCATTCACTCGCTACCCGACAAATATCGGGAGGTGATCGTTCTCAGGGATGTCGAGGAGTTCACGATCGGCGAGATCGCGACCGAACTCATGCTGACCCGTGAGGCGGTGAAGAGTCGGATCCACCGCGGACGCCGCATGATCCGCGAGTATCTCGAGGACTAGGCGCCCATCGCGTCGCTCTTCGAGCGTCGCCACTTGGCGAACTCAAGACCTCAAGGAGGAACCTGATGAACGTTTATGCTCGATCGATCATTGCCGGATTTGCGGCAACCGTCGTTCTGTCTGCGCTGATGCTGCTGAAAGGCTCGATGGGCCTGATGCCCCAACTGAACGTTATTGCCATGTTGGCCCACATGGCTGGCTTTGGCGGCCCTGTACTCGGTTGGATCGCCCACTTCCTCATCGGCACTGTTCTGTGGGGGGTGTTGTTTGCCCTGCTCTACGCGCGGTTGCCGGGCTCCGAACCAGTAGCGAAAGGAATGATCTTTGCCGTCGGTGCGTGGCTGTTGATGATGATCATCGTCATGCCGATGGCGGGTGCAGGCTTCTTTGGCTTGAAGCTCGGCATCATGGCACCGGTCATGACCCTGATCCTGCACCTCATCTGGGGGGCGGTGCTGGGTTACGTCTACAAATCACTGCCGGGAACGGAACACCCATAGGCTGGCACATTGGACCGGAGAATCTTCCCGCTTCCTGTCTTTCTCTGTCGCCAAAGGCCGAGTCACTTGTGGTGCATTGCCGAACTGGCTCGGACGCTGACGAGAACGGATATCGGCGCGTTCCGCGCGCCGGTGCCCCTGCTCGGAACGCAATAGGACGCAAACATAGCGATATTCAGCGTCGTCTCGGTGGTTCTGGTCGCCGGGGCGCCGTCGATCCTGGGCATGAACGCGGGCTGACCGACGACCCGTGTCTCGATGGCCTGAGATCAGTGAACTGCCGGCGCCCGCGGGACGGCCGCTGTCCGGTATTCCTCGATGATGGGCTCCGGCGGCACGGTCTGCTGCAGCAGGTGGCGCCGGTACATCTTCTCGCCCGCGATCGCGCCCCACAGCATGCCGTAGATCAGGAAGAAGTGGCGCCAGTGGTCGTTGTCGATGACGTTGTGGATCATTAGATGCGCGACGAAATCGGCGTAGGTGCACCACACGATCGGCGTCCAGGGACGGCGTTTGAAGAGCAGCGGCGTCGAGGCGGCGAGCGTCCAGATTGCCAGCGCGATATATGAGAAGCCGCCGAGCCATCCATAGTCGGTGAAGCCCTTCAGCCACATATTGTGCTCGTCCTCGCCGAAGCGCTTGGCGAACTCGAAGGGCCCGAGGCCGAGCGGGTGCTCCTGGACCAGGAAGAAGCCGAGGACGTGGCGCTCGAAGCGCCCGTACTGTCCGACGTCGTAGGCCTCGGTGACGTGGGCGCGCTGGACGAAGAGCTGCCACACCTCCGGAATCGACAAGACGACCGTCAGCAGCAGGACGATCGCCATCAGCCCGCCGATCAGATAGACGGCGATGCGGAAGCGATCGAGCTGACGGGGCGAGTTCAGGTAGGCGAGCAGGCTGACGATCAGGATCACCAGCACCGTCATGCCCCAGGTCGCGCGCGAGAAGGCGAGGAAGTCGGCGGTCAGCAGGATGAGGAGCAGGACGACCTTGCCGAGCGAGTTGGTGAAGCGGTTGCTGATGATGTCGTGGAAGACGAGGGCGATCGGCAGGATCAGGAAGGGGCCGAAGACGTTCGGGTCCTGGAAGGTGCTGCGCACGCGCCCGTAAAGAAGGAAGAATTCCGAGCTCGGGATCGCGTGGAAATAGGCGGCGATGCCGATCAGCGAGGCGATGGTCGCCGAGGCGATATAGGCCCGCTTGATGACGCTGAGTCGCCGTTCCGGCGCCTGGGAGATGACGGCTGCGAAGAAGATCGCCGACAGCACGACGAAGGCGGTCGTGCGCATGTAGGAGATGCCTTTCGGCACGTCGGAGGTCTGCGTCAGGCAGAGAATGCCGCCGACCAGATAAAGAACCATCAGAATGGTCATCGGCATCATGTGGCGGTTGAGGCGGAGGCCGAAAAAGCCCCATAGGAGGGCCATCGGCACGAGCAACAGCTCGTAGGGCGCCGGCTCGATGATGACGAAGCCGCCGAGGAAGACGATGAATCCAATGGCCCAGTCGGCGATCTTGTGACTGAACCGCCAGCTATCAATGGTCGGGTGATACCCGCCGGCGATTGCAACGCTACTCAATACGCATGCTCCGTGCTGAACAGGCGGAAGGGCGTGAGGAAGATGATCGCCAGGTCGAACAGCACCGACCAGTTCTCGATGTAGTAGAGGTCGTGCTCGACGCGGTGCTGGAGTTTCTCCTCCGTGTCGGTCTCGCCGCGCCAGCCATTGATCTGCGCCCAGCCGGTGATGCCGGGCTTGACCCGGTGGCGGGCGAAGTAGCCGTCGACGACCTCGCCATAGAGGCGGTTGTGGGCCTTCGCCTGAAGGGCGTGCGGCCGCGGGCCGACGAGTGAGAGGTTACCCCTGATGACGACGTTGAAGAGCTGGGGCAACTCGTCGAGGCTGGTCTTGCGGATGAATTGGCCGACGCGGGTGACGCGCGGATCGTTGCGGGTGACCAGCTTGGCGGCGGACGCGTCGGTCTGGTCGACATACATCGAGCGGAACTTGTAGACCTCGATCAGCTCGTTGTTGAAGCCGTAGCGCTTCTGCTTGAACAGGACCGGGCCGCGGCTGTCGAGCTTGATGGCGAGGGCGACCAGGGCCATCACCGGCAGCGCGCAGAGCAGGATCAGGCCGCCGAGCGCGCGGTCGACCAGCGTCTTGGCGACAAAGTCCCAGTTGGCGATCGGCTTGTCGACGACGTCGAAGAAGGGAAGTTTGCCGACGAAGGAATAGGTGCGCGGGCGGAAGCGGAGCTTGTTGGTGTGCGCCGAAAGACGGATGTCGACCGGCAGCACCCAGAGCTTCTTGAGAAGCTGCAGGAGGCGGTTCTCCGCCGTGATCGGCAGCGACACGATCAACAGGTCGATGCGCGCGACGCGACCGAACTCGACCAGCTCGGCGACGCTGCCGAGCTTGGAATAGCCGGCGACCACGGCTGGCGAGCGCTCGTCGGCACGATCGTCGAAAATGCCGCAGATGCGGATGTCGCTATCAGGCTGGGCTTCCAGCGCCAGGATCAGTTCCTCGGCCGGCTTGCCGCCGCCGACGATGACGGCGCGGCGCTCGAGCAGGCCCTGCTCGGTCCAGTGACGCACGACCCGGGCCATGCCGATGCGGAAGGCGATCAGGCAGCCGAAGCCGGTCACGTACCAGGTTGTGAACCAGACGCGCGAGAACTGGTCGCCGACCTTGGCGAGAAAGGCAATGGAGGTGAAGAAGGCGAAGACCAGCGTCCAGGCGCCGAGCACGCGGCCAAGCTGGTAGATGGCGCTGCGCAGGGCGGGGACGGTGTAGCCGTCGAGGAGCTGGATGATGAGGACGGTGAGGGCGGAACCGCCAAGGAGCGGCGCCAGATAGGGCCAGCTCGTTCCCTCGGTGGGAAAGACGTAGACGAGATAGATCACGATGCCGGTGAGGGCGGCAAGGCAGAACTCGCCGAGGCGGGCGAAGCCCGTGACAAGGATCGGCGAGCGCGGCTTGCCCTGGAGGGCCGTCGCCGCTTCCAGCGCCAGACGGCTGAGCTGGGCCCGGCGATCCTCGGGCACGGGCGCGAGTCCGCTCCTCCGTGGTGGCGACAACGTTTTCGGACAATGAATGTGGCAATTTGTGCTGGTTCATTCCAGCGCCCGCTTCCCGACTTGCGAAACCCGCAGAAGCCATAGAGGATTTCGGCTAAGAAACCCTTGAACCGATGCGGAGAATGTCGGGCGTTTGCGGGGAAGGGCCAGCTTAATCGTCGGGTAGGGTTACTTCCCGGTAAACGCTTTCGATCCCGGCGGTCATGGCCTCAACCGAGAAGCGATCGCGAATGGCCTCGCGCATCTGATCGGCGAAGGCGTAGGCCGCCTCCGGCTTCTCGGAAAGCGCCCTCATGGCGGATGCCAACGCCGGCGCGTCGCTGGGGGGCACCAGATGATCGGATTCATCGGTGAAGATTTCCGGGATGCCGCCAACCCGCGTCGTCACCAGCGGCATGTGCGCGGCGATTGTCTCGAGGACCGTGTAGGGCAGTGACTCGGCCCGCGACGGCACCACCATCACTCCGCCCGAGGGTGAACGCCTCGCGGATCGGCGTCGCCGGCAGGAAGCGTGTCGTCGCCGCCAAACCGCGCTCGGCGGCCATTGCCTGATAGGGCTGCACGTCGCCGTCGCCAATCATCGTCGCGGTCGGTGTCGTGCCGCGCTGCTCGCGGATCAGAGCCAGCGCCTCGATAAAAACGTCCGGTCCCTTGATCTCGCGAAACGTGCCGACATAGAGGAAGTCGCTGGCATCGGCAGCCGGCGACACCGGTTCGAATTCTTCTGGCCGCAGGCCGTTGTAGACGATCTTTGCCAGGCGAGACGGCTTGCCGACCTTGGCAGCGTAAGTGTCCGCCTCGTACTGGCTGATGAAGATGAAGGCGTCGGTCATCCGGCCCAGAAGGCGCTCGGCGGCGAAGTAAACACGGCCGCCGAGCGAGGTCGGGCTATAGTGGAGACTGCCTCCATGGGGCGTGTAGATGCGGGCTACGCGCATACCAAAAACCCGCAAGAGTGTGCCGGCTATCCGTGCATAGACGCCGCCTTTGGCGCCGTGGGCATGCAGGACGTCGGGATTGAGGGCGCGAATTTCGCGCATGATACGGATGGTCGCCGCCATATCCGACGGCGCGATCTCGCGCTTCATCGGAACGCGGTTGAGGCCAAGAGCCAACACCGGCGTGAGCGCGGCGAGGCGCGACTCCTCCAGCGGTCCGCCGATGGTTGCATCGCACACCACGCCGACCATGTGGCCAGCATGATGCTGCGCCTCTGCGAGATCGCGCACGTGACGGAACAGTCCGCCCGTCGGCGACCGGAAGCAATGGACGATGCGAAGCGGTCGGGCGCTCATTGGGGATGCTCCCGCCCGGCTGATGCGGTCCGTCACGACAGCCATCGATCAGAACGGCCGCTCGCGAACGACGATGGTATCGCCAGGCATCAGCGGATCGGTCATGCCGAGCTTCGCGGTCTCTACCTGGCCGTTATAGCTGCGGGTGACGTCGACGGTACGCTCCGAGGCGCGTGGCGTGAAGCCGCCGGCGACCGCGATCGCCGCCTGGACGGTGAGCCCGGCGACATAGGGATACTGGCCCGGCGCGTTGACCTCGCCCATGGCGAAGAAGGGCCGGTAGCGGTCGACCTCGACAGAAACGTCGGGGATGCGGACAAAACCGCCGGAGCGAAGCCGGGTCGCGATCGCCTGTTCCATCTGGTCGGTCGTGTGGCCGCGGGCCGGAACCTTTCCGATCAGCGGCATGGCGATGTTGCCGGCCTGGTCGACGGTGAAGGTGTTGGAGAGGTCGGTCTGACCGAAGACGATGACACGCAGGCGGTCGCCGCTGTCGAGACGGTAGGGGGCGACTAGACCCTCATGCACCGAAACGCCCTTTGGCTGATAGCCGGCGCAGCCGCCCAGCAATGCGACACTGAACAGGGCGATCATAAGTCCGACGAAACGCATCGCAACACGGCCTTCCCAGGTAAACGATGCGCTAACTATCAGCACGCTATGGTTAATGGTGCGTAAAGACGAATGACATCCGCCTGCAGTAAAAATCCCCGTAATCGTTCGTTAATCAAGCTTAACAAATTGTATATTCAATTCCCTCGGTTGTTAACGAACTGATTACCATAACGCTCCATGATCGCGGTCGATCCGAGCCAGAGTCTTGCCGAGTCTCAAATGAGCAATCGACCGATCCCAGTGGCGACTGACGTTGAAATCGATGTGCGCGCGCTCTTTGCCTCCCTATGGAGAGCGTTGCCGTTTCTGATCATCTTCCTGATCGTTTTCGCGGTCGGCACCTTCTTCCTGCTGTCCAAGGTCACGCCGCGCTACACGGCGGAAGCGACGCTGCTTATCCAGAGCGGCGAATCGGGCCTGACGCGGGACACGACCGATCCCAACGCGACCACGAACATCCTCGACCAGCAGGCGATCCTCAGCCAGGTCCAGCTCCTGAAGTCCCGCGACCTGGCGCGCACGGTTTCCACCAAGCTGCGGCTTGGTTCGCTGCCCGAGTTTGATCCCGCGCTCGGCAAGCCCTCGATCGTCACCGAGCTTCTGGCGCGCTTCGGCCTCATCAAGGATCCCTCGGAGGCCTCGGCCGAGGAGAGGGTGCTCAAGACCTACTACAAGCGCCTCAACGTCAACGCGGTCGAGAACTCGCGGGTCATCACGGTCGACTTTACCTCCTTCGACCCGACGCTCGCGGCCGACGCGGCCAATGCCATCGCGCAGCAATATCTGGTGCTGCAGAGCGCCGCGAAGCGCGCCACCACGGCCGACGCCTCGAAGTGGCTGAAGGCGGAGATCGACGACCTGCAGATCAAGGTCCAGGCGGCCGAGGCCAAGGTCCAGAAGTTCCGCTCGGACCATAATCTCTTCACCACCGGCGGCTCGGCCAATGCCGCGGCCGGCTCGACCCCGACGACGCTGCCCGAGCAGCAGCTCGCCGATCTCAATGCCGAGCTTTCCAAGGTGCGCGCCGCCGAGGCCGATGCTGAGGCAAAGGCCGCCCAGATCCGCAACGCCATCAAGGCCGGCGCGACCGCCAATCTCAGCGACGTGCTCAATTCGGCGCTGATCCAGCGGCTGGTCGAGCAGCAGGTGGCGCTGCGTGCCCAGATGGCGCAGCTCTCCGCGACGCTCCTGCCGAACCATCCGCGCATGAAGGAACTGGCGGCGCAAATCACCAATCTCGACCAGCAGATCGCCGGCGAGGCCAAGAAGGTGCTCGCCTCCGTCGAGGCCGATGCGACGCTCGCCAGCGGGCGGGTGAAGGAGCTCGAGACGAAGATCGCCCAGGCCCGCTCGACCACGACCCAGGCAAATGACGACGGGGTTCTGGCCCGGGCGCTGGAGCGCGAGGCGGCCGCCCAGCGCGAGCTGCTCGACACCTATCTGCGCCGCTATCGCGAAGCGCTGTCGCGGCAGAACGGCGACTACCTGCCGCCGGATGCACGCATCGTCTCGCGCGCCGCGCCGCCGCTCGACCCGTCCTTCCCGAAGGTGATTCCGCTGACGGCAGCGGCCTCGGCTGCGGCGCTGCTGCTGGCGATCGCCTTCATCCTCATCCGCGAACTGAGCAGCGGACGGCCGATGCGGACCGTGGTCCTCGGCGAGGCGCTGCCGATGATCCCGGATGCGCGACCGGTCGGAGGCCACATGCGCTGGGCCGACGATCACAGCGCCCGTCGGGCGATGCCCAACGAGCCGACGCTGGCGCCGGAATTCGTCGACCGGGTCGAGGAATCTCTGTCCAACATCGCCGGCGAGGTCGTCTCTGGCAAGAAGAAGCGCGTCCTCGTCACCCTGGCCGAAGGCTCCGACGCCGACGGCCGGCCACTCGCCGCTGTCTCGCTTGCCCGGGCGATCGCCCGGACCGAGGCGCGGGTGGTCCTGGTCGATTTGCAGGGCGACGGTGCCGACGGCGCGACGATGAGCGCGGAGACCGATCTCTTCGGTTTCACCGATCTCTTCTCGGGCGAGGCCTCCTTCGCCCAGGCCATCTTCCGCGACCGGTCGTCGCGGGTCCACTTCATCCCGAGCGGGCGCAAGCCGTTCCTGCCGGAGGAGATCGATCCCCAGCGGCTCGACACCATCCTCAGCGCCCTCGATCACACCTACGATTATGTCGTGCTCGATGCGTCCAACCAGATGATCAACATGCTCGGGCCGTCGGTGGACGTCTCGGTCGTGGTCAGCGAGTTCGGCGCCGCCGACCCGCGCACCGCCCGCGCCTTCGACCGGGTCACCGCGGTTTCCTCGGCGAATATCCTGCTGCTCGTCGTCGATCCGGTGCCGACCGCGATGGCGCGCAAGGAAGAAGCCGCAGCGGAAAAGGCTTCCGCCGGAGAAGCCGCCTGAGCGCCAAGCCAGTGGTTTCAGCTACAGAGCGGCCCCGACCTCGTCGGGGCCGTTTTCACGTGTTGGGCTTGCGGTCGGCGCGTACCATCCACCAGATGATCGCGCCCGCGGGAATGACCCAGATGAGGCCGGCGACTGCGTAGAAGAGCGTCTGGACGAGGATTGACGAGCCGGGCAGGCGCGCCGCGGCGACCGTCATGGCGGTCAGGGCGTAGAAGAGCACGAAGACCGTCAGCACGGCCGCGCCGATCAGTTTCCTCAGTCTCGGATGCACGGAACCTCTCTCCGCCTTTGGCGCTCGCCTACGCGGCACGGTGTCGCTCGGCTTGCGACGGGCGGTCGAGGCCTATATCGAATGGCCGAGGAGCACAAGCATGACGACCGCAACGGCTGATATGAACCTTCCGCGCGACAGGGCGCACGACCGGATGCTCGTCCGGCGCTGGCTCTATGTCGTCGCGCTCATGATCATTGCTCATGGTCGCCGTCGGTGGCGCCACGCGGCTCACCCATTCCGGCCTGTCGATCACCGAATGGCAGCCGATCCACGGCGTCATCCCGCCACTCAACGCTGCCGAGTGGCAGGAGGAGTTCGCCAAGTACCAGCAGATCCCGGAATACAAGGTGCTCAACCAGGGCATGACGCTGCCTGAGTTCAAGGGCATCTTCTGGTGGGAGTGGAGCCACCGGCTGCTCGGCCGGCTGATCGGCTTCGTCGTGCTCCTGCCGCTGATCTTCTTCTGGGCGACCGGCCGCATAGAGCGGTCGATGGTGCCGAAGATCGTCGCCATGATCGTTCTCGGCGGCCTGCAGGGGGCGATCGGCTGGTGGATGGTGGCGAGCGGGCTCGCCGTGCGCACCGATGTCAGCCAGTACCGCCTCGCCACGCACCTGACCTTCGCCTGCCTGATCCTTGCTTATGTCGTCTGGGTCGCGCGCGGCCTCGGCAGTCCGGCACAGCCGGCCGCGGCAGGGGCTGAGGCGGGCGGCGAACCTCATCATCGGCCTCGTCTTCCTGCAGATCTTCCTCGGCGGCCTGGTCGCCGGGCTCGATGCGGGTTTCTCCTTCAACACCTGGCCGCTGATGGACGGTTCGCTGGTGCCGAGCGGCCTGTTCATCCAGCATCCCGGCCTGGCGCAATCTCTTCGAGAACGTCATGACGGTCCAGTTCGACCATCGCCTTGGCGCCTATCTTCTGCTTGCGGTGCGTTCTGTTCCATGCCTTCCAGGCCCGGGCGACCGTGCACGGTCCCCGGGCGCTGCTCTTGGCGGGCCTGGTCGTCCTGCAGGCGTGCCTCGGCATCACGACGCTGCTTCTGGTCGTGCCGCTCGACGTGGCGCTGACCCACCAGTTCGGCGCCGTCATCGTCCTCAGCGTCGCGGTCATGCACCGCCGGGCCATGGCGGAGGCGCGACCCGTCGCGCGACCGGCTGTCGCATGAGCGAAAGCGCGCGCATCGCCGCCGCGGCCGACATCATCGCCGAAGCCCGGCGGGCGGGCGCGCCGCTCGACGTCCTGCCGGAGGCGATCCGGCCGCGCGACGTGGCCGAGGCCTACACCATCCAGTCGGCGGTTCACGACCGCTTCGCCGCCGCGCCGGAAGGACACCGGGTCGGCTACAAGATCGGCTGCACGACCGAGGTCATGCAGACCTATCTCGGCATTCCCAGCCCCTGCGCCGGCGGGGTCTTCGCCGGCGGCGTGCATGCGAGCGGCGCGGTCCTGCCGCACGGCTCCTTCCGTAGGGTCGGCATCGAATGCGAGATCGCGGTGCGGCTTGCCCGCGACCTCGTGCCGGGCGAGGCGCCGTTCGCCGCCGCCGATGTCGGTCCGGCGATCGAATCCTTCATGGCGGCGATCGAGATCGTCGACGACCGCTATGTCGACTGGCGCAAGACCGACACCCCGACCCTTGATCGCCGACGATTTCTTCGCCGCCGGCGCCGTCCTCGGCACGCCGGTGCCGGCCGCGCAAGCGGGCGACCCGGCAGCCTTCACCGGCATCGACGAGGATCAATGGCGAGGAGGTCGGCCGGGGCAGGGGGCGCGACGTCATGGGGCACGCCGCTCAACGCGCTCGCCTGGCTCGCCAACAGCCTCGCCGAACGCGGCATGATGCTGAAGTCAGGCGAGATCGTCCTCCTCGGCAGCCTCGTCGAGACCAAATGGCTGGCCGCCGGCGATCACGTCCGCATCGCCGTTGCCGAGCTCGGGCCGGTCGAACTGACGGTGACCTGAGCCGCTGCGGCGCCTGCCGGTCAGGGGAACAGCGGCTGCTGCATCAGGCCGGTGGTCTCCTCGAGGTCGAACATCAGGTTGAAGTTCTGGATCGCCTGGCCGGCCGAGCCCTTCACCAGATTGTCGAGCACCGAGATGACGATGGCGCGGCCGGGGATGCGGTCGGCGACGACGCCGATCTGCACATAGTTCGAGCCGCGCACGTTCTGGGTCTGCGGCAGCACGCCGGCGCGGCGCGACATGGACGAAGGGCTCGTCGCGATAGGCATCGGCGAGCGTCATGCGCAGATCGTCGGCCGTCGCGCCCGCGGCCAGCCGCACATAGGTCGTGCACAGCTCGCCGCGGCTCATCGGAATGAGGTGCGGCGTGAAATTGACCAGCACGTCGCGGCCGGCGGCCTTGGAGACCTCCTGCTCGATCTCCGGCGCGTGCCGATGCTTGGCGACGGAATAGGGCGACAGGCCCTCGCCGGCCTCGGTGAAGAGCGTGTTCTGCTTGAGGCCGCGGCCGGCGCCGGAGACGCCCGACTTGGCGTCGATGACGATGTCGGCCGGCGTCGATCGCGCCGGCCGCTGACGATCGGCAGCAGCGCCATCAGCGCCGCGGTCGGATAGCAGCCGGGGCAGGCGACGAGCCGGGCGTCGCGGATCGCGGTCGCGGTAGTGCTCGGTGAGGCCGTAGACCGCTTCGGCCTGGAGGTCGAGCGCCTGATGCTCGTGGCCGTACCAGGTCTTGTAGGTCTCGGGATCGCGCAGGCGGAAATCGGCCGACATGTCGATGAACTTGATCGCGCGGATGGGCGGCCAGCACCGCCTTGGTGATCTCCTGGGTGGTGCCGTGCGGCAGGCCGCAGAACACCGCGTCGACCTCGCCCCAGTCGGCGTCCTCGACCGTCGTCAGGTCGGGCAGGTCGACGAAGGCGAGGTGCGGAAAGACCTCGGCCATGGGCTTGCCGGCATGGCTGTTCGCCGTCAGCGCGGTGATCTCCATGTCGGGGTGGCGCGATGGCGAGGCGGACGAGATCGGCGCCGGTATAGCCGGATGCGCCGAGAACGCCGATTCTGATGGTCTTGGTCATGGTGCTTCCCTGGACGGAGTCTCGTGGCCGCGTGGCGAACTGTCGGAGATGTTTGACGAAGGACGACAGGCGGGGCTGATCAGCCTCGTCGCCGCTCCGCCAGCAGGCCGAGATAGAACATCGCCACCGTCGCGCCGGCGATCGCGGTGATGTCGGCATGGTCGTAGGGCGGCGAGACCTCGACGACGTCGGCGCCGACCAAGTCGAGCTCGCCGAGGCCGCGCAGCATCGCGAGCGCCTCGCGGCTCGACAGGCCGCCGGCGACCGGCGTGCCGGTGCCCGGCGCGAAGGCCGGGTCGAGGCAGTCGATGTCGAAGGTGAGTAGGCCTGGCCGTCGCCGACCCGGCTGCCTGATCGCGCTCGACGACGCCGGCGGCGCCCAGCTCGTCGATTTCGTCGCCGCGGATGATGGCGATGCCGCAGATCCTCCGGCGCGTGGGTGCGGATGCCGATCTGGATCGAGCGGCGCCGGATCGATCAGGCCCTCGCGCGACCGCCCGGCTGACGAAGGTGCCGTGGTCGATGCGCGTCGCCGTCGCCGGCCAGGTGTCCTGATGGGCGTCGAACTGGACCAGCGCCAGCGGGCCCGTGCCGCGCGGCATGCGCCTTCAGCAGCGGATAGGTGACGGAATGGTCGCCGCCGAGCGAGCAGAAGCTGCGCGCCGCGCGGCAAGGATCGCCGCCGCCTCGCGCCTCGATCGCGGCGGGCATTTCGGCCGGCAGGCCGTAGTCGAAGGCGGCAGTCGCCGTAGTCGACGACCGCCAGCGTCTCGAAGGGATCGAAGCCGAAGGGATATTGCGGGTCGCCGTCGAAGATCGCCGAGGCGCGGCGGATCGCCTGCGGGCCGAAGCGGGCGCCCGGCCGGTTGGAGACCGCGGCGTCGAAGGGGATGCCCCAGACCGACCGCGTCGACGCCGGCGAGGTCGCGGCTGTAGCGCCGCCGCATGAAGGACAGGGCGCCGCCATAGGTCGGCTCCGCGCTGCCGCCCTTGAGCGGGCCGAGGAAGGCATTGTCGGTCGGGCGCTGGACGTTGCGGTCGCGTCATGGCGTCAGGCCAGTTCGGATCCAGGCGCGGGTGCCGTCTCGACAGCCGGTCGGCCAGACAGCAAAAAGGGCGGGCCGATCGGCCCGCCCCTTCGAATCCGCGATGTCCGGAAGCCGGCGCGATCAGCGCTTGGAGAACTGGAACGAGCGGCGGGCCTTGGCGTCGGCCGTACTTCTTGCGTTCGACGACGCGGCTGTCGCGGGTCAGGAAGCCGCCCTTCTTGAGGACGCGCGCGCAGCTCCGGCTCGTAATAGGTCAGCGCCTTGGAGATGCCGTGGCGCACCGCGCCGGCCTGGCCGGACAGGCCGCCGCCGGAGACGGTGGCGACGATGTCGTACTGGCCGTTGCGGTTGGCGGCGATGATCGGCTGCTGCAGGATCATCTGCAGCACCGGACGGGCGAAATACTCGGTGAATTCCTTGCCGTTGACGGTGATGCGGCCGGCGCCCGGCTTCAGCCAGACGCGGGCGACGGCGTCCTTGCGCTTGCCGGTGGCATAGGCGCGGCCGTGGGCGTCGAGCTTCTGGACATAGACCGGCGCGCGGCGGTGCCTTCGGTCGGTCGGCGAGGTCCTCGAGGGACTGGAGATCGGCGGCCATGGTCAGGCGATCCTCGCGTTCTTGGGTTCAGCGCGGCGACGTCGAGCGGTCTCGGGCTGCTGCGCCTCATGCGGATGCTCGGCGCCGGCATAGACGCGCAGATTCTTCAGCTGCGGCGGCCGAGCGGCCCGCGCGGCATCATGCGCTCGACGGCCTTCTCGAGGACGCGCTCGGGGAACGGCCCTCGAGGATCTGGCGCGCGGTGCGCTCCTTGATGCCGCCGATATGGCCGGTGTGCCAGTAGTAGCGTCTTGTCCTCGCGCTTGCGGCCGGTGAGGACCACCTTGTCGGCATTGATGACGATGACGTTGTCGCCGTCAATCGACATGCGGGCGTGAAGGTCGGCTGGTGCTTGCCGCGCAGGCGCCGGGCGACGATCGGCGGCGAGGCGGCCGACGACCAGCCCTTCGGCGTCGATCAGCACCCACTTCTTCTCGACTCCGCCGGCTTGGCGGAATAGGTCTTCATGGCTCTCGTCTCGAACGTTGAGATGGGATTAGCAGAAACGGCGCTCATGCACCGCTATTCGGCCGCTGCTATAGCCGTGGTGATTGACATCGTCAATGGTGATTGTCACCAAAAAGCGCTGAAAAAACCGAGGGTTCCGAAAGAGGTATCTGAATACCACGCGCGGACTTGCCAGCACGCGCCGATGGTGGGAAGTGTGGAATGGACGGCAAGCCGGTGCCTTGCAATGGCATGGCCTGCGGGGAAGCGCGAAGGTGAGGAGAATGGCAGCCATGACAGCAGAAGCGGCCCTTGCCGGCGCTGATTCCGGGCAGCGGGCGGCGCCCGTCCTCGTCGAGCAGCAGGGCTTTGTCCGGCGCATCACGCTGGCGCGTCCGCAAGGCCGCAACAGCCTGTCGGAAGCGATGATGGTGGCGCTGGAGGAGGCGCTCGCCGAGGCGGCGAAGGACGAGGAGACGCGCGTCCTCGTGCTGGCCGCGGAGGGGCATGTCTTCTCGGCCGGCCACGACCTCAAGGAACTGACCGCCCATCGCGGCGATCCGGATCGCGGCCGGTCCTATTTCGCCGCGATCATGTCGCGCTGCTCTCACCTGATGCTGTCGATCGTCAAGCACCCCAAGCCGGTGATCGCCGAGGTTGGCGGCGTCGCCACGGCGGCCGGCTGCCAGCTCGTCGCCTCCTGCGACCTCGCGGTTGCCTCCACGGAGGCGCGCTTCCAGACCCCCGGCGTCCATATCGGGCTCTTCTGCTCGACGCCCATGGTGGCGCTGTCGCGCACGGTCGGCCGCAAGCATGCGCTTGAGATGCTGCTCACTGGCGATATGATTCCGGCCGCGCGTGCTGCCGAGATGGGCCTCGTCAACACTGTCGTGGCGCCGGAGGACCTGACGGCGGAGACCATGACGCTCGCCCGCAGAATTGCCTCGAAGTCGCCGCTGACGCTGCGGATCGGCAAGGAGGCCTTCCAGCACCAGCTCGACCGGCCGATCGAGGAGGCCTATCGCTTCGCCGCCGAAGTCATGGTGACCAACATGCTCGCCCATGACGCGGAGGAGGGGATCGGCGCCTTCCTCGGCAAGCGCGAGCCGAAATGGCAGGGGCGCTGATCTGGAGAGCCAATCGCCGCCTCTCCCTTGAGGGCCCCCTCGCTTTCACCAGGTATTGTTGATGAACGATCTTACCCGCATGGCCGACAACGTCGATCACGACGCCTATTCCGATGACTATATCCGCGGCATTCTTTCGAGCGTGAAGTCGATCGCGGTCGTCGGCGCGGCGACCAATCCGGTGCGGCCGAGCCACATCGTGGTGCGCTACCTGATCGGCAAGGGCTATCGCGTCTTCCCGATCAATCCGGGCCATGCCGGCAAGGACATTCTCGGCCGCAAGGTCTATGCGCGGCTCGCCGATGTGCCGCAGCCGATCGACATGGTCGACATCTTCCGCAAGCCCGAGGCCATTCCCGGCGTCGTCGACGAGGCGTTGGCGCTCGACCCGCTGCCCAGTGTCATCTGGATGCAACTCACGCTGCGTGACGACGCTGGCGGCCGCGAAGGCCGAGGCCGCCGGCCTCAAGGTCGTCATGAACCGCTGCGTCAAGATCGAATATGGACGCCTGTGCGGCGAGATCTCCTGGTCGGGCGTCAATTCCCGCACCATCTCCTCGCGCAAGCCCGTCCTCGGCGCCGGCTTCCAGCACCTGGGATTGGGCGGCAAGGGCAAGTAGCCGCCGCGCTGGACAGGTATCGGAGCCCGGCCCGTAGGGCCGAGCCCAAAGCGTCAGGCGCCTTTTGTCACCCTTCTAGCTTGAAGAGCGGCGTCGAGTTGAAGATCTTCGTCTCTTCCTCGGTCATCTCCGCCGGGACGTCGGCGAACAGCGGCGTCGACAGGTAGCGCTCGCCTGTGTCCGGCAGCATGGCCAGGATCGTCGATCCCTTCGGCGCCTCGGCCGCCACCTTGAGGGCGCCGGCGAAGGTGCCGCCAGCGGTGATGCCGACGAAGATGCCTTCCTTCTGTGCCAGTTCGCGGCTGTATTTGAGCGCATCCGCATTGGCGATCGGAACCACCTTGTTGATGAAGCCCATGGCGACGGCGTCGGCGGTGATCTTGGGGATGAAATCGGGGGTCCAGCCCTGCATCGGATGCGGCTTCCAGGCCGGATGGGTCACCGAGGCGGAGCCGTCGGGATTTCGTTCCTGGGGCTGGCCGCTTTCCAGGAGCGGCGCCTCCGAAGGCTCGCAAACGATGATCTTGGTCTCGGGACGCTCCTTGGCCAGAACCCGTCCGACCCCCTTCAGCGTGCCGCCGGTGCCGTAGCCGGTCACCCAGTAGTCGAGCTTCTCGCCAGCGAAATCGTCGATGATCTCGCGCGCCGTGGTGCGCGAATGCATGTCCGGGTTGGCCTCGTTCTCGAATTGGCGCGTAAAGAACCAGCCATGCGTCTTGGCAAGCTCCTCGGTCTTCCTCACGATGCCGACCGCGCGTTCTTTCGCCGGGGTCAGGATTACCTTGGCGCCGAGGAAGCGCATGAGCCGGCGGCGCTCGACGCTGAAGCTGTCCGCCATGACCGTCACCAGTGGATAGCCCTTGGCCGCACAGACCATGGCGAGACCGATGCCAGTATTGCCGCTGGTTGCCTCGATCACGGTCTGGCCCGGCTTCAGGTCACCGGACTTCTCCGCCGCCTCGATGACGCCAAGTGCCAGGCGGTCCTTGACCGAGCCGAGGGGGTTGAAGGCCTCGATCTTGACGTAGAGATTGACGTCTGGCGGCGCCAGCCGGTTGATCCGGACCACCGGGGTGTGTCCCACGGTCTCGAGAATGTTGGCGTATCGCTGGCCCATTGTTTCCTCCCAAGGGTTCTTTAGCGTGGCACTGTCGAGCATGTGCGCTACCACGGCCCACGGTAGCATAGGGCTATCCGTCGCCCGCGCGCCAGAAATCCAATTCCAATAGGGCTTGCAACATAGGTACCGATTGCTTTGGATGCAGGCCCATTTCGCGGCTATTGATCGGCTGGGAAAAAGCCGCAAGGCCCTACCAGGAGGGAACAGACCCATGAGTGAAGATCGCGTCCCCGGATTTGCCACGCTGTCGGTGCATGCCGGCGCCAAGCCCGATCCGACGACCGGCGCCCGCGTAACGCCGATCTACCAGACTGCCTCCTACGTCTTCGACGACGCCGAGCATGCCGCCTCGCTTTTCGGGCTGCAGGCCTTCGGCAACATCTACACCCGCATCATGAACCCGACCCAGGCGGTCCTCGAGGAGCGTATCGCTGCCCTGGAAGGCGGCACGGCCGCGCTCGCCGTCGCCTCGGGCCACGCCGCCCAGGTGGTCGTCATGCACACGCTGATGACCCCCGGGGACGAATTCGTCGCCTCGCGCCAGCTCTATGGCGGCTCGATCAACCAGTTCAACCACTCCTTCAAGAGCTTCGGCTGGCAGGTGAAGTGGGCGGACATCAACGACGTCTCGTCCTTCGAGAAGGCGATCACGCCGAAGACCAAGGCGATCTTCATCGAATCGATCGCCAATCCCGGCGGCGTTGTCACCGACATCGAGGCCATCGCCGCGATCGCCAAGCGTGCCGGTGTGCCGCTCATCGTCGACAACACGCTGGCGACGCCCTATCTCTGCCGGCCCTTCGAGCATGGCGCCGATATCGTCGTCCATTCGCTGACCAAGTTCCTCGGAGGCCACGGCAATTCGATCGGCGGCGTCATCGTCGACGGCGGCAAGTTCAACTGGATGGCCTCGAAGCGCTATCCGTTCCTGTCCGAGCCGCGGCCCGAATACAACAACATGGTGCTCGGCGAGACCTTCGGCAATTTCGCCTTCGCCATCGCCTGCCGTGTCCTCGGCCTGCGTGACCTCGGGCCGGCGATCTCGCCCTTCAACGCCTTCCTCATCCTCACCGGCACGGAGACGCTGCCGCTGCGCATGCAGCGCCATTCGGATAATGCCAAGGCGGTCGCGGAATATCTCGCCGGCCACGACAAGGTGACCTGGGTCAGCTATGCCGGCCTGCCGGGCGACCGCTTCCATAACCTCGCGCAGAAATACTGCCCGAAGGGCGCTGGCGCGGTGCTCACCTTCGGCGTCGAAGGCGGCGACGAGGCCGGCGTCAAGCTGGTCTCCGAGGTCAAGCTCTTCTCGCATCTTGCCAATATCGGCGACACGCGAAGCCTGATCATCCACCCGTCCTCCACCACCCACAGCCAGCTCTCGCTCGACCAGCGGATCGCGGCCGGTGCCGGGCCGGACGTGGTGCGGCTTTCGGTCGGAATCGAGGACGTCGAGGACATCATCGCCGATCTCGACCAGGCCCTGGCGCAGATCTAGTCGGGGCGGTCGCATGAACAGCGAGACGCTGGATGTCGAGGGCGGCCAGCTGGCCGTCCCCGACGCCGACGGCAAGGGCGTGCGCCTCTTCAAGGGCATCCCCTTCGCCGCGCCACCCGTCGGCGAGCGGCGCTGGCGCCCGCCGGCGCCGCTCGCGCCCTGGCAGGGTGTGCGCCCGACCGACACCTATGGCTGGAACGCCATGCAGGGTGTCGTCTTCAATGACATCGACCCGATGATACCGGGCGTCTCAGAGGACTGCCTCTATCTCAATGTGTGGACGCCGGCGCGGGAGCCGGGCGAGAAGCTGCCGGTCCTTTTCTGGATCTATGGCGGCGGCTTCGTTGTCGGCCATGCCTCCGAGCCGCGCTATGACGGGACCAATCTCGCGGCCCGCGGCATGGTCGTCGTCGCGCCGAATTACCGGCTCGGCGCCCTCGGCTTCATGGCCCACCCCGAACTGACGCAAGAGCAGGGCGCCTCGGGCAATTACGGCCTGCTCGACCAGCTCGCCGCGCTCGAATGGGTCAAGCGCAACATCGCAGCTTTCGGTGGCGACCCGGACGCCGTCACCATCGCCGGCGAATCCGCCGGCTCGATCTCGGTCTCGGCGCAGATGGCTTCGCCGCGCGCCGCCGGCCTCTTTCGCGGCGCGATCGGGCAGAGTGGCGCCATGATGCCGCCACCGGCGACGTCGCCGGACCTGTCGCGGGCGGTGGCGGAGAAGTTGGGGGTTGCCCTGGCAGAGAAGCTCGGCGCGACCTCGCTTGCTGACTTGCGCGCGGTTCCGGCCGAAAGAATCGTCGCGGCGCAGGCCGGCATGCGCTTCTGGCCGATCGTCGATGGCGACTTCCTGGCGGATACGCCGGAGGCGATCTTCGCCGCGGGCAAGCAGAACGACGTGGCGCTGCTCGCCGGCTGGAACCGGGACGAAGGGTTCAATTTCGACGTCTCGAAGGCTTCGCCGAAACCCTATGCCGAGATCGTCAGGGACCGCGCCGGCGCCCGCGCCGACGACATCCTCACGCTCTATCCGGCCGGTACGCCGGAGGAAGCACGCCAGTCGGCGCGCGAGCTCGGTGGCGACCTCACCATCATCTATGCCACCTGGGCCTGGCTCGAGGCGCAGCGAAAGTCCGGGACCGCGGCCGTCTATCGCTATCGCTTCGACCGGGCGCCGGTCGTGCCCGACGACTGGTTTGGCGGCGCGCCCAGTGGCGGAAGCCGGTGCCTTCCATGCGGCCGATATCGTCTACGCCTTCGACAATCTGCCGGCCTTTGACTGGAGCTATGTCGCGGCCGATCGCGCCACGGCGGACTTGATGTCGGCCTATTGGGTGAACTTCATCAAGACCGGCGATCCGAACGGAGCGGGGCTGCCGGACTGGCCGTCCTATCGCTCGGGGGACGATCCGGTCCTTCATCTCGACGGGAGCCCCTCGCTCGACCCGCAACGCGGACAGGCGCCGCTTCGAGACGCTCGCTCGCCGATAGGCGGCGACGCACCGGCAAGAGGAACCGGCCCCCGCGCCGTGAAGCGCGAGGGTCGGCCCCGCTCGATATCACCTTGGTTCAGTGCGCCGCATGCTCAGCCGGCGGTTCGCGTGTGGCGAACCACAGCTCAACCGCGGCCAGCACGGCGACGGCAAGCCCGACCACGACATGGGTCCAGGTCGCGTTCACGTTCGACGAGAAGCCGAGCACGAAGGGCGATACGAGGACCCACATGCCGAGGATGAGGTTCACCCACTCTTCCCACTGGGCAAAGGCAACCAGGGCGCCGATCGCCACCAGGCCGATGACGACACCGGCGATGACGGCGTTGTAGGTGATTGTCCCTGCCGGAAGAGCGAGAACCCACGGGCTCACGACCAGGGCGAAGGCCAGGATCAGGTTGATCCAGTCAACCAGCATCAGGTTCTTTCTGGGCATATGAGCCTCCTGAAATATGTGGCATTCAGGAGCCCGCCCACCGCTGCGGCAAGCGGGCATGCCCCATATATGGGGGACGCGACGGACCGTGGGTAGGGCGGCGCCGGGTGCCGTTGTCGCATCCTGTCGCTGCGCGATCCGGCCCGGACAGGCTTCTCAGCGCCCGGCAGTCTCCGCTATGGTCCCGAACTCGGGAGGGCATCGGGTAGCGGGAGTGACGATCCACCATGAGGATCATGATGAGGAAGGTGGCCGCGATCGCGGCGACCGGGCTGGTGTTTGCGTTCGTGTCGGGCGGGGCCTTCGCCGCCTCCTGCCACAAGGAGGGAACCTTCGACGCCTGGCTCGCCAGCTTCAAGCGCGAGGCGGCGGCGGACGGGGTTTCGGCGTCAACCATCGCCCGGGCGCTTTCCGGCGTCACTTTCGATCCGGCGATCGTCAGGCGCGACCGGGCGCAGGGCGTCTTCACCCAGGACTTCCTGCAATTCTCCGATCGCATGGTCTCGGGCTACCGCCTCAAGAAGGGCGCCGCCGACATCGCCAAATACAAGCGGGTCTTCGCGCGCATCGAGAGCAGTTCGGCGTACCGGCGCCGGTGCTGACCGCCTTCTGGGGGCTGGAGACGGATTTCGGCGCCAATATCGGCGACGGGCCGACGCTCGTCTCGCTGGCAACGCTCGCCTATGATTGCCGCCGGCCGGATCAGTTCCGCACCCAGCTTCTCGACGCGCTCAAGATCATCGATCGCGGCGATCTGACGCCGGGCCAGATGCGCGGCCCCTGGGCGGGCGAACTCGGCCAGCTCCAGTTCCTGCCGAGCCACTATCTCGACTATGGCGTCGACTTCGACGGCGATGGCCACATCAACCTCCTGACGAGTTCGGCTGACGCGCTAGCCTCGGCGGCGAACATGTTGAAGAGCTTCGGCTGGCAGCGCGGGCAGCCCTGGCTGCAGGAAGTGCACGTCCCGGCGGCGCTTCCCTGGGACCAGGCGGATCTGACGATCAAGCTGCCGCGCAAGCAATGGGCCGCCTGGGGCGTCACCTATGCCAGTGGCAGAAAGCTGCCGGCCGACAATCTCAAGGCCTCGCTGCTCCTGCCGATGGGGCGCAAGGGGCCGGCCTTCCTCGCCTATGCCAATTTCGACGTCTATCTGCAGTGGAACTCCTCGCTGGTCTATTCGACGACCGCGGCCTATTTCGCGACGCGGCTGGCCGGCGCGCCGCGGGTCAGCCGCGGCTCGGCGAATTCCCTGAGCGCACAGCGAGGTACGGGCGGTGCAGCAATTGCTCGCCGCGCGCGGCTATGATGTCGGCAAGGTCGACGGGATCATCGGCGAGCAGACCCGCGCGGCGGTCAAGGACGTGCAGATGAAGCTCGGCCTGCCGGCCAATTCCTATCCCTCGCGTGCGCTTCTCCAGAAGCTCGGCGGGTAGGAGAGCAATCGCGGCGCCGGCGGACCCCTGTCTCCGCCGTGCTCACTCCTGCTGCCATGAGGGTGGCAACAGCCCTGTGCGACAAGGCTCTTCAGGGCCGAAGCGACGCTTCGGCCGGTTGCATGGAGAAGTCATCGTGAAATTCGCATCGATCCGCCTCATCGCCGCCGACATCGGACAGATGGTTGCCTTCTACGAGATGGTCACGGAGGTGAAGGCCGCATGGCTTGCCCCGGTCTTCGCCGAGATCGTCATGCCGGGTGCAACGCTTGCCATCGGCGCCGTCGAGACAGTCGCCATGTGGAAGGAGGGCAGCGGCGCGCCCGGGTCGAACCGTACGGCCTGTCTGGAGTTTCAGGTCGAGGACATCGAGGCCGAATACGAACGCCTCAAGGACAAGGTGCCACTGGTCCACGAGCTGAAGACGATGCCTTGGGGGAACAGGACCTTCCAGTTCCGCGATCCCGAGGGCTCAGCGGTCTCGCTCTATATGCCAGCGAACGCGGCGGCCAGGGAACGCTTCGCCGCGCGCTAGGTGTTCAGTCCCGGCATTTGGCGGATTGGACCAGCGATTCCATCGAACGATGATCCGCTCTAAGTCGTGACGACCGGCCCTTGATCGCATCGCGGCCTCAGCGCGTGCGCTGCATGACGAGGAACACATAGCCGAAGCTGTCGCCGTGGCGCTGCCACAGCGCGATCTCGCTTTCAGCCTCGGCGAGGCGCGTCTCGGCCGACGGATCGCCGGCCGCCGCTTTTCGCAGACTCGGGAGTCTTGCCGCCATCGGGGCGTAATAGGGCGCCCACCAGGACGCGGCCGGCAGCACGAAATGGCCGATCGTTCGATAGCCCATTGTCGCGATGCGCGGCAGCACGCCGTCGACCGCGCTCATGATGAAGCCTTCCGTGTCCCATGCGGCCCGCGCCGCCTCGGGCGGATCCGGCGTCAGCCAGCAGGGATGGGTGGCGGCAATGGTTCCGCGTGGCGTCAGCAGCGGGCGCCAGCTGTCGAGCGCGATCTCGATGTCGAGCATGTAGAGAGCACCCTCGCACCAGATCAGGTCGAAGCTCCCCGGGGCGAAGGGCAGGGCGGCCATCGATGCCTTGATTGTCGTGATCCGGTCGGCGACGTCGGCCGTCTTGGCGCGCCGGTCAAGTTCGTCGAGGAACGGCCGATGGGTGTCGACGGCGATGATCGGCCCGTCGCCGAGGCGGGCGAGAGCCAGGGTCTGCATGCCCGGCCCGCAGGCGATGTCGAGGATGCGCGGATGCGCCGGCAGGTCGGGCACCATGGCGAAGGCCTTCGCCGTGGACTCATCGTCGCCCGGCCCCTCGCGCGGCAGACCGCTATGGATTGTCCAGAAGAAATCGTCAGGCGGAATGCCGGCCATCGCGGGGTCGTCCTCAGGGCTTCTCGCGTCGGTTCAGGCCGGCCTTATGGACCAATCCGCCCCCCACGCGCGAGCCCCGAAAGCCCGCGGCCGCGTCGCGAGACCGGGAACCCAGCGTGTGCAAGCGTAGGGTGGGCATAGCGAAGCGTGCCCACGCGGACTCGACACGGCGCAGAGGCCCTGCGAACGGCTTTCACCTCATCTCCTCCGGTGGTTTCGACCCGGCCTTGTTCGGCGCGCCGGTGGGCGGGAGCCTAGCCCGGATGGCGCCAGCGCAATCCGGGACCGGACTCTGCGCGCACAGCCCCATGCCGCTTCAAATCGGCCAACGTCTCCCACCATCGTCATCCCCGACACGCGAGCGGAGCGAGCGCGATCGGGGACCCAGTAAACGATGGGCGTGCCGGGAGAGGCGCAAATGACCGCCACCGTCTCTCTCGTCCCACAAACATCGTTTACCGGATCCCTGCCGTCGCGGGGACGACCGGGGTGAGATGACCTCACTCCGACAAACACACCGCCGAACCGCCCCTCAAAGGGGAGGTTCGGCGATGGCGCTCTCCCCCTGTCGTCCCGGTCGCGGTGCAGCGCGAAGTGGTGCACCACAAACCCGGGACCCCGTTCCTCCCTACCGTCGCAAACGAGGTTCCGGCTCTACGCTTCGCTACGGCCGGAACGACAGGAGCCAGCCATCGGCTTCGCAGGGTTGGCGGGATGCTGGCAGGAGAGGCGCCGTGCGTGGTCGAAATCGGAATGACCCAGCGGCGCGACCCGGCTAGGCTGATGGAGAAGCGAGGAGGTGGGCGATGATCAGGGTCGGTATCGGCGGATGGACCTATGCGCCGTGGCGCGGGACCTTCTATCCGAAGGGGCTGCGCCAGGCGGACGAGCTTGCCCATGCCGGCAGGCACCTGACCGCGATCGAGATCAACGGCACCTTCTATGGCAGCCAGAAGCCGGAGAGCTTTGCCAGGTGGCGCGACTCCGTGCCGGACGGCTTCGTCTTCTCGCTGAAGGCGCCGCGCTTCGCGGTCAACCGGCGCGAACTGGCGACGGCGGGCGACTCCATCGAGCGCTTCTTTTCCAGCGGCGTCATGGAGCTTGGCAACAAGCTTGGGCCGATCAACTGGCAGCTTGCCGCGACCAAGGTCTTCGACGCGCAGGACATCGACGGCTTCCTGTCGCTGCTGCCGAAGGAGATCGATGGACGCGCGATCCGGCATGTCCTGGAAGTGCGCCACGAGAGCTTCCGCGATCCGGCCTTCGTCACGCTTGCCCAGAGCCACGGCGTGGCGGTGGTGCTGGCGGATTCCGAGACCCATCCGCTGATCGCCGATGTCACGGCCGACTTCGTCTATATGCGCCTGCAGGCGGCCAGCGAGGACGAGCCGACCGGCTATGGGCCGGTGGCGCTCGACCTCTGGCGGGCGCGGGCGCGTGCCTTTGCCGCGGGCAGTGCGCCGGACGATCTGCCGCGTCTTGTCACCCGCGCGCCGCGCAAGACGAAGCGCGACGTCTTCGTCTTCTTCATCAATGGCGCCAAGGTTCGCGCACCGGCGGCGGCCATGGCGCTGATTGCCCGGCTCGGCGATTCCTGAGCGCCGATCACGTCAATTAACCCACTGACAAACTTGGTGAAAGCGGGGCCCCATTGGTGCCGCATTTGACCCGGATTTGAACCGCTCGGCTCGGGCTGAGGTCGGCCGGGCTGAACAAGGGCTACGGGGAGGTGAAGAGAAAGATGCGGGAAAATTAACCAAGCAAGGAACTTGAGAGTGGGGTTCAGTCAGTTACGCCGGATGGCGTTTCTCGTTGCGGTCGTCACATTCGGCACGATCGCGCTTTTGCAGACAAGCCCGGCTGAAGCCGGCTCCCAGTGTGGCAAGGCCTCCTGGTATAAGATGGGGACCCGAACGGCGAGCGGGGAACGCATGAATTCCAATGTTCTCGCCGCGGCGCATCGAAGCCTTCCCTTCGGAACGAAGGTGCGCGTCGACAATCTCAGAAATGGCCGCTCGGTGGTGGTCCGCATAAACGATCGCGGACCGTTCGTGCGCGGTCGCGTCATCGATGTGACGCGGGCGGCGGCCGAAAGGCTCGACATGCTGCGCAGCGGCGTTGCCAGCGTGCGGCTGACCGTGATCGGCGGACGGGGCTCCCTGTCAGGCTGCCACGGCTAAGGCAAGACGATCGATCGGATCATCGGTTCATGGACGCGACGATCCGATCGACCGGACTTATCGCGTGGGCAGGCCGTAGCCCGTGTCGATGCTGCCGCCTTCCGAGGCGACCTGCTGCGGGACGGGCTGCACGCCCGCGGCGCGGAAGAGAGCAGTATGCAGCACGTGCGTGACCTCCCTGAGGTCGAAGGCCTGCTGACGCCGGTCGCATGCGCGGCTCTCCTCGGCAAGCAGCCGCTGCAGCCTCGCCTTGACCTCCGGGCAGTTGCCGCTCGGCACGATCGCCCGCGCCTTGGCAAGGAACCGGCTGGCGCAGTCGAGATAGATCGAACGATGGGTCTCTTCGTGGTGCTTGGCGAAGGCGACGAAGCGCCGCCATAGCGAGCGCGTCGAGGAAGACATCGCGCTTTCATCCGCCTGCGGCAGCGTGATGACGAAATTCATGTCGAGCGACATGCGCTGGATGCGGCAGGCGCCGCCTGCTGGCTGCGTGGCGACGTCGAGCACGTAGTCCGGCGTGATATGGGCGATCGCCGCGCCGGCACTGCCAAGGAATGGCGAGTGCCGCATGTGGGAGATCAGGCTCGCCGGCGTCGTGCCCGGTAAGTGATAGCTTCGATAGCTTGTCGACGTTCGCATGTCGGCCTCGGCGTGGCATGACATGCCGGCTGCGCAGATCGACGTCGCCGCGATCAGGAGCGCTCCGCGTGCATAACGGCAAACGGCCATGGGTCCCCTCCAATTGGCCAGTGTCGCTTGTGTCGCTTGCCCTCAGTCTACGGAGGCCGCTTCGCGAAACGCAAGGACAATCAGTCGGAGGGTGTTGCAGACGGGGTGCGATGACCGACTTCGCCCGCTTCGTGGCCGAAGGCGAAACGGTCGAAGGCGGTCGCCTTGATGAGGGCCGTGACCGGGGTTCCGACCGTGAGGCCAAGTGCCCTGACGGCGTCGCCGGTGATGCGCGCGATCATCGGTTCGCCGGCGATGTCGAGGCGGATGTCGACGGCCGGCGGCGTCGCTTCGGCAATCTCGGCGACCGTGCCCTCGAGCCGGTTGCGGATCGACAGGCGGCCGGGATCGCCGACGGCGATCGCGACGTCGCGGGCGCGGACGCGCAGGCGGACCGTGGCGCCGGGCGGGTCGTCGAGGCGGGCGACCGAAAGCGTGCCAGCCTTGTGATCGAGCAGGGAAATTCCGGCTGCGTCGTCGTGGCTGCGCACCCGCGCGGTCAGTACCGTGCTCGCCTCGAGCTGGCCGGTCAGCGGCCTGAGATCGAGGCGGGAGAAGACGTCGTTGACCGAACCCGTCGCCTTGACGCTGCCGCCGGCGAGAAGGACGAGGGTATCGGCGATGCGGGCAACTTCCTCGACTGCATGGCTGACATAGACGATCGGCAGGCCCATCTCGTCGCGCAGGCGTTCGACATAGGGAAGGATGTCGGCCTTGCGCGCCTGATCGAGGGCGGCGAGGGGCTCGTCCATGAGCAGGAGGCGCGGGCTCGCCAGCAGGGCGCGTCCGATTGCCACACGCTGTTTCTCGCCGCCCGACAGGCCCGCCGGGCGCCGGTCGAGCAGGGCGCCGATGCCGAGAAGGTCGACGACCTGCTCGAACGAGCCCCAGCGGCTCGCCCGTCCGGCGAAGAAGCGGCCGTAGAGGAGGTTGTGGCGCACCGACAGGTGCGGAAAGAGCCGGCCCTCCTGGAAAACGTAGCCGATCCGGCGACGGTGAGCCGGCAGACTTATGCCTGCTTTGCCATCGAAGAGTATCGTTTCGTCGATGCTGATGCGGCCGGAATCGGGCCGTGCCAGGCCGGCGATGAGGTTGACGAGCGTCGTCTTGCCGGCGCCGGAATGGCCGAAAAGGGCCGTGACACGTCCGGTGGCGGCGAAGTTGGCATGGAGCGTGAAGCCGCCGAGGCGCTTGGTGACGTCGACCCGCAGCGTCATGGGCCGAGCATCCGTCGCGAGACGCGGCGAGCAAGCGCCTCCGAGGCGAGCAGCGCGGCGAAGGCGATGACGACCGCGATGGCCGTCAGGCGGAGGGCCGCCAGGTCGCCCTCGGGGACCTGGATGTCGGTATAGATGGCCGACGGAATGGTCTGGGTGACGCCGGGAATGTTGCCGACGAAGGTGATGGTCGCGCCGAATTCGCCGAGGGCGCGGGCGAAGGCGAGGACCATGCCGGCGAGGATGCCCGGCAGCATCAGCGGCAGGGTGATCGTGGCGAGCACGGCGGCGCGGTTGGCGCCGAGCGTCGAGGCCGCCGCCTCGAGCCGCCGGTCGACCGCCTCGAGCGACAGGCGGATGGCGCGGACCATCAGCGGAAAGCCCATTACAGCGGCGGCGAGGGCCGCGCCGGTCCAGCGGAAGGCGAGGACGATGCCGAAGGCATGGTCGAGGTAGGCGCCGATCGGTCCGTTACGGCCGAAAAGCAGCAGCAGGAGGTAGCCGGTGACGACCGGCGGCATGACCAGCGGCAGGTGGATCAGACCGTCGATCAGCGCGCGACCGGGAAAACGGCTGCGCGCCAGCAGGAAGGCGGCGAGAATGCCGAAGGGAAGGCTGACCAGCGTGGCGGTGGTGGCGATCTGCAGGCTGAGATGGATCGCCGACCATTCGGCCGGCGTCAGCGCGTCGAACATGGCGCCCCGACCGGCATGACGTGGAACGCCGCCTCAGGAACCCGGCGCAACGAAGGAGAAGCCCTGCTTCTCATAGGCGAGGCGGGCGGCGCTCGACTGCATGAAATCGAAGAAGGCACGGGCATCCGGATCTTTCGAATCCGTGAGCATTGCCAAAGGATAGAGGATCGGCGGATGCGTGTCGTCGGGGAATGCGTCGACGACCTTGACCGCCGGCTCAGCCGCCGCATCGGTGGCGTAGACGATGCCGGCCGGGACCTCGCCGCGGGCGACAAAGGCAAGGGCGGCGCGCACGTTGTCCGACTGGACGACACGCGGCTCCACGCTGTCCCAGACACCGAGGGTCTTGAGGGCCGCCTTGCCGTAGATGCCGGCCGGAACGGAATCGGTGTTGGCCATGGCAAGGTGGCCATCAGGCCCGAGGAAACCCGACAGGTTCATGTTCGGCGCGATTGCGATCGTGGCGGTCGAATCCTTCGGCTCGACCAGCACGATCTTGTTGCCGAGGAGCGTGCGCCGCGTGTCCTTCTGGATCAGGCCGCGCTTCTCGACATAGTCCATCCAATTCATGTTGGCGGAGAAGAAGATGTCGGCGGGCGCGCCGGCCTCGATCTGCTTGGCCAGCGTCGAGGTGCCGGCATAGCTGATGGCGACATCCTTGCCGGTCTTCTGCTTGTAGAGCGTGGCGACCTGGTCGAGCGCGTTCCTGAGGCTCGCGGCGGCGAAGACGGTGGTCGCGGCCATGGCCGGTACCGCGGCGGCGGCCGTTCCGATCGCGGTGAGGGCCAGAGCCAGGGCCGCACGGCGGAGAAGACGAGTGAAAGACATGGTGCGCTCGATATGTCCGGCTGGAATGAACGAGCGATATGTCAACACGGAAAGATCGATAAATCAATCCTCGGCCGCGCCCGCGTCCGGTGTCTCGTCATCGTCTTCGACCGCCTGGGCAAGATAGCGGCGCAGGTCCGCGATGCCGGTCTCGATCACCTTGTTGGCGTCGGCCTCCATCTCGCGGTAGCGGTCGAGAATGCGCCGGCCGAGCTCGGTAAGCTGGGCACCGCCACCACCGCCGGAGCCCCCCTTGACCGTCTCGATGAGCGGCCGTGCAAAGGCGCCGTTGAGTTCCTGAACCAGCATCCAGCCGCGCTTGTAGCTCATGCCGAAACGGGCGGCGGCGGCCGTCAGCGAATGGGTCTCGTCGATGGCCTGCAGCAGATCGGCCTTGCCAGGGCCGAGGGCGACGCCAGGCTTGAGGACAATGCGGAAGCGCAGCCCTTCGGTAACGTTCGCGAATTGCGCCAAAGCGATACTCCCATGCCCACCATTGCCCGGAAAAGGATTGTGGAGGGATTTCGCGCGCCGGTGAAGGGCCGTCGCCGGATGCGGCCACGTTATTGCGCGCCTTGGCGGCGGGCGGGCGGGCCAAACGTGCCGGGTAGCGCTCATCAACGCATTCGGCATTGCCAGCATCGTCCCACCTGTGCGATGGATTGATTTAACTCAAGGTAGTATTAATCTGAATTGTGTATCATTTGGGGTAAGAAATTGTACGATCATTTCGTTGACGGGCGAACCTCAACGCGGTTAGCTGTCGTCGATTGCCGGGAGGCCAGTGACGATCTTTGGGGGGCTGCGTAACCATCTCAGCCCGCAACGATTGGTGAAGGTCGCGGCCCGGCGGAAGCCGATGCGCTCCGGTCGTCACAAGCCTTTTGAGCCAGTTTGAATTCGGGGAAACCCGAGACGCCCTCATCCGCTGGATGAGAACCCGACGGAACGGAAACTGGAGGCACTTCGGTGCCTCCTTTTTTCGTTCCGGTGTTCACTCCAAACCAATTTGATCTAGGGACGCCAGTCCATGGCGACATGGTCGGGCCGCGCCGCGGTCCGCGCCAGCCAGGCGCGCACCGATGGGTATGGCGTCAGGTCGAAGCCGCCCTCATCGGCGACATGGGTATAGGCGTAGAGGGCGATGTCGGCGATCGAGATAGCATTGCCGGCAAACCAATTCCGGTCGGCCAGGTGCTGATCCATCACCGCGAGGGCGGCATGACCGCGCTTCGTCAGATCGGGCAGGCGATCGGCGATCTTGACGCGCCCGTCTGGAATGAGGTGCAGCCAGTAGCGCGCGACAGCGATGGCGGGCTCGTGGCTGTACTGCTCGAAGAAGAGCCATTGATAGCAGAGGGCACGTTCATAGGCATCACCCGGCAGATAATCGGTGCCTTCCGCCAGATGGAGCAGCATCGCGTTGGATTCGGCGAGCGGGCGGCCATCGGGAAGAACGAGAAGCGGCACCTTGCCGTTCGGATTGAGCGCCATAAAATCCGGCTGCCGCGTTGTGCCGTCGCGGATGTCGATGTCGACGAGGCGAAAAGGCAGGCCGCGCAGATGCAGCATTAACCGGGCTTTGTAGCAATTGCCAGAATCCTGCATCGAATACAGCGTGTAGGTCGAGTTCATTGCGCGCCTCCGTTGACCGGCACCAGGATAGGCGGGGGCGGCGACCCCGGTCTAATTCGAAAAAGTTGGATCGAGCATCAGCGCGCGTGATGCGCCCGAAAAGAGGAAATGAGGATGGACAGTGCCGCGCTCAAGGCCCTTCAGGCGCCACTCAAGGAACGCTACCGGGAGGATCCGGACTCGGCTCTCGTCACCCTGCGGGCCGAGGGGGCGATCAGCGACGGCATCACCTGCTCGGTCGAGACCGGTCGCGCGCTGGTCAAGGCGGGCCTTCATCCGGCGACGGGCGGCACGCCGGTCAATGCCTGCTCGGGTGACATGTTGCTCGAGGCGTTGGTCGCCTGCGCCGGCGTCACGCTCAACGCGGTTGCCACGGCGCTGGGGCTCGCCGTGCGCGATGCCAGGGTCACGGCGGAGGGCGATCTCGACTTTCGCGGCACGCTGGGGGTCGACAAGCAGGCGCCGGTCGGCTTCCGCGATATCCGGCTCACCTTCGCCATCGATGGCGAGCTGAGCGAGGAGGAGAGGGCGACCCTGATCCGCCTGACCGAGCGCTATTGCGTCGTGCTGCAGACGCTGCGCCATGCGCCGCCGGTCGCTGTCACGGTCGGCTAGTAGCGAGGATGACCGGCGGCCCCGTCGTCGACATTCAGAATTGTTGGCCGACCGGAAACCATTTGGACACCAAAGACACTTCATAACCGACACAGGCAAAGAGGGGATTTGCCCGTGACCCGGTTTTTTTCGCGTGCGGAGCGTTGGCGCCTCGGCCTGATCGGCGGCGTATGGGCCCTCGATCTTGCGCTTCTGCCGTTCGCGCCGTTCCGTGTCGTCTGGTCTTCCTTCCTGCCGGTTGCCTTGTGGGTTGGCGTGTTGGCCCTGATCGCCGTCGTCTACACGCGGTGGCGGCCGGCGCCCAGGCTGGCGACCGCCGCGCGGGCGACCGCCGAGGTCCTGGTGTTCGTTCTCGGCGCCGCGATCCTCAACTATCTTGGCTTCATGGCCGGGCGGCCGCTGTACGATGCGGACCTCGTTGCTGCGGACCAGGTGCTCGGCTTCGACTGGCTCGGCTTCGTTTCCTGGCTTGCCAGCATACCGCATCTCAACGGGGTGCTTTTCCTCGCCTACTCCTCCTCGCTGGTGCAGGTTGCCGCGATCGTTGCATTCCTGGCGCTTTCCGGTCGTACCGGACGCCTTGACTGGTTCGTGCTGTCGTTCATGGCATCGGCGCTGATCACGATCGCGGTCTGGGTCGGGTTTCCGAGCTATGGCGCATATTTTTATTACTTCGGTTTGGACCGGCCGATACCCGGCGCCGGCCTAGCGGTCGATCCGAGCTATGCGCGGACGCTGATCGCTATGCATGGTGGCAGCTTCCCGCCGCTTCGCTTCGACAATGTGGTCGGGCTCATCGGATTTCCGTCATTCCACACCTGTCTTGCCGTGCTCTGCGGCGTCGCGCTCATTGGTGTCCGTGGCCTCGGCCCGGTTGCCATTGCCGTCAACGGCCTCGTGCTCTTCTCGGTGCCGGCGCAAGGGGGGCATCATTTGGTCGATGTCTTCGGTGGTATTGTCACGGTGCTGTTGGCCATGTGGCTGGCTCGACGGATGCGCGGCACGATCCTTGATGCAGCCCCTCGCCCTATCAGCGCGCATCCGTGGCCGGGTGACATGAAGCTGACGCCCTCCCGGCTGGATTGACGGTGCTGGCCGGCAGACCACTTTCCCGCCGCATCCGGATCGTCGCGGCCGACGGCGCGCGGACAAGAAGGCCATACGCTGTTCCCGAATGCGGCCTGAGCGCGCCTTTATCTTGAGATTCCTGCTGCAGCGCACTACGGTCCGCCGCGTTTCAATCCATCCGGAGACGGACTATGGCCTTCCTTGCCAACTCGCTCGCCCGCATCAAGCCGTCCGCGACCATCGCGGTCACCGACAAGGCGCGGGAGCTGAAAGCGGCCGGCCGCGACGTCATCGGCCTCGGCGCCGGCGAGCCCGATTTCGACACGCCGGACAACATCAAGGACGCGGCCATCGAGGCGATCCGCGACGGCAAGACCAAATACACCAATGTCGACGGCATCCCCGAGCTGAAGGAGGCGATCGCGGACAAGTTCAGGCGCGACAACGGGCTCGACTACGACCGCAGCGAGATCTGCGTCGGCACCGGCGGCAAGCAGGTCCTCTTCAACGCGCTGATGGCGACGCTCAATCCGGGCGACGAGGTGGTCGTGCCGGCGCCCTATTGGGTGAGCTATCCCGAGATCGTGGCGCTCGCCGGCGCGACGCCGGTCATCGTGCCGACGCGCATGGAGACCGGGTTCAAGCTGACGCCCGAGGCGCTGGAGGCGGCGATCACGCCGAAGACCAAGTGGCTGATCCTCAACTCGCCGTCCAACCCGTCCGGCGCCGCCTATTCGCGCGAGGAGCTGAAGGCGCTGGCCGAGGTGCTGATGAAGCACGCGCATGTCTGGATGCTCACCGACGACATCTACGAGCAGCTGGTCTATGACGGCTTCGTCTTCGCGACGCTGGCCGCAGGTCGAGCCGGCCCTGCAGGAGCGGACGCTGACGCTCAACGGCGTGTCGAAATCCTATGGCATGACCGGCTGGCGCATCGGCTATGGCACCGGGCCGTCGATGCTGATCAAGGCGATGGCCAAGCTGCAGTCGCAATCGACGACCAATCCCTCGTCGATCTCGCAATGGGCGGCGGTCGAGGCGCTCAACGGCCCGCAGGACTTCATCCCGAAGAATGCCGAGATCTTCCGCCAGCGGCGCGACCTGGTCGTCTCCATGCTCAACCAAGCGCCGGGCATCGACTGCCCGCGGCCGGAAGGCGCCTTCTACGTCTTCCCCTCCTGCGAGGGCACGATCGGCAAGACCAGCGCCGGCGGCGCCAAGATCGAGAATGACGAGGGCTTCGTCACCTCACTTCTCGAAGAGGAAGGCGTGGCGGTCGTGCACGGCTCGGCCTTCGGCCTCGCCCCGTTCTTCCGCATCTCCTATGCCACGTCGAACGAGATGCTCGAGGAGGCCTGCAGCCGCATCCAGCGCTTCTGCGCCGGGCTGAAATAAAGTCATCTTGTAAGCTCCGGCGGCGGAGATGGAGGCGGCGATCGACCGTGTGGTCGATGGGCCGACCGAGCCCTCATCGTCAATCTCGAACGGAATTGGGACGCGAAAAACCGCAGAGTCTGAACATTGCGGGCATTGACGGGCAGACAGGTGGGCAAAGCTGGGGCAGAATGGTGGCATGGCCCGTGTCATCATGCTTGCCGCAATCCTGCTGGTGATGATCGTTCCCGCCGCGCGCGCGGCGACGGCCGTCGGTACGGTCGGTGAGATTCAGGGTGATTGCCAGGGGACGAGCGCGGGCGTGACCCAGCGTCTTGCGGCCGGCATGAAGATCTTCCTCGGCGAGGTGGTCGCGACCGCTGCCGGTGCCCGCCTTCAGCTTGTCTTCAGCGACGGGACGAAGCTCGCCATCGGCGAGAAGGCGCGGATCACCATCGATTCCTTCATCTTCAATCCCGGCTCGACGACCAACCGGATGCGCCTGGCGATCACCGGCCCGTTCCGCTTCGTCTCCGGCAAGATCGAGCGCGCGCCGCGCGGTGACGTCGCGGTCGACACGCCCGTGGCGACGATCGGCGTGCGCGGCACCGACTTCTGGGGCGGGCCGATCGACGGCGCCTTCGGCGTCTTCCTGATTGTCGGTCGCGTGGTGGTATCGAACGCCGCCGGCTCGGCCACGCTCAACCGCTCGGGGGAGGGGGTCAACATCGCCGGCCCCGGCTCGGCGCCCGGCGCCGTGTCGCGTTGGCCGTCCGACAAGGTCGACCGGGCCCTCGCCACGGTGACCATCCGATAGGACCGCTCAGCAGGCGGCGCACCGGCGGGTGGTGACCGAGCTGTCGGCGGCGATGGCTTCGACGACCTGGGTGGCGGTCATCGGACGGCCGAGGATGAACCCCTGAAGCTCGTCGCAGTCGATCCGGCTGACGAATTCGAGATTGCCCGGGGTTTCGATACCCTCGACATTGACCCGCATGTTGAGCGCCCGGGCAAGGGTGACGATGGCGCGGATGATCTTTTCGGCGACGAGGTCGCCGGCGCTCATCGCCTTGAGGAAGCTGCGGTCGATCTTCAGCTTGTCGAAGGGGAAGCGCCACAGATAGCTGAGGCTCGAATAGCCGGTGCCGAAGTCGTCCATGACGATGTCGACGCCGAGCGCCTTGACCTGGTTGAGGTCGGACGTGACCTTGCCGGTGTCCTGGATGAGGAGGCTCTCGGTGACCTCCATCTCCAGGCGGCCGGGCCTGAGGCCGCTGTCGGAGAGGGCCCCGGCGACGATCGCCGGGACGTTGCCGGCGGCGAACTGCGCTGGGGAAAGGTTCACCGCGATCTTCAGATCATCCGGCCAACCGGCCGCGGCGGTGCAGGCTTCGCGGATCGCCCAACTGCCGATCTGGCTGATGACGCCCATGGCCTCGGCGGCCGGGATGAAGATCGAGGGCGGGATGAAGCCGCCAACGTCTGTCGGCAGGCGGAGCAGCGCCTCGAAGCCGACGAGCCGCCGCCCGGCGCCGTCGAACTGGGGCTGGTATTCGAGGACGAAACGCTTGTCGAGGATCGCCTGCTCGACGGTCCGCTCGAGCGTCAGGCGCTGGAACAGCTCGACGTCGAGCAGCGGCACGAAGACGCGGATCTGGGCGCGGCCGATGGTCTTGGCCTTGACCAGCGCCAGGTCAGCGCTCTTGAGCAGCCGGCTGGCATCGTTGCCGTGCTCCGGCGCCACGGCGACGCCGACGCAGCAGGTTACCCGCAAGGTGTGTCCCTCGCATTCGATCGGCTCGGAGATCATGCCGATGATCTTGTGGGCGAAGGCCTCGGCGGTGGTGCGGTCGGGCGCGTTCATCTGCACGACCGCGAACTCATCGCTGCCGAGCCGGGCGACGATGTCGCCTTCGTGAGCGATGGCGTTCAGCCGCGTCGCGACCGCGCGCAGCACCGCGTCGCCGGCTTCGTGGCCGAGGACGTCGTTCACATCCTTGAAGCTGTCGAGGTTGATGCAGTGGACCGCGAGGTCGGGACGATCGTCCGGCCGGCCGGTGAGAGCCTCGGCGAGCACCTCGGCCAACTGCGTCCGGTTCGCCAGTCCGGTGATGGTGTCGTGCTTGGCCAGGAAGTGGGCGCGCTGGTCGGCCCGGCGTTTCTGATGCGTGCCAAGGCGCCAGGCCGCGGCAGGGATGCCGAAGGCGACGAGGATCAGGGCCGCGAAGCCGGAGGTGGCAAGGAGAAGCGCGCTGTGGAACTGGTCGCGCCGCACCGTCTGGTCGATCACCGCTTCGACGACGGCGAGGACCTTGCCGTCCCTGACCAGCGGAACATAAGTCTCGGAGAAATAGTCCGGGCGATTGGAGGATTGCCCGGCGGCGAACTCCGCCTGCGGCTTGCCGGTTTCGGCGACCTCTTCAGCCCGTGCGTCGAAATCGACCTGCGTCCGGCCGGCGGAACCGGAGACAAATCGGCGGTGTCCGGATGTGTCGAATATCTGGTACCGATAGATGCTGCCGAGCGCCTCGGCTTCCCTCAGGCGCGCCCGGGTCCCGTCGGAGGGCGCTTCGCCGCGCATGATCCGGTCGAGGTCGGTGACGTTCGCGGCAAGGTAGTTCGTCCAGTCGCTCGTCGTCGAGAGCGCTTCGTCGCGCAGGAGATGATGGATCGAAACGCGCTGAATCAGGATCGCGCCGCCGACAAGCGCGATGAGTATCAGGGAGATGATCGCCGGGCGCAGGCGGGAAAAGGACACGGTCGGACTCCGCTTGGACCCGGACGATTGTGGCAAAGACTAGTTGAGCAAGATTAAATCGCGCGCCCGAGTGTAACCGTTCGGCGCATTGGGGGGGCGTTCACCAAGGGAATCGATCGGGCACCGGGGACCCTAGAGCCAGCCGCGTCGCTTGAAGAAAACGTAGGGGATGATGGCCGAAGCAACCATCAGGAGGATGGCCGCCGGGTAGCCATAAGGCCAGGTCAGTTCGGGCATGTCCTTGAAATTCATGCCATAAATCGTGCCGATCAAGGTCGGTGGGAAAAGCACCGTCGCGGCGACGGTGAGGATGCGGATCACCTCGTTCTGCTCGACCGAGATCAGGCCGAGGGTGGCATCGAGCAGGAAGGTGATCTTGTTGGAAAGGAACGACACATAATCTTCCAGCGAGCGCACGTCGCGAGCGATCAGCTTCATCCGGGCCCGGTTGCTGCCCTTGGCGAAGGAGCCGGGCAAGGCGACGCCGGCATATTGGATCAGGCGCTCGATCGAGGCGAGGCTCTCGCGAGCCTTGGCCGCGACGTCGCCCTGGAGGCCGATGGCGCTGATCAGCACTTCCAGCCGCTGGCCTTTGTGGCGCCCCTCCTTGCGGCGGCGCACGAAGATCTCCTGGTTGATCTTGTCGACATCGCCGGAAATATGCTCCAGCACGTCGGCGGTGCGGTCGACGATGGCCTCCAGCAGGCCAAGGAAAATGGCCGAGGGCGTGGTGCAGTTGCCGCCCTTGCCGGCGCGCAGGAGGAACTGCCGGAAAGCGCGGAATTCCTCGAATCGCATGGTCACGATGCGATCGCCGGCGATGGCGATCGTGAAGGGGCTGAGCATCGGCTTCTGGCGGTCGAAGCCGGTGAGCAGGGTGGGGGTCATGAAGATCGCGCCGTCCTCGTCGTAAAATCGGCTGGAAAACTCGATCTCCAGGGTCTCCTCGCGCGTCGGCAGGCTTGTCCCGAGAAACGCCTCCGCCGCGCGGTCCTCGTCGGGCGTCGGCTGGAACAGATCGACCCAGGCGGCGCCCTCGGGCACGGCATTGCCGTCGACGGCATCAAGCGGCCGCGGGCCCTTTTCGCTCAGCACGTAGGCGACGATCATGGAAAGTCCTCCAAGCGAGGACATGCACCCAAGAGGTTTGCCGATCAAGCAGTTATGCGCTATCGCTCGGCGTTTCCGGGATCCTGCGTCGTGCGAGGCCGTGGCGCCACAAAGCGATCACACCGAGGCACTAGGCAGAGGTGGCGTGATTTGCCACAACCATCGCCGCAGACTGCATAAGCGGCATAACAAGGAGCGACTTCTCGTGATTTGGAAGACACTCGCCAGGAAGGCAAGAATGGCAGCCGTGGGCCTCGTGGCTGTTGCCGCCGTTGGTGCCGGGGCGACGACGCCTGCATCGGCCGCCGCGAAGGTCGGTATGCTCGAATGCACCGTTTCGGGCGGAATCGGCTTCATCATCGGCTCCCAGAAGCCGATGTCGTGCACCTTCACCCCGGTCGCGGGACCGGCCGAATACTACACCGGTGTTGTCCGCAAGTTCGGCCTGGATATCGGCGTGACCGCCAAGACTGTCATCCTGTGGGCGGTGCTCGAGGCGCATGGCGATTATTCGCCGGGCTCGATCGCCGGTGAATATGGTGGCGTTTCAGCCGAGGCCTCGGTTGGTCTCGGTGTCGGCGCCAACGCGCTTGTCGGCGGAAACGCCAATTCAGTCGCGCTCCAGCCGATCAGCGTCCAGGGCCAGGCCGGCGTCAACCTTGCCGTTGGCGTGACCTCGATGAGCCTTCGCCCGGCGCAGTAGGCGGCACGGGCCAGTTGAACATTTGCACGGGCCGTCCGGTAGCCGCCGGGCGGCCCGTGCCGCACTTGTCACACGTGCCTTTCCCTGAGACGATTGTTTTGCCCGTGCTTTTGCACGAGGAAAACAATTGTCGAACGGGGAGGCAGCGCGATGGAAGACTCCAGCGGCAGAGTTCCCGGACCCCGGTGCATTGCACTCGTGGGCCCGTTCGCCAGCGGCAAGACAAGCCTGCTTGAGGCCATTCTGGCGCGGACCGGCGCGGTCAATCGCCAGGGCACCATTTCCGAAGGAAACACGATTGGCGACGCCTCGCCCGAGGCGCGCGCGCATCAGATGAGCGTCGAGGTCAACGTCGCCGAGACCGAGTTCATGGGTGACAAGCTCACCATCCTCGACTGTCCGGGCTCGATCGAGTTCGCTTATGAGGCGGAAGGCGTGCTCGCCGGCGTCGATCTCGCGGTGGTCGTGGCGGAGGCCGACGAGAAGAAGATCCCGGCCCTGCAGGTCATTCTCAAGACGCTTGAGGACAGAGGCATTCCCCGGGTCCTCTTCCTCAACAAGATGGACAAGGCCGACGGCGGCGTGCGCCGCACCCTCGAGACGCTGCAGCCGGCAAGCGAAGTGCCGCTGGTCCTGCGTCATATCCCGATCTGGCAGAGCGACGTGGTCACGGGTTTCATCGACCTCGCCCTGGAACGCGCCTTCGTCTATCGCGAGCATGCCGCGAGCGAGGTGATCGACCTCACCGATGTGGACAAGGCGCGTGAGGCCGAGGCGCGCTTCACCATGCTGGAGACGCTCGCCGACTATGACGACCAACTCATGGAGCAATTGCTCGAGGAGATCGAGCCGGACCGCGATACGGTGTTCGAGGATCTGGTCAAGGAGATGCAGTCGGGCGCGATCTGCCCGGTGCTGATCGGGTCCGCCGAGCGCGGCAACGGGGTCGGCCGGCTGCTCAAGGCGATCCGGCACGAGGCCCCGAATGTCGGCGAGACATGCAAGCGGCTCGGGGTCGAGGCCAGTGGCGATGCCGTCGTCCAGATCATGAAGACCCTCTACACGACCCATGGCGGCAAGCTGTCGATTGTGCGGGTTCTCGCCGGCTCGATCGGAGACGGGGCGGAACTCGTCGGACCGGACGGCCCGGCCGGGCGGGTTTCGGGTATCTTCCGCATCATGGGTCAGCAGGCCAACAAGCGCGAGGCCGCCGAGGCGGGCGAGGCGGTCGGTCTCGGCAAGCTCGACGGCGGACGCACGGGCCAGACCCTTTCGACCGGCAAGGCCGCGCCGTCGCAGGCGGTGACATTGGTGCCGCCCGACCCGGTGATCTCGGCGGCGGTCAGTTCGTCCGAGCGCAAGGACGACGTGAAGCTGTCCGCGGCGCTGACGAAGATCGTCGAGGAAGATCCCTCCCTCGACATCGAGCATACGCAGGAGACGGGGGAGACGCTGATCTCCGGACAGGGCGAAATGCATCTGCGCGTGGCGCTGGAGCGGCTGACCGGCAAATACGGCGTGACGGTGAAGACGCACGAGCCGGCGATCCCCTACAAGGAGACCATCCGCGGGGCGGCGTCCGTGCGCGGCCGGCACAAGAAGCAGTCCGGCGGCCACGGCCAGTTCGGCGATGTCGTGCTCGATATCAAGCCATTGCCGCGCGGCTCAGGCTTCCAGTTCGCCGAGACGATTACGGGCGGCGTCGTCCCGCGCAACTACATCCCGGCGGTCGAGGCGGGCATTACCGAATATCTCGTCAAGGGACCGCTCGGCTTTCCGGTGGTCGACCTGCAGGTGACGCTCACCGACGGCTCCTATCACTCGGTCGATTCCTCCGACATGGCCTTCCGCACCGCCGCGCAAATCGGCATGCGCGAGGGCATGGCGCAGTGCAAGCCGGTCCTGCTGGAGCCCGTGGTGAAGGTCGAGATTTCCGTGCCGTCCGACGCGACGGCGAAGGTGAACGGCATCGTCTCGCAGCGCCGCGGCCAGCTTCTCGGTTTCGACGCACGGCCCGGCTGGCATGGCTGGGACGTCGTCGAAGCGCTGATCCCGCAGGCCGAGGTCCGCGACCTCATCGTGGAACTGCGCTCGGCGACCGCCGGGGTCGGCACCTTCAGGAGCCGCTTCGACCACCTTGCCGAACTGACCGGAAAGCTTGCCGACCAGGCGATCGAGAAGGCGTCGGCCAAGGCGGCCTGACGGCGGCCCACGGCCGTATCGACCGGCGGCGTTGCCGCCGCCGGAGCGGCGGAGCGCCTCGCTTTCGCGCCAGGACAGCCACGTCATCGTGATTTGATCGTGTGCTGGCGCTGGCCTAGCTCTTGGCGCGACGCCGGGAGCCAAGGAGCAAGGGCATGTATGTGAAGCGCAAACGCGGCTGGGAAATTCCCGAGCGGCTGGCCACACCTGAGTCCGTCTATCTTAATCGGCGCGAGATTCTTCTCGCCAGCGGCTTCTCGCTGATGAGCGGCCTCGCCGCCACGGCCTGGCCGGGCAAGGCATTCGCCGCCACCGATCCGACGGCCGATCTCTATCCCGCGCCGCGCAATGCCAAATACACGATCGATCGGCCGATCACGCCGGAATCGATCAATACGAACTACAACAACTTCTATGAGTTCGGGACCTTCAAGGACATCGCCAAGGCCGCCGAGGCCCTGCCGACGAGGCCCTGGGAGGTCAAGATCGACGGGATGGTGGAGAAGGCGTTCACCATCGGCATCGACGACCTTATCCGCAAGATGTCGCTGGAAGAGCGGCTCTACCGCCATCGCTGCGTCGAGGCGTGGTCGATGACCGTGCCGTGGACGGGCTTCCCCCTCGCCAAGCTGGTCGAGATGGCCAAGCCCCTGTCGAGCGCGAAATATTTGCGCATGGAGACCTTCTACAATCCGGACGTCGCCAGCGGACAGAACTCCTTCTACCCGTGGCCCTATGTCGAGGGCCTGACCATGGCCGAGGCGACCAACGAACTCGCTTTCATGGTGACGGGCGCCTACGGCAAGCCGGTGGCCAAGTCGATGGGCGCGCCGCTGCGCATCCATCTGCCGTGGAAGTATGGATTCAAGTCAATCAAGTCGATCGTCAAGTTCAGCTTTACCGACCAGCAGCCGAAGAACTTCTGGCAGGAACTTCAGCCGAACGAGTACGGCTTCTGGGCGAACGTCAATCCCAAGGTCCCGCATCCGCGTTGGAGCCAGGCGATGGAAGAAGACATCGCCACCCACGAGCGCATTCCGACTCGCCTGTTCAACGGTTACGAGAGCTATGTCGCCGATCTCTACAAGGGGATGGGCGACCAGCCGCTCTATATGTGAGCGACCGCGCCTGACGGCTAGGTGAAACGGCGCGTCTTCCGGGTGCCTCAAGTACAAAAAAGAAAGGCCGGACCCCGAGGGGCCCGGCAGTTCTTTGCCGCATCAGTTGGAATACGGCAAACACCTTCCAGAGGGGAACAGCCGACTTGATCACTCGCCCGCAGGGAGGAATTGGCGAACGAATCACCAGATCGACAATGTATTTTATGAATGCATAGAAATAGTGCAATGCTTAACGACTGCATCACGTTTTCGTGATCGCAGGCCGATTCATGTCTTCGCGGCTTTTCGGAAAATTCTATTGGTCAGTAAGGCCAGTTCTGCGCCTTGGCCAGCAAGAAGTCGCGGAAAACGTGGACCCGGGCCGAGTTTTTGAGTTCGGCCGGATAAACAAAATAGGTCGAGAATCCGGGCACCTGCGCGTCCGGCAAGAGCTGCACGAGCCCTGAATCCGATTCGACCATGTAATTCGGCAGGACCGCGATGCCGATGCCGCGCATGACGGCATTCTTGATGGCGAAGATATTGTTGATCTTGAGCGCCGCCTCGCGCGGATTGTCGGAGGAGCGGCCGGCCGTTTCCAGCCAGTTGAGATCCCTGAGATAGCCCGGTACCGGAACGCCGAAGGTGACGATGCGGTGGTTGTCGAGCTCCTCGATCGAGCGCGGATAGCCGAAGCGCTTGAGATAGCTCGCCGAGGCGTAGACCTGCATGTGCACGGTGAACAGCCGTCGCTGGATGAGATCCGGCTGGGTCGGCTGGCGCAGGCGGATGCCGATATCGGCCTGGCGCATGGCGAGGTCGAGGTCCTCGGTGTCGTCGAGAATGATCCGCAGCTTGATGCTGGGATAAAGATCGATGAATTCGTGGATGCGCTGGGTGAGCCAGGTCGAGCCGAGGCCTACCGTAGTGGTGATGCGCAGCGGTCCGGTCGGCTTCTCTTCGGTCTCGGTGAGCTGAGAACGGACGGCCTCGAGCTTGACGACGACCTCGTTGGCGGCGCGGAAGAGGTGCTCGCCCTGCTCGGTCAGGATCAGCCCGCGGGCATGACGGTGGAAGAGGGGGACACCGAGGTCCTGCTCGAGCGCGCTGACCTGCCGGCTGACCGCCGACTGGCTCATGTTGAGGTCTTCGCCGGCATGGGTGAAGGACCCGGCCTGGGCGGCGGCGTGAAAGATGCGGAGCTTGTCCCAGTCCATCGCGCGTCTCGTCTCCAGGCCGGTGAGGGCTATTCCGCGGCTACGGCGGTCTCGGCCATCGCCGCGATGAATTTCTCGGCTTCGAGTGCCGCCATGCAGCCCTGTCCGGCGGCCGTCACGGCCTGGCGGAAGGTGTCGTCGGTGACGTCGCCGGCGGCGAAGACGCCGGGGATATTGGTCGCGGTCGAGTCCGGAGCCGTCCACAGATAGCCGTTCGGCTTCATCTTGAGCTGGTCGCCGAGGAGCTCGACGGACGGAGCGTGGCCGATGGCGACGAAGACACCGTCGGTCTTCATCTCCCGGGTCTCGCCGGACTTGACGTTGCGCAGCCGCACGCCGGTGACGGAGGGCGGCATGCCGGTGGTGCCGAGCACATCGTCGAGCACCGAATCCCAGATGACCTCGACCTTGTCATGGGCGAAGAGGCGATTCTGCAGAATCTTCTCGGCACGGAATGAATCGCGCCGGTGGACGATCGTCACCTTGGAGGCGAAATGGGTGAGGAAGAGCGCTTCCTCGACAGCGGTGTTGCCGCCGCCGATCACCACGACCTCACGGTTCTTGTAGAAGAAGCCGTCGCAGGTGGCGCAGGCGGAGACGCCGAAGCCGCGGAACTTCTGCTCCGAGGGCAGGTTCAGCCATCGCGCCTGCGCGCCGGTGGCGATCACCAGCGCGTCGGTGGTGTAGGTCGTGCCGGAATCGCCGTTGAGCTGGAAGGGGCGCCGCGACAGGTCGACGGAGGTGATGTAGTCGTTGACCATCCGGGTGCCGACATGCTCGGCCTGGGTCCGCATCTGCTCCATCAACCAGGGCCCCTGGATGACCTCGCCGAAGCCCGGATAGTTCTCGACATCGGTGGTGGTGGTAAGCTGGCCGCCGACCTCGATCCCCGAGATCAGCACGGGCTCGAGCATGGCGCGCGCGGCGTAGATCGCAGCCGTGTAGCCGGCCGGGCCCGACCCGACGATGATCACCTTGGCGTGCATGATTGCCATTCCTTCCTGGGAATCCGAGCGGGACTGTAGAGGGCCTGCGACGAGGGTTGCAAGGCACGCATAGCGTGGATTCCCGTCCTTCCCCGTTGATTTCTTGCCAATTCCGCCGGATTTGCGACAATTCGCTTCGTTTCGGGCTTTGATAGTTGTGAAGTCCGATTCGACACACATCAGATAGGTGGCGGGCACTTGCGTTGAAAGTCCGGCTCGATCTCATCGATTGGAAGATCCTGAAGGAGCTTCAGGCCGACGGGCGCATGACGAATGTCGAGCTCGCGCGGCGGGTCGGCATTTCGGCGCCACCGTGCCTGCGCCGGGTGCGCGCGCTCGAGGAATCAGGGATCATCACAGGCTATCGGGCGCTGCTCGACGAAAAGAGCCTCGGCCAGGACGTGACGGCCTTCGTCTTCGTCGGGCTGATCAGCCAGGCGGAGACGGACCTGCGGGCCTTCGAGGCGCGGGTGAACACCTGGGAGATCGTGCGCGCCTGCCACATGCTGTCGGGCGAGGCCGACTTCATGCTGACCTGTGTCGCGCGCGATCTTCGGCGGTTCCAGACTTTCGTGGTCGAGGAGGTCGCCGCCGCGCCGAATGTCGAGAACGTGAAGACGGTCCTCGCCATCCGCAAGGTCAAGGACGAGCCGATGGTGGCGGTGAAGGATTAGAGCAATTGCAGGAAAAGTGGGTACCACTTTTCCGTCCGAAATTGCGGTGAGAACAAAGAGTTAGAGCGGATCAGCGATTCCATCGAACGATGATCCGCTCTAGCCGGCCGCGTGTGTTTTCCTTGTCGCGGCTGGCCTTGCGGCCTTACCGGAACTTGACGTCGATGATCTCGTAGGACCGGGCGCCGCCCGGCGCCGTGACCTCGACGCTGTCGCCCTTGGCCTTGCCGATCAGCGCGCGCGCGATCGGCGAGGAGATCGAAATCCGACCCTCCTTCACGTCCGCTTCGACGTCACCGACGATCTGATACTTCTTCTTCTGCTCGGTATCTTCGTCGACCAGGGTGACGGTCGCGCCGAACTTCACGGTCTTGCCGGAAAGTTTCGACACGTCGATGATCTCGGCCCGCGAAAGTTTGTCCTCGATGTCGGCGATGCGACCCTCGTTGAGGCTGTGGGCCTCCTTGGCGGCATGGTATTCGGCATTCTCCGAAAGGTCGCCATGGCCGCGCGCTTCCGCGATCGCTTCAATGATGCGCGGGCGTTCCTCGCTGGTCCGCCGTTTCAGCTCGGATTCCAGCGCCGCGTGTCCCGCTGCGGTCATCGGAATCTTTTCCATGGCTTCTTACCCTTCAATGCCTCTCAGCGGGGCAGGCCCCGTTTCCGAGAACAACTCACCTTCGCGCAGCGCGTTATCGCGCTTCGCGACTCGCATCATCCGAGGATATTGACCGTTCGGTCAAGGTTAGATTAGGCGCAACGCGCCCAATGCAACCCGTGCCGATCCGGTGTCCGTCCGTCCATTCAAGCTTCGCCTGGCGGACTATGCCGCCGTAGCGAAGTAAGATTGCAGCGGTCGGACTTCAAGACTGCCGATACGGTATGCCTCGATCCCGAGCGATACCGCCACCGCGCCGGCGATGGTGGTGTAATAGGGGACTTTGTGCAAGAGGGCGGCGCGGCGAAGCGACCGGCTGTCGGAATAGGCCTGAGTTCCCTCGGTCGTGTTGATGACGAGTTGCACCTCGCCATTCTTGATGGCGTCGACAATGTGCGGCCGACCTTCCAGGACCTTGTTGATCTTGCTGCACGAAAGCCCCTGCGAGGCCAGGAAGCGCTGGGTGCCGCCGGTGGCGATGATCTTGAAGCCCATGCGCTCGAGCCGCCGGGCCGGTTCGAGAATGCGCGGCTTGTCGACGTCACGCACCGAAATGAACACCGTCCCCGAGATCGGCACCGTGCCGCCGGCGCCGAGCTGGCTCTTGGCGAAGGCGATGGCATAGTCGCGGTCGAGCCCCATGGCCTCGCCGGTCGAGCGCATCTCCGGTCCGAGCAGGGTGTCGACATGGGGGAAACGGGCGAAGGGGAATACCGCCTCCTTCACCGCGACATGGTCGAGGCTCTTGCGGGTCAGGTTGAAGTCGGCCAGCGGCGCCCCGGCCATGACCAGCGCGCCGATCTTGGCGAAGGGCACGCCGACGGTCTTGGCGACGAAGGGCACGGTGCGCGAGGCACGCGGATTGACCTCCAGCACGTAGATGTCGCCGTCCTTGATCGCGTATTGCACATTCATCAGCCCACGCACGTCGAGGGCGAGGGCCATTGCCCGCGTCTGTTCCTCGAGCGCGGCGATGGTCTCGTGCGACAGGGAGTGGGGCGGCAGCGAGCAGGCGGAATCGCCGGAATGGATGCCGGCTTCCTCGATATGCTCCATGATGCCGCAGATGGCGACATCCTTGCCGTCGGCGAGGGCGTCGACATCGACTTCCGTCGCATCCGAGAGATAGGAGTCGATCAGCACCGGCGACTTGCCCGAGACGACCACGGCCTCGGCCATGTAGCGCTCGAGCTGGCTCTTCTCGCGCACGATCTCCATGGCGCGGCCGCCGAGCACATAGGAAGGGCGGATGACCACGGGGAAGCCGATCTCCTCGGCGATCCGGCGCGCTTCCTCGGCCGACTTGGCGATGCCGTTCTCCGGCTGCTTGAGGCCGAGCTTGACGATCAGCTTCTGGAAGCGGTCGCGGTCCTCGGCGAGATCGATGGCGTCGGGCGAGGTGCCGAGGATCGGCACCTTGGCATCCTGCAGGGCGCTGGCCAGCTTGAGCGGGGTCTGGCCGCCAAGCTGGACGATGACGCCATGCAGTGTTCCACGGCCTTTTTCGATGCGGACGATCTCGAGAACGTCCTCGGCGGTCAGCGGCTCGAAATAGAGCCTGTCCGAGGTGTCGTAGTCGGTCGATACCGTCTCCGGATTGCAGTTGACCATGATCAATTCATAGCCGGCGCCGGCGAGCGCGAAGCAGGCATGGCAGCAGCAATAGTCGAACTCGATGCCCTGGCCGATGCGGTTCGGTCCGCCGCCCAGAATGATGACCTTCTTGGCCTCGCTCGGCTCGGCCTCGCTGACCAGCGTGCCGGCGAAGGGCACCTCGTAGGTCGAGTAGAGATAGGCGGTGGGCGAGGCGAACTCGGCGGCGCAGGTATCGATGCGCTTGTAGACCGGGTGGACGTCGAGCCGCTCACGCAGGGCCGCGACCTCGGCTTCGGTCTTGCCCGTCAGGTTCGCCAGCCGGGTGTCGGAAAAGCCCTGCGCCTTCAGGCGCCGCAGCGGGCCGGGCGTGTCGGGCAGGCCGTCGGCGCGGAGCTTGCCTTCCAATTCAACGATTGTCTCCAACTGCCTGAGGAACCAGGGATCGATCTTGCAGACGGAATGGATATCGGCGACCGAAACGCCGAGCCGCATCGCCTGGGCGCAGCGCAGCAGCCGGTCGGGCGTCGGTGAGCCGAGGGCGGCGCGGATGGCGTTCTTGTCGTCGCCCTGGCCGAGGCCGGGGATCGTCACCTCGTCGAGGCCGGCAAGGCCGGTCTCGAGGCCGCGCAACGCCTTCTGCAGGGACTCCGCGAAGGTCCGGCCGATCGCCATGACCTCGCCGACCGACTTCATCGAGGTCGTCAGGGTCGCCTCGGCGCCGGGGAACTTCTCGAAGGCGAAGCGCGGGATCTTGGTGACGACGTAGTCGATGGTCGGCTCGAAGCTCGCCGGCGTAGCGCCGCCAGTGATGTCGTTGTCGAGTTCGTCAAGCGTGTAGCCGACGGCGAGCTTGGCGGCGACCTTGGCGATCGGGAAGCCGGTCGCCTTGGAGGCCAGGGCCGAGGAGCGCGAGACACGCGGGTTCATCTCGATGATGATCAGCCGCCCGTCGGCCGGATTGACGGCGAACTGGACGTTTGAGCCGCCGGTTTCCACCCCGATCTCGCGCAGCACCGCCAGCGAGGCGTCGCGCATGATCTGGTATTCCTTGTCGGTGAGCGTCAGCGCCGGCGCCACGGTGATCGAATCGCCGGTGTGGATGCCCATCGGATCGATGTTCTCGATCGAGCAGATGATGATGCAGTTGTCCGCCTTGTCGCGGACGACCTCCATCTCGAATTCCTTCCAGCCGAGAACCGATTCCTCGATCAGCACCTCGCTCGTCGGCGAGGCATCGAGGCCGCGCTCGACGATTTCGAGGAACTCTTCGCGGTTATAGGCGATGCCGCCGCCGGTGCCGCCGAGGGTGAAGGAGGGGCGGATAATCGCCGGCAGGCCGATGATGTCCATGGCCTTCAGTGCGTCGACCAGCGAGTGGGCGAGCTCGGAGCGCGGTGTCTCCAGACCGATCTTGCCCATCGCCTCGCGGAAGAGCTCGCGGTCCTCGGCCTTGTCGATCGCCTCGGCGGTGGCGCCAATCATCTCGACGCCGAACTTCTCCAGCACCCCCATCTTGCGCAGGCTGAGCGCGCAATTGAGGGCCGTCTGACCACCCATGGTCGGCAGGATGACAAGCTTCTCGTCGGGGCGGGCGGTGCGCTCCTGCTCGACGATCTTGGCGACGATTTCCGGCGTGATCGGTTCGATATAGGTGGCGTCGGCCATCTCCGGGTCGGTCATGATCGTCGCCGGGTTCGAATTGACGAGGATGACGCGATAGCCCTCGTCCTTCAGGGCCTTGACGGCCTGAGTGCCGGAATAGTCGAACTCGCAGGCTTGGCCGATGACGATCGGCCCGGCGCCGATGACGAGGATCGAGTCGATATCGGTACGTTTCGGCATGGAAGTGCGGACCTTGGGGCGGCGTGCAAAACCCCGGCGCGGCGGCCGCTCCGGGGCGCGATTCCTGAATTCTCACGGGCTGGCCGGGCTTATAAGGGAAAAGGCCGAAAGGGGAAAGGGTCAGCCTCTTGCCCTGGCAAACGGGCCGGGTAGCGGCTTGCCAAAGGCGCCGAATGCCGCGATTGGCGCCGCTCCAAGTCCGGCCCATACTGAGGGCGGGGCGATGGCAAGGAAAGCGACATGCGTTGGCAAGGGCGTCGGCAGAGTTCCAACATTGAAGACCGGCGCGGCTCGACAAGCGGCGGGTTCGGCGGTGGCGGCATGCGCATCCCGATCGGCCGAGGCCGGAGAGGTGGCGGGCTCGGGATCGGCGCGATCGCGGTGATCCTCATCGTCGGCTGGCTGCTCGGCATCAATCCGGTAACGCTGTTCTCCGCCCTCGAAGGCGGCTCGCCGATCGTTGTCGGCGGTGATTCGAGCGGTGCGAGTGGTGGCACGCAGGGAACGCCGACCGACCAGGGCGGGCAGTTCGTTGCCGCGGTTCTCGGCGACACCGAGGACACCTGGAAATCGATCTTTTCCGGCCAGGGCGGCACCTACCAGGCGCCGACGCTGGTGCTCTTCTCCAATCGCACCGCTTCGGCCTGCGGCTCCGCCAACGCCGCGACGGGCCCGTTCTACTGTCCGTCCGACCGCAAGGTGTATATCGACCTTGCCTTCTATGATGAGCTGCGGAGCCGGTTCAAAGCGCCGGGCGACTTCGCGGAAGCCTATGTGATTGCCCATGAGGTCGGCCATCACGTGCAGAACCTCCTCGGCATCCTGCCGAAGGTCGACGCCGAGCGCCGGCGGTCGAGCCAGACGGTTGCCAACCAGCTTTCGGTGCGCCTGGAATTGCAGGCCGATTGTCTCGCCGGGATCTGGGCGCATGCGGCCGAGGCGGAGGGCATTCTCGAGGTCGGCGACATCGACGAGGCGCTGAACGCCGCCGCGCAGGTCGGCGACGATGCGATCCAGCGGCGCACCCAGGGCTATGTCGTGCCGGAGAGCTTCAACCACGGCTCCTCGGCCCAGCGCAGCCGTTGGTTCAGGCGCGGCTATGAGGGCGGCGGGCTCGGGTCCTGCGACACCTTTCAGACGACGACGCTGTAGCCGACCCGCGACATATTCCGGTCTTCGAATTCATGGCCGCGTGCCCCATGTTAAGTGGAGGCGGCGGGCTCGGTGTCCGTGTGCGGCCAAAGGAGATCGATCATGAGCTACTACTTCGCCAAGACCGTCGACAAGTCGTTCGACGAAGCCATCGCGGCCGTCACGCAAGCGCTGTCGGAACGCGGCTTCGGCGTGCTGACGACGATCGACGTCAAGGCAACGATGAAGAAGAAGCTGGATGTCGACTTCCAGCCCTACACGATCCTTGGCGCCTGCAATCCGTCCTTTGCCCACAAGGCGCTGACGGCCGAGGACAAGATCGGCGCGATGCTCCCCTGCAATGTGATCGTCCAGCAGAAGCCGTCGGGTGAGGTCGAGGTCGCGGCCGTCGATCCGGTCGCGTCCATGCAGGCCGTCGAGAACGCGGCGTTGATGCCGATCGCGACCGAAGTGCGTGATCAACTGCGTGAGACGATCGCCAGCCTGTGAGCGGGCCTATTGCGGCGGCGCCGCCGCCAGCATCCGCGCCAATGTTTCGAGCGTCAGGCTGTGCTTGCCCGCCAGGTCGACAAGCATGGTCTCGAGGAACGGGCGCGCTGCGGTGCGCTCGCGGACGTTCGCGAAGGCTGTGTCTTCGTTCAACCGCGACGTGATCGCGCGCCCGCAGGTCTCGTCGAGAACGGCGAGGACGTCGGCGAGCTTCAGCATGTCAGCCAGCAATGTGTCGGAGATGACGCCTGTGCGATGATCGTGGGCGGCGATTGCCGTCAACGCGTCCGCGGGCAGGCGGCCGGCGAGCCAGTCGCAGACGAGAACGCCGTGGCGATCGGGCGTCGGCTTCGTCTCGAAATAGTCGAGGTCGTGGACCAGGCCGACCGTCCGCCACAGCGCCTCATCGGCATTGAAGAGCCGCGCCATCCGTCCCATCAGGTCGCCGACGAAGCGGCTGTGCGCGGCACGTGGGGAATCGCCGAGATGCTGGCGGATCAGCGCTTCCGCATCGCTCTCCTCGATCATCGCTGCCAGACCTGCCGGTGTTTGCCATCCCCGGGCCGCCGGGAACGCGCTACATGATGACGTCTCGGGTCAATGACGAGGTCATACCATGGGTGCCAAGGATATCGCGACGCTAGCCCGCCAGCTCCTCGATCTGGACGAAGGGGAACTGAAGCCGCGGGAGAAGGCGGTGATCGAGCGCGCCATCAGGCGCCTGGCGGTCTCGCGAAATATCAATGTCGAATTCCAGAAGGGCTCGACCATTGGCCAGCGTCTCGCTGACCGGGTGGCGGAGATCGGTGGCTCCTGGGGCTTCATCATCGGCTTCGGCGTCGTGATCGTCCTGTGGGTCGGTGCGAACACGCTGGTGCTGGCCTCGCGCGCCTTCGATCCCTATCCCTTCATCTTCCTCAATCTGATGCTGTCGCTGCTCGCCGCCGTCCAGGCGCCGGTCATCATGATGTCGCAGAACCGGCAATCGGCGAAGGACCGCCTCGCCGCCGCCCACGACTACGAGGTCAACCTCAAAGCGGAGATCGAGATCGCCGCCCTCCACGAAAAGCTGGACTACATCAGGACGGAATATCTGGCGAAGTTGATCGCGGAAGTCGGAGAGAAGGCCGACGGCGCTCAATCATCGCCGACCTGAACGCAATTTCCGGACATACCGGTCTCGAAGCCCGGCATCTGCCGGCCCGAAACTCAGGCCCGGCTCTCCTCCATCATTGCCACGAACCGCTCGAACAGGTAGCGGCTGTCGCGCGGGCCGGGCGAGGCCTCGGGGTGGTACTGGACCGAGAAGACCGGCTGGCCGTTGAGGCGGAGGCCGCAGTTCGAGCCATCGAAGAGCGAAACGTGAGTCTCTTCAACCTCGTCGGGCAGGGTCTTCGTGTCGACCGCGAAGCCGTGGTTCATCGAGGTGATCTCGACCTTGCCGGTGGTCAGGTCCTTCACCGGATGGTTGGCGCCGTGATGGCCCTGGTGCATCTTGACCGTCCGGGCGCCGAGCGCCAGGCCGAGCATTTGGTGGCCGAGGCAGATGCCGAAGGTCGGCGTGCCGGATTCGATGACGTGGCGGATCGCCGCGACGGCGTATTCGCCGGTAGCGGCGGGGTCGCCGGGGCCATTCGACAGGAAGACGCCGTCGGGCTCGTGGGCGAGGATGTCCTCGCCGGTCGCACTCGCCGGCAGCACGGTCACCCGGCAATGGTGATCGGCGAGAAGTCGCAGGATGTTGCGCTTGATGCCGTAGTCGACGGCGACGACGTGATGGCGCGGCTCGGTGAGGTGGCCATAGCCCCGGTCCCAGGTCCAGGAGGTCTGGTCCCAGGTGTAGCTCTGGGCGGTCGTCACTTCCTTCGCCAGGTCCATCCCGACGAGGCCCGGCCAGGCGCGCGCCTCCCCGACCAGAGCATCGCGATCGAAGGCGCCGTCCTGCCTGTGGGTGATGACCGCGTTGGGCATGCCCCTCGTACGGATGAGGCTGGTCAGCGCCCGCGTGTCGATGCCGGAGATGCCGACGATGCCGCGCGTCTTCAGCCAGGCGTCGAGATCGCGGGCGGCGCGATAGTTAGACGGGTCGGTGATGTCGGTCTTCAGCACACAGCCGCGCACGCCCGAGGCGGCGGCCATGTTGACCGTCTCGATGTCCTCGTCATTCACGCCGACATTGCCGATATGCGGAAATGTGAAGGTGATGATCTGGCCGGCATAGGAAGGATCGGTGAGGATCTCCTGATAGCCGGACATCGCCGTGTTGAAGCAGACCTCGCCGGTTGCCTGTCCTTCGGCGCCGAGACCGGCGCCTTCGATGATCGTGCCGTCGGCGAGGACGAGCAGCGCGGTCGGCTGGGGATCGTGCCAGGGAGCCATCTTGATTTCCGTGTCCGATGCGCCGATATAAGCGGCCCCGCATGCTTCGAGCGAGCCGGGGACAAGACGCTGGCGACGCGAGTTGCGCGAAACTAGGCCAAGGCCAGTGCGGCGTCAACAATGGGACAAAATGAAAAGTCCTTAGGAATCAATAAGTTACAGACAAGGTGAAAGTTGCGCGACGAATCCGCCGGGGCTATCCTCGCGGCTCGGGCGCGAACGGAGGCTGATGATGCGTGAGCAGATTAATGCGGCGCTCAAACAGGCGACCCTGGCGCAGGACAAGCGACGAATGTCGACCCTGCGTCTGATCAACGCGGCGATCAAGGACCGTGATATCGCGGCACGCGGCGCCGGGCGTGATCGGGTGAGCGACGATGACGTGCTCGAGATTCTGGGCAAGATGGTGAAGCAGCGGCTGGAATCGGCCAGGGTCTACGAGGAGGCGGGCCGACTCGACCTGGCGGACCAGGAGCGCGAGGAAACCGCAATCATCCGCTCCTTCCTGCCCAAGCAGCTCGACGAAGAGCAGATGCGCTCGGTCTGCGCCGAAGCCGTCAAGGCAACAGGCGCGCACGGACTGCGCGACATGGGCAAGTGCATGCAGGCGCTCAAGACGCGCTATGCCGGCCAGATGGACTTTGGCAAGGCCAGCACATTCGTGAAGGGGATGCTGACCTGAGGCCCGCATCCCCTCCGGCCGAGGGAACGGCGTTCCTTCGGTCTGGACAACCAGCAATCAGTTAGCCGGTGTCGATGCCGGTGGCGTCGTGGTCGATGTCGCCGGCGGCGTTGTTGCCGTGCTGGAGTTGGTGTCGCTCGGCTGGGCGCCAAAGATCGCGACCATCACTCCGAGCAGGAGAAGCACACCGAGAATTGCGCCGACAAAGGTTCCCCTGCCGGCGGACTTATGGATTCTCGGGTCGTCCTGCTCCCAATCGGGATGGGCGAATGTTCCCCTTGGATTGACATATGGGTCGTTGAACATCTCGGCTCTCCTTCGCCGTTTTCGCGGCGCGGGAGCGCTGGGCATGGCTTATCGGGGTCGCCCTGCGCCCCCGTAGCCGCCACCCTCAAGCTGGTGGCCGAAAGGGGCGACAGTCTGGCAAGGGCCGGGCACTTCCGTGACCATGTTTGGGCGAGTTTTTCGCCGCTTGCGCAACCGCAACGGGGCGGCGCGCCGAGCGCGGTGCTAACCCGCTCAGCAATTGAGCGTTTCAGCGCCCGAATCAGGCAGATGCGCAATACCCGGCGGTGGTCCCTTGGCCAAACGGCGCCGGGCGGCGTCTACAGCCCCGATCTCGACTACAAGAAGGGCTACACGCTTCAGTTCGTGAACAAGAAGGTGGGCATGTAGCCGCCCGCCGGACACGACAGACTGAACGAGACAGACAGGAGGGCAGGGCGACGGATCGTTGCCTTGCCCTGACGCGCCTACCCGTCGAGTTCGGGGTAGTGGCGGAAGATGCCGTCGTTGTTGAAAGACAGGAAGCGCGCGCTGGCCCGATAGGCATTGATGCGCGGCCGTTCCGCCACCCGGTCATGCAGGGCGACAACCCGCGGCATCGCTTTCAACTCGCGCGCCATGGCGGTCGGGAAGGCGTAGGTGAGCCCCTCGACAAGGTGGAAGAGCGAGAGGTCGGCATAGGTCAGCCGGCCGCCGACGAGGTGCTTGTCGCCCTTGGGGTTGCGGGCAAGGATCGTCTCGAGCCAGTCGAGATGGCGGGGCAGGCGGACGGCGCGGAAGTTCTCGGCACGGCGCAGCGATTCCGGCTTCTGGTCCTCGTAGTAGAAGTCGCCGCCGAGCGGATGATGCACGTCATGCGCCTCGACAACGAAATCGATGATGGTGAGCTGGATCTGGTGGGTCCACATCCAGTCGGCCTCCGGTTTGGGGGCGAGACCCAGGCGGCTGCCGAGATAGAGCAGGATATTGGCCGTCTGGCCGATGATCCGCTTGCCGTGGCGCAGGAAGGGCGGGGCGAAGGAGGGGCGGACGATATCGGCGCCGTCCCACAGCGCCATCATTTCCCGCGTGCCTTGCTCTCGCGCCACGTCGGTATAGTCCGCGCCGGCCTCCTCGAGCGCCAGGCGGACGAATTCGCCGCGGCCGGGAATGCCGGGCCAATAGAACAGTTCATAGGCCATGGAATGCGGTCTCCCACGTCTTTGGGACCGACTCTCAGGCGCCCGACGCGTGCTCAGGAAGCGAGTGTGGCACATTGCACACGGTCGCGGCGGATTCGCCACAATGCGTGCACTTTTCCCGTGCGCGGCCGCAAAAGCGGCTGAGTTCGGCCACGAATGCTCCTCATGAGGCTGGTTTCATGACACGTGACAAAGAGTTCAGGAAGGACTCGCGAATGAATCGCACAGACCGACCCATGGCGAATCGCGTCCCGTCGGAGCCGGTGGTCACCTATTCGCGCATTCCCGCCGACGGGCCGAAGCCGTCCGGCCGGCGCCGGCCGGCGAATGACGGGTTCCCGCCGCGGCCCAAAGCCGATGTCATCGACGCCATGCCCGAGGTGCGTCCGGTGGCGGGCGATCCCTATGACACGCTCGAGCCGGAGCCCGTCTTCGAGGAACTGCTGGAGGAGAAGCGCCCGCGCCGGATGCTGCGCTTCTTCCTGTTCATCGGCGCCGTCGCCTTCGCCGCGGGCGTCGGGGTGCTGGCGGCAACCTATGGCGCGGTGACGACCATCAGCAATCCGCCGGCCACGGCGGGAGCGTCCGTGCCGCCGGATGCACCGCCTGGAACGGTCGGCGCGAGTGGCGCGGGGCAGGCCGATGCGCCGCCGCTGATCACCGACAAGCCGACCGTCGTCGAGGCGGCGCCGAATGCCGGCGAACCCGCAACGCCGCCGGCGACGACCGTGATGCCGAAGCCGCGGCCTGATGCCGGCAAGGCGGCCTCGACCGATACGCGGGCCCCCGCTGCCGCCACGGTCAAGGCACCGTCGGCGACACCGGCTCCCGCGACATCGGCGCCGGCACCCATCGCCAAGGCTCCGTCGGCGACGAACCCGGAACCGGTCGCGAAGGCGCCCGCGGCCCCGCGGCCGGTCGCGCCAGTGCCCGCCAACGACAACGGCGTCGCGCCGACGGCCGCGGCGCCGGCGCAGCCCGCCGGTTCCAGCGAGCAGGACAATTTCCTGTCGTCGATCGAGCAGACGCTGAACAAGGTCAATTCCCAGCCGGCCCCGGCCGGGCAGGGCGTCGCACCGGATCAGGGGACGGCGGCGCCTCTGCCGGATAATCCGCTGACCCTGCCGCAGGGGACGGCCACCGGCGCACCGCTTGGCGCTGCGCCGGCGACGACGGGTGATGCGTCCGCCGCCGGGCCGAACCCGGCGCCCGGCGCGCCGCCCTTCCCGAAGCCGCTGCGCGACGCGAACGGCTGGACCATCCGCCTGCCCCCGGCGCCGATCCCGAACGTGCCGGACAATGGCGCGACCGGGCAGTAGTCAACCGAAAGGAGAGGCGGATCAGGTCCGCTTCTTCTTCGCCTGCGTCACGAAGGAGCGCAGCACCGCGTTGATGCGGCGCTGGTAGCCACTGCCGCCGGCCTTGAAGAAGTCGAGCACGTCCTCGTCGAGACGGATGGAAATCGCCTGCTTCTTCGGCGGAACGACGAGCACGGAATCCGACCAGTCGATGTCGAGCGGCACGGCGTCCGGGTCATCCTGGACAGCCCCTTCGATGTCTTCGTCGGTGAGCGCGTCGACGCGCGCCCAGTCAGTCTTGCCGGCGCGCTTCGCGTCGCGCGAGAGGGTCATGAGAGACACGTCGCTTGTCGCGTGTACCCGCAGCCGGTCGGCATAGCCACCTCTTCGTCCTTGCGATCTGTCCTCATTCGCCATAGGTTACATGTAACCATGCGGAATGAGCAAATGTCCGGATCAGCCAATCCAAGGTCCTCGCGCGACAAGGTCCGCGCCTATCGCCAGCGGCTGCGGGCGCGCGGGCTGCGGCCGATCCAGATCTGGGTGCCCGACGTCCGATCGCCGACGTTCGCGGCGGAGGCGCATCGTCAGTCGCTTGCCGTCGCGGTGTCGCCCCATGCGGCGGATGACCAAGCCTTTGTCGATGCCATTTCCGAGTGGAATGACGATTGAAGCGCGGGGAAATCTGGACCGCTGCCGCGAGCGGGACCTATGTCGGCAAGCCGCGCCCGGTGGTTGTCGTTCAGGATGACCTTTTCGACGCGACGGATTCAATCACGATCGTCCCTCTGACTTCAGACCCGGTTGCGGCACCGCTTTTCCGGGTGCGGGTCGAGCCAACGCCAACGAACGGGTTGAGGGATGTCTCGCGCATGATGGTCGACAAGGTCACGACCGTCCCGAAGGCGCGGTTGCGCGACCGGATTGGCCGACTTCAGCCGGACGACATTCGCGGCCTCGATCGGGCGTTGACAGTCTTCCTCGGAATTGCCGGCTAGTTACCCCCTGTGGATAACTAGGAAAACCACCTATATCCCCACGGGCGGCGATTGCGCCTCTATACTGGCGGCCCGAGCGCTGGACCCGAATCACGCATGCGCTTTTCCGACTCCTTCCTCGACGAGATTCGCCAGCGGCTCCCCGCTTCGGCGGTCGTCGGCCGTCGGGTCAAGCTGAAGAAGCAGGGGAGGGAGTTCGCCGGCCTGTCGCCCTTCAACGCGGAAAAGACGCCGTCCTTCTTCGTCAACGACACCAAGGGCAAGTGGTTCGACTTCTCCGCCGGCAAGAACGGCGACATCTTCACCTTCGTCATGGAGACGGAGGGGCTCTCCTTTCCCGAAGCGGTCGAGAAGCTGGCGCAGCAGGCCGGCGTGCCGATGCCGGCGCGCGACCCGCAGGCCGAGCAGCGCGAGAAGGAACGGGCGAGCCTCCATGACGTCATGGAACTGGCGACCTGTTTCTTCGAGGAGAGCCTGCAATCCCGCGCCGGTGCCGGCGCCCGCGGCTATCTCGGCAATCGCGGCTTCGGGCAGGACCTGCAGCGCCGTTTCCGCGTCGGCTATGCGCCACCGGATCGCGCGGCGCTGAAGGCGTTCCTCGCCGGCAAGGGCATCGCGCATGAGCAGATGGTCGCGGCCGGATTGCTGGTGGCCGGCGACGACATTCCGGTTTCCTTCGATCGCTTTCGCGACCGGGTCATCTTTCCGATCGCCGATTTCCGCGGCCGCGTGGTCGGCTTCGGTGGCCGGGCGCTCTCCTCGGACGTGCCGGCCAAGTACCTCAACTCGCCGGAGACCGAGCTCTTCCACAAGGGCTCGCTCCTCTACAACGGCGCCGAGGCCCGCAAAGCCTCGCATGAATCCGGCACGGTTATCGCGGTCGAGGGCTACGTCGACGTGGTGCAGATGGTCGGCGCCGGCTTCGCCCATACGGTCGCCCCGCTCGGCACGGCCCTGACCGAGCGCCAGCTCCAGATCCTGTGGCGCATGGCCGACGAGCCGATCCTCTGCTTTGACGGCGACGGAGCCGGTCTGCGGGCAGCCTACCGCGCGGTCGATCTTGCCTTGCCGCTGATCCAGCCGGGCAAGAGCCTGCGCTTCGCGCTGCTGCCGGAGGGACAGGACCCGGACGACCTCATTCGTTCAGGCGGACGCGAGGTGATGGGCCAGGTGCTCGGCGCCGCCCGGCCGCTGGTCGAGATGATCTGGCGGCGGGAGACCGAGGCCGGCATCTTCGATACGCCCGAGCGGCGCGCGGCGCTGGAGGCGCGGCTGCGCGAGATCGCCCGCTCGGTCGGCGAGGAAAGCGTTCGGCGCCATTACATTCAGGCCTTCGAGGAACGCATCGCGGCATTCTTCCCCGGGGTTGCCGGCAATCGCGGGCGATCGGGCGGCGAGTGGCGCCGCCGCGACGGCGGGCGTGGCGAACCTCAGCGCCGCATGCCGCGCTCCGGCCGGTCCCTGCCGATCTCCGACCGGCTGCGGCAAAGTGCGCTTCTCACCGGGCGCACGACCGTGCCGCTGCGCGAGGTTGTGCTGGTCGTGACCATGATCAACCATCCGGGGCTGATCGCGGACCGGCTCGACGAATTCGCCCATCTTGAATTTTCGCGTCCCGAACTTGGCGAATTGCGCGGCCGCGGTGCTCGATCTGGTCGCCCATGGCGAGGATGTCGATGCCGCCGGGCTGCGCGAACGGCTGAATTCGGGGAATTTCGCACAATTGATCGCCCGGCTGGACACGCAGGTCGCCAATTGCGGCCTCTGGTCGGTGCTGCCGCAAGCGGCCGATCGCGATGCGGAAGATGCCTGGCAACAGGCCTTGACCTTGCACGTCAGGCAGCGGACGTTAAATAAAGAGCTCAAAGACGCCGAGGCTGCGCTGGCAATGGAACCCAGCGAGGCGAATTTGGCGCGTCTTGTCGACATTCAAACTCAACTTGCCAACAGCGAGGGTACCGAGGCGTTAATCGAGGGGTTCGGAGCGTCCTCGGGGCGACAGGCAAGAGTGTTCTAGCGTGAAGAACCGTGGACGGGCGGCGCCGGCCACGGTTAATCGAGGTTTAAGGCCGCGGCCTTAGAACTCGGCAGTGCGGGGAATGAGCGCGCCATGGGCCGGCGGGCGACATAAGGCGAAACCACGGGATTGGCGCGGCGCGCGACGGCTCTGCCGCAGGAGCCAGGCGCGGCCGTTCAACGGAGAGACTTAATGGCGACCAAGGTGCAGGAAAACGAAGAGGCGCAGGAGGCCCAGGCCGAAACGCAGGACGGGCCGCTCCTCGATCTTTCCGATGCCGCCGTCAAGAAGATGATCAAGTCCGCCAAGAAGCGCGGATATGTGACCATCGACGAACTGAACGGCGTTCTTCCCGACGGCGAGGTGTCCTCCGACCAGATCGAGGACGTCTACGCCATGCTCAACGATATGGGCATCAACGTCATCGAGACGGACGAGGCCGAGGAGTCCGACGATTCCGAAGAGGAGAGCGAAGGCGGCGAGCTGACCGAGGCGACGACGACCTCGGTTGCCAAGCCAGCGGCCAAGGAGCCGACGGACCGCACCGACGATCCGGTGCGCATGTATCTGCGCGAGATGGGCTCGGTCGAGCTGCTGTCGCGCGAGGGCGAAATCGCCATCGCCAAGCGCATCGAGGCCGGCCGCGAGACCATGATCGCGGGCCTGTGCGAAAGCCCGCTGACCTTCCAGGCGATCATCATCTGGCGCGACGAACTGAACGAAGGCAAGATTCTCCTTCGCGACATCATCGATCTCGAAGCCACCTATGCCGGGCCGGATGCCAAGGCGGCTCCCGCGGCCAATGGCGAGGGCCAGGCGGCGGGCAACGGAGCCAATGGCGCGCAGGGTGCGAACGGCGCTAATGGTGCCGCGCAGGCGTCGCCGCCGCAGGCCAAGGCGCCGCCGACCGCGCCGTCCGACGGTGACGACGAGGTCGAGAACGAGCGCGCCCGCCAGGCGGCGGAGGACGAGGAGGACGACGATTTCGAGAACGCCCTGTCGCTCGCCGCGATGGAGGCGGAGCTGAAGCCGGCCGTCGTCGAGACCTTCGACACGGTCGCCGATCTCTACAAGCGCCTGCGTCGCCTGCAGGACCAGGATGTCGAGCTGAAGCTCGGCAACAAGACGCTGTCGCCCTCTCAGGAGCGCCGCTACAAGAAGCTCAAGGAAGAGCTGATCACCTCGGTGAAGTCGCTGTCGCTCAACCAGGCGCGCATCGACGCGCTGGTGGCGCAGCTCTACGACATCAACAAGCGCCTGATCGGCTATGAGGGCCGGCTGCTGCGCCTGGCGGAAAGCTTCCGCGTCAGCCGCGAGAGCTTCCTGGAGGAATATCAGGGCAACGAGCTCGACCCGAACTGGATCCGCCGCATCTCCAATCTTTCCGCCAAGGGCTGGAAGGATTTCGTCGCCAAGGAGAAGGAGCGGATCAAGGGCCTGCGCAAGGAGATCCAGCAGCTCGCCACCGAGACGGGCCTGGAGATCACCGAGTTCCGCCGCATCGTCCACATGGTGCAGAAGGGCGAGCGCGAGGCGCGCCAGGCGAAGAAGGAGATGGTCGAGGCGAATCTGCGTCTGGTCATCTCGATCGCCAAGAAATACACCAATCGCGGCCTGCAGTTCCTCGACCTCATCCAGGAAGGCAATATCGGCCTGATGAAGGCGGTGGACAAATTCGAGTACCGCCGCGGCTACAAGTTCTCGACCTACGCCACCTGGTGGATCCGCCAGGCGATCACCCGCTCGATCGCCGACCAGGCGCGCACCATCCGCATTCCCGTGCACATGATCGAGACGATCAACAAGATCGTGCGCACGAGCCGGCAGATGCTGCACGAGATCGGCCGCGAGCCGACGCCGGAAGAGCTCGCCGAGAAGCTGGCGATGCCGCTGGAAAAGGTGCGCAAGGTCCTGAAGATCGCCAAGGAGCCGATCAGCCTCGAGACGCCGATCGGCGACGAGGAAGACAGCCACCTCGGCGATTTCATCGAGGACAAGAACGCCATCCTGCCGATCGACGCGGCGATCCAGTCGAACCTGCGCGAGACGACGACGCGGGTGCTGGCCTCGCTCACCCCGCGCGAGGAACGCGTGCTGCGCATGCGCTTCGGCATCGGCATGAACACCGACCACACGCTGGAAGAGGTCGGCCAGCAGTTCTCGGTCACCCGCGAACGCATCCGCCAGATCGAGGCCAAGGCGCTGAGGAAGCTGAAGCATCCGAGCCGGTCGCGGAAGCTGCGGAGCTTCCTCGACAACTGACCGAAGATCGCAGGGCGGGTTAGCCGAAGGCGTAACCCGCCGCCCCCGAGACACCCGGCAAGCGGCGGAATACGCTCCGCTATTCCGCCCTACGGGCCGGCGAGCTTCTTGACGAGGCGGTTGACGGTCTGCTCCCAGCCTTCGCGCATGCCGCAATTCATCCACCAGGCCGTCTGTTCCTCGGTGAACTGGTCGGGCAATTGCAGGCGGGAGCGCATGAGCGTTCCCTTGCCATCCGGCTGCGAAGGTGAGGGTCACCCGGGGCGTGTTGTCCGGGTTGTCGAGGTCGAGTTCGGGCCAGCCGCCCACAGCGCCCCAGTTGAAGACCAGCCGGCTATGGGGGACGATCTCCCGGTAGAGGCCGCCGGTGACGTATCGGGTCTCGTCGTTGACGATCATGAGCTGGCGCCACTGGCCGCCGACGCGAAGGTCGACGCTGGGCGGCTCGCTGACCGGGAAGCCCGGATTGAAGAACCAGTCGAGACAGGCCGGGTCGGTCCAGCACTGGAAGACCAGGTCCGGCGGGGCGTCGAAACGGAAGCTGATGTCGAGGCCGCGGTCGAGCTCATAGGTCGCGTTCATTCTCCGGTCTCCGGATCTGATTCTGAATCCTGGCGCGCGGCCATCATGGATTTGAGTTGATTGTCGAGGCGCTCGAAGCGCGGGACGAAGAAGGCGCGGTAGTGGGAAATCCACTGATCCGCCTCCTGCAGGGGCCCCGTTTCGAGCCGACGGGGGCGGAACTGCGCATCGCGGGTCGTGCTGACAAGACCGGCGCCTTCGAGCACCTTGAGATGCCGCGAAATGGTGGGCAGGCTGAGATCGAAGGGCTCGGCGAGTTGATTGACCGTCGCCGGGCTTTCGCGGAGCCGGGCGAGCATGGCGCGGCGCGTGGGGTCGGCAAGGGCCGAAAAGGTCTGGCTGAGCGGGTCCATTCAATTTTCCTATTTAGCTAATTACGCAAGTAGCTAAATAGACCGCACACGCTCTGTCGTCAAGCCGTGGCGAATGCCACGTCGAGAGGGGCGCGGACGAAGCGCCGGAAGAGGTCCGCCAGCACTTGTCGATCACCCGCGAACGCATCCGCCCCATCGAGGCCAAGGCGCCGAGGACGCTGAAGCATCCGAGCCGCAGCCGGAAGCTGCGGCGCTTCCTCGACAACTGATCGTGGGTCGTAGGGCGGGTTAGCCGAAGGCGTAACCCGCCGTCCCCGAGACACCCGGCAAACGGCGGAATACGCTCCGCTATTCCGCCCTACGGGCTATTGATCACAAAATAATTCTGCCGTGGGTTGTTTTTGGGTGCTAGATCGTTTCGACAATTCCGGTGCCCGCCACGTCTTACTGCACGGATATGAAGCAGGCTGAGCTCACCTTTGAAGTAGTAGATGATCTGGCTGCAGCGTCCGTTCGCGGGAAGCTTAAGCAGGCGCCTCAAGGCAAGTGCTTTTGTCCAACAATGGTGGCACCGCTAATCGAACTTGCATTCTCACGGGGGCACGAGCACCTCAGGGCGTGGTTAAGCTCGTCATGGCTTGATCCGTTTGCACAACTGGATTTTCGATCAGCTCTTTGCGGCTCGCAGCAACTCTGGCTTGACCCCTTGGGCGCCGCGGGTTTATGCGAACCATCTTTGATCCGCTTAATCGGCAAGACGATGTCGCCCGTACGCAGTTCTTGATGGCCGCGCGAAATCAGCGGAAGCTGCAGGACTCCCGATTGCGGCGGCCCAGTATATGGCGGCCGCGTTCGAGAGCTGAATCGAATATCCATGAACATTCGGGAATACCTGGCACAGGTGTGCTTGCGTTTCAAGGACAGCATGATGGATTCGAATTTGTCGCAGCAGACGATGGCGTTGGAGTCTTGGCCACGCTTCGCGACGCCCCGGAGTTCGAGAACCTTGTCGACCACGGGAAGGCTTTGTACCTGACTCTGCAGGAAGGGGTTTCAAGGCATGGCCGCAATCCGGAACACGGAAACGGCTTTCGGGACCTCTTTCGCGGATTGAATACCTTCGGGCCGATCTGAGGTTCCGGTCTGGCGATCATGCTTTGATATCAGCGGTTCACAGCCGGACCTAAAGCAAGCCCAGCTTGCGCAGAAGACGGGGTTTAAGGGCTTTCTTGCATCTGTGAACTGTCGCCTTCTCGGTGGATCAATCGTGACTCACTGATGATGCGCTCGATGTGTGTCCGCATCATTTCGATATTGTGAAGGAGCAAGCCGTCAACGGCAGCGCCAGTTCGGACGGCTCGGTCACCGCCATTATATTGGCACCATTGCTTGCGATGACCCGTTGCCGATGCAGTGCCTTCATGAAAGCCGATGTGTCAATAAACGTGAGTCTTGCATAGGCGGGGGCGAGCACGGGAATTGCACCGAGGCCCCCGACCATCAGGATGCGTAGCGGCTTGCTGGCTTTGCGAGCGACCTCTGCGAGCTGATTATGGTGGAACTCTCGCCTCCCGGGCCATGCGCCGCCTGTCTGAACTCGAATGCAACATCTGTGACTTCGGCTCGTTGCCGAATGAACGTCACTAGGCGTTTATAATCATGTTCGGTGCGGCCGTTGATATGAAGCGCCGTAGGCAATCCACAGTCGACACTCTCCTGCCATGCGATCGCAATACGCTTGAGATTGTACATGTTATCGTAACGTGGAACATCGGTGAAAACGCTGTAGTTGGGAGAGGTAACCAACTCTATGCCAAGTGCTGAAAGGCCCGCTAAGGACCTCTCGGCGGTGTGTGCTCAATCCCCACCACGCTTCGATTGCTTGTCACGCCCGCAACCCACAAGAACAATGCGGGCCTTCTGCTTACCCGGAAAGCCTCTTCGATCTCGGCGCGTGTTCGGTAACGCAAGCGACCTTCCCGATGGCTGTAGAATTTGTGAAACGGCAGCGCAACTACCGGCATGTCGAGCAGGCCTTCGCGCCGATTCCGATGAAAAATCAACGGCACGTAATGGGGCAAATCCGGGAGAGACATGGAGTTGCGGGTGGAATGTTCCCAAATTCAAATCCGTCTATCTCGCGAAAGCGAGACGTATATGTATCGAAATTTCGCGGACAGACGTTGTCGCATATTCGGGTTCGCCGCAGCAATCGCCTAAGCAATCGAAGTCCAGCAGACTCTTATGAATTCCGCCGCAGGTCGGGCGGTCAATGCAGGCAAGGCAACCGAGTGGTAACGGCTGATTTTGCGGATCATCCCAACGCCGTCGTTCGCGGCGAAGGTTTCGGCCTTCCCTTTTTCTGTTCGCGATTTCGCTACTCGCAAAATCCGATCTCCACTGTCTGGCTTAAGGCGTGGACTGCTTTGACCTCACCTTTTTCAATGCCAGCGCCAGCCTCAACATGGTTTCGGAATTCTGCCGGTGGTGCCGCGAATTCAGCAACCACTACATTGTCTCGTTGGGCGACGAGCTTTTCGTTGACGATGCGGAGATGAACTTTGTCGCCTGGGGCGATTGTAGCTTGGCCGCATATTTCGGCCGCCGCCGTTCGAATGACCGACAGAGTATCGCGGCTAAATAGCGTAGGTGTACGAAGTTCGACCGCACGACGGTCGAGCGATTTGTGAAAGGAAGGCGCGGCCTTCTTTATGAAGTCGATGCCCATCAGATTTCTCCGAGATAGGACGATATTTCTTTGACCGTCCCTCCAATATCTCAACGACGAGACTCTTGCCGGACAGCGCCGAGAGCCGGTTGTTCCAAGCCGTCGGGCCGACGCCATCTGTTTCTGTTGAGTCGTTGTGCAATTCTACTGCGGTTGTTTCTTTTTGCGACCTACGAGTTCAAAGTGTGAGGAAGTTTGGAGTCAAGCTTTCCAACAAGCTCAAGCCGACTGAGCTTGCCGTTTTTGGTTCTGCCAACAACACAGCGTCGCCGATACGCGACAGCATATCCTCCATTTCCTCGCACACCTTTTCATTGGCGTTGGCGACAACGACATATCCGGGGGGGCGGCGAAAGCGGAGGTGATCACGCAGCGGAATAAGCAATTCGCTTAGGAAACTGGAAGTTGCCAGTTCAATACCCGCGAAATCGAGAACAACGAGGGCAGGTTCTGTCAGCACCGGCATGTCGTCCAATGTGCTGACGAACATGCGCTTTCCAGCGAGGCGTCCCGCCAAAATTGGTTCCTCGCCAGGGCGATCCGAGCTTCAAAGTGATCAATTTCATCATTCCTCATTGTTCTCAGTGAGGTTAGTGGCGTTTGAGATCACTGTCAACGCCGATGGAGGCGGCCGCGAACAGTTTCGCTCACTTATCCCCACCCTCCACCCCCATGCGATCCTTCCCGTTTCGCCGCCACCGCGCGGCCAACGAGGAAGCGATCATGCCCGCTGACGACAAGCCCCTTGTCCGCCGCGCGCCGCCGCCGGCGCCCGATCCGCGCGAGGTGCGCTTCGTGCCGGTGCTCACGGCCGCGCCGCTCGTGCCGCCGAAGCGCCAGCGGCCGACCGTGGTCGACGCGCGCCGCGCCAAGGCCGAGCATCTCTGCCTGTGGTTTGGCTGCTCCCGTGCGCTTTGCCGGCGGGCGCGCCGCTGCGTCGGGCGGAACGCGCTTTGTGTCTTCGAGCAGGCGGACGTGAAGCGGCCGATTCTTGAATAGGCAGGTCGGCAATCGGCAGTCGGCAATCGGAAGTCGGCAGGTCGGAATCGGCAGTCGGCAATCGGTGGTCGCGGGGTCAGAAGCGAATGGCGCGCGCCCGCGAACGATCCGCTCTTCACCACTCGCCATTCGCCATTCGCCGATTCACTATTTCCGACTGCCGACTGCCGACTGCCGATTGCCGACTGCCCATTTCCCCACTGCCGAAGAAAAGTTATCCCCGCTCGAAAATCCTGCCGGATACTGGTCCGTGCTCCCGCCCGCCAAGGGGCGCGTTCATGAGGCGTTCTGCGACGTGGGGCGGGGTGCGGCGCCCGCGTGCCGAGACCCGCATCTCGGCGCCCGGGGCGCCCCGGCGAGGACAACCGGCACTACGACCGGCGGTCCGGCGATGCCTGGCCAAGCGCCAGCGTGTCGCGTCAGCGGCCAAGGCCGGGCCGGCTCCGATTTGCCGTCGCGCCAAGCGGCGGCGGGGGCCGAACCCGGCCGAAAGCGCCTCGCCGGGCGTGCTTGAAGAACGCCGCGGCGGGCGCGCGATGAGCGCCCCACAGTTACTGACTGGCAAGGCACTCGTCGAGCGCCCGCCACCCCCTTCCGCGCCTGCGCGGAAGGAAACAGACAAGAGGCGAGGAGCGCCGAAGGCGCGACCGGGAGGGAAGAGATTTTCCCAAACCCCGCGGCGGGAATGCCGGCGGGACCGATCCCTCATGCGCGGGAGTCGCCGAGATGACGCATCGCCGCAAGCCCAAAACCCACCGCCCGCGCGCGGGGCGAAAGGCCGAGCCCGATGCGATCGCCGACCGGCGGGTGATCGCCAATCTCTTCGGCGTCTATCACCCCGAACGCTGCGGCCGCGAATCCTGCGCGCTGGCGGGCCTCTGTGTCGGCGCCGGCGCGCCCTGCTTCGATGAGAACCGGGAGCGTCTGCGCCTGGCGCTTCTCGATCTCGCCAATTCCGCGCTCTTCCTCGGCCCGCCATACGAGAACGAAGGGGGCTGACGGGACTGGGTTCCCCGGCCGCAAGTGACGCGGGCGTCGCGGCTTGCCTCCGGCCGCGGGGCGGGCGACGATCCTCCGACAGGGAGGAATCGCCAACATGCAGATCGACCTTAAGGGCAAAGTCGCCATCGTCACCGGAGCCGGCCGCGGTATCGGCAACCGGATCGCGAAAACCCTCGCCGGGGAGGGCGCGGTGGTGGTCGCCGTGGACTTCCGCCAGGACCTGCTCGACGGTGTCGCGGAAGAATGGAGCCGCAACAATTGGCCGGGGGCGCAGCTTCTCTGCGACGTGCGCGACAAGGCGCAGTGCCAGGCGGTCGCCGAGACGGTGGCGGACCGTTTCGGCGGCATCGACATTCTGGTCAACAATGCCGGGGTCGCCGGTGGCGGGCCGGTCGAGACGCTGGCGGAAGAGATCTTTGACGACAATCTCGACACCAACCTCAAGGGCACGTTCCTGATGTGCCAGGCGGTGGTGCCGGTGATGAAGCGCGCCAAGGGCGGGCGCATCCTCAACGCGGCCTCCTTCGCCGCGATCGTGCCCTCGCTCGGCAGTGCCGCCTATGCCTCGTCCAAGGCCGGCGTCGAGCAGTTGACCCGGGTCCTCGCCGGCGAGCTCGGGCCGTATGAGATCACCGTCAATTGCTACGCGCCGGGCATGATCCCGACGGAAATGAACCACTTCGCCGAGGCGCCACCCGAGCGCAAGGAAGCCCTGCTCGACACGCTGACGCTGAGGCGCTGGGGCGAAGCGCAGGACGTCGCCAACCTCATCTGCTTCCTCGCCTCGGACCTTGCCGGCTACATCACCGGCACGATGATCGATGTGTCAGGCGGAAAGCTGGCGACGCAAATGCCATGGGGCGCCTATCGGGAGAAGCGGTGAGGGGGCGGATAACCGCGCGTCACGCCGCTGTCGCGGCCTACGCAGCCCCGACAGCTTTTGCCCCGGCCGTGAACAGCGCGCCCATCGCGGTGAGGACCCGGCTGTCGTTCTGGGTGACGTCCCAGATGACGAAGACGGCGGCCAGGAAGATGAGGATCATCCACTTCATGGGGACCGAGCATACGCCCGTCCCCTTCACAGGGCCTTAAGAGGGCGGCGACAATTGTCCGCCCGAAAGCGTGGCGGCCGGCCATATGGCTGCCCTGGCTACTTGCCCGCGATCTCCCAGACGATCGTCGCGTTGGCCGAGATCTCGGTCTCGCCCGGCATCACCGGCACGGATTTGGCGGCGAAGGTCGCCATGGCGCGCGGGCGGGGAAGGCCATTGCTGCCGGCATTGATGCTAACGATGCGGGCGAGGGTGACGCCGGCGGCGTCCGCCATCAGCGCGGCCTTGGCCCTGGCGTCCTTGATGGCGGCGGCCAGCGCCTGTTTCTCGAGCGCGTCGCGCTCGGCGATGTCGAAGCTGATGCCGGTGACGCGGTTGGCGCCGGCGCTGACCACCTTGTCGAGGACGGCACCGGAGGCGGCGAGATCGCGGATGGTCACCCGCACCTCGTTCGAGACGCGATAGCCGATGATTTTCGCCGGTGCGTCGCTGCCGTCCTTGGGCGGTGGGGCATAGACCGGGGCGATGGCGAACTGGCTTGTGGCGACGTCCTTGTCGGCGATGCCGGCGTCGGTGACGGTATTGATGACGGCGCTCATGTCGGCATTGTTGCTGTCGAGCGCGGCGCGCGCGCTCTTCGCCTCGCTGACGACGCCGAGGGTGACGATCGCCATGTCGGGCACGGCGCTGACGGAGGCCGCGCCATTGGCGGTGAGCGTCGGCGGCTGGTCGGCGGCGAAGGCCGGGGCGGCAGCGAGAAGCAGGGCGGCAAGGGCGAGGGCGGGCCTCGTCAGGCGCGTGCGGGGCGTCGTCATCGGGCGGTCTCCTTCTGTCGGTTCTGTCGGTCCGGGAGGCCTTGTCGGAGAAAATCACGCCGCTTTTGCGGCCGGCGCGGTTGCCCGGGGCCCCGATTATTGTATACCGGAGGCCGCCCATCCGGGCCTGTAGCTCAATGGTTAGAGCCGGCCGCTCATAACGGTCTGGTTGCAGGTTCGAGTCCTGCCGGGCCCACCACTGTTTTCCCTCGCGTTTCTCAGGCATCCCGCCTCCGTCCGGCCCACGAAACGGCCAATGATTGGGGCGGCGGCATGCTGCCGTGTCGCCCTGTGATAATATATACAGGTAAACTTTATAGATTGCCTTTCCATATGCTAGGAGCGACGCATGAAGACACGGCCGGCCCAAGAGCGCATGGACGAGGTTGGTGCATTGGCGGCCGATCTGCGCGCGCTGGTGGTCAAGCTCAAGCGCCGGCTCCGGGAGCAGGCCAATACCGGTGACCTGACGCCGTCGCAGGTCTCAGTGATCCTGCGACTGGAGCGCGACGGTCCGACCACCGTCTCCGCCCTGTCGCGGGCGGAAGGGGTGCGCCCGCAATCCATGCGCATGACCGTCGCCGCGCTGGAGGAGGCTGGTCATGTCGAGGGACGGCCTGACCCCGGCGACGGCCGGCAGACGATCATCTCGCTGACGGAGGCCTGCCACAAATGGCTGACGGAGGGGCGCGCCGCGCATCAGGACTGGCTGAGCCGCGGGATCGCCTCGAAGCTGTCGCGGGAAGAACAGAGGACGCTTGGCGAAGCGGCAAGGCTTCTCGCGCGGATCGTCGACGAGTGACGGCGGCGTTCCGGCCGACCTCGGCGGAAAGGAACGAAGACATGACCGCATCTGGATCCGGCTGGAACCGTGCCTCGGCGACGAACGTGCCGCTCCGCGAGCAGGAAAGGGCTCTGGTGGCGGTCGACGCCTGAGCCTGCTTCCGCCGGGCGGGCCGTGCAAGGCGCGATCGGTCAAGGCATGGAAGTGGGCTTCCAGTGCTTCGATGGCGCCGGGCCCATCATGCTTCTCCAGGCAGGCGACGATGCCCAAGTGCTCGTCGCCCGTGACGCGCAACGCTCCCCGAACGATGGAGCGCTGACCACGCCGCGGAACCGCTTGCTTTGGGTAGGCGCGGCGGGGACGTTCGACGGGTTCACGGCCCTGTGGACATATTAATTCCGCTCTTGATCCCAGTATTTCGGTTGACCTGATATATCAAGAGGGGCCATGGATATCTCAACAAGACGACCCAAGGGGGGAAACATGAAGATCGTCGGGTTCACGTGCTGGCTCGTCCCGGTGGAGCCTGGCCCGAAATTCATCTGGCGTAACGGCTTGCCCGGCTCCCATGGCGACATCCGTCCCGGCACCAAGCCGCGCAAGGCGGTCATTCGCATGGAGACCGACAGCGGCCATTACGGCGCCCTGCAGGTCGTGCGCGGCGATTCGGTCCTCGATCTGGTCGACCGGCGCTACCACTGGTTCATCGGCGCCAATCCTCTCCTGACCGAGCACATGTGGGAGTTGATGTGGGAGATCGACCGCATCGAGGAGGTCCATATGCGGTCCCTCGGCCTTCTCGACATGCTGTGCTGGGACGTGAAATCCCAGGTCGCCGGCATGCCGATCCACCAGATGCTCGGCGGCTACAAGACCCAGGTGCCGGCCTACGCCTCAACCGTCACCTGGCCGACGCTCGATGAATATGAGCGCTACATCAAGATGAGCCGCGACGTCGGCTTCAAGGCCTTCAAGCTGCACGCCTGGGGCGACGTCAGGCGCGACATCGAGCTCTCCACCAAGCTGCGCGAATGGGTCGGGCCCGATGCCGACCTGATGTTCGACGGCTCGGCCGGCTGGGATTATGTCGACGCGCTGGAGGTCGGCCGCGCGCTGCAGGATCTCGGCTTCCTCTGGTACGAGGAACCGATGCGCGAGTTCTATCTCGGCTCCTACACCAAGCTCTGCGAGAAGCTGAAGATGCCGGTGCTGGCGGCCGAGACCTCGGACGGCGTCCACTGGAACATGGCGAGCTGGATCGAGGCCAGGGCGCTCGACATGACGCGCGTCTCGACCCACTACAAGGGCGGCTTCACCGGTTCGATGAAGGTCGCGCATATGTCGGAGAGTTTCGGCATGCGTGCCCAGGTGCACGGCATGGGCCTCGAAAATGCCCAGCTCTGCGGCGCCATCTCCAACAACGATTATTACGAGCAGCTCGTCATGAACGAGGAGCAGATCAAGGGCCTCGACAAGCTCGGGCCCCTCGCGATCCGCGACGGCTTCCTCACCGTCAGCGACAACACCCGGCCTCGGTTACGAATTCGACTGGGACGAGCTCGACAAGACGGCGCTGCGCAAGGTCACCGTCACCGAGAAAATCGCCTAGGGGGACGGGGTGGCGGCGGTCGAGCTTCGCGACGTCCGGAAGTCATTCGGGCCGGTCCGCGTCATCGAGGGCGCGAACCTCGCCATCGAGCGGGGCGAATTCGTCGTCTTCGTCGGCCCATCCGGTTCGGGCAAGTCGACGTTGCTGAGGATGATCTCCGGCCTGGAAATGGTCAGCGGTGGCGACATCCTGATCGACGGGGAAGTGGTCACCTTCGCCGAGCCATCCGAGCGCGGCATCGCCATGGTGTTCCAGTCCTACGCGCTCTATCCGCACATGAACGTCTACGACAACATCGCGTTCAATCTGAAGCTTGCGCGGGTGGGGAAGGCCGAGATCGACCAGCGCGTGCGCGAGGCGGCCCGCATCCTGCGTCTCGGCGACCTGCTGTCCCGCTCGCCGGCGCAGCTCTCCGGCGGCCAGCGCCAGCGCGTCGCCATCGGACGCGCCATCGTGCGCAATCCAAAAGTCTTTCTGTTCGACGAGCCACTCTCCAATCTCGACGCGGCGTTGCGCGTGCAGATGCGCCTCGAGATCGAGCGCCTGCATCGCGAGCTCGGCACGACGATGATCTATGTGACCCATGATCAGGTCGAGGCGATGACGCTCGCCGACCGGATTGTCGCGCTCGATCATGGCCGGGTCCAGCAGATCGGCCCGCCGCTGGAACTCTATGCACGCCCGAACAATCTCTTCGTCGCCGGCTTCATCGGCTCGCCGAAGATGAACCTTCTCTCCGGGCGCCTGATGTCGATCGGCGAGGGGCGGGCGACGATGGCGCTCGACGCCGATGAGACGATCCACATCGATATCGCCGTTCCCGACGGCAGGGTCGGCGACAGGGTGACCGTTGGCGCGCGACCCGAGACGGTCGAGGTGGTCGCCTCCGGCGAGGCGGCGCCAGATGGCGCGATCGCGTTCCCGGCCGCGGTCGAGTCGGTCGAGCGCCTCGGCAATATCACCTTCGTCTATCTCGATGTCGGTCCCGACAACGTTGTCACGGTCCAACTCATGGGCCAGACATCGCTCCAGTCCGGACAGCAGGTGCGGGTCGCGTTGAGGCCCGACCAGCTCCACGTCTTCAACGAGGCGGGTGCGGCCATAACCGCCGCCGCCCCGGCATAGCCGGCCGAAGCCGGCCAAGGGAAAACAGGAGGAACGTTCCAATGCGCACAGGGAAGAAATTGGCTTTGGCGATGGCCAGCGGCATCGCCATGGGACTGTTCGCCGGCGCCGCATCGGCCGCGGACCCGGTCACCTTGAACGTGTGGTCGGACACGCCGCGCCTGTCGATGTTCGCGCTCTACGACAAGACCCACGACAACGTGAAGCTCAACGTGACGACGGTGTCGCCGGCCGATCTCGTCGCCAAGATCCAGCTTGCCATGCGCGCCCGAAGCGAGATCCCGGACGTCATCTTCATGTCCGATATCGGCTACACGGCGCAGCTTTCGACCCGGCGGTCCAACTACCTGATGGACCTGACCGACAAGGTGCCGCAGAAGCTGCAGGACGAGTTCTATCCGAACGCCAACGCGCCCTGCCATGTGAATGGCAAGCTGCTGTGTCTGCGCAACGATCAGGCCCACATGATCGTCTGGTACAACAAGCCGCTGATGGAAAAGCTCGGCAAGACGGTGCCCACCACCTGGGAGGAGTTCCAGAAGCTCGGTGACGAGCTGGCCCCTCAGGGCTATGTGCTCGGCTCCGGCGTCGAGCCGTTTCCTCTGATGAGCTACCTCGTCTCCGATGGCTGTGACATCGTCATGCCGGTCGAAGGCAAGGCGGACACCGTCAGGATCGATGTCACGTCGGAGAAGTGCAAGAAGCCGGCGAAGATGGTCGACCACATGCTGGCCAAGGGCAGCCTGACCAAGGTCGGCCCCTTCGATCCCGCTTTCGTCAAGCTCGCCACGTCGGGCAAGGTGCCGCTGATCGTCGGCCCGACCTGGTTCGGCGAATATGTGATCAAGGCGACCTACAAGTGGCCGGCCGGTGAACTCGCCGCGGCGCAGCCGCTCAAGTGGGACGACCAGAAGCAGCCTCTGACCTGGAGCTGGGGTGGCGGCACCTATGGCGGCTGGAAGGACACCAAGCATCCCAAGGAAGTCGTCGACCTCATCGAGTGGATGGCAACGGACGTCGACAACCAGAAGAACGCGGTGACCCTGCCGGCCCATCGTCCCTCTGCCGAGGCCTGGGGCGAGCGGCTGAAGGCCGACAAGTACTATGCCGACCCGAACGTCTTCGATATCGAGGTGAAAGCCGCGGATTACAGCCATCCGGGCTATGCAAGCCTGCGCTTCAGCGTCGTCGATGCGCTGTCGAAGGTCGTCGTGCAGCCTCTGGCGAGCGGCGGGACGGTCGAAGGCGCGTTGCCGGCTCTGCAGACGGAGCTGACCAATCTTGCCAAACTGAACGGCTACACGGTCGTCAAGTAGCGACCTGCGACCGGGCGCGCGCCTGGCGCGCCCGGCCCATCCGGGCGGGACATCATGAGCGCGACAAGTCTGGCGGCGCCGGTGAGTTCGGACCAGGAGCGGGCGCGTGCCGAGCGGCGCCTGCGATGGCGCGACCGGCGCATGTCCTACCTCCTGCTCCTGCCCTATCTCATTCTGCTGCTCGCCTTTGGCATTTTCCCGATCGCCTATGCGTTCGGGTTGAGCTTCGTCGACACGATCGGGATGGCGTTCTACGGCCTCAACGACTACGCCTTCGTGTTCAGCGACTTCCGCGTGCCGCGCGCCGCGATCAACGTCATTACCTTTGTCGCGATCTGGGTGACGGCGACCGTCATCGGCGTCGCGATCCTGTCGCTGATGCTCGACAGCGTGAAGCGCCGCACGGCAACGGCTCTCAGGACGATCTATTTCCTCCCCGGCGCGGTGACCTCGTCGGCGATCGTGGTGCTCTGGCTGTTCGTGCTCGACCCCTCGGTAAGCCCGTTCCAGGTCCTGCAGCATCTGATCGGCTGGCAGAACCGGGCCGACGTCGTTTCCGGGCTCGGGCTCGCCGGCGTTTTCTCGGTCATGGCCTATTTCTCGCAGTCCGGCGGCTGGATCGTCGTCTTCGGCGGTGCTCTGTCGAGCTTGCCGGTCGAGGTGATGGAGGCGGCGCGCATCGATGGTGCCAACCGGTTCCAGCTCGCCATGCGCATCAAGCTGCCGATGATCTGGCGCTCGCTGGTGCTGATGGGAATCCTGTCCTTCGCGACCGGTCTGCAGATCTTCGTCGAGCCTCAGCTCATGGGGCTCGCCGGCGCGCAATTCTCGCAAAGCGACTGGTCGCTGAATCAGATGGCCTTCCAGTACGCCTTCCAGATGGGCGACTTCGGCGCATCGGCCGCGCTCAGCACGATGCTGGTCGGCTCCTCGATCGTCATCGCGATGATCATCGTGTTCGCGACACGGTTCTACAAGGTCGACTGAGGGGCGGGATGATGGCCGATAGGAGAGCGCCCTTTCGAGTGAGCTACGGCCGCTTCGTCGTCTTCGCGACGTTGGCTTTCGCGGCCTGCTTCTACGGAATTCCCCTGCTGTGGCTGTTCCTCGCCGGAACACGGTCGGCGAACTCGCTCTTCTCCGATCCGCCCTTCACCATCGGCACCTGGGCGGCCTTCCGCCACACCTGGCTCAACCTGACCACCTACAACAACTTCCAGATCACCACCTGGGCCGTAAACTCGGCCATCTACACGGTCGGCGGCGTCATCCTCTCGCTCATCGCCTGCATTCCCGGCGGCTATGCGCTGGCGGCATCCGAGTTTCCCGGTCGCAAGCTCATCCTCATCCTGACGCTGGTCGCGATGATCACGCCGAGCACCGCCGTGGCGCTGCCGATCTTCCTGGAAATGAACCTCATCGGGCTCAACAACACCCGCGCCGGTCTGATCCTGGCGTCGTCGTTCTTCCCCTTCGGCGTCTATCTCACCTATGTCTATTTCTCGACGTCGCTGCCCAAGGGCGTGATCGATTCCGGCCGGGTCGACGGCTGCAACCGCTTCCAGCTCTTCAGTCGCATCGCCCTGCCGCTGGCGCGGCCGATCGTGGCGCTGGTCGCCTTTTTCAGCTTCCTGGCGATCTGGAGCAATTACTTCCTCGCCTTCGTCCTGCTCTCCGACGATAAGCTCTACAACCTGCCGGTCGGGCTGACCGCGCTGGTCAGCAGCTCGGGCGCGCTCAGCAACCTTCCGTCCAATGACGTGCCCATCAAGAAGCCGGAAGTCGTGCTGGCGGCGATCCTCGTGGTGCTGCCGGTTCTGCTCATCTTCCTGGTCGCCCAGAGATTCGTGCGCTCCGGCGTGCTGTCCGGGGCAGAGAAGGGCTGACCTCGCGCCTGTCGGCCCGCGCCGGCGTTGCATGTGGGGGTGCCGCATCCGCGGCGGCGGCGCGAATTCCACTCAGCGATCGAGGCTGCTACACAGGGCCGCGATTTGAGGGTTAGCGCCGATCGCGGGGCAACGCCGATGCGTCTTGGGCCCCGCGCGGCAGGAGAGGGATTGTTGCGTTGACCGAGCGGAGCATCGTCATTATTGGCGGCGGGCATGGCGGCTCGCAGGTCGCCGCGAGCCTGCGCGGCGAGGGCTATGAGGGGCCACTGACGCTGGTCACCGCCGAAACCGACGTGCCCTATCAGCGCCCGCCGCTGTCGAAGGCCTTCCTCAAGGATCCGAACCACGATCTGTTGCCGCTGCGGCCGGAATCCTTCTACGAGAAGAGCGCCATCGACCTGCGTCGCGGCGAGACGGTGACGGCGATCGATCGCCAGGCGAGCGAAGTGCGTCTTGGCGGTGGCGGAGTGCTGCCCTTCACCCATGTGGTGATCGCCACCGGCGCGCGGCCGCGGGTGCCGGCCATCGCCGGCGTCGATCTCGACGGAGTCTTCTATCTGCGCAATGCCGATGATGCGCGCCGGCTGCGCGATCGCCTCTACGATGCCGGCGACGTGGTCGTCGTCGGTGGCGGCTTCATCGGTCTCGAGATCGCCGCCACGGCGCGGCTGCTCGGCAAGACCGTGACCGTGCTCGAGGCCGCCGACCGGCTGATGGGCCGGGCCGTGGCGCCGCTCATCTCGGAACACTTTCTCGCGCTGCATAGCGGCTGGGGCAGCGACATGCGCCTGTCGACGCCGGTCGGCGCGATTATCGGGGAGGGTGGCAAGGTGGTCGCGGTCGAGACCGCCACCGGCGACCGCATCCCGGCGGATATCGCCGTCATCGGTATCGGCGTCGTGCCCAATGTCGAACTTGCGGCGGAGGCCGGCGTCGCCGTCGACAACGGTATCGTCGTCGACGATTTCATGGTCACCGACGCGCCCGAGATCCTCGCCATCGGCGATTGCGTCGCCTTCACGCAATGGCAGCTCGGCCGCCGGGTGCGGCTGGAATCGGTGCAGAACGCCGTCGACCAGGGCAAGGCCGCCGCCGCCACGATCATGGGCAAGGCGACGCCCTACCGCGCCGTGCCGTGGTTCTGGTCAGATCAGGGCGACGTCAAGCTGCAAATGGTTGGATTGCCAACCGATGCGACGAAAAGTGTATTGCGCGGCAAGCCGGAAGACGGCAGCTTCTCCGTGTTCCACTATGCGGACGGCGGGTTGGTCGCCATCGACTCGGTCAACCGTCCGGCGGATCACATGGTCGGCCGCCGCATGATCGGCGCCGCAATAACACCGCCGCCGGAGGTGGTCGCCGACGAAGGCACTGACCTCAAGGCGCTGGTCAAGGGGCCGCCGCGAGGCGGCTAGGGAGTGACGCATGGGCGATGACCGCTACGAAGCGGGCATGAAGGTGCGCCGGGCCGTGCTCGGCGACGCGCATGTCGATCGCGCCAGCGCCAATGTCACCGACTTCGACGCCGACTTCCAGCGCTTCATCACGGAGACCGCCTGGGGCTCGGTGTGGACGCGCCCCGGACTCGACCGGCGGACGCGCAGCCTTCTCACCATCGCCATGCTCGCCAGCCTCGGCCATGAAGCCGAGCTCGCCATGCATATCCGGGCCTCGCGCAATGCCGGCGCGACCCGCGAGGAGGTCAGGGAGGCGCTGATGCAGGTGGCGATCTATGCCGGGGTGCCGGCGGCGAATTCGGCCATCGCCATCGCCAAGCGCACCTTCGCCGAAATGGACGCAGCAGAGGGAGGGAAGGGCACGTGACCGGGCCGCATGAAAAGCAGACGCCACGCGACTGGGCCAGCCAGCCGGCCTATGTCTATCCCGACTACAAGTCGACGGTGCTGCGCGGTCCGCGCAAGCCGCTCGTCGTCATCCCCGAGACCATGAGTGAACTGACCGGGCCGGTCTTCGGCCACGACAGGATCGGCGCGCTCGACGCCGACCTGACGCTCAACGCGGCGCAGTCCGGCGAGGAGGCGAGTGGCGAGCGCATCATCGTCACCGGACGGGTGATGGACGAGGCCGGGCGCCCGGTCGCCAACCAGCTCGTCGAGATATGGCAGGCCAATGCCGCCGGCCGCTACCTCCACAAGGTCGACCAGCACGAAGCGCCGCTCGATCCCAACTTCAACGGCGCCGGACGCTGCCTCACCGACGCGCAGGGGCGCTATCGCTTCATCTCGATCAAGCCCGGCCCCTATCCCTGGCGCAACCACCACAATGCCTGGCGGCCGGCGCATATCCATTTCTCGCTGTTCGGGGCGAGCATCGCCAGTCGCCTCGTCACCCAGATGTATTTTCCGGGCGACCCGCTCTTTCCTTTCGATCCGATCTTCAACAGCACGCCGGCGGCGGCGCGCGACCGGCTGATCTCGCGCTTCTCGCTCGACCACACGGAGCCCGAATGGGCGCTCGGCTACGAGTTCGACATCTATCTGCGCGGACCGAAGGAGACCCCCATGGAGACGCGCGACTGATGTCCCGGCAGACCCCGTCCCAGACCGTCGGTCCCTATTTCGCCATCGGCCTCTATTCGGAGACCGATGTCTATTCGCGCATCGTTACCGGTGACATGGCTCCGCCGAACGTCGCCGGGGCGCGCATCCGCCTCGAAGGCATCGTCTATGACGGCGCCGGCGACCTGGTGCCCGATTGCATGGTCGAGGTCTGGCAGGCCGACAGCGAAGGCCGCTACCGGACGAAGGACCAGCCCGCGAATGACGGCTTCACCGGCTTCGGCCGGGTCGGGCCGAATGCCGAAAATGTCCTCGTCGTCGAGACGGTCATGCCGGGTGCCGTGCCGGGACCCGACGGCACCATGCAGGCGCCACATCTCAGCCTCATCGTCTTCTCGCGCGGTCTTCTCAGCCACGCCTATACGCGCGTCTATTTCGAGGACCAGGCGGAGGCCAACGCCGCCGACCCGGTGCTGGCGCTGGTGCCGGAGGACCGTCGCCACACCCTGATCGCGGCGAAGACGGGCGAGGGAACCTACCGCTTCGACATCCATCTCCAGGGCGATAACGAGACCGTCTTCTTCGACGTCTAAGCCCGACAAGGGGGGGCGTGGCGGGCAGAGTGTCGCGCCGTTGATGCACGTCAAAGAAACGCCGCAAGATCCGGACTCTACTCTGCCTCGCCGACCTCATCGGCACCGTTCGATCCTCCCGCCCCCGGCTGCCGGACCCTGCGATGCCATTTCCGGTGGCCGGTGCCCGCGCTGGCAGATGCGCGATTGGGCGACACCACACTGGAGGATAATCGTGACCAATATCTACAAGAACGTCCTGCCCATCGCTGCCGCGATCGCGGTCACGGCCTTTGCGGCGGCTCCGAGCTTCGCCGCGACCGTCGTGAATGTCGACCTTTGGGACAAGGGCTCGGACGCCACGATGGCCGACAGGTCTCGAATATGACGGCAACAAGCCGGTCGACCTGTCCAAGGCAACGATGGGCATCAAAGAATCGGTGAAGAGCGCGCGCGAGGGCGTCGTGACCTTCAAGGTCAAGAACAACTCCAAGGACACCGTGCACGAGATGATCGTCATGTACATGGCCGATCCGTCCAAGATGCTTCCCTATATCGCCGGCGAGCAGCGCGTGGACGAAGACAAGGCCGGCGACAAGGGCGAGGTCTCCGAGCTCGATCCCGGCAAGTCCGGTTCGCTCACGGTCAACCTCAAGCCCGGCAAGTATCTGCTGATCTGCAACGTCCCCGGCCACTACGCGGCGGGAATGTGGACCGAGCTCACGGTCACCAAGTAACGACCCAAAAGACGACCGAAACCCGCCGGCGGCCGCCCGACAAGGCCGCCGGCCTATTCGTCCGCGCGGTCGCCGGACACATGCTGGCGCGCGCGAGGCCACCGGCCGTCACAAGGCGGTCTCGGTCCCTTCGGGCATCTTGCTGTGATGCCCGGGGTTCCGCGGCAGTTGCATGTTGGTGACATTTCCGGAAGGTTTGCTGCCAGACGCAATCGAGATCTGGGGCGACGGGTCGTGAAGGCAGCGGTGTGCGAGCGATATGGTCCGCGGGGCGTCGTCGTCATCGGGGACATGCCGAAACCCGAGCCGACCGCCGACGAGGGTCTCGTCAGCGTCCGCGCCAGAACCGTCAATTCGGGCGACGCGCGCGTACGGGCGCTGCGCGAGCCGTGGCCTCCAATTGCTCATGCGGCTGCGATTGGTGATCGCTCGAATCCCTCCCTTCGCGTCTATCGCCGAGGCGCATGCCTGTCTCGACAGCGAGCGCAAGAAGGGTACGGTCGTTATCGTGCTGGACTGACCGCATGCCAGGAGCGATCGCGATGAGCAGCCGTGAAGCCGAGACCTCGCCGCAGACCTATGCCAGGACCGCCGGCGCGCTCTATCTCATCATCATCGTCTTCGGGGTGTGGAGCGAAGTGTTCGTTCGCTCGCGTCTTGTCGTGCCGGGCGACCCGGCGGCAACGGCCGGCAACATTCTCGCCAATGAGGGGCTGTTCCGTCTGAGCTTCGCCGCCGACTCGATCATGGCGCTCAGCGACGTGGCACTCGCTATCCTGCTCTATGCGCTGCTGAGGCCTGTCAGCCGGACGCTTGCCCTCATGGCGGCGGCGTTTCGCCTGATCCAGACGGCGATCGTCGGCGTGAATCTCCTGAACCAGCATGCCGCGCTTCTCATTCTCGGAAGTGCCGGGCACCTCAATGCGTTCGATGCCGGTCAGCTCAATGCGCTGGCGCTGCTATTCCTCGACACGCACAGCCACGGCTACGATCTCGGCCTGCTGTTCTTCGGCGTCAACAGCTTGATCATCGGTTATCTGGTCTTCAAGGCGCCCTACATCCCGCGCCTCCTCGGCGTCCTCATGGCGGCCGCGGGGCTGGTCTATCTGACGGGCAGCTACCTCCTCTTCCTCGCTCCCGACCATGCGGAAGCCTTCCAGCCGGCCTATGGCGTGTGCCTCCTGGCAGAGGCGGCCCTCTGCCTGTGGCTGCTGGTCCGGGGCATCAATGTGAAAAAGTGGGAGGAGGTGACGGCGCACGCCACAGCGGCATAGGCGCGGCCAACGCTGCGAAAAGGGGGGAATAGGAGGTGCTGGACTTGCGGGAGATCGGAGAATGCTCGTTCACCCTCCACTGTCCAGCCCATGACGGAGGACCTCCCCCTCCGCTCATCCCCGCGAAAGCGGGGATCCAAGCGCTATTGGTGCGGGTGCGTCGAGGGTGCAGAAAGTTTCCACGCCCATTTTAGACCGGATTTCAGCGAGGCGGTCTGGGTCCCCGCTTTCGCGGGGACGAGCGGGTAGGGTGATGTTGAACCGCGAGGGAAACCCGGCGGCGCGTCCCCGTCGATCTCAGCCCGCCACATATAGCAGACGGCCCCTCTCTCCGCTCATCCTCGCGAAAGCGGGTGTCTACCGCGAGCCATGCGCCGCGCGGAACCTTACCCTGCCGCCGCGATGACCCTCTCCGAGACCACGTCCGCATAGAGTTCCTCGACCAGTTCTGCCCGGTGGGTGAGGACGGCGCTCTGGTTGATGGTGCCCTTGTCGGTGACTTCGTGGGCGTCGATCGACGGCGGATCGGCGAGGAGGAGGATGCGCATGATGCGGCGCGAACTGCCGGTCGCTTCCTTCGCCAGCGTGTCGAGCGCGCCCTGGAAGGCGGCACGGACGCGCGCGTCGGCGAGGAGGGTTTCGAGCGGCGCATCGGCGTCGAGGTCGGGACAGAGCTTTCGGCAGGCGGCCGGGTCGGGAAAGACGAGGCCGGTCACCTCATCGCGATCGATGCCGGCGAGCACGACATCGCGGGTGTAGGGCGCGGCGAGGTCGATGAAGCGGGCGCGCAGGGGGCCGACGCTGACCCAGGTGCCGGTGGCGAGCTTGAAGTCCTCGGCGATCCGTCCATCGAAGGCGAAGCCCTTCTTCGGATCGTTCTCGTCGACGAAGCGGATGGCGTCGCCAAGGCGGTAGAAACCTTCCTCGTCGAAGGCGGACTTCGGTGAGGTCGGGCCGGCGCCAGTAGCCGGGCGTGATGCTGGGGCCCTTCAGTCGTGCCTCAAGCTTGCCCTCGACCGGCACCAGCTTCAATTCGAGCCCTGGCACCGGCACGCCGACATGGCCGGAGGCGCTGGTCTCGCGGCCGCAGGACAGCGCGAAGGGGGCGCTCTCGGTGGCGCCGAGGCCGGTCAGCATGGCGATGCGCTCGCCGCAGGTCTTCATGGCGATCGCATCGAGCGCGTCCCAGATCGCCTTGGGCATGCCGGCGGCGGCATAGAAGGTGAGCTTCAGCCGGCTGAAGAAGTTGCGCGCCAGCTCCGCATCGCTTTCGAGATGCGGCAGCAGCATCTCGTAGCCTTTGGGTACGTTGAAATAGATCGTCGGCGCGATCTCGCGGAGATTGCGGACGGTGTGGTGGGTGTCCTGCGGCGTCGGCCGGCCGGCGTCGATATAGAGCGAGCCGCCATTGAAGAGGACGATGCCGACATTGTGGTTGCCGCCGAAGGTGTGGTTCCACGGCAGCCAGTCGACGATGACCGGCGGCTCTTCCCTCAGGACCGAGAGCACCGTGTTGAGCATCACCTGATTCGAGCAGAGCATGCGCTCGGTGTTGATGACGCCCTTCGGCCAGCCGGTCGAGCCGGAGGTGAAGAGGAATTTCGCGATCGTGTCGGGACCGACCGCGGCGGCCGCGGCATCGACGCGCTCCGTCGGTGTCGTGGCGGCAAGCGCGGCGAAGGCGGTGGCGTGGTGGCTCGCCGGCGGGTTGCGCGTGACGACGAGTTCGGTCGCGGCCGGAACGGCGGCGGCAATTGCCCGGCCGTAGATCTCGCCATCGGCGGCGAAGACCATGCCTGGCGTGATCAGGTCGAGGATGTAGCGCAGCTTGGCGAAGTCGCGCGAGAGCGTCGAATAGGCGGTCGAGATCGGCGCGTAGGGAATGCCGACATGCATCGCCGCGAGGCCGAGGAGGGCGTGTTCGATGTCGTTGCCGGAGATGATGGCGATCGGCCTGTCCCGCGACAGGTCGCGGGCGAGCAGCGCCTCGCCGATGGCGCGGACCGTCGCCAGTGCCTCGGTATAAGAGATCCGGCGCCAGTCGCCCGCCGCGTCACGCTCGGCGATGAAGGTGCGCTCCGGCGCGACGGCTGCCCAGTGAATGAGGCGGTCGGTCAGCCGGTCGGGATAGGGGCCGAGGGAGTCGGGCGAGCGGGCATGGATGATCCCGCCGGCGCGGCGGTCGAGGAGGATGTCGAGATCGGCCAGCGAGACGTCGCGGGTCGGCATCGTCGGCGATGTCATGGAGGGTCCGTTCAGGGTTCCGTCCACCAATCCGGACGGGCTGTTCAAGGTCGCGGCCATCGTCCCTCCATTCACCGTCCGATTCAAGGCTTGGCAGGAGGCGGGGAAGCGCGGCGCGGCCTGGATGTCGGTACGCCGCGCTTCCTCTCGACGATGGACGCGGGCCCGGTCAGCCCCAGACTTCGCGGGCCGTCTCGACGATCAGCTTGAGCTTCGACCATTGCTCCTCTTCGGCCAGGATATTGCCTTCCTCGGTCGAGGCGAAGCCGCATTGCGGGCTGAGGCAAAGCTGTTCCAGATCAACGTATTTCGTCGGCTTCCTCAATCCTGCGCTTGAGGTCGTCCTTCTTCTCCAGCGTGCCGGTCTTGGAGGTGACGAGGCCGAGGACGACCATCTTGTCGCCCTTCGGCAGGAAGCGCAGGGGCTCGAATCCGCCGGCGCGGTCGGTATCGTATTCGAGGAAGTAGCCGTTGATGTTGACCTTGGAGAGCAACGTCTCGGCGACCGGTTCGTAGCCACCCTCGGAAATCCAGGTCGAGCGGAAATTCCCGCGACAGACATGCATGGTGATGGTCATGTCCCCGGGCCGCGCTTCCAGCGCCTTGTTGATGGCGCGGGCGTAGCGTTCCTGCAGTTTTTCGACCTCGTCGCCGCGCTCGCGCGCTTGGGCGAGCTGCTCCTCGGAGCAGAGATAGGCCCAGACCGTATCGTCGAACTGGAGGTAGCGGCAGCCGGCGTCGTAGAAGGCGCGGACGGCCTGCGCATAGGCGGCGCCGACGTCGTCGAAGAATTCGTCGATGTCCGGATAGACCGTCTTGATGGCGTTGTAGCCGGAGCGGAAGTGCAGCACGCTGGGGCTCGGGATCGTCATCTTCGGCACGAGATTCGTGTGATCCTTCAGGAACTTGAAGTGCCGCAGCATCGGGTGGGTCGAGGGGAAGGCGACCTTGCCGACGACATTGACCGTCTCGGCCTTGGTCTGCACGCCATGGAACTGGATACCGTGGTCGAGCTGGACGAGCTCGCAGCCGTCGAGGCCGGCGAGAAAGTCGAAATGCCACCAGGAGCGGCGGAACTCGCCGTCGGTCGCCGACTGCAGGCCAACCTCTTCCTGGCGCTTGAGGATCTTTTCGATCTCCTGGTCCTCGATGGCGGTCAGGGCATCGGCGGTGATCTCGCCGGCGGCATGCTTGGCGCGGGCCTCCTTCAGCGGCGCCGTGCGCAACAGGCTGCCGACCATGTCGGCGCGGAACGGTGGCTTGGTTCGGGGCATTGTGGGGTCCTCCCTGGGGTTGGTCTTAGTTCGGTCAGGCGGCAGCTCAGCGCGCCGCGCTCGTAGTGATCAATGCGGCGCCGGGCACCAGGGCCAGCGCGCGCTGGCTGCGCAGGGCGAAGCGCAGATTGCGGCTGGCCAGCCGCGCATGCTCGCGCATCAGGCTCTCGGCGCGCGCGCCCTCGCGGCCCTCGATCGCCTCCACCACCGCGTGATGCTGGTCCTGCGCGACTGTGAGCACCGTGCGGGCCTCGGGCAGCGCCGATTGCGCCATGACGAAGGCGCTCGGCGAAGCGAAGGGCCGTGCTGCCGCCCGCTCGATCTCGCGCATGACCATGGGGCTGGCGGCAAGCGTATGGAGCAGGTCGTGAAAGCGGCCGTTCAACGTCACATAGCGCGAGAAATCCTCCGCATCGAGGGCGGTCGCGGTGATCAGGTCGTCGATCTCGGCGAGGCAGTCCTTGAGCGGACGGAGCCGCGCGGGGGCGACGCCACGCTCGGCGGCGAAGCGCGCCGCCAAGCCTTCGAGCATGCCACGGATCTCGATCGCGTCATGGACGTCGTCCTCCGAGAAGGCCTTGACGGAAAAGCCACCCGACGGGATCGGCTCGAGCAGGCCTTCCTCGGCCAGACGGGCAAGGGCGGTACGCACGGGCGTGCGCGAGGCGCCGGTGCGTTCGACGATGGAGACTTCCGAGATGCGCTCGCCCGGCTCCAGGGCGCCGGACAGAATCAACTCGCGGACGGTCAGTTGCGCCTTGACCGTCTGCGAGGTCGCGCGGTCCCGTTCGCTGGCTGCCGTCATGTCCGGACCCGCCGGCGAAAGTCAGCCTTGATCCGACCTCTTGCATACCGGCTTGCCGGCCAATTGTCCGATCGCGGCCTCATTTCAAGGAAATCCTCCCGAAATCTGCCTTTGATGTATACCGATGGAATACGCGGGCGGCAACCGATGCCGCAGCGAGGTGGCCTGTGTCGCGCCGCCGATGGGCGAAATCGCATCGCGCGTGCCGACGGAGCGATTGCTCCGGGAGGGCACATCGACTAGAAGGGCGCCGTCTCTTTCAACGTCGCGAACACAATGAGGCGCCCGGCATTCGCGGGCGGCACTGGAGTCCTGATGGCGCGCCAATTCATCTATCACATGCAGGGCCTGACCAAGGCCTATACCGGGGGCAAGAAGGTCCTCGAAAACATGAACCTGTCCTTCTACCCGGACGCCAAGATCGGCGTTCTCGGGCCGAACGGATCGGGCAAGTCGACGCTGCTCAAGATCATGGCGGGGATCGAGAAGGAATTCTCGGGCGAGGCGTGGCTCGCCGATGGCGCAACCGTCGGCTACCTGCCGCAGGAGCCGGAGCTCGATCCGGACAAGGACGTGCGCGGCAATGTGATGGAGGGCGTCGCCGCCAAGCAGGCGATCCTCGACCGCTACAACGAATTGATGATGAACTACTCCGACGAGACGGCGGAGGAGGCGACGGCGCTCCAGGATCAGATCGACAATCTGAACCTGTGGGATCTCGACAGCCAGGTCGAGCAGGCGATGGACGCGCTCGGCTGCCCGCCGGATGACGCCGAGGTCACCAAGCTCTCGGGCGGCGAGCGGCGCCGGGTGGCGCTGTGCAAGCTGCTCCTGTCCGCGCCCGACCTGCTGCTTCTCGACGAGCCGACCAACCATCTCGACGCCGAGACCATCGCCTGGCTCGAAAAGCACCTGCGCGAATTTC